>JAGQUX010000029.1 GCA_020438215.1 Armatimonadota bacterium | reverse complement strand
GTGGTATCGGGATCATTGCTTCGATTGCTGGGATCTTCCTGGTTCGCGGTAAAGAAGACATCAATTCCGACCCGCTGGCCGCAATCCGCAAGGGCTTCTATGGTTCCGCTTTCATTGCGATCATCTTGACCGCTGGCCTTGCATTCTATATGTTGGGTGGCAATAACGTTGTTGCCACGAAGCAACTTGTTCCTGTGAACGAGATCATTCAAGATCAAGTTCAAGCGATTCAAGCAGAAGCCAAGAAATTGGCGGCTACGAACAAAGTTACGCTCAATGAAATTGACGTAACCACGTTGAAAGACACCAAAGCATTTGAAGATCTTGGTATCGAAGCAGAGGGTGGCGAACAAGCACTGCAAGGCATCGTCAATCTGGATTCCAGTTCTTTGTCTCAACCGGTGGAAGTCTCTGGCTACCGCCCGATTGATCTGAACGACGAAGAAGGCGCAGGATCTGAACTTTCTATCCCGAATCCAGCGGTTAGCTCATTCGATCCGAGTGCAGCACCTGATCAACCAAAGTACATCAGCCTGAACGAAGCTTATAGCGGCGATAACAGCCTGATGCTCTTCGACATTTCGATGACGCAAAAGCCGGTTGAAGGTCAAGATGTTCCTGCATCTCCACCGCAAGAGCAAATGGTTGGCCCAATGTCTCAGAAGGAATTCGATACGCAGATGGAGCAAATGAAAACCGTCTACGACATCGAAGTCAAAGAGACCTATCCGGCAACCCTCTACGCTGATCCTTATGGTGCTGTGATTGTCGGTATCGACATGAAAGGCAAGCCGGTAAAAGCGGCGAAAGCTCCTCAAGCACAAATCCAAATCTTCAAGGGTAAAGCTGAAGATCTGAACAAGATCGACAAGATGGGCATCGACAATCCGGACAAGAAGTTGCCGCAACCGGCAGCCTCTCGGATTACAACGGCGATCATCACCAGCCAACCGGCGCAATGGTGGCAATTCTTTGCCTGCGTTGTGTTCGGGATTCTGATGGCGTTCGTCTTCGAATGGCTCACTGACTACTACGTTGGTCTGCACAAGCGACCGGTTCAAGAAGTTGGGCAAGTGGCAACCGCTGGTCCAGCCCCGATGATCATCTCTGGTTTTGCCTACGGGAAAGAATCGTCGGTCTTCAGTGTCTTCGCGATCGTGCTCTGTCTCATCGCGCCGATTCTGATCTTCCCACCTGCTCAATACGGTGGCTACCTGTTGAGCTTCTACGGTATCGCACTGGTTGGTCTTGGTCTTCTCACCACGACTGGCTTCATCCTCGCGATGGATACCTTCGGCCCGATCTCCGATAACGCACAAGGCGTTTTCGAAATGTCGGGTGCACACCACGGCAACGAAGCTGGGGCTCGCCGAGTCCAGCTCCTCGACGCTGCTGGTAACACCACCAAGGCTCTTACTAAGGGCTTTGCGATTGCAACTGCGGTTGTTGCCGCTGTTGCCCTCTTCCACGCATTTGTGGAAGAAGGACGCCTCACAACCGTTGGTATGCGATTGGAAGTTCCTGAAATCTTCCTGGGCATGTTGATTGGTGGTGCGGCTCCGTACCTGTTCTCTGCATTCTCGATCCAAGCGGTTGGCCGAGCGGCCTTCCAGCTGATTCAAGAAGTGCGAGACCAGTTCCGCAACGATCCGGGCATCATGGCTGGCACCAGCAAGCCGAACTATGCTCGCTGCGTTGCGATCTCAACCAAAGCGGCTCAAACCGAGCTGATCGGACCGGGAATCTTGGCAATTGCCTTCCCGATTCTGGTTGCTTTTGGTTTCAGTATCGGCAAAGAAACCACCCTTATCGGTGGTATGGAGTTCAACCTGGTGGGTGCACAAGCCTTGGGTGGATTCCTCGCTGGTACGATCCTTTCTGGTCAGCTGATGGCTGTCCTCCTCGCCAACTCCGGCGGTATGTGGGACAACTCTAAGAAGCTGATCGAAGACGGACTCCACGGTGGTAAGGGAACCGAAGCTCACAAAGCGGCGGTTGTCTGCGACACAGTTGGTGACCCGTTCAAGGATACGGCTGGTCCGGCTCTGAACCCGCTGATCAAGGTTATGAACCTGGTTGCTCTCTTGATTGCACCACAGGTCATTTTGCCTTGGGAGCAAGGAGTTCTGATCTCGGTTACCGTTGCGGCGGCGGCACTGCTCGCCTTTGCAATCTGGTGGTCGAAGCGCGGTTCACTCGGCTCCGAAATGGCAGCTGATGCGAACGCAAGCGGTGCATCCGCTAGCATCGAATCTGCGGGCGAAAAGCTCCAAGATAAGATCGAAGATGCAAAAGACGCCGTCACCGACGGCGAAGGCAAGTCCGAGTAATTCGGCGGACAATCGAGATTTCGCCCTCTTCCCTGCGGAAGAGGGCGATTTCTTTTTGCCTAAGCGATTTTTCGTGGTCGGTATGATCTGATTGTGCGACGCGTTTGGCTTTTAGGATTGATTGGATTGGTGGCTTTGGGTGGGTGCCAGGTCCGAAAGATCGAGGAGCCTGCTGGTGGAACAACGACCAATTCAGAAGAACATCATGTCAATCCGCTGGACATGAGCAACTCATTCCTCGCTGAGATCACAACGGAAGTGGATGACCTGGGCAAAGGACTGAAGGTTGTCTCGGAGTTTGATTCTCACCACAAGTGGCAGGATGATTTCATTCAAGATACGATCAAGGAGATCAAGTCCTCGGTGGGTGGTCAGGCACTCGAATCGAAGATGCACATGGAAAGTGATCGCGGAGCCGAGGAAGTTCAAATCAAGATCATCAAGGCCGATGATGGCAAGGCAATCCTCCGGGTGATCACGAGCTATAAGCCGCTTTCCGATCAGATTCAGGCTGGGTTTGACAAGGCAAAGAGCTAAGCCATCGGGAGATAGCGGCTCCAGTCGCCCAGATAAAGCACTTCTTCTTCTAACTGCACGCCGTACTTTTTCTTCACTGTATCGGAAGCGAAGTTCGCCAGTTGTCGGAGTTCCGTTGCAGTTGCCCCGGCGGCGTTGAGTAGGAAATTCGCGTGACGTGCGCCGATCATTGCGCCACCGCGACGCCGCCCTTTGAGCCCGCACGATTCGATGAGATACCCGGCAGGGACAACACCTGCGGACTTGAGATTCTCAGGGAGATTGGTGAGAGATTCGGCGAGTGATTTGTCGTAAACGTTTTTGAAGAAACTTCCCGCGCTAGCCGAAGGGGGCTGTTTGCTGATTCGTTGCCGCTGGTACTCCCGCGCTTCATCGTACATAGACTTGGGGTCGCCAGTTGGGAGCTTGAACTTGATGCGGAGGAGTGTCGCTTGAGGGGCATCCGATTTGCGGAGGATGGAATCTCGGTAAGAGAACTGCATGAAATCCGGAGACACCCATTCTCGTTTGCCTTGATAAGCGATTTCAATCTCGTTGAGGAATTCGCTGATATTGCTCCGATAGGCACCAGCATTACTCACGAGTGCGCCTCCCACCGAGCCAGGAATCCCCACGCAGTATTCTAGCCCTGCAAGGTTCGCTTGGAGGGTTTTGAGGAATAGCTCTTGAAGGACAACGCCGGAATCGGAGATGACCACCCCACCCTCTTGAAATTCGATGGCTTTGGTGGAGTTCAGGATCACAAGCCCGGGAACGCCTTGATCGCTGGGGAGGATATTGCTCCCGCCGCCAAGGATGGTGGTCGGGATGTCGTTTTGTTGGGCGTAGATGCTGGCTTCGGCGAGGTCATCGACGGTGCGCGCTTGGTAGAAAAGCTCTGCTGGGCCACCCGCTTTGAGCGAGGTGAAAAGCCGAAGCGACTTCTTGCGGGTGAGCTCGCTGGGATCAAACATCTCTGAATGTCTCTCCCATGATGTGCTTTTGTTTCGCGATGCTGATGTTGGGCTCGGCAAGATAGATAGGAGTGAGGTTTTCCGGTTTTGAATTTAGAATTTTTGTAGCGGAGACTTCGACAATTCGAGCGGCACTTGGGAATTCACCTTCGTCGAAAGTAGCATAGCCTCGAACGTGTCTTGCGCTCTCGACCGGTACGCGAACTGGCTCTTCGCCTGGTTCACGAAGCCAGACTTCCCCGCGACCGCCTGGTACCACTGCCGCCCCATTCGGATTGATGAGATCGAAGGAGCTGACACCGGAACACGGGATTCTGAGAGTCCACGCCCACATCTTCGCCATCGTCACACCAACGCGGACACCGGTGAAACTCCCCGGCCCGATATCGACAATGATCTCAGTCGCCTGGTGCAGCTCGTAGGGAGATTCTTCTAAAAGCTCCATGAGGGCACCGCTGGCACGTCGTGGAGCCAGCTTTTCTGCTGCCCAAACGACCTCTTTGCCATCCACCCAGGCAAGCGACGTAAGTGGACTACTCGTACTGAAAACAAGGATCACGTAGAGCTCACGCTGAATGCTTTGGTGAGTTCTTCCAGAGTTGGCAATGCGGCGTCAAGTTCGGCGCCCGAGCCGTCCCAGGTGAACACCCAATAGAGGCCATCTTTCCAGCCGGATGCCACAAAGTGAGCGATCTCTTGACCTTCGCTTGGCCCTTTCCGCCAAACCGAGAACGTTTCGTATCCAGCAAGGTTGATCACATTGGATTTATCTTTTCGGATAGTCACGGAATCCATCTCACCCAGGCGCCGCCCAGCGAGGCTGAGCCATAGCTTTCTCGCCGTTTCTTTAGCTCCGGTTCCTGCCGTTACTTCTATTGTGCCGGTGACACCACGGTGGGAGGCCTTCGCCCCTTCGATTGTCCAACCTTCGGGGAAATAGCCGTAAATCTTGGAGGTTTCGTCAACGAGCAGACGCGTAGGAGCGGTTTTGTATTCGACGGTCGTGTTTTCTTTGCCACCGATGACAACCGTCTTGGGTTCTTTTGTATTCGTATGGGTTGTGTTCGTACCTGTTTCAGGTGGCTTGGTGCCCGCTTGTCCAGGGAGCTGCCCGGAGAGGGGCCGTGCGGTAGCGAGGACATCGCGCCACATTTGCTCAGCGCGGGGGAAGACGGGGGTCGGAGCTTCGACTCGGAAATTGAGTTTGTTCTTTGTATTTGCGAATAGCAAGCCCACTAAGGTGGTGGTCGGGTTGCCCGATGTTTCGTCGAACAAGCGACTGAGCAAGAGCGGTACGCCCAGGAGTTCCTCTTCCCATTGCCGCTCAACGATTTGGTTGCGGTTGACGGCAATGTCGCTCACCGATTTCTGCCAAAGATCGGCGGGATATTCCATATCCATGTTGATCAGGCGCACTTCGCAGGGTTGCTCATCCACCGTGAATTCAAACGCTTGACCAAAGGAGATTTTCTTAACTTTCCATTCGCGCGGATATTGGAAGGCAAGATCCATATCCTTATCTTTGAATTCTCGAGTTTCCTGTTGCGGGCTCAGCAACACGGAGGCAACCAAAAGAGCAGTTATCGGCATAGCAGGATTACACCTAATTATGATTCTGGACGAACTAGAAGCCCAGAAGTGACCATTCTCGGTCACATAGCCCCAAATCGGGCAGGTAGTCTCGGCGAATGCAACTCGGCGAGTGGATGGAAAGAGAGATGCGCGAGCAGCCGGAGCTTCTAGCGGCGAACGCGTCACCTTACTTCGAGAATCTGAAAGCGTACTGCGCGGATCTCAAACCGGAGATGATTCTGCTGGCCGCGCGGGGATCATCAGATCACGCCGCGCTTTATGCCCGGTACTTGATCGAGATTCACCTGGGGATTCCTGTTTGCCTTGCCGCTCCGAGTGTCATCACCAAATACGGCACGAAGGTGAAGTATCCGCATTGTCTTGCGGTGGGGATTAGCCAGAGCGGGGCCGCTCCCGATGTGAGCGAAGTGATTGCTTACATGCGCTCACAAGGGCACCCGACACTCGCGATTACCAACACTCCTGGTTCGCGGTTGAGCCAAGAAGCCGATCACACCCTCTTGCTGAATGCGGGGGAAGAAAAGTCCATTGCGGCAACAAAAACTTATACAGCTTCCCTGCTGGCGATGTATCAATTGGTGCGGGCACTTGGAGCTGAATTGCCTGATCCAGTTGGTGGTTTGCCAACAGAGAAGTTCTTTGAATCGAGCCGAAAAGCGGCGGCGGAATGTTCGGGATTAATTGTGCGATGCAACCCGATCTTCACTCTCGCCCGGGGCTACAGCTTCTGCAATGCGTTCGAGACAACACTCAAGTTGATGGAGTGCGCATTGATCCCTGCGAAGGCGTATTCCACCGCCGATTTTGAGCATGGTCCGAAGGCACTTGCTCGTCCAAACACAGCCTGTGTCATTTTTGGCCCGACACCCGATGGATTGGTGGAGACGGGAGCAGAAGTGATCTCGGCACCGGGAGCAAATTCTGGCCCGCTTGACCCGATCAGCGATATCTTGTTCGGACAGTGGCTGGCGCTCTATTCAGCGCGAGCACGGGGCCTGAACCCCGATCAGGCGCATAACCTGAGCAAAGTCACGCGGACGCTTTAGTAATCTGGTCTTTTAGTAATCTACCGGGCGGAGATAGTATTCATTGATCGCAGTGGTGCTGATCATCGCCGTGGTAGGGAGTTTGCGCTTCCAGTGGGTGCCGTTCACTTTCTTTCTCACCAGAGCGACTTCTTCTGGCTTGATGTCGTATCGGCAGATTTGCTCGTCGCTCATCCCTCGCAGCATCAGGGCGAGGATACGATCCGCCTTGATGTAAGAAATTCCGAAATCCCCTTCGTCGGTTTGACCTTTGACAAGGTCGGCGGTGGGCGGTTTATCGACAATGACGCTGGGCACGCCCAGTTCTCGTGCCAATGCCCAGACTTGGGTTTTGAAAAGGTCCCCGAGTGGATTGATGGGAGGAGCATCGTCGGCGTGCCAGGTGTAGTAACCAAAAAATCGCTCCGTCTTGTTTCCGGTGCCGAGCGGGAGAGCGCGGAGCTTTGCCGATTGATCGTAGAGGATGATCATTCGGGTACGGGCGCAGACATTTCCGAGACGCGTGGCGTCGATTTCTGGCTCACTGACATCCTTGTAGCCATCCACCATCGGTGTGATCTCAATGGTTCGGGCAGGCAAGCCAAGGTCATCAATGATGAGCTGTGCGTGATCCAGGCTGGCTTGGGAACTCACCGAATACGGGAGCCGAAAAACGAAAGTGTTTTCTGGGCCAAACGCGCGGGCGGCTAGGTAGGTGGATACTGCCGAATCCACACCGCCGCTCAGACCGATGACGACACGCACGATTCCTCGCCGGCGGATGCATTCCTCTTGCAAGAATTTCACCAAGAAATCGGCAAGCATTGGGGCATTGATATTCAGCCAGCGATCAGGGAGATCACGATCAAATTCAGCCCGAAAGACCGGCAGAGGCATGGTTCAAGAGTACCTATTGCGATGAAAAGTCCCCCTCGCCACAACCTGATTCTGTAAAACCCGTATTAGAGTTTGAATCGTCTTGATGATTCAGAAGGGAAAAAAGCATGGGCAAACTCATTCTTTACGTCGTACTTGGCTTGATCGCGGTTTCCATTACCGTCAAAGTTTTGGGAGCACTGATTGGGTTTGTTTGGGGCATCGCCCTCCCAGTGATCGTGGTTGGTGCGATTGGCTTTGTGATCTATAAAGTCGCGACAAAAGATAAGGCTCTTCCGGGCAGCGGAAAATTCCTGCCCTAACCCCCTTTCTCTCAAGCGGCAGAACCATCTAAACTATGCCTATGCTGGCGAGTTTGGTTGTTTCTGCCGCTCTTCTTACTTCTCCTAAAAATACTGGCGAGATTCAACGCCTGGCTTATGGCGTGCCTGCCATCTATGCCCCTGATAACCGTAATGCGTTTGTGCGGATGGGTGAAGCCGTTGCCGAAGACCGACTCTGGCAGATGGAGATGAGCCGCCGATCCGCCAAAGGTCGACTCGCGGAAGTGATTGGGGCGACCGCCGTTGCTAGCGATAAAGAGACTCTTTCCCGCGCATACACAGAAGCCGAACTTCAGGAGATGTTTGCCAAGTTGCCTTCTGATATCCGGAGCTACTTTGAAGCCTATGCGGAAGGCGTGAACAACACAATCAAAGCGCGAACCGCAAGCAAAACTCTGCCCGCGCAATACGCCAGCATGGGATTTGAACCGGAACCGTGGACAGTCACCGATTCTTGCGCGATTGCCATTATGATGATCCGGCAGTTTGGTGCGGGCGGGGCGGGGGAACTCCGCAACTACGCGCTTTACCAATATCTGAACGGACGCGTAAAGGAAAAATCGCTGGATGTGCTGGATGATCTGGCGTGGTGGAACGACAAAGATTCCATTCCCACAGTTGACCCGAAAGACGATCTGGTGACGAAACCGAGGTTTGTTCAACCCACGCGCAACGACACGATCAAGCACATTGGCGAATTGCCCAAGACTTCCCTTTTGGAGCTTGCAGGTGCGATCCGCGTTGCTAATTACGAGGACAATCGAGCATTAGCTGAGCAGCTTTCTGTTCCCTACAAGATGGGGAGCTATGCGATCTTGGTCAGCGGCAAGCGATCGAAATCTGGGAACGCGATGTTGCTCACCGCTCCGCAGATGGGACACCGTGCGCCAAGCATTGTCCACGAGATTTCGATTTCTGTGCCTGGTGGGATCAATGTTGCAGGGATGAACGTTCCGGGGATGCCGGGCGTGATCATTGGGAACTCGCCGTGGGCGGCATGGGGGCTGACAAGTGGGGTTGCCGACATTGAAGATGTGTTCGTGGCACCGCTTTCTCAAGATGGAAACAGATACACCTCTATGGGCGACGAGAAACCGCTGGAAACGGTGGAGTTTGAACTCAAAATCAAAGATCGTCCCAGCGAGAAGGTCATTCAGAAGCGGACGGTTCACGGGCCAGTATTACTCGCCAGCCGGGGTTCCAAAGCGGTTTACAGTCTGAAATCCAGCTACTATCAGCGTGAGCTGAGCAGTGTTGCCGGGATGTTCGATTTCTACTCAATGAAGAAATCCCGAGAGCTTGATTCGGTGATGCGAAAGCTGAACGTCTCCTTCAATCTCTTTGTGGCGTGGAAGGATGGCAACACCAGCTACCGCTACGCGGGGTTGGTTCCGGTTCGGAAGGAAGGAATTGACTACCGATTCCCGACTCCGGACACAAAGCAGAATCAGTGGCAAGGGTTTGTATCGACAAGTCAGATGCCGCAAGCGAACTCCCCATCCAGCGGGCTTCTCGCCAACTGGAATAACAAACCAACCGCTTGGTGGCCGAACTTTGATACTCCCGTTTGGGGGGCACTCTTCCGTAATCAGGCGTTGCTGGAGTCCATCCCAAGCGGGCCACTCACCCAGCGCGATTTGGAGCGAGCGGCTTGGTCAATCGCTCGCCGAGAGACTGACACGGTTTCTGCTTTTGCCAGTGATTTCACGGATTCAGCGAGGAAGAATAGCGGCGATCTGTTTGGTCGCGGTCATCTGTATCTCGGGTTTGATGGCTGGAATCTGGAAGGATCGGCGGCGGCAGAAACTTATGACCGGACGATTGATGAACTCCGCGTTCAGTTGTTCTTGCAATCGCTTGGGAACTTTTTGAACCCGAGCACTTTCCAAACCGTGATCCAGCCATCTGTGATCCGCAGGGCGTTAGATGGCAAAACGAAGTTTGACTATCTCGGCGGTCGGAAGAAAGAGGAAGTTATCCTTGCCGCGCAAAAAGTGGCTCTCGAGACGATGAAGAAAGAGCTGGGAGATGATATTGCTCTTTGGGGCTACCGTCCAGGCTCCATGCCGACGGCAGCGGGATCGCGGATTCCTTATAGCAATCGCGGGACATACATTCAGATCACGGAGATGACTCCGGAAGGGCCGATTGCGCGGAATGTTGTCTCGCCGGGCGTCTCCGAGATGGGTGAACACGCGAACGATCAAGCTGATCTTGCGCGGGATTGGCGGTTCAAGCCAATGGTCAGGGTGCGGGAAAACTGAGCGTTCTCAACGCACGATAAACATACGCCCAGGGGTCATCCTCTGGGCGATTTTCGTCTTCCAGATCAACGATTCCCCATGCCCAAATTCGCCACGGATTGAGGTGGAATCGCTCGGCCCAACGGATAATCCTGCGGTGAAGGATTTCATCGAGGTTTGCCCATTTAGCGACTTCAGGGATTGGGTTGCGAAGGAACGCGATAGCCTCGTAGGCCGGGTCGCCGCAGATGCCCTTGGCATCAGTCGCCATCCAACGATCACCGTGCTTGAGGACATTGAAGTGGTGTAAGTCACCATGAAGAAAGACTTTCCTTTCGGTCGTCGCGAGTAGTTTTTGCGAGAGTTCCGTTTGTTGTTCGATGTACTGCGCCAAGGGGATCATGCCTTCGCGCCAGGTGGGATCGAATTGGGCGGCGAGGTTCATGGCGATTTCCATGTTTTGCTCGTCGTCTAGCCCGGATTCGGAGAGCGGAGTTCCTGGAATCATGCGCTCCATGAGTTGGATGCCGGTTGCAGGATCGGAGTGGTAGACCTTCGGGCCGATATTTCCAGAAAGAAAAAGTGAGGCATGCAATCCGCTTGTTTGTTCCTCACCTTGGAACGGGATTTTGAGGATTTGAGTGTCGCTGGCGAAGATGTGCGAGCAGTGACCGCTGGGCATCCGCTCGTTAGGAACGAACCCCCAATCGAGGGCCAATTGTTGCGCCGTTCGGCACAAATCGTCCTGCTCAAACTCAATCAATCCTGACATTTTTGTGATTTTTGCCCTTTGCCATGAAGATGCAGTGCGAAATCAACCGATATTCAACTAGCAATGCTACCGGCTCGCACCATTGCGGGTGAAGGTGTCGTTGAGGGAATATCAATGAAAATTTTCCGCGAGAAGATTGGCGTACGCTTGATTGCGCTTTTCCTTGCTTTTGGACTTGTACCGCTAATTGTGACGAGCTTGATGTCGCAAATAGCGTTGAAAAAAGCATCCAAAGAGCGAGAAGGTGTGCTTCAAGCCTCCAGCCAAACAATCATGAGCCGTGTCGAGCGTAATTTGTTCGAGCGATATGGTGATGTCCAAGCGTTTGGCTTGAACCAAGGCGTTTACAACCAAGACAATTGGTATCAGAAAGGGTCGAACAACAAAGTTTCTCAAATCATGAACCAGTATATGTCTACATATACACCGGTATATGAGTTGATGATGCTCGTTGATACCAGTGGTAAAGTCGCGGCGGTTTCTACAAACGACTGGGAAGGCAATGAGGTTGACACTTCAGCTTTTTATACTCACAACTACGCTGATGCCGAATGGTTCCAGAATGCAATGAACGGGAAGTTTGTGGATAGCGAAGCTCTTACCGGAACTTGGGTTGATGATGTCCACATAGACGAAGAAGTCAAGAAGACCTTTAATGGATCTGGCTATTACATCTGCTATACAGCTCCTGTAACAGATACTTCTGGAAAAACAATCGGTGTTTGGCGCAACTATGCCCGCGTCAACCTGATCGAATCTATTCTTGCAGAAGGTTATGCTGAGCTCAAAGGAGGTGGATTGCCAAAAGCCAACATTGAAATGTTGACAAAAGACGGCACAGTCTTTATGACTTATGATCCTGCTCAGGACGGAGCAGAGTTCAAATATGACCCTGAGATCATTTTGAAAGACAATCTTGTCGCTGAAGGGTCTTTATCTGCTAAGGCAACTGTTGAAGGTGGGCATGGTGCGATTGCGGACGAATTTCATGGCATCCCCCACATGGTTGGATATTCTCACTCCGAAGGCGCGATGGGTTATCCCGGCTTGGGCTGGTCAGTTATTGTTGGCGCAGAAAATACAGAATTTTTTGCTACCGCAAATTCCATCAAGCAACAGCAGATCGTTGGGTTAATCGTTGCCGGTTTGATCATCGCGGCTCTGGCATTGATGATTGCCAAGAAAACCAGCGATCCGATTATCGAGATGTCTGCGGCGTTGGATCAAGTTTCCAACGGCAGCCTTGCTGTCAATATCAACCACAAATCTGATGATGAACTTGGCAAGCTTGCCAACTCTGCGCGGTTCCTGATCGGCAAGTTGCAAAAGCATGCTGCTTGGACGGAAAAGATTGCTCGCGGCGATCTGACCACCGATGGCTCCGAAGAAACCGGTGACGCGATTGGTAAATCTCTTGCCAATATCGTAGCAAGCCTTTCCACGGCACTGACGGAAATCCGCGGTGCTTCAGGCAACGTGCAATCTATGGCGGGCAGTTTGACCAAAGCATCACAAGCGATTGCCGATGCGGCGCAACACGTTGCATCGACATCCAGCGAAATCCAGCACGCTTCCGATGACACCGCTCGCGGTATTGAAGAGGTGGTTTCGGCGAACGATGAGCAAGCACGGACATTGACCGACTTGGTCAATCAAGTGCGGCACGTTGCAGAATCTACCGAGGGTGTCTCCGTCAAGATTCGCGAAGTTGTTGCTGCGACCGAGCAGGCTTCGGGCAAAGCGAACGAAGGCTCTGCCGCAGTTGGAAAGACTCTGGAAGGGATGTCGCTGATCAGCGAAACCACCACGGAAGTCGGTGGCAAGCTGGAAGAGCTCCATGCCAAATCTGCTCAGATCGATACGATTATTGAGACGATCAGCGAAATTGCGGAGCAAACCAACCTCCTTGCACTCAACGCGGCGATTGAAGCGGCACGAGCAGGTGAGCATGGCAAAGGTTTTGCGGTTGTTGCGGAAGAGGTTCGCAAGCTCGCTGAGCGATGTGCCTTGGCAACTCAAGATATTTCGAGCTTGGTTGGGCAAATCCGTGGCTTGGTGGGTGAATCCACCGGGGCGATGGGTCGCGCAGACGAAGCGGTTTCTAACGGACTTGCGCTTTCCCAACAGACGAAGTCGAGCTTGGAAGAAATTCTGAGCATGGTTCAAGCTCTTCAAAGCCCAGTGGCTGATGTGGAGCGCAACGCAGAATCCGTGACTCAGCTGGCATCTCAAATGGATGCGGCAGTTGAACAAGTCGCAGCGGTTACCGAAGAGACTCTGGCTTCTAGCCGAGCAATGGCCGATGCCGTTCGCGGTGTTGCCAACGATGTGAGCGAAGTGAGTGCCGCTTCTCAACAGCAAATGGCCTCCACCGAAGAACTCACGGCAAGCTCCGCCGACCTCTCTGATCTTGCTGATCGCCTCGCGGAAATGGTCAGCCAGTTCAAGCTGGAAAGCGATAAAAAAGGTCATCCATCATCGGGTGAGCGTCAGGCAGCAGCCTGATATTCCCCCAAGATAAAGCAGTCGCCCCGGTCTCCTTTGGAGTCGGGGCGTTGCTTGTTTACTCTTTGAGTCTCGGCCAGCCTCTCGGCGGAGCATCCACCGGCCACTCTTGAATCTTGGGGTCGGTGGGGCGGAAGTATTCGTACCAGAAGTAGCTCTGTTGCGGCGGCACAGCGCGGGAGACTTCATCATCCACATTTTGGAAGGCGATTTTCACCGGGAATTTGCCGGAGGGCGCGCCGCTTGTGTTGCGATGGTCGCCCCAAGCCATGCCATCGGCGAGCCCTTCGAACTTGATGGGGTTCCCTTTCTTGTCAATCGCGATTTGCGCCTCAAACTTGCCTTCGTAACCCTTGTTGGAGGTCGCTGTTTCCATGCTGAATTTGCCGTAGATTTCAAACTGGTTGGCTTTCACTGGGCGGACACGGAGGGCAACATATTTGACTTCTTCCAATGCCCAGCGGTCCGGCTCACCACGCACGTTATCAACGAAGTGGAATCGCGCAAGCTTGTAGGCGAGATTATCTGGGACAGCTGAATCCTCGGTGATGGAATGGAGGAAAGCAACGTCCTCGGGGAGAATCCAGGCGTGGTCTTGCCCAAACCCGGCGTTCTTATCCGGTGCGCCTTCTGGCATTGGGCGGACACGGGAAATCGTGCGCACTTTGAGTGTTCCAGCGGGAGCGACAAGGGCAGGATTATCCATCGCTTGGCCAGGAATCTCGACTGGTTTTGGCGGGCTTGCTTTGTATGCCGCCATCCCTTGATCGAGCAGCTCCATGAACTTCTCGGCAGGGCGCGCATGCATACTGAATTTGTATCCCGTCCCATCAGCGCCGACCACATAGAAGCCTTGAGCGGTGACGCCTTTTTCCGCCCCTGGGTGGATCGGCAGGATCGTGGACATAAACCAATCGTGGAGCGGGCCATGCCCGACTTGGAGCACGTTGGTGTCGCCAGCGAAAGGCACAAAATCTTCTTTCAGCCGCTTGATGACTTCTTCGTTTGTGAACAAGAACCTCTTGTCCCATTGGCCATTGTTTCACGTACAGCCAGTGGGGTGGCCGTTCATCATCCAGAGAAGCATTGGCTTCCCTTCTCGCTGGGATCGGCGGCGCGCTTCAAAGAGGTCAAGCGTCCAACCCACTCGCATCCAGGCGTACTCATCATCGCTCGGCCAGAGATCATTGATTTCGGCCTGCAAGTCGTTTCCTCCGAGAGCGACCGCGGCGGCAAAGACGGCGATCATGGTGATAGGTTACCCCTCCAGCGCGAGTTTGAGAACCTGTTTTGCGTCGCTCACAAAGTGTACGGTGAGCTGACTGCGGATGTCCTCGGGGACTTCTTCCATGTAATCCTTCTGATTCTCCTTCGGGAGGAGGATTGTGGTCACCCCAGCGCGATAGGCGGCAAGCACCTTTTCTTTCACGCCGCCAATGGGGAGGACTTGCCCGGTCAGGGTGATCTCTCCGGTCATGGCGAGGCGCTCTATTGGCATACGTCCGGTGAAAAGGCTCGCCAGTGCAGTGAGCATGGTGACGCCGGCGCTCGGGCCATCTTTGGGGACGGCACCTGCGGGAACGTGAACATGCACTTCGTTCTTCTCGAAGACGTCATCGTGGATTTTGAGGTTCAAAGCGTGGGAACGGATGTAGCTCATCGCCGCGTTGACTGATTCCTTCATCACGTCGCCAAGCTGACCAGTGATCTTCAAGCCTTTGCCGGGGAACTTAGTGGTTTCGATGAAAAGGACATCACCGCCGACCGGAGTCCAAGCGAGGCCAATCGCCATGCCGGGAACCAGCTTTCGCTCGCTGACCGGGTCGCTGGTGTAGCGCGGGGCACCGAGGGCTTCATTGACAAACTTTTTATTGACAGCGAGTTTGCGAGTGCGTCCTTCTGCGAATTGGAGAGTTGCTTTCCGTACAACAGATCCGATCTCGCGTTCTAGATTCCGTACACCGGCTTCGCGAGTATAGTGCCGCGCGACATAGGCAATCACATCATCGGTAAAACTGATTTTCTTAGCGGTGAGACCGTGTTCATCCACCTGGCGCGGAACAAGGTGTTCGCGTGCGATAGCAACTTTTTCTTCCTCGGTATAGCCGCCGAGTTCGATGATCTCCATGCGGTCGCGGAGCGGTGCAGGGATTGTATCCAGGCGGTTTGCCGTGGTAATGAAGAACGCATTGCTCAGATCGAACGGGACATCCAGATAGTGATCACGGAAGGCGTTGTTCTGTTGCGGATCAAGCACTTCGAGCATTGCCGATGCCGGGTCACCCCGGAAATCGTTGCCCAGCTTGTCGATTTCATCGAGGACAAAAACTGGGTTATTTGTATCAGCGCGGCGAATGCTTTGGATGATTTGGCCGGGCATGGAGCCGATATAGGTGCGGCGGTGGCCGCGGATTTCGGCTTCGTCGCGCATCCCGCCCAGCGAGAGGCGGACAAACTCGCGCCCCATTGCTTCGGCGATCGACTTACCAAGGCTGGTCTTCCCAACACCAGGAGGTCCGTAAAAGCAAAGGATCGGCTGGCGAACCGGGCCATCGGATTTGACTTTGCGGACGGCAAGAAATTCGACAATGCGCTGCTTGATTTTGTCGAGGCCGTGGTGGTGGCTGTCCAAAATCTCGCGGGCGATCTTGAGGTCGATCTTGTCTTCGGTCGAGCGCGACCAAGGCAGTGCCGCCATCGTTTCGACGTAGGTTCGAGAAACGGTGTATTCCGGAGAGCTGGGGTTAATGCGCCCAAGGCGGTCGAGCTCTCGGTTGGCCGCCTTGAGAGCTTCTTCCGGCATATTGGCGGTTTCGATTTTCTTACGAAGCTCTTCGACATCGTCACCGATTTCATCCGATTCGCCCAGTTCGCGTTGGATGGCTTTCAGTTGCTCGCGGAGGTAATAGTCGCGCTGGGTTTTGCTGAGTTCGGCAGTGACTTCGTTCTGGACTTTGGTCGTGAGTTCAAGGACGCGGACTTCCCTGCCCAGAAGTTCCAGGAGGGCTTTGAGGCGTGCTTTGAGATCAGTTGTCTCAAGGATGCGCTGCTTTTCTTCGGTGGTGAACGGGATGTGCGCGGCAATGAGATCAGCCATCACGTTTGGTTCATTCACCGATTGGGTCAGAGAGCCAAGCTCTTCGGGGAGATTGGGGGCAAGGCGAACCGCTTGCTCAAATAGGGCGGCAACAGAACGTCGCAGAGCCTCGATTTCCTCTTCTTGGTCTTTCGGGACTTCTGGCTCGGGGATGACTTCGATTTTTGCCTTCAGATATGGCTCGGTTTGCAGAAGCTCGACGATGCGGAAACGCGATGTCCCCTGGACGATCAGGCGCACCGCATCGGGGGCTTTCATGAGTGTGCGGATGATGACGGCGCACCCCACCTGATAGATGTCATCAGCACTCGGCTCGTCGTTTTCCGGGTCTTTTTGAGTGATGACTCCAATCATCCGATCGGTGCCGGTAACGGTTTCGTCGATGAGCTTGATGGAAGAAGGACGGCTCACACTCAGGGGAGCGATGAGCATCGGGAAAACCACCGATTCGCGCAAAGGCAAAAGGTGGAGCTCTGACGGTACTTCGGGGCGAACTTCATGCTCGTCATCAATACCGGTCAGTTCCGGGCCGATAGCTTCTAACTCGGCAAGGATTTCTTCTACGGGAACATCAATCTCAGACATTAGAATTTGGTTACGGTGATCCTTTCTACGATAACAACCTGATCTCCGGCTGATTCTTTCGGAATATAGATCGAAAGAATGCCGTTCTTCATTTCGCTTTTTACCGAGCGCAAATCGAGGTTAACTTCAGGGAGCGGAACATCACGGCTGAACTGCCCGGTTTCAATCTCCAGGATATGCGCTTCGTAGCGGTTGGCTTCGGGCTCGCCGGGACGCTCTCCACGAACGACCAGAGCGTTCTTTTGTGGGTTGTAAGATAGGAAGACGTGATTCGTCGGGACGCCAGCGAGTTCAACGCGGACAAGGACGTGGGTTTGGGCTTCCAGAACATCCACGCGGGGCATCCACCCCTGCTGCCTGGCGATTTGCGGGGAGCCCACTTCCTCGGTCATTCCCCCGAATTGGGACATGTGCCGAACCCAGTCGTCTACCTTCCGACTCACAGGTTCATTTTACCGGGGACTGGTGGGGTTCCCAAAGTAAAAATCCCCGAGGTTTTCATCACCTCGGGGATTTGAATTTGCGAACGGTGTTTCCTACGCCGCGCCCTTAGTAAGGCGTGTGAAGGAATCTTTATCCACTGCACGGAGGAGACATTCATCGTAGCTGACCATGCCGCTGCGATAAAGATCGGAGAGGTGCTTATCCATTGTCTGCATCCCGCCCCCTTGCGAGGTTTCAATCACCGAGTACATCTGGTGAGTTTTTCCTTCGCGGATGAGGTTGCGGATTGCGGGGACGCCGAGCATGATCTCGAGCGCGGCAACCCGGCCACCGCCGAGTTTCGGCAGGAGTTGTTGCGAGACAACACCTTCGAGAGTGTTCCCTAGCAAAACGCGGATTTGATCCTGTTGGTCGCTGGGGAAGACGTCGATAATCCGGTCGATTGTGCTTGGCGCGTTGCGAGTGTGGAGCGTGCCAAAGACAAGGTGCCCCGTTTCTGCAAGCGTCAGAGCCGCTTCAATGGTTTCCAAGTCGCGCAATTCACCAACAAGGATGATATCGGGGTCTTCACGAAGAACCGCGCGGAGCGCGTTGTGGAAACTGTAAGTGTCCTCGTGCAGTTCGCGCTGGTTGACCATGCAACGCTTGTGCTTATGGAGGTATTCAATCGGGTCTTCGATGGTCATGATGTGACCATAAGTCCGCGAGTTGATGTCATCCAGCATTGCCGCGATGGAGGTCGATTTACCGGAACCGGTTGGTCCGGTCACGAGAATCAGACCGGAGGTGCGCTTGGTCATTTCACGAACGATTTTCGGGAGTTTCAGTTCGTCGAAGCTCGGGATACGGTTCGGAATCAAACGGAGGGCCGCGGCGGTCGATTGCCGTTGCTGATACACGTTAAGACGGAACCGCGCCAGCCCCTTGACGGAGTGTCCGCAGTCGAGTTCGCGGGTGCTTTCAAATTTTGTGATCTGATCGTCGTTCAGGATTTCATAAACCATCCGTTGAATATCAGTTGGTTTCATGATCTTGTACGGAAGCGTGGTGAGTTCGCCATCCAGACGGATCATTGGAGGCAGACCGGCGGTCAAGTGGACGTCTGATGCTTTTCGCTCGTGGGCGACACGCAGGATTTCGTCAACGTGGACACCACTGAGCGAAAGAGCGTTCGGGTCTTCGCAGATGAAGTCGGGCTCTTGCTCTTCAGTATCGACAAAATACTTGCCCTTCGCCAGTTCTGGTTCCAGAAGCTCTTTCGGAATCGCTGCGGGGACGTACTTATCGCCAGCATCTCGCGGCTTGATCTCGATATCGGGAACGTCATCCAGCATTGGCATGACCGGCTCGAAGGCGGCCGGTTTGTTTGCATCCGGTGCAGGCTGCGGTGCGGGATTGAACTGAACTTGCGGCTCAGGAGATCCACTGGGGCTAAAACTGATTGGTGCATGATCGCCGGAATCGTTCGCAACGGGCGCGGGAGGCGCAGCTTGAGGTTGCGCAGGTGGAGTCGCCGGAGGAGTTTGTGCCGGCGGCGCCGCAGCATCCGGGTTAACCGGCGGCATGTTTTGCCCTTCCGGCGTGCCCATATTCTTTTCCCAATTGAAATCGTTTGACATGTCTGATCTCCGGTGTGCGTTAGATGTGTAGTCGTGCCGCTTCCATAATCGCCCCGCGGCCCTCATTGATTATCGGAAGATATTGCTCTTCACTAAAACCTAAAATGTCCATTGCCCATCGCGGCAAAACGGTTGGGGCATCGTCGATATGGATTCCATCTCTCACAATGAGGGCGATAGAGTGCCCAACTGCTAAGAGTGCCCGGTTTTGACGGCAGGGTTCTGTCTCTTGTGGTGGGTTGCAATAGTCTAATGAAAGGATTAACTCTTTTGGGAAACCCCAACGTTGTGCAACAGCAAAACCTACCATCACGTGATCAAGCCAAAAGACGGCTTGCTCGGCTTGGACATCACCGGCACCTGCTTCCAGAAGCTTTTCAACTTTCATGTAGTCGCCGGGAGAATAGCGATCCAGAACGGTCTTCCCGATGAGGTGGAGAAGACCAGCCGTGTAGACGGTATCGCTGTCGATTCCATTGATGCGTTTGGCAATGGCTTGCGCGGCAACACCGGTATCAATCGACTGTCGCCACCAGGCTCGACGGCGGATTGATTCAGCATCATTTTTGCCAAGAAACATATCGAAAACGCCGATTGTTGCCGCGAGTTGTCGGATTGATTTGAACCCAACAAACATGATCGCTTCGTGGATCGAAGTGACTTTCTTTGGCAACGCAAAGTGGGCAGAATTCGCCTGGGACAGAATTCGTGCGGAAAAGCCAGGGTCGATCGCGATAGCGCGTTCTAAATCGGTGACAGATGACGATTCAGCACCAGTCATCTCCATGATTTTAAAGACAACCTGCGGCAAAACGGCTAAGTCGTTTTGCTTGCTGAGGATATCACCGAGGGCTTGCTCGGAGCGATCGTGTGGTAATGCAGACATTGGTTAGCCTTCCCTTATCATTAGTTCCATTTTTGGCTGAGTTTTTGATTTCAAAAATCGTGATTTTTACGAGTAAATCACCCGGATTACTTCATCGACCGAAGTGACACCCATCACGATCTTTTGGAGGGCATCGTGCTGGAGTGTTCTCATTCCGGCATCCCGCGCGAGTTTACGAAGATCATGCGCCGGTTTTTCGTTGAGGATCGCATCGCGAATCTCATCGGTGACGGGCATGAGTTCGTGGACACCGGTTCGACCTTTGTATCCGGTACTTTTACAGCGATCACAACCGCGCGCTTTGAAGAGCGTGACTTCACCGTGGGTATCCGCACCGAGATCTTCCGGAACAGGGAAACCGTAGCGAAGAAGGCTTTCACGCGAAGCGGTGTACTGCTCCTTACAATCGGGGCAAAGAACACGCACCAGTCGTTGAGCAAGAATCCCAATCACCGATGAGGCAATCAAGAACGGCTCAACCCCCATATCGGTGAGACGGCCCGGAGTGGACGGTGCATCGTTAGTGTGGAGCGTGCTGAAAACCAAGTGACCGGTCATCGCTGCTTCCATCGCAATGGTTGCGGTTTCCGCATCGCGCATTTCACCGACCATGATGACGTCGGGGTCTTGGCGGAGCATAGCGCGGAGACCTGCCGAGAATGTCATCCCCGCTTTGTTGTTCACCGAACACTGGTTGATGTTGTCAATTTCGTATTCGACCGGGTCTTCAATCGTGATGATGTTTTTGAGGCCGTCGTTGCTCTGGTTGAGCAAGGAGTAAAGCGTTGTGGATTTACCGGAACCGGTCGGACCGGTAACAAGCACAATTCCGTAGCTTCGGGTCGCCAAATCTTCCAGAACTTTGAGGTTCTCGGGGAGGAAGCCAATCTTGTTCAGACCAACTTGGATTCCGCCTTTATCCAAGACCCGCATAACGATCTTTTCGCCGCCAACAACAGGAAGAGTTGAAACACGGAAGTCGTACTCTTGACCATTGATGACCGCGCTAATACGGTTATCTTGTGGGACGCGCTTTTCCGCGATGTCCATGTTCGCAACAATCTTAAAACGGCTGGTGAGCGGTGCGGCAACCTTACGCGGAAGGGTCATCGCATCGACCATAATGCCGTCGATTCGGAAGCGCACAACCATGCAGTCTTTGCGGGGCTCCATGTGGATGTCACTGGCTTTATCATTGACAGCTTGGTTGATGATGTGGTTGGCAAGACGAATAATCGGAGCATCTTCGGCTTGGGAGATGTCGTCGCCATCATCTTCATCGTGGCCGCCGGCTTGGAGTTCAACGCCATCCAGTTCCGAGACCATGCCCGCAACTTCTTCGCTAACGCCACCGGTATTGCGATAAACCGCGTTGATCGCATTGGCAACATCTTCTTCCACCGCGATCATGGGCTGAATTTCTAGCCCGGTGTTCATCCGCATTTCGTCGAGCGCGAACACGTCGAGTGGATTGGCCATTGCGACAAACAGCTTGCCGTCTTCGATGCGGATCGGGATGACTTTCTGGCGTTTGGCGTAACTTGCGGTTACCGTTTTGATCGCTTCATCGGTAGGGCGATCGAGTTCTAGGTCGGCGTACGGGATATCCCAGACCTTGCCCGTACAACGGACACGATCCTTATCGCTAATCAGGCCCATATCGACCATGACTCTCGCGATAGGGTCATTCCCCCCCATCTCCACCTGCTTGTTAACTGCAAGCTGGAGCTGATAGGGAGTAATCAAACCCTCGTTCACGAATACGTCGCCCGTGAGCATCCCAGGTAACTGATTCCACAGAACCTGTTAGTGATGGCATAGTAAAAATACGGGGGAACTAGTCAATCCTGGCAAAACTACTGGGAGCCAGAATTGCGCTCTTTGAGCAAACATTCGTAAGCAACCACCGATGCAGAGACGGTGACGTTGAGCGATCTTCCCTTACCAAACATCGGGATATACACGGCAGCATCGCGGTGATTCATGACTCCGCCATACACTCCGCCGCCTTCGTTGCCAATGACAAGGCAGGTCTTTCCTGGGTAGTTGAATTCGCGATAGTCTTCGGCTCCCTCGGCGATTTCAACAACCACAATGCCCCAGCCCTCTTCTTTGAGTTTGAGAACCGCTTCATCGTGCCGTTCAATGTAACGAAATGGCACTTTGCGGTGCATGCCCATGCTGGTGACGCCGATCATCGGGCTATCGAGTTGAGGGGTGCGGCCTGTGCCGATGATTTCGGCAGCACCCACAGCCTCGGCTAGGCGGAACATCCCACCGACATTGTAGCCGTCCTCCCAATCTTGGAGGAGGAAGCAAATTTCCGGGCGATCAGCGTATTTTTTGCGCGAGTCCTTATGGAGCTGGCGGACACCAGTCTTTGAGCGTATGGTTTTCTTGCCTGCGTTCGCCAAAGTGAAAATGAGCGTACCTTTTCAGGTTCGAGATGGGTAGCCTGCGCTCATGTCTTTTCGTCGTTCGCTTTTGATTGCGCTAGGAGTTTGCGCTGGGCTCGCCCATGCGGATACTCCCAAGATTCTCGACAAGAATTTCTCATTTGCTCCTTACGATGGATCGGTGCCAACTCCGCTTGATCTGCTCGGATTTGATATTGGGGATCGGCACATTCGCTCGCATGAGATTGCGGAGTATTGGAAGAAGCTGGAAGGGCCGCGATCAAAGTTCTTTTCTTATGGGCGCACTCATGAGGGCCGAGAGCTTGTTGGAGCGGTGGTGAGTTCCCCGCAAAATCTCAAGAATCTGGAAAAGATTGTTTCCGCGAATTTTGGGGTGTATTCCAACAATGGTCAGGTTTCGGATGACGAGTTGAAGGATCGTCCGCTGATCGTTTGGATGGGGTACGGCGTTCATGGCAACGAAGCATCCGGGCCCGATGCAGCGGTGCTGGTGCACTACATTCTGAACGCCAGCAACAGCGCGGAAATCAGGAAGATTCTCGATAAAACTGTGATTTACATCCTGCCGAACTACAACCCGGACGGTCGAGATCGGTTTGCGAACTATGTGAATGGCGCGAGGGGCGCAAACGCCACAACAGATTCCAGTGATCGTGAGCATAGCGAGCCTTGGCCGGGAGGACGAACAAACCACTACTGGTTCGATTTGAACCGAGATTGGCTACCACTGACCCAACCGGAAACCGTCGGTCGCCATCAGATTTGGACAAGTCTTCGCCCGCAAATCACCCTCGACTTTCACGAGCAGGGTGGCACGGGCACTTACTTCTTCCAGCCGGGGATCCAAACCCGGGTGAATCCGAACACTCCGCGCAACAACCAAGAGTGGACGATCAAAATCTCCAAGTTCCACGCGGATGCACTGGAGAAGTTTGGTCAGCCTTACTTCACCGAGGAGCGATACGATGATTTCTACATCGGCAAAGGCTCGACTTACCCTGACGTTGCGGGAAGCATTGGCATCTTGTTTGAACAAGGTAGCACACGCTCCCTCCGAGCGATGGCGGGTGATCGAGAGGTCACTTATGCGATGACGGTGCGAAATCAGGTGGCGACAACATTTAGCAGTTTGCTTGCCGGTTATGAAAACCGACTTGATTTGCTCAAGTATCAGCGTGATTTTTATAAAGAGAAGTCTCCACAGGCACAAGAAGTTGTGAAGTTCAACCTCCCTAAAAACGATCCACGCGTGGATGTGATGTTGGAGCTTGTCCAGACTCACAAACTCGGCGGCTGGATGAATTTTTCTGGTTCCGAAGCCGTTTTCGCGTTGCCAAAACGGAACTCAAGTTGGCGACTCATCAACGCAATGTTTGATGATCGGCAGCAATTTGATGATGATCAATTTTATGACATTTCGGCCTGGAGCTTGGACAAAGCCTTCGGCACACGAAAATACATATCCAATGCGCAAACTGATACAAATTGGAACAATGGTTTTGTGGAAATCGACAAGGTAATCATCAAGAGACCTGCTGATATCCGACCGAAGATTGATGATCCCGTTGCGTTTGTTTTGCGCGCCGGTCAAGGTGACTGGTACAAGGGGTTGGCGGCTCTTGCGAAGACGGGTGTGGAGATGAATATCGTCAATGCAGACCGTGCGCCGTCGGCGATGAGAGGCGACTACTTTGTGGCCTTGATCGGCACTAAGGCCGAACGAGAAGCACAAGCTAAAAAACTACTCGACGCAACTGATGGATGCCAGCTTAATCGCTCTCTTCTCACCGCGAGCGATCACACGGTTAAGAGCTTTGGTGGGGCAGCAACAAACCGGGTAAATAACCCTAAGGTGGCTGTCATCGCCGGATCTGGATCGGATTCCAACAACGCGGGCGAAACCTGGTTTGTACTGGATAAAGTCTGGAACATGGAGGTTTCGGTGATTGAAGGGGACTCTATTTCGGCGAACTCATTAGCGAAGTACAACCGCCTGATCATGGCGGGGGGACGCCTCTCTGCCAGCGCAACGGCGGCAGTTCGTGAGTGGGTTTCCGGTGGTGGCACATTGATCACGATGTCGGGCGCGACAAGCTGGCTATCAGGCACAGATATCTGGAAGATGGATACCAAGAACTATCGCCCGAATTTGAACGGGCTTCCGTATGATCAAATTGGGCCAGAGCGGGTGCGGCACTCTGTTCCCGGCACAATTCTGAAAATGAAGTTGGATCAGTCTCACCCGCTGGCAATGAATCTCCCAGCTGAGATGGAAGTCTTCATGGAAAACAGCATATGGATCACCGCTCCGGGCGAACCAGGAACGACCATCGGGAAGTTCACCGACAATCCAGTAACGGCGGGATATATGAGTCAGCCAGTGCGCGATTTGGCGAAGGGATCTTCCGCATTCCTGGCGCGACGAGTCGGGCGCGGCAAAGTTATTGCCTTGGCTATGAACCCGACATTCCGGGCGTTCTGGTACGGCACATTCCCGCTCCTGGGGAACTCGATCTTCTACGCGGATACGTTCTGACCGCAGAATACGCTGAGAATCGCTCGGTGAGTAGCGCGGAGCCAGGCTTCGCGTTGCTCACCCGTCAGCGCGGTTACCGCAAGTGCGGGAGGATGTGGCCCGTAGATCGGGATGCAACTCAAAGTGCGGTCGATTGGGCGGATGTGCGAAGCGAGTTGCGCGCGATTCTTTGCGGTGACGGTCTGAATCTCGCAGGTGCGCATTGCTAGGCTCTCACTCGTAGGAAACACGAGGGATGATGCAACTGGCTTGCTGTTCGGCCAATAAGAAACCACATTGAGAATGCCCGGCTGGAGTTCTATGGCGAAGAATCCAACATCGTTGGGGTCTTGGGCGAGGGCCATATCTTCGATGAGTTGATAGGCTTCGCTGGGGGAATTCAGGGTTTGGATGCGGACGGTGAAATCTACGGCTTCTGGTGCTTCAACCAGCTTTGTTTCTAAAGGTGCGGAAGATAGAACAGCGGCAAACTCGTCACCCATTGGCGCGATGAGGAAACGCATCCGATCACCCGATTCGGTGATTCCGTAAAGCTCGGTTTTGCTTTGAATCTTATCGAAATCAGACTCAAACTCGACGACTTTCTTGAGTTTGGCACCGGGAGCCTCAACGGGAGAGAGTCCAAGAAGATCGACGGCTTCGGCGGTGGCGAGAGTGATTCGGAGCTTTTCGTCGAGCACAAGAAGGGCTCCGTCGGTTCCCCCTGTGATACCGACAGCTTCACGTGCTCGTGAAAGAAGTTCGCCGTAATCCACCCTGATTTGCTTCCCTTTGGGCGCGAGAAATCCCACGCGCGTATATGGAGACAGGCTCATTGTGCGGGCCAGGGGGATGCAGAATTGTGCATCCGGGCACAATTACTGGCAAAGTCTGGCAATTCTGTCAGGCTGACGATTAGCCAAAACGCCCGGAGATGTAGTCCTCAGTCCGCTTGTCTTTCGGATTGAGGAAGATGCTTTCCGTCGAATCTGTTTCCACAATCTCGCCGTGCATGAAGAAGGCGGTGTAATCGCTGGCACGCTGAGCCTGTTGCATGTTGTGGGTCACGATGATGATCGTGTACTTCTGCTTGAGTTCCAGCATCAAATCTTCGATTTTTGCCGTGGCGACGGGGTCAAGCGCAGAACAAGGCTCGTCCATCAGGATGATTTCTGGTTCGACAGCGATAGATCGGGCAATGCAAAGTCGCTGTTGCTGACCACCAGAGAGTCCGAGTCCGCTTTGCTTGATTTTGTCCTTGACTTCATCCCAGAGATATGCGCCTTTCAGCGATTTCTCAACGATGTCATCGAGGTCGGACTTCTTTTTGACTCCGTGCATCTTGGGGCCGTAGGCGATGTTGTCATAGATGGACATCGGGAATGGGTTGGGCTTTTGGAAAACCATCCCGACGTTCTTGCGGAGTTCGACAACGTCTACTTCTTTGGTGTAGATATCAATTCCATCAATGAGAACTTGACCTTCCAGGCGAGTGCCATCAATCAGGTCGTTCATTCGGTTGAGGCATCGGAGGAACGTGGATTTCCCGCACCCCGAAGGGCCGATGAGAGCCGTGATTTTGTTCGGTGGAGCTTCGAGATTGACTTTTTTGAGGGCCTGAAAATCGCCGTAGAAAAAGTCCACATCAATTGCGCGAACTAATCCTTTTTGAGTGTTGGTTTCCGCTGGCTCCACGACGGCAGACATCTCGTTATCATGATGACACACGTCGGGGGACGGCGGCTCGGTCTTGACGGTGGTCATCTTGCTTTCATGATGACACAGAAGCCAGTTTCTTTAAGGCGTCTTAATCTATCCGTAATGCCCTTTGGCGGAGGGCATGATCGACCAGAACCAGGGCGGTCATGGCTTCCACCATAGGTACGGCTCGGGGGAGGACGCACGGGTCGTGGCGGCCTTTGCCGGAGATTTTCACGTTTTCCCGGTCGCGATTGACCGTGTCTTGCTCGTGCATGATGGTGGCAACGGGCTTGAACGCAACCTCGAAGTCTATCGGCATACCGTTTGTGATTCCGCCTTGGATGCCGCCGCTATAGTTGGTCGGGGTACTGACCACCTTGTTTGCATCGGCGTGGAAGGGATCGTTGTGTTCGTGACCGGTGAGGTAGGTGCCTTCAAACCCGGAGCCGATGGTGAAGCCTTTGCTTGCAGGGAGAGACATCATCGCTTTGGCGAGATCGGCTTCGAGCTTATCGAAGACCGGCTCACCCCAACCCGCGGGAACGCCCGTGCAGTATCCACGGATCACGCCACCCACGGTGTCGCCCGCTTTGCGCGTTTCTTCAATCAAGGCGATCATTTTTTCTGCGGTAGCGGAATCGGGGCATCGCACAATATTGGCTTCAATTAGTTCGAGCGTGACTCTTTCAGGGTTGATTTGAGCGGAGATGTCTTTGACTCGCTCAACCCAAGCAAGGATTTGAACTCCGAATTGCTCTTTCAAGATTTGCTTGGCGACGGCACCCGCAGCAACGCGACCAATCGTTTCTCGGGCAGAGGCACGACCGCCGCCCTCCCAAGCGCGCAGACCGTACTTTTCGTCATAGGTGAAGTCGGCGTGTGAGGGACGATATTTGTCCTTCATATCATCGTAATCGCGGCTCCGCGCGTCGGAATTCCGCACCATCATTGCGATAGGCGTGCCGAGGGTCAGACCATCACTGGAAAGGCCACTGAGAACTTCCACTTGGTCGGATTCTTTACGCTGGGTGACGATCTTCGACTGACCGGGTTTTCGGCGATCTAATTCGTTTTGGATTGCTTCAATGTCGAGTTTGAATCCGGGAGGGCAGCCGTCGATCACCACGCCAACGCCAACGCCGTGCGATTCTCCGAAGGTGGATATCCGGAACAGATGACCAAACTGACTGCTCATGCCTGAGTTTCATTATGGGCGGTCGCGGCTTTTGCTTGATTCCAAAGATCATCCCATGCCTGGGGGCTGAGTTCGCCGAGTGGCTGATCGGAGTGCGCTTCCATCCACATAAACCGCTTTTGAAATCGGGTGACCATTGTGCGGAGGGCGTCTTCTGGATCAATTTTCAGCCAACGCGCTACGTTCACCACTGTGAAAAGAAGGTCACCGATTTCGCCAGCAATGGCTTGCTGGTCGCCTGACTCCACCGCCTTCTTGACTTCCTCGGCTTCCTCGCTGAACTTTTCCCAAACGCCATCAAGATCGGGCCATTCAAAACCGGAACGGGCGGCCCGTTTGCTCACCTCCATCGCACGGCTGAGGGCCGGCATTGTCTGGGGGACGCCGGAAAGGATGGACTGTTTTTCCGGCTGGGTTCCTTTCTCTGCTTTCTTGATCTTGTCCCAGTTCCGGAGGACTTCGGCGGAATCGGCGGCATCGACATCGCCAAAAACGTGGGGGTGACGCCGCCAGAGTTTGTCGTTGATTGCGGCGGCAATGTCATCTGCCCCGAACTTCCCTTCTAGCGCCTTTTTCTGAGAGTGCATGAACGGCTGGAGCAGGACATCACCCAACTCCTCCTTCATGCTCTCTTCGTCGTTGTTGTCAATCGCCTCAATCAACTCATACGATTCTTCGAGGAGGTACTTCTTGAGGGATTCATGGGTTTGCTCGATGTCCCACGGACATCCGCCCGGCCCGAGGAGACGATCCACAATCCATACAAGGCCATAGAGCCCGCCGGGATGCTCTTGATCGTGCTTGGCGGGGATGCGGATTTGATCTCCGTGTTGCTCTAAATGGGCAAGATCGCCAAGATCAAATCGAGGTTCGAAGTGACGCCTGATTCTTGCCGCTTGATCTGGGTCAGAAATATCCCATCCGACGAGGATTTGGTCAGCACGCTCATCAAATGCAAGGAGAGCGGGAGCACCATGCACTTGGTAGCTCCCGCTCAGTTCAAACTCGGGTCGAGGGACGATCACTTGCCGTCGTAGATTTCTTTGAGTTGTCGGTCGAAGATGGTGCCTTGGAACTCAAATTGGCTGGCTTTGCGCTTGTTTTCCATCATCTTCGGGACATCGTTTTTGATGCGTCCTCGATCGACCATCATTGTGCGCCAGATTTGACGTTTCAGACTTTCATCGAGGGGAACAACCTTTTCCGCCAGAACATCTTCTAAGAACAATCGGATGTGGGTTTGGTTGTCTGCACTCGAGAGCCAAGGAGTGGTTTGCCCCTTTTGCATGTTGGTAACAATCGGTTTGATGTTGTCGCCCAATGAACCTTCAGGAAGTTCACCCATGAGGCCACCATCGAAACGGGAAACGTCTTTGCTATGTTGGGTTGCGACTTCAGAGAACGCCTTGCCGCCAGCGAGAGCGTCGTCCACAGCTTTCTTTTCAGCGTCGGATGATACAGCGATCAAACGGACTTTGTATCGCTTGGGAAGGGTGTAGCGAATCTTGTTGTCTTCGTAAAATTTGGAGACTTGGAAATCGGTGATGGTGATTCCCATGGTGGTCAGTTTGAATTCGCTGAGTTGGACGAGGATGTCGTACTTCAGGTCGTCGGTGGTGAATCCGGTGCGGGTGTATGCGGCGACAAAACCTGGGTTTTCTTTTTCGCGGACGGCGATTTCGTCATCAATTTCCTTTGCGGTGGGGGCAACGCCCTTGTCTTTCGCGAGTTGGATCATCAGTCGCTCGTTGACGAGTTGCTGGAGAGTGAGGAACCCAGGAGTTGCCTCGACAAAGCGCCCGTTGACAAGCTTGCCGACACCGGGAAGGACTTCTAAACGCTTGGAGTATGTCGAGCGATTGATGGCATCACCGTTCACGACCAGCATCGGTTTATCTTGAGCAAACGCCGCACTGCTGAGCGCGGCAAGCAAACTAAAAGCAAGGAACTGACGTTTCATTTTCTGACCTTGGACATTTTGACGGTTTATCTGGCTGATCGGCACATTTGCCGGGACAATTAGCCGGCCCGCTGGGTGCATTTTCCCGATGCCATAATCCCGACCATGCAGGGCACTAGCGAGGAAACTCGCTTCATTCTTACCGACGAGCAGGTTCGGTCATTTGCGGCAGAATTCGGGACTCCGCTTTATATGATTGACGAAAATCATCTTCGTCACACCATCCGCGAATACAAAGCGGCTTTTGAGAAAGCGTGGCCGGGAGGTGAGATCACCTTCGCGACGAAGGCGAATAGTACGCTCGCGGTTGTGCGGATTGCTCACGAAGAAGGGTGTCTGATTGATGTTGCCAGCGAAGGCGAACTGCGCGCGGCACTCGCCGCTGGGGTACCCGCAAATCGGTGCCACCTCCACGGGAACAACAAGAAACGTCACGAGATCGGGTTTGCGGCAGAACAGGGTGTCAGCCAGATCGTTGTTGATAACTTTGAAGAAATTGAAGTGATTGCCGAGATGGGCATCACGTGCGAGCTGATGATCCGGCTCGCGCCGGGCGTTGATCCGAAGACGAACGCAAAGATCAGTACTGGGCAAGCAGACACAAAGTTTGGCTTCAATGTCGGGGATGGATCGGCGGAGAAGGCCCTCCTGAGAGCCCTGGAATTGAACCTGAACGTAGTGGGAATTCACTGCCATGTAGGATCGCAATTGCTTGATCCGGGAGCGCAGGTTTCTGCCGGGGAAATCCTGGCGTCCTTCGCCCGCGAGATGAAAGAGAAGCATGGGTTCATTACCAAGATCATCAACGTAGGCGGGGGATTGGGAATCCACTATGTCGGTGACGACAAACCTCTCTCGAAGGAAGAGTATTGCGCCCAGCTATGTGCCCCAATCAAGAGTGCCCTGGAAGGCTCTGGTCTTGATCCGGTTTTGGTTCAGGAGCCAGGCCGCTCGATCATCGGGGAGAGCGGAGTGACCGTTTACGAAGTTGGGGTCGTCAAAACGGTTCCGGCGAAGAAGATCGGAACTCGTACATATGTTGCCGTCGATGGCGGGCTGAGCGACAATCCTCGCCCGGCGATGTACGGCAGTCCCTACACCGTTTTGCTCACGCCGCAACATCCACGCGACTTGGGCAGTATGAAGACGGTAACAGTGAGCGGTAAACACTGCGAAACCGATCGCCTCTTCCCGGATATTCAGATGCCGGAATCGGTGAAATCGGGTGACTTTTTGCAGGTGCTGTGTACGGGGGCGTACAACTCATCCATGGCGAACAACTACAACCGATATCAGCGACCAGCAACGGCAATGTTGCGGTCTAGCGGCGAGGCTCAATTGGTGCAGCGTCCCGAAACATGGGACGAAATGTTTGCGCGTGAGATCTTGCCGGAGGATCTTTGATTCGTGCCACAAGACATTGATATCGCGCAGTTTTTTGCCAGCATGATTGTGATTTTCTTCGCAATCGGCATTCATGAATTTGCACACTGCTGGTTCGCCGATGCTGCCGGTGACCCAACACCGCGATCTATGGGACGTGTGACGCTCAATCTGTTCAAACACTTTGAGCCAGTCGGAACATTTATGATCGTATTTACAAGCTTGACGGGTTACGGGATCGGCTGGGGGAAAGCCGCGCCAATGAACCCTGCGAGAATGGACAATCCTCGTCGAGATTTCTTTTTTGCGGTTGCGGCAGGTCCACTGAGCAACGTCTTGCAGGCTGCATTTTTTGGGTTTACCATCCGGGTTTTAGCGTCAACGGGGCTCTTGTACAAGCTCCCTCAATTTGCGATCATGCTCTTGTTCCTGGGCGTGTTCATCAATATCGGACTCTTCCTTTTCAACCTCATTCCTCTTGGCCCTTTGGACGGGCAATGGCTTGTGGGATTGCTGTTGCC
>JAGQUX010000028.1 GCA_020438215.1 Armatimonadota bacterium | reverse complement strand
GGTCAAATCTCCGTAATGCAGGTGAAACGGCAATTGCTGGGCTTGCCGGTTCTCGAACAGGTGGTCAATGCGCTGGGTGTTGAACAGCGATGACCGCCGTTTGATCCCGTGCACCTCGTACCCTTTGTTCAGCAGGAATTCCGCGAGATACGCCCCGTCCTGCCCCGTGATCCCGGTGATGAGTGCTACTTTTGCCATGAATTGACCTAGCAAAATTATCGGTATGGAGAAGGGGGGATTTTTAGGTTCAGTTTTCTGGTTTGGGCTCGGATTCCTTTGCCTTTTGCCTAGCCTCAAGAACAATCCGATCCGACTCCGAAATCGTTTGAAGAATCAAATGATCGTTGATGAGCTTGGTTCGACTATTGGCAAAAACAACAAACACCCCGTTGGAGTCCTCGCGTTCCGGTGAGATGGCAAACAGAACCACTTTGTCCGCATCGCTGAGAGAATCTAACGGCAATCCCTCAAGCCCAGCATTCGTGTAAACCATCCGGGAAATCACGTAGTCCGTCTGTTCGTCATTCTTGATATAGGGATAGATTGCTGCCCTAAAGCTTTCTTTGTTCTTAAATGAGGGGAGGTGCTTGTCGTGATCCTCCATGTAAACCATGAGGGCAACACCGAACTGCTTAGCGTTGGATCGCGCAATTCTATTTTTGTCTCTGTGGTTCACCTCAGCGAAAATCGGGAAAAGAATCGCACCGGCGAGAATAACCAACCCCACGATGCCTAATGCCATCATGAGTTTCTGGCCAACTCCGCCTATTTTCTTATTTCTGTCGAGCATAAATATATCTCCACTTGCTCAACATCCACAAATCTCACTGCTATTGTATCAAATCAGAGCGGCTCCACCAAACAAGCACGCACTTTCTCACCGAGCCGGTACAACACCAGAGTCAGCCTGCGTGGGCCAACCGCCTTGACCTGCGCTTTCGCTTCCGCTGGAGAAACTCGAACCCCGCGTGTCTTCACCACTTCTATTTGGCCATCCAGTTTCCGAGCGGCGGCGGTGACATCTTTCGGTCGCCATGCTCCATGCCAGAGCACCTCAAAGCCCCTCACCCACTCGGAACCCACTCGCTCATCAGAAGTCAGATAGCCATTGGAATCTGCCAGCCCGGGCAAGCCAATCGCTCCCAATGCCCCGCCTCGAATCACGGCTGCATCCGCTTCGTAGAGATATTGCGCCGGCTCATCTACCGTCTGTGCCAAACCGATGGGCGTCAAGCGTGATCCTGACTCCACCCGCACAACAGATCGCCCGGCACCCTGCCCGAAAACAAGCAGAATCTCCGGACAACCGAACTCATAGCTGACAACAATCACTTGAGCCTCCACCCCATCCAGCCAGCGGTCATCAACCATTGGTGAAATCTTCATCACCGCGAGTTCTGCCCCACGCAAGATTGGTTCAAGTGCAGAAAACGAGGGCGAGAACTCCTCGGGATTGACCGTTCGCTTCCGCTCATCGCGGCGGGCTGGATCAACAAAAACGTACTTCGCCCCAGCCCCCGCAATAAGCGCGTCGTTTAACTCAACTGATGCCGACACCCCATAAACATCCAAGTTATGCCGAGCGCACTCAACATGAATCGGGCTCAAATCGATGCCGACAGCAGGGCCACGGCCCGCCAACGCAATCAAGTCTGCGCCAATCCCGCAGGTCAGATCATGGACATGCACACCGGGCGGAAACAGCGAGGCGTGAAACTCCGCCACTCGCTCCGAGGTCGCCATTTCATACCCTGGACGAGTAAAAAGCATTTCACTCGCACGGCTGAACTTGGACGCCGCACGACCCCGAATCTCCCACTGGGTGAACGCCCAACTCGCCACATCCTCCCCGAACTGCTTGCCGAGGCGCGCAATGTTAGAGGGAGAGGGCTTGACTCCCTCACTCGCAGTCAAAACATCGCGCCAATTCTCCGGCAAATGCTCCAATTTCAAAACGGCTCAGGTGTACCTCCTGGCCTACCTCAAATGAACTTGGAATTGGGACAATCCCATTTCGCCGGTATCCTTTCCGTAGACCTCAGTTGAGGCTATTTGAACTGAAATGTCCAGTAACGGTGTTCCCACTCAAAACAAAACTTGGCGAGAAAAAGTTGGTCTTGCTGAGATGCTGAAAGGCGGCGTCATTATGGATGTCGTCACGCCCGATCAAGCCAAGATCGCGGAGGATGCTGGCGCGGTGGCTGTCATGGCCCTGGAGCGCGTCCCTGCCGATATTCGTGTCGATGGCGGCGTGGCCCGGATGAGCGACCCCGACATGATCCAAGGCATCAAGAACGCGGTGACGATTCCGGTCATGGCCAAGTGCCGAATCGGTCATTTTGTCGAAGCGCAAATCCTGGAAGCTCTCGAAGTGGATTTTGTTGATGAGAGCGAAGTTCTCACCCCCGCTGACCACGAAAACCATGTGGACAAGCACCAATTCACGGTTCCATTCGTGTGCGGTGCACGCAATCTGGGTGAAGCTCTGCGACGTTGCGCCGAAGGCGCGGCCATGATCCGAACAAAGGGCGAAGCTGGTACCGGCGACGTTGTTGAAGCGGTTCGCCACATGCGTACAATAATGGCGGATATCCGCCAAGTCGCTTCTGCTCGCGAAGACGAGCTGTTCGTTCTGGCTAAGAACATGCAAGCCCCTCTCGAATTGGTGCGGGAAGTTCACCGCCTCGGTCGGCTTCCTGTCCCGAACTTTAGCGCGGGCGGTATCGCCACCCCGGCGGATGCGGCAATGATGATGCAACTCGGGGCGGAAACCGTTTTCGTAGGAAGCGGCATCTTCAAATCCGGTGACCCGGTCAAACGAGCCAAAGCGATTGTCGAAGCGGTTTTGTTCAAAGATGATCCGAAGAAGTTGGCGGAAATCAGCCGCAACCTTGGAGAGGCAATGGTGGGGATCAACTGCTCCACCTTGCCAGAACAAGAGCTTCTCGCTCCGCGAGGCTGGTAATTGAATTCTTCAAAAGGGGTCTGACCGCTGTGTCAGATCCCTTCGTTTGTGACCATATCGCCTTCCACCCGAAGCACGATATCGGAGCCGCCGAACCCTTCGCGGCGCGGCAATCCTTCGTCATCAAACTCGTCTGCACCCAAGCTGTAAAGAACAAACCCATCCTCGTTTCGCTTGTAACCAAAGAAGGAATCGCTGTACGGGTCGGTGGCGGATTCGTTCAATACGGAAAGTGATTCTGGCCAGGCACCGTTCGCATTGTGATACCGATTGATCGCCAGTAACACTCGACCCAATTCGTATTTCACAAAGAGTGCGCTCGCTCGCTGAATATCATTGACCGCTGCCTGCGCCAACTGGTGAGGAAGAACCCGCGTCGGTGATTTCTGATCACCAAACTGGTGCATCGTCTCTAGATAGGCGTTCTGAATATCGATCGGGTGCGGTGCCGCGGAGCGAATCAATGGCAATGCTTGTGTCCAGAATTCAAGTTCCCGAACCTGAGTTGCTTTGCGAATAGAGCCATTCGCAGCGCCGATCTTGACCCCGCGGTAATAGAACTCTTTCCCTTCTATTGAGCGCGCGAGAAGGACATTGGAAACCATCGCATCGCCTTCCAAGCACCGGAGCAGATCAGGTTGAGTGGACTTATCTTCGATAAAACTCTGATACTGCGATTGACAACTACTCGCTTTCGGATAGCGAAGTAGAATCCTCTCCGCCTCGTTGAGTGCCATGTGCTCCAGAGTTACATGAGCAGGGAGTCCGAGCGTTGTCCCATCGCGAGAAAGGAATTGCCCCAACTTCCGCAAGGCATGCAAATCTTGGAATGCTTTCTCAAACTGCCCTGCCCTAGCTTCGATTGCAGCTTTGCTAGCGAGGAGCCGCGCAACATCGGTAAAGCTAGAGTGCCAGGCAAAGTCGATCTGATCGGGGTTCTCCCAATCAATTTGAAAATCAGCGTCTTTTTTGGAAGCAGCCAGCCGCAACTCTTGGATGATCTCTTCAACCATCGGAACGAACCGAGGATCTTCCGTTGAGACATTGGGGGCAGGGGTGGCAAGACTCCAGAGTCCATTCTGGATCTTGCGCCGATCTTCTTCCGAGCGGGCTTCCCACTCTTTCGCGACGCTCTCCATAATCGGAGCCGCGTTGTCTTTCTTATCAAGAGAGACGGCCCGGACCCAATCGGCTGGTTCGAGGGGTACGTTTTCGGAGACGGCGTTGGATTTTGCCGCTTCGAGTTGACCGGCGGTAACCGAGATATCTTGATACAGCCAGTAGCCGGAGCCAATCAAGCCAATGATCGGCACCGTTGCAACGATCATTCCTCCTATCAAGAGGCCGCGCTTCGATCCTGCCATTCCGGTCGTCCTCTGACCGGAAGCAGGCTATTCTGTGCCTTCGCTCTCGGTCGAACTTTCGTTGTCGGGCGCTTCTTCACCCTGGGCAGACGGTTCTTCTGAGTCCGGCTCAGCCTCGACATCTTTCTTGGTGGATTCTTCGCTGGAAGTCGCTTCTTTTGCGGGCGCGTCTTCCGGCAAATAGCCTTGCGGCTCGCCTGCGCCACATCCAACCAAAAGCACTCCCACGAGTGCAAGAATCACAGCCAATCCGATTCGTTTCATGAACGAACGTCTTACCCTACGAGAATTGTCGGGCTCGGGAAAAGGGGTTCTCACCAGTAATTTCACCTAATAACTTGGCAAATTTTGCGCTTCCACGCTAATAATTCGCCACTTTGACCAAGGAACCACCAAGTACCGATTGGAAGTTTCTCGCTTGAAAACGATCTTTACATCCGTGAAGGTCGAGCCGATCGGCATGGTCATGTAGTTGCCCTTCACTGTCACATCGCTGATGATCGTGGCTTCATCACCAGTTATCGTCGGTTCCGGGTTCAAAACGACAATATCCGGCTTGGCTTCACGCACCACTTTGGAAATATCCATCCTCAGCGGCGACTCATCACCGAAAGTGAACTTCTTGCTCAAACCATCCAAGACCGGGCTCGGGCGACCTTCCTTTGCCGCCATGATGGTTTCATCCAACGACTCTTGAATCAGAATCCGATCCGAAGGGCGGGTGAAGTATTGGTATGCAATCGTTCCGACTACCGAAAGAATCAGAACGGCGATAGCGGGAAGAATCAGCTTCTTCATAGTTTCAAACCTCGATCACAAGATCAATTGTGCATTTCTAACGCACAATCTGTTTCGTTTGTTCGACGTCCCGCGCCATTTGGACTTTGAGATCATCTAACGACGGGAAGTTCTGCTCGTCGCGGAGCTTTTGCCAGAACTCCAACTCGACCGATTTACCGTAGAGTGAATCTCCTGGGTAATCCAATAAGTAGGCTTCCACTGTGCGGTTTTGACCTTCCACAACGGGTCGGCATCCCACACTGATTGCAGCAACATACTCCCCGCGGCTTGTCTGAGCGCGACCTGCATAAACCCCATCCGGAGGCACGATCTGATCGGCGGATTTGGCAAGGTTGATCGTCGGGAAACCGAGCGTTCGCCCGAGCTTCTGCCCCCCAACAACAACTCCATGCAGAGCATATGGCCGCGAAAGCCAGCGAGTTACGCTCGGGAAATCTGCTTCGGCGATTGCACGCCGGATTGCGCTACTGCTCACCCGCGTATCTTCTACCAAAACTGGCTCAACAACATGAGTCGCGATTCGTGATGACAGCCATTCGATAGTGCCCTCACGCCCTTTCCCCAGCGCGAAATCGTGCCCGACAACAAGCTGCTTACATTTCAATCGCCCAACCAGAATCCGATCTAGGAACTCCTGCGCGGTTGTATTCGCCAATGCCAGGTCAAACGGCAGGATGATCGTGGCTGCAACTCCGGATTCCTTCAAATACCGTAAATCTTGATCAAATGTGCTAATGGATTGTGGTTTGCGATCAGGAGCAAGAACTGCGGCAGGATGACGATCAAAAGTCAAGGCAATGGAAGGGCATTCGCGCTCTTTTGCCATCGAAACGGCTTGATTGAGCAAGGCTTGGTGGCCCAGGTGGACGCCATCAAAAGTGCCGATGCAAACCACGGACTCGCTCCATTCCGGTTCCAGCAACTCGAGCCCTATGTGGATCAGCATTAGTCGTCAGTGTATCCGTTGTCGGGTTCGGGCTCAGGTTCAACATCCGGTTCCGGCGCGCGATTCGAAACAACATCGAAGAAAACGAAGAGTGCCGTTCCTGCCATGATCACTGCTCCCCAATTCGCGCGATCATTCCAAATGATGGTGGGATTTACCGTGTGACGACTAAACAATCCAGCAGGGGCTCCTGTCCAGGTGAAGTGCACTGCCGCCATAAGAGCAGTGAACGTCAGCGGAAGCGAAATCGGGAGAGGAGCGTGCCAAGTTCCCCGACCAAAAATAGCCGGAACAATCAAAGCAAGGAGATAGAAAATCAGTGCGGCTACCGCGCCGGACATACTCGCGAAGAGAACGTTGAGGGGGTTATCCAGCATCCCGTGTCGGAAGAGTCCAACTGCGCTCACGATGACCGTGATCAGAAACAGCGAGCTACTGCTGATCATAGCGATACCGACGGAGCGACGGAACCGCTGCATGTGTGAAAGGGTGGTGGTCTCCGAATCAGAGGTCGGGAACATCAGAGATATCCGTTCCAGAGGCCGCTTCGTTCTCTTCCTGAATCTGGTCGAAAATCTCCTTGCGGTGAACGACCACATCGCGAGGCGCTTTGATGCCGATACGCACCTGCTCACCCCGAACTTCCAGGACAACAACTTCGATATCGTTACCTATTACAATTGACTGATTCAACTTCCTGGTCAGTACCAGCATCTCATTTGCCCTCCATGGCTCCCATCTTCGCTAGCGTTTCATTATGCCGCTTGATGGTCAGGCGATTCTTTCGGAAAGACTCGGAAACGGATCTCGTATTCGTCGTTCTCTAACACTGTCTGCATCGCCTGGCCCGATTCGGCATTAATCACGATCGGTCCGGCGAGATTCAGCGTCATATCTTTCGGCTTTCCTCGCGGGATGGTCACAATAGTATAGACGAGTCGCGGGGTCTCTTCACTCAGATTCAATGACTGAGCCATTGAATTCGGCATATCTGGGGCGTAATTGGTGACATATTCGGCGGGATCTACCACGAGAAACGCAAGTTCCTCGCTTTCCACGCTCTGTAACCAACGAAATGGGCTGCCTTCCTTGTGCTGAATCAATACGAACTGCTGTGCTTTCGGGAAGCCCAGCAAACCGTTAGCGAAGTTCACAACATCCTCTTTCGTAAACTTAATTTCGCCAAAACGGCTCGTTGCAAATGCTTGTTGAGTCATCATCTGATAAAGTCCATCAAGGAGAGTTCCATCCCCTTACTGGCGACCTGAAGCGCAGCCATATAGGTGTTTTCACTTTGCTGGTAACGCACAAACGCTTCCGAAAGATCAACGTCTTCAAGGTCAGAAATCTCTTTCGTGAAGTCATCCAAACGTCGTGTGTTGGATGCTTCTAACTTTTCTACGGTCTGGAGCTTGGTGCCAATATCCCCGCGCGTTTGGTTGATCACGCGAATCCGATTCTGCATATCGGCAATGGATTGATCGGAAAGTTGAACCAAATCTCCGTTCTGGATGTTGGTTTTCAGAGTTTCCAGCTCGTTGTAGATGTCGGTGAAAAACGCTTCCGGGCTCCCGAGCGATACGGACATCATCTCACCTTGGCCAGTTTCGACTCGGATTTGGTTGTTGTCCCCCGCAAATGCGAGTGTTGCACCGCTTTGAGTGAACGGTTTTGTGTCCGTCTTATGCCCCGCAAACAGATATTGCCCGCGGCTTCCTTGCGAGTTCGCAAGAGTGATCAAGCGATTCTGCATTTCCGTCACCTGATTCGCCAGAGCATTGAGTTGCTCGGTGCTATTGGTGCCGCTTGCCGCTTGAACTGCAGTGGTGTACGCCGAGTTCACAAGAGCAGATGTCTCGCTCATGATGTTCTCGGTGTTGCCCAGATAATCCTTCGCCGACCGCAGGTTATCTTGGTACTGCTGAAGCCGAGATTGCAATCGACGCGAATCCAAAGACAGTGATGCGCTAATCGGATCTTCTGAGCCGAGCTCCCATCGCTTCCCGGTGGAAATTTGCTTTTGAGCAAGAAAGTATTCGCTCTGCGCGTTACGAATCCGCGACAGACTCGAATCGAATTGATACAGTGTACTAATCCTCATCTTCTCACCTCAACTTAGCGTCGAACCATCCCTAGTAAATCTTCGGTGACTTGGTCGAAGATCGTGAGGGTCTTGGCTGCCGCTTGGTACGATCGCTGGAACCTGAGCAAGTCCGCCATTTCGTCGTCAACGCTGACTCCAGAAACCTGTTGTCGTTGCGATTCCACTTGAGTCCGAATGGCATCTTCCGTCAGGGAAGCGTTTTGGTAATAGTTCGTGTCTTGACTGACCTTCTCCATCTCACGGGCGAAGTAGTCACCGAACGTTTGCGTTCCTAAGGCCGCGAATGCACTATCTCGAATCTGCCCGATGCTGATGGCAAGTCCGCCATCACCCGGATCACCGGAAAGACCAGCGGCGATGTATCGCGCATCATCTTTCACCGGAACAGCAAGATCAAAATCAATAGCGCCGGTTTGTGGAGGACTAGCAACATCATTGAAGAAATTGTTGCCAGTCATGCCCATCGCGTCAATCCCCGTGCGATGCAGGTTATTGACTTCGGTTCGCAAGGTGTTTGCCAGAGTATCAAGGTTGGCTTTTTGCTCGGTCAGTTTTGTGCCGAGAGCAAGCAACCCGCTCAACTTCCCAGTCTTGATCTGGAAGTTCGCCGTACCAATAGTGAATCCACCCGTCGCCGGATCAATCGTATTCGGAATATCCCGCGACGTAGAGCCTTCGACAACCGTAAACCCACCAACATAAACCGAATAGCTTCCGTCTGGTTGAACGCGCTTACTGACATCCGTTAGGGTCGAGAGTTCTTCCACCGCCGAATCGCGCTGATCCATCAGGTCAGCAGATGTGCCGCCTGAGCTTTGCGCACGCAGGATTTCTTGGTTTAGATCCGCGATCTGCTTACTGAGGTTATTCACCTGAGCAAGCGTGGCATTGAGCTCTTGATTGTTCCGGCTTTCCAGGCTATCCAGATGCTGGAATTTGCCCCGAATTTGATCAGCCAAGTTTTGACCAGAGGTTTGAACTTCTAATCGTGCGGCATCACTGTTCGGTGCCGAACCGAGTCCCGACCATGAGTTGAAGAAACGTTCGATAGCGGCGGAAATTCCGGAATCGCTAGGCTCACCGTAAACCTGCTCAATTCGACCGAGCCCTTGGGCGAGCGTATCGTTCCGATTGAACAGACCGTTCGAGTTGTTATAACTCGTGTCGAGGTAACCATCACGAATCCGAGTGATTCCCGTGATGTGCATGCCTTGTCCCAGCCCGTGGTAGCCCTTCGAATAGAAGTAGAGGGGCATATTCGTCTGGTACTCCACACGCTGGCGAGAATAGCCGCGTGTGTTAGCATTTGCGATATTGTGACCGGTTGTATCCAGCGCTCTTTGGAATGACCGTAGAGCATTGGAGGCCACGTTGATGCCGAGGAATGAGCCTGACATGGCGTTCTCCTGTTAAAATTATCGGGTCACGCCGCCTGATTCATCAACACATTCGCTTGGCTACGGCCCTTATAAGGGCCATTTTGTGATTCAGACTCGCGGACAACTAGGGTCAGCGTTCCGTTCACGTATTCCAGCTCGTTTTCGATGAGGGCTTTGTTCTTGTCGATCACCTTTTGGATGTTTCGACCAGCGACGATGACGCGGTTCGCAATCGACTGCACTTCCTGCGCTTCGGCCTTTTCCAGGACACTCACCAAGCTTCGGAGATTGGGTTCGCAACCCAAATCACCGGCCAGCTTTCCAGCGAATGCCGCAGCAGCATTGTCGATCTCTTCCATCTTCGCCATCAGTCCGTCCAGTTGCGGCTGAATCTCTTCCACGCGTTCGACCTTTCGCAGGGTGAGAGCGGCGGTTTGTTCATGCAATGTCGAGAGAAGTCGCTCGGAGGTGCCGAGCCAATCCCACCACAGTCGCTGAAGTTCTTTTGTAGTTTTTGCCATAAGGGTTTCCCAGTGTTATTGATTTAATTTCGATTTTTCGGCTGCTTCCCCAGCAGCCTGATTGACGAGCCTTTCGCTCATGGAAAGGAAAACTGTCTTTGCGATTCCCAGAGAACCGTTGCCTTTTGCCGCGGATTCCGAGATCGCCTGATCCATCATGTCTTTGGCCATATCTGCCATCGGGGATTTCTCTCCCGTCAGGCTGACCGGACGCATTTTGCTCAGCAAATCCTTCACAAAGTACGCCTCAAAATCTTCCGCTGCCTTCTGGAGCTTCACCAGCTCGCGCTTAGCGGGAGAGGGCAACTTATCTGTTTCAAACTTGCCTTCTTCCATGAATGGCGAGAACGCCTTTTCCAGCATCGAATTCTTTTGATTCCCTAGCCCAATCTTCGCTGTCATGGATTGCTCCAGCGCTTGGCTGAAGTCCGGGCGGAGCTTCGGTTGAGCTTTGACTTTCGGTGACTTTGCCGCGAGTTGTGCGGCTTGCATCAGTGGAGTTGCGCTCAGCCTCATTGAATCTTGATCCTCGCTTTGAGCGCGCCTTGCTCGCTCAGGGCTTGAAGGATCGCGATGATGTCGCGAGCCGAAAGATTCAGCGTTTGGAAAATGCGAGCCAGATCATCCAGCGATGCGTTCGGAGCAATCACCGTCACCTGCGGAGGGTCTTCGTCAGCGGTGGTATTGCCAACATTTGCGGCAACGGTCACGCCATTGCTGAGCGGTTCTGGCTGACTCACGAACGGTTCTGTTTCAATCCGCACGCGGAGTGAACCGTGAGCAATCAGTGCCGGGCCAAGCTTGACATTTCCGCCAACCACAATGGTTCCAGTTCGTTCGTTGATGACAACGGTTGGAATCGTATTCGCCATCACTTCCAGCTTTTCAATCTGACCCATGATACGGACAGCATCGGCCGGGTTATCAATTTGAACTTGAACGGTCACGGCATCTTCTGCTTGAACCACGAAGCTCGGGAAGCGATTCTGAATCGCATCGGCAAGCCGCTGGGCAGTTGTGAAGTCGGGATCATCTAAATCCACGTAAATCTTGTTGCCATCAAAAACGGTTTGAGTTTCTACGGAGCGCTGGATATCCCCACCATTCGGGATACGACCAACTGTTGGGTGGTTTTTGCGAACGCTACTTCCACCGCCGCCAGCATTGAATCCACCAATGCTCACCGGACCACCTGCCACGGCGTAGGCGAGGTCAGGCTCCCAAACGGTTCCGAGAGTTGTTGGGATGAGGGTGCCTCCTTCCAGGCTCTTACAATCGCCGATGGACTGCACTGTGACGTCGATTTTTCGACCAGGAGCACCGAACGGCGGCATCTCTGCCGTCACGCTCACAATCGCGATGTTCTTACTCTTAAAATTCGCATCGCTGACGAGCGTTCCCCAGCGGGTCAAAGCGTTGGCGAGTGCTTGTGTTGTCACCGCAACCTGCTTGGAATCTCCCGTTCCTGCAAGACCAACCACCAATCCGTATCCGCTGATAGTATTCGAGCGCGCGCCACGGAATCCAGCAATCGCGGCAACCTCAACACGCACACCGAGCATTTCGGCGTCACGGATCGCTTGTTGCTTTTGCAAATGTGCCAGCCGATCTGCCTCGGCTTGCTTCTTTGCTGCTTCTTCTTCTGCTGTTTGCGCGAATGAGAACACGCTCACCCCCAGCAAAACCAGACTCAAAATCGTTCGTTTCATGTTCATCATTCCCCTTTAGAACAGCCAATCCAGGAGGCGCGTAATGATCCCCTTTCGCTGTCGGTCGTTGATGGAGCCTTTACTCGACATCGTGATCTGAGCTTCGGCGATTTTTGTACTGTCAATCGTGTTGTCGCTCATGATGTCGCTGGCGCGAATCAAGCCGCTGAGTGTGAACGTCTGCGTCTCTTTATTCGTCACCAGAGTGCGCGAGCCTTCAATTATCATCGTGCCGTTTGGCAAAACTTCCTTGACAACTGCGCTCATCGTGCTGGACATCCGGCTGGAGCTGTTGGTGCTTCCCTTGCCGTCCGTCGAGCCTGAGCCGCTAGTCACAAGCGGGCCAAAAATCCTTCCGAGAAATCCATTCAGAACCTCCGCGCTCACATTGTTGGAATCGCTCTTCTCCACTTTCGTCCCCGCTGAGAACGATGCCGAAGACTGCTCGTTGATAGCGATCAGAACTACATCTCCAGCTTTCCGCGCCACTCGATCAAGAAGCGGGTTCGTTGCGCCGGCTTTGTACACCGAGCCAGGATTGGATTTCGAGCTACCCATCTGACCAAATGCGGTCACGGATGACAAGAGAGCGAGAATTACTGCGAGCTTTTTCATGCTTTCACCTTTACAAAACCTTGGGGAGTCCACCTACCAGTCAAAACTGCGCCGGTATCGAGTTTCACCGTCACCAAACCGTTGATCTTGTCAACTTTTTGCACCTTGCCGGGCATCTCAACGCTGACATCTCCACTGACAATCTGTACGGTCACGGATTGGCCAATGCTGAGATCAACCGCCGGAGAATCGGCAACAAATCGGAGTGTTCGGGAGTTGATGCGCTGACCATCCACCCAGATGACAACTGTGGTCGAAAGAGCCTGCCCAGAGCGGCGAGTCCCTTCTACCGTCAGCTTGGTTTCGCCTTTCGGCGCATAAAACGAGGATTGGATGCGATCAGATTCCGGTTTGAGAATGCCGTACTCGTCGATCAGTTGCGTTTGCGCAGAGGTCACCATTGTTTGATGAGTGATCTCTTGGCTTTCCTGCCGGACGATGACAAATTCACCAACCAATTCAATCTTGTTGATATCCAGCCCAGCTCCGCGCAATCGTGAAATCACACGCGCTTGGTCGATCTTGCGGTCAATGCCAATCGGTGGAGGAGTGGTGACAGAAATCTGTGCGACTTGGCGTGCCAGGTCGGCTTCACCAATAATGTTGGCGACTTGATCCATACGGACATTTAGCCCGCTCACTTCGGCGAGTTCCCGAAGCTGGACGCGAACCATTCCTGGTGCCACTGGTCGCTGCGGAGCCGTGATTGTTTCCGATTGAGAATTCGTCTTGGGTTGAGTCCCCGTGCTGTTAGAGCGGACAGGCACTCCGACTGGCTTTGCGCCTTCTTCAACCGAACGGATGACACCGTTCAGTCCTTCGCCTGGTTCACCGAGGGTTGGCTCACCAAAAATCTTGAGCAATCCGTTGGATTCCACCGGGCGAACATCGTCGGGAAATGTCGCGAGAACGAATCGCCCGACTTCCAGCTTTTGACCATTGAAATCGGCGGTGATTCGTCCTTGCAAATCGGAGGAGAGTTCGCTAGGTGTCCCTTTGATGATGACGACCGGCAAGATGTACGCGCCGTCGTTGGTTGCCAGCTTCCCACCGGTTACGGTGAGAGAAACTGACTTTGCGTAAGCCACTTCGCCATTGCGAGCGAGACGGAAGTAGCCTTCTCCATCCACCTTCACATTGAGTGTCGGGGTGGAAAGCGCGATTAACAAAGAGAGTGTGCTAGCGATCATTGTCTTATCGTTTCAATCCGTTCAAAATCGAGAGCATGTCGTCGGATGTCTGGATGGCTTTCGAGTTGATTTCGTAAGCGCGTTGCGCCACGATCATCTTCACCATCTCATCAACAACCTGCACATTGGAACCTTCAATAAATCCTTGTTGGATGAGTCCGCTTCCTTCTTGGCCCGGCTCAACCACTTGCGGTTCGCCGCTGGCACCACCGGAAACGTAGAGGTTCTGGCCCATGCGGGTCAAGCCAGCCGGGTTGCTGAACATCACCACTTGGATTGATCCCAAATCGGTTGCTTCGTTAGAGCCAGGGAGAATCCCGGTCACTGCCCCCGCAGGAGCAATCGTCAAACCGTTGGTGCCGGGAGGCACGGTGATTTCGGGCTCAAGCGGATAACCATCGCTGGTGACGATCAAGCCGTTTGCGTCCGCTTTGAACGTCCCATCGCGGGTAAAGCCAAGAGAACCGTCCGGAAGCCGAACTTGGAAGAAACCTTCGCCTTGGATCGCCATATAGTGCGGATCATTGGCAGGTTGAAGCGAACCAGCGGCAAAGCTGGTGCTTGAGTTTGCAAAGCGGGAACCAAGACCAATCTGAGCGGACTGCGGGAGAGTTGTTTCTCCACCAGTCGTCGCGCCAGAGGCCCGAAGGGTTTGGTACATCAAATCTTGAAACTCAGCACGTTGCATCTTGAATGCAGTCGTGTTGACGTTCGCCAAGTTGTTGGCGATGATGTCCAAATTCATTTGTTGGCTGACCATTCCGGTACCAGCCGTATTAAGTGCTCGCATCATAAGGGCGGATGTATCCTTTTTCTGTTATCAGTCCGCGCCTTCCGTGGGCCATGCTTGATGCCGTTACTTCAGAACCGCATCACGCTCCCGCCTCAAATCCATGAGGCAGTCCAGCGTCTTATTGGCCGCTTAGAGTGCGCAGGAGATTGCTGGTGGCTTCATCTTGTGAAACCGCCGATTTTTGTGCCATCTCAAAAGCTCGGTTCAACTTAATCATCGCGACCATTTCTTCGACCACGTTGACGTTGGAGCCTTCGACAAAGCCTTGTTGGATATCTACTTCGCCGCGCTCCACCTCTTTGGTGTCGCCGACGGCCTCGTAGTTGTTGTTCCCTACCTTTTGGAATTCACCGGTGAACAACGCGATGCGTCCAACAACGCGGGCATTCACCGAGATCGATCCATCGCGAGCAATCTCCGCTTGCCCGGGTGGGAGTTGAATGGGATTTCCGCTTGTATCCAAGACCAAACCACCGGATTTCGTCACCAGTTCTCGGTTTGTATTCAAGCTCAGGGCTCCATCGCGGGTGTACTGAGTTCCATTTGGAGTCTCAATCGCGAAAAGGGCTTTCTGATTCGCAACGGCAATATCCAACGGGTTGCCAGTCGGAGTCATGTGGCCCTCTTCCCAAACGGTAAAGATTCCTTTTGGGCCGGGGCCAGCGCCAATTGAGCCAAGAGAATCGAGGTCACCACTTTGGCCACGAAGAGTTCGTTCGAGCCCTTCGTTAAAGATCAGAACATCTCGCTTGAAGCCTGTGGTAGAAGCATTGGCCAGGTTATGGCTAATGACATCCATCCACTTTTCAGCGATAGACATTCCTGTGGCGGAGGTGTAAAGACCGCGTTCCATCCCGGGTTGTTCATCGGTAGAATTGCCGGGTTCCTCAGACACAAAACCTAACAATCGACTTGAGGTTTTGTGCTTTCAGGTTCAAACTTTTAGAAAAGATTTACTCGCAGGGGTCAAATACATCCACACCAGGAGGAGCGGACACGATAGATATCGTGCCTGTAGCCACATCCACGCGTTTGATGACAAGGTCTCCGGTGAGAGAGCGTGAATCAAAGATAACGTAGTTTCCATCCTTTGACCAGCACAAGCGATGCTCGGCCTTTGCTCCTGTTGTCAGCTGAGTCGCCGCGACATCACCTGGATTCAGCAAATATATCTCGCCACTATTGCCCGTCCCGCGAAGAGCAAATTGGTTTGCCACAGGTGACCACGCGCAACGTGTTCCGCCAGCCAAAAGCATCGTTGCCCCTGTCCCATCTGAATTGGCTTCCATCAAATGTGGTCCTTGAGCAAAGCCTGATGTAAAGTCGCGGCGAGAGAAATAAATCTTTGATCCATCAGTTGACCAAGAAGGTGAATAGTCGTCGTAAAAGGTGTTATTCGTGATGTTCACCGCACCAGTCCCATCACGGTTGACAACGTACATTTGCCCAAGTCGGCTTGATGTGAATGTCGAAACCACAATCAGCTTGCTCCCATCCGGCGACCATTGCGCCACACCATCTAGCCCAAACCCAGTCACTGGTACATAGTAGATTTCCGGGTCTGAGCCGTCAGGATTGGCAATAAACAGCTCAATCGTCTTGTTGGAATTATTGAACGCCCCCACCCACGCGAGAAGCTTTCCGTCAGGTGAAAAAGTTGGCCCTCGGCCCGTCTGGTTGTGAATCACAACATCGCCGGTGCCATCTGTATTCATCCGATTGATGGAGCCCTGCTTTGCGTAAACCACCGGAGGCAAACCCGTTACGGCATCAAACTTTGTGAAATCCAAATAAGTTGGATTCGCACCATTTGGCGAAACTTTGAGAGTCATGGAATTGCCATCGTAGGCGGTGACAAGAAGCTCCGTCACGGGGGCCGTGCTCTTGCCTGAGAGAGTAATCAACCCGGTGTTGACTTGCCATGTTCCATAATCATTGCTGAAAGCCGAAGTGCCGTAGAGCATCCCTTCGCGGAAGCTGATGGAGTTTGAATCTGCGCTCAAGCCCGTAGTGCGCCAAACGCCCATCAACTGCTGCGCCGTTACATCAACAGGCGTATCGACTGAGCCAGTTGTGGAACCAGTTGTCCCAGTGGTGCCCGTTGTTCCGGTTGTGGTACCTGTGCTGCCTGCAGAGCTAGAAGTCCCGCCCGTATTGGTAGAACCTGTTGAACCTCCAGCTCCACCGCACCCGATGAAAATGATCGCTAGTACAAAAATCGCAAAATAGCCAAGCCAACGCATCTTGAAGCAGACCTCAACGTAGTTTAAGACAAAGATCGTTTCCTTCAACGTTCAGACGCTTACTAATCTGATGATTTTGAATTGACATGAGGAAAGACCAAAAGCTCCTGTTGTTTGCAAGTCTCGCTTCCCTAGCAATCTGGATGGTGCCGTTTTTGCGTCCGTTCCTCCTTCCTCTTATCTACTTCAACACCCATGTCCATGAGATCTGCCACGCCCTCACTGCATTTGCCACCGGCGGCAGCGCGGACAGCATCCAAGTCTTTGCCAATGGCAGCGGTGTGACTTGGACGAGAGGTGGCTCCGGGCTACTGATTTCCTCGGCAGGATATGTTGGGTCGGCGATTTTCGGCGGATTGATGATCGCTAACTCTCGCAACGAAAAAGTCGCCAGACGCACACTCTGGATTGTATTTGGCGTGCTCCTTACTCTCTCGATTCTGCTCCTCCGTGGTGATTTGGTTGGAGTCATCAGCGGGATACTGTGGATTGCCACCGTGGGAGCCCTAGCCAAGTTTGCCAAGAAGGAGTGGGTTGTGTTTTCGACTCAATTCTTGGGTGCTAGCCTTGCACTTCAATCCATGCAAGCCTTCCTCACTTTGATGAATCTCTCGGTCGATTCCAACGCTCAGACCGATGCCCAGAATCTGGCTGATGCCACCTACATCCCCGCCCCGATTTGGGCGACAGGATGGCTTGCGCTGAGTATTGTCATCCTCGTTTTCAGCCTTCGAACGGCATGGCGTCCGGCAGTCAAGTCGAACCCGCTCGGTACACTCGGCTCCGGTAAATGATTGAGCGCTTAAACGAGATCGAAAAAAAGTACGTGGATGTTGAGCAACAGCTCATGGATCCGAACGTCAGCTCTGACCCAAAGAAGCTCCAAACCCTGGGCAAAACACGCTCTGATCTCGAACCGATTGTCACCACAATCCGCGCTTACAAGAAGGCCCGGCAAGAGCTCAGAGATGCCGAGGAACTTGCCAAAGACCCAGAAATGCGGGACATGGCGCAGGACGAAATCGACCATTTGAAGGAAGAGCTCCCTCGCCTGGAAGATGAGCTGAAGATCATGCTCCTTCCCAAAGATCCAAACGATGATAAGAGCGTCATCATCGAAATTCGGTCGGCGGCGGGCGGAGAAGAAGCCGCGCTTTTTGCCGCCGAGCTCTTCCGTATGTATTCCCGATACGCGGAGCGCAACCGCTGGAAATACGAAGTCATTGAAAGTGAAGAATCCGGCATTGGCGGAATGAGCCGCGTTGTCTTCTCGATCAATCAGGACGGCGCTTATAGCCGCCTTAAGCACGAATCGGGCGTCCACCGGGTTCAGCGCGTTCCGGTGACGGAATCGGGAGGGCGAATTCACACATCCACGATCACAGTTGCGGTGATGCCCGAAGCCGAAGAAACCGAGATCGAGATCAACGACAAAGACCTCGAAATTTCCACATTCAGAAGCTCAAGTGCGGGTGGTCAGCACATGCAGAAAAACGACACCGCCGCACGAATCGTCCACAAGCCGACCGGCATCGTTGTCACCTGCCAAGACGAACGAAGTCAAGCTCAAAATAAGCTTCGCGCAATGAGCGTTCTCCGCGCCAAGATTTACGAAATGGAACAGGAGCGCATCGCGAAAGAGCGCGGCGAACTCCGCCGGAGCCAAATCGGGTCAGGAGATCGGAGCGAGAAAATCCGAACCTACAACTTCCCACAAGATCGCATTACCGATCACCGCATCGGGTTTACCGCCCACAACATCCCTCTTTTCCTCGATGGCGACATTGATAAAATGCTTGACGCGCTGATTCAAGAGAACCAAGCGCGTCAATTAGCAGCAGTCGATGAGAACTAAGTGCCCGGAATGAACGTTGTTTCCGGCTTGACGCGCTTGCAGTAGCCCGCCATGAGCTTCGCACAGTTCTCAACATCATCCAGCGAAAGCAGTTCAACCGGTGTGTGCATATAGCGGAGCGGAATCCCCACCAGACCGGTCGCCATCGCATCACCCGCCACCTGCATGGCGTTCGCATCGGTGCCGGTGCCGCCTGGCTCCGCCGAGACCTGAACTGGAATCTCATCTTCCTTCGATGCTTGCATGATCGTTCGGAAAACGACCGGGTTGATGTTCGCGCCCCGAGTCACTGATGGACCGCCTCCCAGATCGCACTTGCCGTACCGAGATTTGCTAACGCCCGGATGGTCTATGGCGAAGTCCACATCCACCGCGAGGCCAGACTGAGCCCCGATCCGGTGAGCCGCCGTTCGCGCACCACGAAGCCCAATCTCTTCTTGAACCGTGGCAACCGCATAAACCCCAACACCGGAATCCAGTGAGCCAGATTCTTTGAGGAGGCGCAGAGCCTCGGCAACCGCAAAGCTCCCGACTCGGTTATCAAATCCACGAGCCGTTGCGCGATTATTGCGGAGCATCTCGAATTCCCACTGATAAGTGATCGGATCGCCGATCATGATTTCGTTTTCAATTTCGTCGCGCTTCTTTGCCCCAATATCAATGAACATGTCGTGGAGCGGAGTAGTTTTATCGCGCTCAGTAGATTCCAGGAGGTGGATCGGCTTGCGTCCAATGATGCCAGGAATCGGGCCGTTATCGGTATGAATGAAGACGCGCTGACCAAGCGGGATGCTCATGTCGTGTCCGCCAATGCCGCGGAATCGAAGGAAGCCTTCGTCCTCGATATAACTCACCTGAAAACCAATCTCATCCATGTGCCCGGCGAGCATGATCTTCTGCTCAGCATCGGGGTTGAGGATGGCTGTCGTGTTGCCGTGACGATCAGTTTCGACTTTATCCGCAAATGTTTTGGTGTAATCGGCATACACCTTCGCGATTCTTTCTTCGTAGCCGCTGGGGCTAGGGGTGTTGCAGAGGGACTTGAGAAAGTCCAAACTTTCTGTACGCATTGGTTCTCAGATTACCCACAAGATTGAGGGCTATCGATTAGCCAGCTTTTCATCATAGGAAGGGTACGAGCCGAGAATGATCGTCTCGCTGGCCACCGACCTCATATCATTGATCGCCTGCATGACTTCCGTATCCTCGCGGTGACCCACCATATCGACATAGAAAAGGTAGCTAAACGACTCTCGCGGAGAAGGTCGTGATTCGATCATTGTGAGGTTCACGCCATGATCGACAAAGCACCCGAGCACCCGATATAACTCACCCGGGCGGTTCTTGAGGTGGAACGTAATCGTGGTTTTGTCACGCCCGCTGGGAGCGGGCTCGTTGTGTCCCAGCACCACAAACCGAGTCTGATTTTTCGCGTGATCTTCAATCCGTTCGGCAATGGCAGGTAACCCAAGCATATCCAGGCAGATACGATTAGCAATCGCCGCACCCTGCGGATCGTTCAGAGCTTTCTCTGCGGCGCGGGAAGTCGGCACGACTTCCACGACTTGCGCGGCGGGGATGTGCTCTTGAAGCCAGCGTCGGCATTGGCTGGCTGGCTGAGGGCCAGCATAAACACGTTCAATTTTGCTAAGATCGTCCGCCAGCGTTCCCAAGTGGTGGTGGATATCGATGAACGTTTCCGCGCAAATCTTGACGTTCGTCACCGGAAACATATCAAGGGTTTCCGGTACCACGCCGCCAATCGTGTTCTCAATCGGGACAACCCCGTAATCCGATTGTCCGCGTTCGACGCTGAGAAAGACTTCGCGGATGGAATTCACTGGATTCGCAACAACGGAGTGCCCGAACGTAGCCTCGACCGCTTGGTTACTGTATGTCCCGGGAGGTCCCCAGAATGCTACGGTGAGCGGCTTTTCTGCCGCGCGCGCCGCGCTAATGATCTCGCGGAAAATATTGACGAGCTGCTCCGGCCCAAGCTGTCCTTTTGCCTTTTCTTGAAGGCGCTCGTAAATCTGGCGTTCACGCTCAGGAGTGAAGAACGGTTTCTTTTCTAATCCTTTCAGATTCCCGATCTCTTGAGCAAGGTGGACTCGTCTTTCCAGTAGCTGAATGAGCTCAGAATCCAAGGCATCAATATCGCCTCGTACTTGCTCAACTGTTCTTTTGGAATCTTGCTCGTTCGCCACAGACCTATTTTGCCTGGTTGCACGATGTGTGCCAGGGCGAACTAGGAATAAACTGGACAACGGAATCCCTTGGAAAGCTTGATCGAGCGTTTGGCGGGCATTTTTGACTTTGAAACCCGCGGCATTATCCCGATCATCGACATTTTGTTGGTGGCGTACCTTGTGTATCGCCTGCTCAAGTTGGTTCGCGGAACACGAGCATGGCGAGTACTGCTTGGGATTGGCGTCTTTGTGATCGCCCTCACTCTCAGCGAAAAGCTAGGGTTCAAAACGCTTCACTGGATTCTTGACAAGGCTACGGTTCTTGCACCGGTCGCCCTCGTTATTCTGCTTCTTCCGGAACTTCGGCAAGCAATAGAAGGTTTTGCCAAGGTCGGCCTCTGGAGCGGTCGCTTGATTGGCGGCGAAGCTTCACTGGAAGAGCAGACTCTGGATGAAGTCGTCAAGGCATCCGGCGAGCTTGCCGAAACCAACACCGGTGCGCTCATTGTCTTAGAGCGCGGCAACCGCCTGGACGATGTCGCCAGTAGTGGCGTGATGGTTCACGCGAACGTGAAGGCACAACTCCTCGGCGCAATTTTCTACGAAGGGAACCCGCTCCACGATGGTGCGGTACTCATCCGAGATGGTGAAGTCCTCGCGGCATCTTGCCGCCTCCCGATGAGTGAAAGCACCGCCATTGCTGAGAAATATCACATGCGTCACCGCGCAGGAATCGGAGCCAGTGAGCAATCTGATGCGGTCGTAATCATCATTAGTGAAGAGCGCGGGAATGTGGCCCTCGCTATCGACGGCAAGCTGGAAATCATGTCTGATCAAGCGCAGCTCCGCACCCGCCTGGGTGAAGAGTTCTCCGCTGAAAAACGACAAGGTAACCGCAAGTTCTTAGGCATTTCTCGCAAAGATGCGGACAAAGAAGAGGTCGCCCCGTGAAGAAAGAGAACATCTTCTTTGCGATCGCCTCAGTCGTTGTTGCGGTTCTGCTTTGGCTCCAAGTTCAACCGATGTACGAGCCAGGCCGCGAGCGTGAGTTTGCCGTTCCGCTCAAGGTGCAAAACCTTTCGCAAGATTTGATCGTGATAGACCGCGAGGAATCTGTTTTGCTTGTTGCAAGTGGCACTTCAGCAGAACTCGACAAGCTCGATACCACCCAAGTCGAAGCTTTTGTTGATTTAGAAACGGCCCGTGAGGGTTCTAACGATATTCAGATCAAAGTTCAAGCTCCCGCCAACATTGATGTCAACGTGAGAGCTCGAAAGCCGGTCAGTACCGTTGCCCTCGAAACAGTCATTCGTGAGAAGCGGAAAGTCTCCGTGCAAGGCAAAGGTGCCGCTGACCCCGACCTCCTCTACAACGGAGCCACAACTCTCCCCGATGAAGTCGAACTCATCGGGCCGGTGAGCTATGTCGAAAAAGTAAAAGAATTGGTGGTCACCTTGGATCTTGCCAAGATTTCTCCTGGTGTGACAGAAAATCTTCCGGTGCAAGTGCTTGATGAAGAAGGTCGCCCGGTTCCCTATATGCGTACCGAACCCGCGAACGTGACTGTTCGACCTAGTGTTGCCCCCGCCCAGCAAGAGCGAATTGTCCCCATTAATGTTCAATGGAAAGGTTCGCCTGCATTCGGATATCGTGTATCAAAAGTAGAGGTTGAACCTAGCCAAATTGTCCTTAAAGGCAACAGCGCAGATCTTGCGGGTTTGATCGCAATCCGAACAAGTCCCGTAGATTTGTCTGGCCTAAAGCGATCAGAGGAGCGCACCGTAGCGTTAATAATTGCCAATGGTGTAAGTTCAGAGATTAATTCTGTTCTTGTAAAGATTACAATCGCTAAGGAGCCATAAAGCTTTGAAAAAGGAGATTCGACCAATTCATGCCGATGAGGCACCCCAGTTTTTGAATTTGTTGTGCTCCGTTTTCGAACTCGACTACGACCGCGCTTCCAGCATATTCTTCTCCGAGCCCTTTTTTGATCTCAAGCGCAAATGGGCTCTTTTCCAAGATGGTCAGATGACCACAATCCTGACAACGACTCCGCTTGAATTCGGTTGGGGCAGCGCAATTGGTATTGCTGGAGTTGCCACCGCTCCCGAGTGTCGAGGCCATGGTTATGGACAAGAGCTTTTGGAGCACGTCATCGGCCATTCCGAAGCGGGTGGAGAGAAAGCCGCCATCCTCTTTGCCCATGAAGAAACACTCTATCGCCGCGTCGGTTTTCAAGCCACGGATGAAGTGATCCGCGGCCATATTGTTCGCAATGTGGGCGAGCTCGGCGATGAGCTTCCTAAGTCAGAGGTGCAGCGCATTTATCAAGAGTGGTCTGATTCTGATCCAGGTCGTCTCCGTCGGGATGAACGCCGCTGGCAGTACTGGTCATGGGTTTATCGTAGCTGTGAAAAGGTCGGGGCGGGATACATTTGTAATGAGCCCAGCATCGTTCGAGAGGCAATCCTTGATCAGGATCACGATGCCTGGCCCGTGATGCACAATTCTGAATTCTTCGGGATGAAATCCATGGCGCGGCAGATGAAAGTGCCGCTTGTGCAAGAAGAGCACCACCTGATTGTGATGACGCGGAACTTCCCTGTGCCTCCGCAGATGTTTATGACTGATCAGTTTTAGGCTCGTTTTCGACGCCGCAAAGCCAGCAATCCCAACGCCCCTAAGCCAACCATCGAAGCTGGCTCTGGAACCGCGGCAAGGGCTCGTTCCCGTGCAATCTGGTGAACTTGACGAGTTGGGTGAACCGTATCCCAGAAAAGAAAGTCATCGGGATTTCCGCCAGTATCCAAAAAGCTTTGCGTAACGTTGGAGAGGCCGAAAGCACCCGGATTCGCCATGATGTCCACAAAAATTTGATACAGATCGAGGCGAACCACGCTCACCCCAGATTGTCCCTGCAAGCTAGTGATATGCCCGGAGAGTGCCGTATTGAAATCGCTCGTGAACTGAGTCGCGGCAGCCTGATCGACTCCACCAAGATAGGAGGGCGTCAATCCCAGATCTGGGATATTGCCGATCAAGAAGTTTCGCGCACCCAGCCCATAAAGCGTGTTGAAGTGTGTGTTCATGAAGCCAGCGACCTGAGTGCCGTTGGTGTTTCCTTCAAAGAAATCATTTGCGCCCGCCAGCACAACTACGAGCTCGTCGCCGGTAAATGAATCTCCGCTAGAAAAACTCCCGATCTGAGTGCCGACATTCGGCGTGAGCTGTCCAGAAAGAGCGGAATTCGTATTTGCTTCTGCTCCGCCATAAGCGTAGTTCGTTCCACCCGACCAAGACCGCTGAGCAGAGTGACCGAGATCCGTTGCGAATCCTTCCACCCATGTTGGGCCATTACTGAATCGTCCGTTCCAATAAGGTGCCGGTGGATAGAGCCCAAATGTCAAACCGTGGACATTTCCTGCATCGCTCAAGCTGTCACCGAAGACAATCACACGTGAGAACGCAAAGCTGAATACCGAGGATGAAGCGGCCACCAAGACCAAACTGCTACGGAGCAAATTCATATGTTCATAACAATACCAAGGCCGCGGCTTGCCGGTAGTTTTTTCAGTGCGCAACTGGTGTAAATGCGGGTGCTACCACCTGTGAAGACTCACAAAAGAAAGGAGCCTGCCAGTTGGCAGGCTCCTTCATTCTTGCTTAGCGAAAAGTAGTTACTTCCCGCCGCCGGTGAGCTCAGTGCCCATCGTTTTGCCTTTATCCACCGCAGGAACGCCCTTGTCCATCCAGACCGGCATCGGCGCACCTTTCAGGTAGTGATCAAAGAACTGACCCAGGCGAATCGACAGATCCTTGCGGTTCTTACGTTGCACCAGGTTGTGATCTTCGCCGTTATAGACCAACAGCCAGCACGGCTTTTTAAGGCGGTGCAGAGCGGTGAAGTATTCGATTCCTTGGGTGTACGGAACTGCTCCATCGCGGTCGTTCGCCATGATGAGGAGCGGGGTTTTGACCTTATCTGCGTAGAAGATCGGGGAGTTCTCCATATAGCGGAGCGGGTATTCCCACATCGTTCCACCGATTCGGCTTTGGCCGGTTTCGTATTGCAACTGGCGAACCAAGCCGCTACCATAGCGGATCCCGCCGTATGCACTGAACATATTGCTGACCGGAGCACCAGCGCCAGCCGCCGCGAACATATCCGTTTCGGTCACCAGGTAAGCGACTTGGTAGCCACCCCAGCTTTGACCTTGAATCCCAACTCGCTTCGGATCAACAAACCCGCGCTCAAGGATAGAGTTCACGCCAGGAACAATCGCGGAAACCGCGCTCTCACCCGGATAGCCTTCCTTGTACGGAATATCCGGAACGAAGACACAGTAGCCATTGCTGACAAACCAAGCGATGTTAATCGTACTTGCGCTTGGAGCAGGGGTTTGGTAGCGGTGCATACCGTCAGAGCTGCGTTCGTAGAAGTACGAAATCATTGGGTACTGCTCACGTCGTGAGAAGTTACTAGGCTTGTAGAGCAAGCCTTGCAACATCACCCCATCGAGTGATCGCCATTCCACCAGTTCAACTGTTGGCCAAACGTAATCTTCGGTTTGCGGGTTAATGTCGCTGAACTGCTCCGCATTGCTCAAGTCAGCACCTGCGATGTAAACGTCGCGGTATTTGTCGACGTTTTCGCGCTGGAACTCATAGACTTCGGCATCGCGGGCTTTGCCCAGGCTGCCATAAGCGGCCGCATCCATCACGAGAACTTCTGGTGATGTGCGCGCTCCGAATGTCGACCGTCCAAATCCTGCGTCCTTCGTTTTCTCATTGAAGAGGCTGAAGTACACGGTCTTCTTCGGATCGATGTACTCCATGTCGGGGTCAATATTGCTGAAGCGAATGATCGTATTAGTGCGGCGACCGTAGCCACCCGTCACCGATTCCGCTTTGTCTTTCTTTCGGAGATCAAGAGCCCAGATGTCGTACTTATCGTACACGTACATCACGTTTTCGTCTTGACTCCAACCTGCGCCGCCGTACGGACCACCGCCGCTGGGGTGATCATCTTCCGAATCGTAGATCGGGTGCGGGAATCTGTCGTCGATCTTCATCCACTCCAGGTTGCTGGGGTTGATGATATAGCTCGATCGTGTTGTGTAGTCGTAAGCAGAGAGCCACTTGCCATTGGGGCTGAGAGTGATTCCGCCTTTCAAGTCCATTTTCAGATCGCGAATCTTGCCATCAGACAGATTCATGATCCAGTAGTTGTCAGGAGTCAGACCCGCGCCGGTCGCGACTGGTTTGGAGATCAGAGCCCAGTTGCCAACACCATTGCTGGAAACGGAAACATCTTTGTGCTCTGGTGTTTCGAGCTGCATCACCTTGCCACTCTTCATATCCACCATTGCGGAGAACGAGCGGTTCCGCTCGGCATTGATGCGAAGAAGCTGCTGGGGTTGAAGCTCAAGGTCTTGCCAGTTCCAGATGTCCAGGCTGACCTTTTCGCTTTCATCAACTTCTTCTTTCTTTTCCTCTTTAACCGGCTTCGGCACGGTCGAGAAGAACAAACGATCTGCTGGCTTGCTCCATCGGAGAGTGGAGCGAGAATTGATGTACCAACCTTCGGGGATGCCTTTATCGCCGGCAAAAGCAACTCGTTTGAGTCCACCGTTTGCATTTCCCGCATAGATTGAGTAGGAAGAATCCTCGGAGTTGTAGTCGTCTTTGTCCGTCAAAACAGCGATTTTGCTTTCGTCATCGGAAAGCAGAATTCGGGAATATTGCCCCAGTCCTTCAATCACGGCTTTCTTGGTTTTGCTTGCGAAATCGTAAACGAAAACACCATGCCCTTCCACGCCCTCTGGAGTTGAGTTGAAGTACAGCTTGCTTCCCGCTTCGTTCATGGTGTAGGTGCCCATGTTGGACATCTCCACCTTTTCACCGGTCATGTAGTTGTAGAGAACGATGGTCGAACCATTGCCATGGCCCTTTTTCTTTTTGGGTTCGTCCTTTTTCTCTTCTTTCTTTTCTTCGGGCTTCTTTTCGCCTTCTGCTGGCTTATCCGCAGGCTTGGCTGGCTCCGGCTTCGGAGGCTCTGGGCGATAGATGATCCAGCCCGAATCTTTGTCCGCGATCTGGTAGCTCGTCACGCGATCAATGTCGGTGACCTTTCCTGTCGCGAGTTCAATGATCCGAAGTGAGTTCTTGGTTCGATCTTCCGGCTTGACCTTCTTCTTGGTTTCCTCTTTGGTCACCGCAAGCTTGGGGACAATCGTCGCAATAACATACTTGGAATCCTCGCTGAAATTGACGTTCGCGCCGACCTCGATCGTGTAGCTTTTAGAGCCATCAACAGACTTGATTGTAACGGTGTCATCACCTTCTTGTGGGCTGGAAGCATAAGTGATCCACTTCCCATCATTAGAGAGCTTGATCCCTACAATCGAATTCCAGCTGTCGTACACATCGTGCGTCAGAACCTTGTTCTGAGCCATGGCGAGCGGTGCGGAGAGTACGGATGCTACGGCAAGAAACAGTAGCCCTTTCGAAAAGTTCTTCATACGCAGACTCTTAGTTCAAAAAGATGGAGGGAGTCTACCTACCCCCTCCATTGAGAATGCGTTTGTGATTTCAGATTATCTTGGACAGTTGGAATTTCCGTTTCAATTGCGCCCAACAGATGTTTGCGTCGACTGGCTTTGACTGCCATTTGTCGAGTTTTGCGAGTCTCCGGATACTTGAGATCCCCCGACGTTGGTCAATGAGCCTGGGGCGACACCGTTTTTGGATAAGCGGTAAGCATTCGAATATTCGATTTGCCATGGGGTGATCTCCACATCTGCGGCACCGCTTTTGACTAGCGGCGACGCATTGGCAAACGACTTTGCTCCTTTTTCTACACCAACATAGAGCGCAAGCCGACCAATAGATCCTTGGAGGGGGCCCTCAAAAATTACGTTTTCATCCTTGGTATTTGCCAAAAACTGATGATGCTGGGCAAGGGCTTGAGAACCCTGCTGAACGGTCAATTCTTGTCGGGGAGCCCACCGAATCAAATACGCTTCTCCCGCTATGATCTGAGCACCCAGGCCGCTTGCGAAAGCGTTCTGTCCCCCACTGCTGCTGGCATTACTAGAAGACTTAGCCCAAGCAGAAGCCGTCCCATTCTGAGATTGCGAATGCGACTGAGACGTCTGGGTGTTTTGTGCAATTGCGATTGCGGCAATAGATGCAATACCGAGCCCAAGCGCAGTGAGTGTGATTGTGTTTTTCATAGCAATTTTCCCGCTCACCCTATAGTACGGCAGAAGGATTAAATGTGCGCAAAAATTGTCATCTCAATTCATGGGACAATTTCGCGCGCCTCTCGCATAGGACGTGCATCCCCCAGACGCTATCATTCTGAGAAGAACAAATGTCAGATCGACACATTTTTACTTCCGAGAGCGTCAGCGAAGGCCACCCCGATAAGCTGGCCGACCAGATTTCCGACGCGATTTTGGATGCCGTTTTGGAACAAGATCCCGGCGCACGTGTTGCCGTGGAATCGTTTGTTGGTCACGGATTCACCGTTATCTCCGGCGAACTCAGCACCGAGAATGCCTATGTCGATGTTGCCAACCTCGTCCGTAAAACTATCAAGGATGTTGGCTATGTCAGCACTGCGCTTGGTTTCGATGGTGGCGCGGCGGGTGTCCTGGTTGCCATTCACGAACAAAGCCGCGATATCGCTATGGGCGTCGATCGGGGCGGGGCAGGCGACCAAGGCATGATGTTCGGAATGGCAACCGATGAAACCGAGTCTCTGATGCCGCTCCCCATCGCAATGGCGCACGAACTCATGCGCGTCTCGGCAGAAAAGCGACGTGAGCACCCATCGCTTGGTCTGCGCCCCGATGCCAAGAGCCAGGTCAGTATTGTTTATGAAGGCACAACCCCCAGCCACATCGACACGGTTGTCTTGAGCCAACAGCATTCGCCAGAAACTGAAGACTCGATCCGCGACATTGTCAAGGATGAGATTATTGCGCCGGTATTGAATAAGTACGGTCAGTTCATCAAGGGCGATATCACCTATCACATCAACCCCACCGGACGATTTGTTACTGGTGGCCCAGAAGGTGATACCGGCTTGACCGGACGCAAGATCATCGTCGACACCTATGGCGGTATGTGTCCGCACGGTGGCGGCGCATTCTCAGGCAAAGACCCCACCAAGGTCGACCGCTCAGCGGCATACATGGCTCGCCATGTGGCGAAATGTATTGTTGCTGCGGGTCTGGCGCAACGTGCTCAAATCGGCGTTGCCTACGCAATCGGGGTTGAACAACCCGTCTCTCTCAACATCGAAACCTTTGGGACAGAGAACATTGACCGCGATGAGATCATCAAACGAGTGAAAGATCGATTTGATATGTCTCCAAAAGGAATTATTGAGCATTTGAACCTGCGCCGACCAATCTACTTGCCCACGGCAAAGAACGGTCACTTCGGGAACAGCTCCTTCCCATGGGAAGACACGGCTCCCGCGGCGGATCTCAAAGGCTAAAAAGTATTTGACATATCAAATATCGGATAAACTAGAGAAGACATCATGAAGAAGTACATTATTGGAATTCTAGCCACGCTTTCGGTTGCGGCAATCACCGTGGCGACGATTCAAGAGAAGAAAGAAGCCCAACACTGCGACAAGAAACCAGTCGTGGCTCAGCAAGCTTCCGAGAAGAAGGATTGTTGCGAGGGTGCGGACAAAGCCAAGCTCGTCGCACAACAAGCCGCTGACAAGAAAGCGGACTGCTGTGACGAAAAACCCATCGTGGCTCAGCAAGCCACCGATAAGAAAGACGACTGCTGCGGCGATGCCAAGCCTGTCGTTGCTCAAGAAGCAGGCGAAAAAGAGTGCTGCAAGTCCACCCCTGAAGCCAAAGTCATGAAGGGTGAAGAGGGATGCTGCAATGCTCCTGGTCAGCCAGCGAAGTTCAAAGTCTGGGCGGATGGCAAGTACCACTTCTTCGGTTGCGAGGATTCCGCGAAGGAAGGCCGAATGGAGTTGGTTGCTAAAGGTGCCGCACTGGTTGGCAATGTTCAGCCAGTCAAAGGCAAAGTCCTGATTAGCTAAACATCTCGCTCCTCAAAGCGAAAACCCCCTTGGCAACTTGCCGAGGGGGTTTTGTTTTTTGTAAAGCCGAGAGCTAACTTAGTGGTAGCGACCCACGAGATCGCTTTGCAGTTTCGGACGAGGAAAGTGCTTGGCATTCTCTTCTCGGCGTGGACGAAGCGATTGCTCTTCAATCCACATCTCCACCGCATCCAGCGCACCAGCGACCTGGGTTTTGAACCGCATATCGTCGCTTTGGCTGATGGCACGCTTGAAATCTTCTGCTGCGCGGAACAATTCTCCGCGTGACATCAGAGCCATACCGCGAGTGTAGCGATAGCCTGGTTCGTGAGGATTGAGGCGAAGAAGACGACTTGTGGTGGTGATGACTTCTTCAAATTGACCCGCTTGCCATTGAGCTTGCGCCATCACCTCGAGGGCTCCGAGATGATCGGGATCAATTTCGAGGACGGCCTGACATTGGTCAAGCGCCCCTTCGAATTCAAAGGTTTGAAGCATGATGTTTAGTTTTCTCTCCTGATAGCCGGTCTTAAGGCAACGCTTTGACTTCGCCCTCGCACGTTGCAACCGAATCTTCGATGACGGTCTCACACTTGACCCCCACACCATTGGATCGCGTGGAAACCGTCGTGATAAGACTGTATCTCACGAATCCGATTTCTGCACCCGGTAATCATGCGAAATCTGCGTTTCACGCGCTCATCTCCTGCGAAACCTGGTGGTTTTGCTGGCCTATTCCTGCGACCTTTGCCCGCAAAGCTAACGGGATCTTCGCGCGACCATCGGGAGTGCTGATTCCGACCATGCTAGCGGTTGCAGCGGCATCATTAGCCCAGCTTCGGCTAGAAGATTCATCCCAATTCGGCAAGAAAGCAACGTAATCCCCTTCATCACGGCGGCAGATCGCTCCACCACTCGGGAGTTTGGCGCGAAGCTGATTCAAGAGCTTACGAACTGCGTAGTCCATCGCGGGAGCACCGTATTTCTCAACGAGCTCATCTCGTCGGAGAAGCTGAAGATAAACCAGGTGACCGTTCTTCCCTTCACGAACGGCGGCATAAAATTCGGTGGGAGTCATCGCCCCGCTGGCACCCGCACTGGGGTTTGTCAGGCGACCCAATGCTTGGGAAGTTTCAGCAGCGATGGCACGAAGCGTCTTGAGTTTGCCGAAGTCAATTCCGCCGACTCGATTTGTGCTCGCGGTGATGAATCCGTACGGCTCCGGCCCGAACTGGAGCGGAATCATGCAGTAACTACCGACTCGTTTCTTCATCGCCGTGGTTTTGTCAATGCGATCATCAGCAAGCGCGTCCACCATATAAAGCTCTGGTGAACCGGTCTTCAACCAGCCGGCAATCCCAGAACCAAAAGCGAACGAGACTTCATCGAAAATGCGGTTTTGTCCACCGTGATTGGCAACGGAAATCGTGTCATCACCATCGAGGAACGAGATACCGATGTGGTCAACTGCAATCGTGTCACTCAGCTCTCGAACCACTCGAGAAGCGAGATTCGTTGGTGATTCTGAGCCAAGAACCACGCTCGCCACTCCATAAAGAGTTTCCATTTCGCGCAAGCGTTGCTTCTCATCGGATTTCTGGAGCTCACTGTTCACCATCGGCCCAAGAGCATCCGAGGCATCGGTAGCCAAGCGAAGCGACTCATCCAAAGACTTTATACTCGGCGAGAATAGTGCCAGCATCCCGACAAACTTCCCGCGATCCTTTAGCAAAATCGTCGCACACTGAACAAGCCGCTCCGGATCGCGCAAAGCGAGGATGCGCTTGTCAATCATGTGGCGAATTTGGCCATCGCCCATCCCTTTCGGAATTTCAAACGCGCAATCAATCAAATCAGGAGGAACCGTGCCCGCATTTCCGGTCGGCACCATACGGCGATCGTATGCGTCGAAGGAATAAATGACCAGCCCTTCGGTTTCTACTTCCTCATTCAGTTTGTGGGCGACAGCAT
>JAGQUX010000027.1 GCA_020438215.1 Armatimonadota bacterium | reverse complement strand
TCCACGTGACGTATTGGAAATGATACAAACGGGGACCGGTTACAATCCGGATCGTTATTTGGATGATATTGCAATTGCTCGGCGTAAGGGCATGCCACTTTCAAGTTTTGGAACGCCCAATAATCAAATCAACTATGTTGGAGAACAGTCTGGAAGAAGCGGAGCTACTACAGAACTGAACGATTTGATTAGTCTCCCTGGCTCAGCAGCTGGACAAGGCCGCGTAGGCGGCGGCGGTCAGCTTGGTGGTGTCGGTGGCGGCGGTCAGCTCGGCGGTGTCGGTGGCGGCGGTCAGCTCGGCGGCGTTGGTGGCGGTGGTCAGCAAGGTGGCGGAGACTTTGGATCACTTCAAGGTGGACAAGGTTTGGTACCTCAAGGTGTCACGTCCCTTGGCTACGATCCAACTGACAACTCGATCATCTTTGTTGGAACTGACGAAGCTTATCAACAGTTGATCGACTTGCTTGACCTATTCGACAAAGCTCCGAAACAAGTTGAAATCAAAGTGCAATTCATCACCACATCTCAGGGTGCTGAAAAATCTCTTGGTATCGACTGGCTTTATGAGCGCGGCGGCATCTTTGCCGGCAACGTTCCAGGAACGTTCGCTCGCTCAGGAGACCCGATCTTCTTGAACTATGCAACCGGTAATATTTCGACTCGATTACGAACAGTCCTAACCGACGGTTATGCTCGAACCGAATCTTCACCGTTGATCAGAACATTCAATAATCAAACCGGTCAAGTATTTAGCTCGGTTCAAACGACCATTTTCTCATCTTCAACCACGATCACTAACGGTATCGCTATTACCAACTCGATTGCTACACCGCTTACATCGTTTACGACTTTGGTTGTTCGACCTCGGATCAATGGTGATGGGACAATCACAATGTCGTTGTCACCACAAATTTCGTCATTCGGTGCACGACGACGAGATTCGCTTGGGAATGAAACGCCAGACATCATCACTCAAGGGCTCTCTGTAGCTATACGAGTGCGAAACGGCGAAACAATTGCTCTTGCCGGTATTACCGACAAGCGGGACGACTTTACACAAAGCCGAATCCCCATCTTGAGCGAACTTCCGATCATTGGTCAGCTGTTCCGCGGACGATCTACAAACCTCACATCGAGCGAAATGATTGTCTTCGTAACGCCAACCATTGTTGAAGATGACAACGGTATCCGACCATAAGCGGAAAATCAACCTTATCAAAATTCCCAGACGACAGCGGCGAGGTGACTCGCCGCTGTCTGTTCTTTACTAAGCATGAGCAAAATCATTCTCGTTGGCATGATGGGTAGCGGAAAGAGCACCGTTGGAAAGCTCTTAGCCGAATATCTTGATTTGCCTTTCGAGGATACGGATGTCATGCTTCAGCGACGTCTGGGTCGCTCTATTCCCCAAATCTTTCAGATGTACGGCGAAGATGCATTTCGCCAACACGAGAACTCTGTCCTTCAGTGCATCGATGATTCCGATGGCATTTTGGCAACAGGCGGGGGCATTGTTGTTCGCGATGATAATTGGGATGAATTCAAGCGGATCGGGATGACCGTTTGGCTCGATGTCAACGATACCGTTCTCAAGGACCGCCTCGACAAATCTCTCAAAAGGAGGCCGCTTCTGGAGTACGAAGACTGGGAGATCCGTCTCGATAACCTCTTGAACGCAAGACGTCCGCTTTATGCAAAGGCAGATTTCCGAGTAGAAGTCACCGAGGACGGTTTTGACAATGTGGTTCGGCAGATCGTGGAGAAGTTAGCTCCATGATCAAAGTCAAAAGCTCAACTCGAGACTACGACATTCGGTTCGTAGAACCTAAACATCTACTCGAAGATTTCGCTGTGCAAGATATCGTTGTTACAGATGAAAATCTTGCAAAACACTACAAATCAACCATCCCAGATCAAGCAATAGTCGTTCCTGCTGGAGAAGCAAGTAAGTCATTCGACATATACCGAGAACTGATCTCACAATTCGCAAAGTTAGGATTGAAACGCAAGGGCCGCGTTTTTGCTTTTGGTGGAGGAGTGGTCGGCGATTTGGCTGGCTTTGCCGCGGCATCGTACATGCGCGGTGTAGAACTTATTCAAATTCCGACAAGCCTCCTTGCTATGGTGGATTCTTCTGTGGGGGGCAAGGTGGGAATTGATCTTCCCGAAGGGAAAAACCTTGTTGGAGCGTTTTGGCCGCCCCACGAAGTTCGCATCTCAGCCGAGTGTCTCAAAACTCTGCCCGAAGAAGAGTATCGGAATGGGATGGCAGAGGTGATCAAGTACGGAGCGATCATGGATCAGAACCTGTTCGAAGCTCTGGCAGAAACTCCCATGCTCCCAGGCGATGAGCGAGAGGAACTGATCATTCGGCAGTGTATTGAACACAAGAAGTTCGTGGTTGAAGAAGATGAATTCGAAACAACGGGGCTGCGAGCAATCCTGAATTTCGGACATACGATCGGACATGCCATTGAAAAAGTGCAGGACTACAAAGGATTGAAGCACGGCGAAGCAGTCGCCGTCGGGATGGTCGTCGAATCTGGAATTACCGAAAAATTGCTCCATACCGAGCCTGGGACATCGGAACGGATCAAAGCAGTTTTACGTTCTCATGGATTACCAACCGCGATGCCGGAAGGCATCGAGATTGATGAACTGATGCAAGCGATGACTTTAGATAAAAAAGCAACGCAAGAAGGGCTGGCTTTCAGCGTAGTTCCGGCCCTGGGAACGTGTAAACTTCTCACCAATATCAACCCCGCAGAAGTGCGAGGTTTACTTGAGCATCAATGAAAAGTGTTCGACTGGCAGTCTCGGTGATTGGGCTATTACTCATGGCCGGGGGCTACTTTGCCAGTCAATCAGCTTATTGGGGCGGCAACACTGAGGCTTATATCAAAGGGCTCGATAGCTCACCACTCCCGGTTTTGGCCCTTGTCCTCCTTTTGACCGTGCTGGTGCTCGCATTCCTTCCTGATAAGGAGGCAAAGGAATGATCGGTGAGCTTCTCAACGACCGCTATGAGATCATTGAGGAACTTGATCGTGAGCCGGCGTTCAAATGCTATCACGGGAAAGATCGAACCGCGAATCGGGAAGTCTATCTCCGTATTGTTGACTCAAAAATTCAGGACGAGTCCGATTTTATTGACGAGCTTCGCCGGGTAGTTGGTCGAAACTCCGAGATCAAAAGCGGCGGGGTCGAGCGATTTTTCGGCGTCGAAGATAACAAGGGATCCACTTATGTTGTGAGCGAGTATTCGCCTGGCTCCCGTCTTTCAACACGATTGAAGAGGCTTGCGAGCCTGAGCGTTCCGGTTGCAGTGGCAACTGTGATTGAGATTTGCGAAGCTCTTCAGCCGCTCCATGATGCGGGCGTCATCCACGGTGATATTTCTGCCCACACAGTGATGACAACGTCTACCGATGGAGTAAAAGTTCTCACGCCTGGTTTCTGGAAAGCATTCGCCCACTCAGAATTTGCCGCTCACCAAATGCTGAAAGGGATGGCTCCTTATCTCGCTCCGGAAGTAACTGCCGGAGGAATGCCAACTCAACTCAGCGACATCTATTCCATTGGCGTACTGATGTGGCAGATTCTTGCCGGGCGAACGCCGTATCACGGCGACAACGCTGTTCAGATTGCAACTAAGCATGCTTCCGAACCCGTGCCGAGCGTCAAAACCGTCGTTGCCGCTGTTCCGGATGCACTCGATCACCTGATCCGAAAGTGCATGGATAAGAATCCTTTGAAACGGTACAGCTCGCTGGGAAGTCTTCTCAATGATCTGCGTCAAATTCAGGATGCATTGCGGTTTGGTAAGAAGCTGGCTTGGCCGATCACCGGCGAGGCATCTGCGGAAGAATTGGGTCGCGTTGCTCCCGAGATGAATGCCATCGATTCCGACCCGGAATCGGAAGAGAAACGAGTGAAGAAGGAAGCGAAAGTCAAGAAAGAGCGCAAAAAGCGCAGTGAAGATGGAGTGCCGATTTGGCTCTCGGTCATCGCTTATATGATGTCCATCGCCTTCATTATTGTGATTGGCGGCTGGATGTTCTTCCGAGCGAGCCAACCGAAATCATTCGCGATTCCGAATTTTGTCGGCAAAAACATCGATGAAGCACGCAAGGAAATGCGTGAGCACAATGTGACGATCAAAGAAGTTCGTCGCGAACCAAGCGATGAATTTGAGCCAGGGGCAATCATCTCAACAAACCCGACTTCGGGCGAGATGATCAAGGAGAATTTCTACATCAACGCGGTGGTAAGTAGCGGCAGCAAGTTCGTCGAACTTCCCGATTTCCGTGGACGCGATCTTGCTGAAGTGAAAGAGCTGATCCAAAGCCTGGATCTCCGCCTCACGGATCAAGACATTGAATACGTTCGGGATCGCGACTCTGAGCCGGGAATGGTGATAGGACAAGTTCCGGAGCCACGCAAATCGGTGGAACGCCGAACTGCGATCAAGCTCAAAGTGAGCAACGGTAATGAGCGCGTGACTTCCGATGGTCGCTCCAACGTCAGCAAGAACTACAACATTTCGGTCGAGGTGCCTGCTCTCCTTGATGCGGCGGTTCTTGTTCGGATTGAGATGACGGATGATCGCGGGACAAAAACGGTTTACGAAGATAACAACAACCCTGGCGACACGATTGAAGAAGAATCTCGAGGATACGGAACAGAAGTTATCTTCCGCATATTCTTTGATAACGAACTTGTGAAGCAAATCACTAAGACTCCTGGGGACGAGTGATGCCTGAACCGCAGATTTGCCCATCGATTCTGAGCTGTGATCCCGCGAACTTCATGGATCCGGTGCGGGAAATGGTTGAAGGTGGATGTGATTGGATTCACCTGGATGTGATGGATGGGCAGTTTGTGCCTCCGATTACATTTGGCGCGGATCTGGCCGCCAGCCTTTGCCAGGAGTTCGCTTGCCCGGTGGAAGCGCACCTGATGACGATGACGCCCGAAGCTCACTTCGACGGATTCATTGAGGCTGGGTGCAAGCGAATACTCTTCCATGCCGAAGCGGCGATCCATAGTCACCGGCTTTGCCAAACCCTCCGCGAGAAAGGCGTGGAAGCAGGCGTTGCCATCAATCCAGGGACACCGATTGAGGCAGTATTGTCGGTTCTGGAAGTTGCCGATATGATCTTGGTGATGACCGTCAATCCGGGATGGGGTGGACAGAAGCTCATCCAAGAATGCGTTGATAAAGTCTCTGCTCTGAGAAAAATCGCGCCAGATATGCCCATTGAAGTTGATGGCGGGATTGCCGGTGACACGATCCGCCCTGTGTTTGAGGCGGGGGCAACCCATTTTGTCGCGGGGAGCTACCTGATGAAAACGCCGACTATTGCGGCGGGTATTGCGGAGTTGAAGCGGGCATGCGTCTGAAGACATTCACCACCGGGTTGATGATCTTTGGCGGGATCATGCTGATTGGCTTTCCGTTTTTGTTCCGGATGAAGCCGGAGGCGGATGCTCCCCGAAAGGAGCTTGCCCAGTTTGCTGTCATGTCGCTGAGCTACGTCATCGTCATGTTTTTGGTGTGGGTAGCAGTGATTATTTGCGCAATGATCGTATTGCGCCACACCCGCCGCGAACTACAGGATGAAATTAAGGGGCACATGCAGCAGTTCGTGGAAGGGGCAATGCGTGATCACGAGAAAAAATCTGCCTCATCCGAGTCCATAATGAATATGGATAAACCGGCTTGGGACGAATCTTTGGACAACGTCACCGAGTCAGATATTGCAAAGGGCGATGCAGGATCAGAATCAAGCGACACTTGATCAACAGTTTATGCGCGAGGCGGTTTTGGAGTCTCGCTACGGATTTCCTACCCCTAACCCGCATGTTGGATGCGTGATTGTTAGTAATGGGGAAGTTGTTGGGCGCGGTCACCATGTATCTGCTGGGCAGGCGCACGCGGAAGTCAATGCCTTGACTCTAGCGGGGGATAGCGCAAGGGGCAGTACGGCTTACGTAACGCTTGAACCGTGCAATCACGAAGGAAGAACAGGCCCATGCACTTTAGCTCTCATGCAAGCCGGGATCAAGCGAGTCGTTTTCGCTTGCGCTGACCCAAACCCTAAAGCGGCAGGTGGAGGAGCATTTCTCCAAGCTCAAGGGCTGGAAGTGGTGAGCGGTGTTGATGAAGCGGCGGCGCGATCAGTGAACTATGCTTGGCTCGGCGCAATGGAGATGCAACGCCCCTATGTCACGCTAAAGATCGCCCAGTCACACGATGGATTTGCAGCTCGTCGTGATGGTGAGCAATGGATCACTTCTCCAGAAGCCCGGTTGGATGGGCATCGCTACCGCGCAGAGCGGGGGGCAGTTCTCGTTGGGCGATCGACAGTACAAAAAGATAATCCGCTTCTCACTGCTCGGATAGAAGGAGTTGTCCATCAACCGCTACGAATTGTGCTTGATCCTGGGCATCGCCTCTCGGGGAACGAGCGGATTTTCAATACCGATGCTGACACGTGGCATATGAGCAACAACGTCAATTTCACGATTGAAGAGATTTTGGATCGGCTTTGGACGAACAAGAAAGTTGGGCTTTTGGTGGAAGGCGGCCCGGAGACGATGAAGCGATTCTTAGAATCTGGTGTGTACGATGAGATTATTGTTTACACTGCCCCGAAAGATGTGGTGAGCGGGCTACCTGCTTTCCTGGGGCCAAAGCTTGAAGACTTGCCTGTTCAACTCGTTTCACAGGTTCAAATAGGGCCGGATACACGCTCCATCTACCGGCGCAACTAAGCGAGATTAGGACATTTTCAGGACTGGCGGAACAAGGTTTTGTGGAGCGCGGTCATAAGTGACGTAAGTTGAAAATTCTTTAGCAATTTTCTTCTCCTCCCCAAAACCGAGAAACGCCCCGTCTCTAGCCCTCAGAGCGGGGCACTTATCTTTAACTCCAACTCAAAAACCATTCATGGAGCCGAGTGTCATCCGTCAGCTCTGGGTGAAACGATGTTCCGAGCCGGTTTCCTTGACGCACGGCAACAACCTTGTCATTGATAGTGGCAAGAACTTCCACTTCCTCTCCAACTTCAGTAACAATCGGCGCACGGATGAACACCGCCATCAGCGGCTCATGGAGCCCGGTGATTTGCATCTCCTCTTCAAAAGAATGCACCTGCGCACCGAAAGCGTTTCGCTCGACGGTGATATCCAGGAGATTGAGGGAGTATTGATCTCGCCCCGCGACGGAGCTTGCCATCATGATCATGCCCATGCAAGTGCCCCAGATCGGAAGCCCAGCTTTTGCGGCATTCTGAATTGCTTCCCCTAAACCATACCGCTCAAGAAGCAACCCAACCGTTGTTGATTCTCCGCCCGGGATGATGAGGTGGGTCAAGCCGTCCATTTGTTCGGGGGTACGGACTTCGGTGATCTGCGCTTTAGGTTGGCACTTTCGCACCGCCTTGATGTGCTTTTCAAAATCCCCCTGGACTGCAAGAACGCCGACGTGAATCCCCATCGGTCGAGAGTGTACTGCTAAGAGACAACGCCCTTTCGGTATGTGTCCCGATCCATTTCGCGCACCTCTACGGTCCACGAGATTGGTTCGAGGACTTGTCCAGCGAGGTGTTGAATCCCAACTTCGTAGAGTCGGTCAGACATCGACTTGAGTATCTCGGGTGATCGTCCGCTCAGTACACATATGGTGAGGTGAACGAATCCATTTGGTGCACCTTCACCCCCGACAAACCACTCGGAGTATCGGTAATAAGCCTTGACTGACGCGGGCTCCACCGTTTCGATTTTGCAAAACTCAGTGACAAGGGCATCGGTCAGCGGCCCGAGATTGAACTTGGGGCAACATTCTATTTGAAGATGAGGCATGGCATATTTTAGTTCACGCGACCAGGTGAGAAGGGTGTGCGCCAAGTAGAATGTTCGCTATGGTTCATCTCATCGGCGCGCCTTTTGATCTTTGCTCGCCTACGCTGGGGAGTCGGCTTGGTCCGATTGCGGTGCGAATGTCGGGGCTCGGAAATGCCCTGACTCGGCTGGGAGTTGCTTGGGAAGATCGCGGTGACATTGCCGAAGTCGATGCTGATATCCCGGATTATCAGGGGCGTGTGGAAGCAGCGATTCCGGTCTACCGCGATTTGCGCGATCGAGTAGCGCAGTCGATGAAAGGGGGCGCGGTTCCGATGGTCATTGGTGGCGATCACAGCTTGGCGATCGGTTCCATTTCAGGTGCGCTGAAAGTGCACGGTTCGGAGCTCGGCGTGCTTTGGATCGACGCGCATATGGATTTGAACACTCCGGATACTAGCCCAAGCGGGAACATCCACGGTATGCCTCTCGCCGCTCTTGCCGGGATGAGCACTGGCCCAGCAAAGAATCCTGAGCAAGCCCCCATTCTCAATGCGGCTTGGAAGGAGATCCTCTCCGATATTGTGCCGGCGACTCGGCTGGATTTAACGAAGACGGCTTGGGTCGGCTTGCGCGATGTTGACCCGGGTGAGGTCGCCAATTGGAAAAAAATGAATGCTGGTCCGGCTCTGACTATGCAGGATGTGGATCGGGATCGGATTTCGGGGGTGATGGAAGCAATTGATGAGTGGGCGCACCGAGTCGGAGTCTCCAAGCTCTGGATCAGTTTTGATGTGGACTCGCTTGACCCATTCTTCGCACCAGGGACAGGAACGAAAGTGCGCGGAGGACTGACTTATCGCGAGGGCCACCTGATTGCGGAATTGCTTTGTGAGATGTTCCGAGATTCCGGGCGTCCGATGACGCTCGTGGGACTCGATGTTGTCGAAGTCAATCCTTTGACTGACCAAGCCGGAGAAACTGCCCGGATGGCGAACGAGTGGGTAGCGAGCCTCTTTGGGAATACGATCATGGGGGCGCAGATTTGAAGCACGCAGGGTTAGAAAGAGTTCTCCGTGAGGAAGGGGCTGCCCTCAACGCGCTGGCTGGTCGGCTGGATGAGCGGTTTGATCAAGCGGTGGATTGGATTCTGGCTTGCGGCGGTCGCGTGGTGACGTGCGGGGTAGGGAAGTCCGGACATATCGGGCAAAAGACGGCGGCCACATTTGCCTCAACCGGGACGCCAAGTTTCTTCCTTCATGCTGCAGAGGCAGTACATGGCGACCTTGGCATGGTGACGGATCGGGATATTGTTCTCGCTCTTACTTATTCCGGCGAAACAGACGAGATCGTTCGCCTTTTCCCTAGCTTTCGCGAGATTGGAGCAAAAACAATTTTGATGACAGGTCGAACTGGGAGTTCAGCGGCAAGGGAAGCTGATCTGGTTCTGGATGTCTCAGTGGAGAAGGAGGCTTGCCCAAACAATCTCGCTCCGACAACATCGACAACTGCGATGATTGCCGCTTGTGATGCAGTCGCGGTTGCGGTAATGGAAGCGCGGAATTTTGGCGCGGAGGATTTTGCGCGATTCCACCCGGCGGGTGCGCTTGGCAAACGGCTTTTACTCCGAGTTGCGGATGTCATGCGCTCGGGTGACGAACTTCCGCTTGTTGATCGGTCACTTTCGGTGCTCGATCTGATGAAAGTAGTGACTCGCTCGGGTGCGGGTTGCGCTTGTGTGACCAATGAGAATCAGGAATTGGTTGGATTTATCTCGGATGGAGACTTGCGGCGTTGGTTTGTGAATTCTGCTCAGCCATTGGAAGGGAGCGCTGGTGATCTGATGAATCAGACCAAGGCGATCATTGAGCCGAGCCTGCTCGCGATTGAAGCCCTGGAAGTGTTCCAGAACTATCCGGTGAAGATCGGTGAGATGCCCGTGGTTGAAAATGGGCGCGTTGTTGGCTTGCTGGTTTTGAAGGACTTGCTTCGTTCTGGGATTGTATAAAGCGCCAATCTGCAAACAAAAATAGCCGAGTGAGGAAATCTCACTCGGCTATTTGAACTCGTGTACGTTGCGAACTACTCGGTTGGGTAGACGCTAACTCGTCGCTTGTCTTTCGGGCCTTCAAAGGTTACGAGGCCGTCAACAAGGGCGAATAGAGTGTGATCGTTGCCGATGCCGACATTGGTTCCAGGGTGGAACTTGGTGCCGCGTTGGCGAACAATGATTGTGCCCGGCTTGACGTTTTGACCGCCGTATCGCTTGACGCCGAGTCGCTTGGAATTTGAATCGCGGCCGTTCTTAGTAGAACCTTGCCCTTTCTTATGTGCCATTAAGTTATTTTCCTCCGCTCACGCTGACGATTCGCAGGTGAGTTTGTGGTTGTCGGTGGCCCCATCGCTTGCGGATGTTTTTCTTGGGCTTGTAGTTGAAAGCGTTGATTTTTTTGGCTTTGCCTTGGCGAACAATAGTGGCTTCGACTTGAGCGCCCTTTACGAACGGGCTACCCACTTTGACACCCTTATCGTCGCAAACCATCACGACTTCGTTCAGGGTGACGGTGTCGCCTTTTTCACCGTCGATTTTCTCGACAATGATGACATCGTCTTTTGCGGCTTTGAATTGCTTACCGCCAGTTTTTACAATTGCGTACATGAGAGTCCAACCTCCGACTTCAAATTGAATCGTCGGCAAACGCGAAGTATGACACTAGGGCAGGTCGCGCTTCAACCGGACTGGTACCGTTGGCACGACAAAAAAGGACCCGTTGTGGTACTTCGGGATCAAGATCATACCGCCAAGTTCAATTTGAACCTAGGCCGACTCGGGCAATTCCGCCCATTCCGGATCGAAAAGTTGAACCTGATTTCGTCCCCACTCTTTCGATTTGTAGAGAGCGATATCCGCATTTTTGAGGAGTTCCTGCGGGGCAGAACCTGTTGCGGGGAAAGAAGAACATCCCAAACTCGCGGTAATCCGGCGATAAGAGCCCTTCTTGGTTTTGTACTCTAGCTTCGCAATCATCTTGCGGATGCGATCGGCGATTTCCTTCGTGGCTTCACCATCAAGCCCAGGAAGGATGAGCGTGAACTCTTCTCCACCATAGCGGGCGGCGAGGTCATAGCTCCGCACTCCATCTTGCAGAGTGTGGGCAACAAGCCGCAGAACGGCATCGCCAGCATCGTGCCCTTCTTCTTCGTTGAATTGCCGGAAGTGGTCGACGTCGATCATCACAACTCCAATCGGAGTCTGGTTCCGGCTCGCTTCATCGAGTCGGCGAGCGAGATAATCCTGCATTGTCCGGTGGTTAGCAATCCCGGTAAGAGGATCGATGTTTGCTTGCATTTCTGCTTTTTCAAACAGAAGCGCGCTCTTCAATGCAAGAGAAAGGTGTTCAGCCAAAGTGATGTGCAGTGTTTTTTCTGTCAAGAATAGCTGGTCATCGGCTTTGCCGACCAGTTCCAAAACACCGATGGTTTCTGTACCGCCAGATAGCGGGATTGCCGCAATAGGCCCTGGCTGGAGACAGCAGTATTTCGCTTCCAAGTTTTTGGTGAGATCAGAATCGTTGACGCTCGCAAGCCAGATTGGACGCTTGGTTTCCATCACTGCCTCGGCGAGGCAGTTGATTCCGTCTCCTAAATTCAATTCTTTGATGTAATCCAGACCGTGCCTCTCAATCCCCGTGTGTCCAATCAGCCGGAGCGGTGTGCCTGGTTCGTGTTGCACCCAAAGCAGGATGGCTTGCAAATCGAGAGTATTGACAATTGTGTGAACCGTGGAAACCGCAAGTGGGTGGAGCGTTTGGTTCATGGAAAGAACTTTGCCAACTCGGGTGAGGGCACTTGTTGAGCGTTCTTGCGATTTGATGCGTTGCTCCATCACGCCAAGAGCTTCGACATAAACCGCGAGGATTGTAACTGCTCTGGTGCGTTGGTCGTATTTGGCTACGAACTGGATGGCCCCTTGCGTTTGGCGATAGTGGCCAGTTCTGCGCGCATGGTTAGCGATGGTGCGCCAAGGTTCACCGACGGCTGGGCTGGCCGGTTGGAGCATCCCCCATCCCGCAACAATTTGGTCTTGGTCGTTGAGGACGATGAGCCCAAGCTCTTCGGCAGGAAGGTGGTCGAACCCAGCCGGTGTGGGCAGGATGAGTTCGACAGACTGACCCGTTCCGGAGTCCAAACGAGTGGAGAATCCAGACATCGTTGCGTTCCCGCTGAGTTCAGGGATGAACTGGGCGAGATGCTGAGTCAGGTCACGTTCCTTCAAGGGTTATTACAATGATTGGCCTCTTTTGAGGAATGAATAGGTGCCATAGTCAAGAAGAATTGCCTTTTTGGAGCGTCTGAGAATTGATGAATCGATTTTTGCTTGGATTTGTGTGTGTGGCGACCGCTTTTTCTTTGGCCGCCTGTGGCGGCGGTGGCGGAACCGTTACGGGGTCATCGGGGTTAGGATTTGGCGCGTGTTCGGTCGCAACGGTCGCAGGAAACCTGATCTATACAACGGATTGGGGCTCTGCTCCAGCGGGGGCTTCGCAAGTTCTGCAGATCATTGATACGGATGGATTCGTTGTTCGTACAGATTCACTTAATCGCGGTTCATCATCCACATCTACGCTGAACGTTTCATCCATCAACGCGGCGGTTTATCGGCTGAAAGCAACGATCTACTCTGGGGCGAATGCCAGTGGCACCGTCCTTGGTGTGACTGACCTCCTACTCGATCTCTGCGCTGGTGGCCCTGGCGGGATTACGGTGACGGCAAGCACTCAATACGGTGTCACTCCGACGAGTGTTCAAGTTTCTATTCCTAGCCTCACCCTTACCCAGCAACAGACCGCGCAATACATTGCTACGGCGTTTCAAGGTGGTCGTGCAACTTTTGTTGATCCATCGCTTATGACTTGGAGCGTGGCGGGGGGCGTTGGAACAATCAGCACGGCAGGCGTTCTGACGGCCACGACGGCGGGTTCTGGCTCGGTTTCAGCGACATATAATGGGGCAGTTGTTGGCTCTGCGCCGGTTACGGTGAATCAGAAGATCATCACTCAATCCAAGTGGACGGTTTTGGTTTACATCAATGCGGCAAACGACTTGTATTCCTTCAGTGATCTGAACGTAAACCAGATGGAGCAGGTCGCTGGAAACCCGGATGTCCGATTCGTGTTGCAGTGGAAGCAATCGAAATCAAACTGGTCTGGCTCTAGTTTTGACGGTGTGCGCCGGTATTTGGTGAAGCAAGATAGCACCAGCAATATCGCCAGCGAACTGGTGCAAAGCAACATCAAAGACAACTTTGGTAATGCTCTGGATATGGGGAAAGCGCAAACGCTCAACGATTTTATCAAGTGGGGCAAAGCGAACTATCCAGCGGATCGTTATTGCTTGGTGCTCTGGAACCACGGAAATGGCTGGAGCCGTGCTCCAGAAGACGATCTCCCAACGCGTGCGTTTAGTTATGACGATCAGTACAACAGCTCGATCAAAACTTGGGAAACCGACGCCGCACTTGCTGGCGAACACTTCGACATCATTGCCTGGGATGCCAGCTTAATGCAGATGATGGAAGTTGCCTACGAGGCACGTAGCTATGCAGACTACATTGTTGGTTCGGAAGAAAGCCCACCGGGAGAAGGGTATCCGTACCAATCTATCTTCAATGTGTTCCGCGATAACCCGGATGCAACAACCGCGACGCTGACAAAGGCGTTCGTGGATGGCATGGTGAACAATCCACCTTACGCCACCCGCAAAATCACACAAAGCGTGATTGATACAACGCAGATGACGGCATTAGCTACGGCTCTGCATAACTTCGCGCAGGAACTTATTAGCAACAAGGTCGCGGTGACAACGGCGGTGCAAACGGCGCGGGCAACAGCGCAATCGTACAGCCCGAACTCGACGCGAACTTACCGGGACATTATTGATCTCTGCCTGATATTGGAAGCCGATGCGACGGTGCCAGCCAATGTCAAAACTGCGGCGGCAAATGCCCGTGCAGCGGTTGACGCGGCGATCATTTGGGAAGGGCACAACGCTCAATCACCCAAGAGTAATGGCCTCTCGATTGACTTCTCAAGTCAAGGGAATTACAGCATCTTCCGAACGGATTACGAACGATTGAAATTCGCCCAAGACACATTCTGGAATGAATGGTTGGGCCAGGCGCCGTAGCAGAGGTTGCGACGCACTGGCCCTGGGTGGAGACCGGTGGGCGAGACCGGCCCAGTGGCTGGAGGGTATTGGGTTGTTTCGGGTTTGTCGGAATGCAGGTTTCCCTGCTACTTCTGATTTGCCCGATTTAATCTCCAAAAATCCTTCGAGAAATACGGGTGCGCACGCTTTCCAGCGGAAATACGATGGGGTAACTACCAGGTACCGAGGCCCTACAGGTTCAAATGTGGGCTCGTGACCGCATGAAATCGTGTGGCATAATTGTTTTCCTGACTCGGGTTCGCGTTTGAATCCGAAGGACAAGTACGAAAAATGAGCGAAGAGACCAAAGAGATCCTAGATCCTGCCGCAGAGAAAGCTGCGGTCGATGCCAATGAAGGCCGCTCGGACGGACGCCCTCGAAGCCGACGTCGTCGAAAAGTCAGCATGCTGACTACCAACAAGATCGACAGCGTGGACTACAAGGACGTTGCGACCCTGCAACAATTTTTGACTGATCGCGGAAAGATCAAGCCGAGTCGACAAACCGGTAACACCGCGGCGCAACAACGCATGATCACTCGCGCAATCAAGCGAGCACGCGAAATGGCTCTATTGCCGTTCGTGGTTCGAGAAACCGTGGACGCTGGCCCACGTCGCCGCGCTCCGCGAGAGCCGCGAGAAGAATAGTCTTCTACTCAGCAGAAGTAGCGAAGTGACTCAACCGGTCGGTTGAGTCACTTTTTTTGTGACCAGATGAACCCAAAAGTGACGTCTGGTCCGATTTGCGCCCCGCCTTGGAAGTCGTACAGCCCGAAGTCGCCATCTTCGCTAAAGTACACGGTGAACTGGCTGTCGGAGTAGACCTTGGTGAAGCCAAGAGTGATGACTCTATGCGCGGCATCGGTCGAACGATTGCCGGTGATGGTTGGTGATGTTTCGGAGTTCCATTGGAAGTGGTATTTCTCACTCGCATTGGCGGAGTAGACGAGCCCGAGAGTGTAGTTATCAACCAATCCTCGTCCGTGCGGGAGTTCGCTCGGGCGACCTTGAACAGTAAGCCCGGCCTGGGCATGTAGGTCAAGTTTGCGGAGAAGGTTGAATTGCTTTTCCCAACTGACTGCGAAGTCGACATTCCCTGATCCGAGCAGGCGTGAGGCATCCCCGGTCGGGAGCTTGAGCCAAAGTCGGTACGTTCCCTCTGGTTTGGTGATTCCGACCGCACCGGTGACATCCCCAATCCCTGATGCTGAGACAAAGTCTTTGCTCCCTGGCACGGTGACAATAGATCGCCCATTGGGAGCAAGGAGCCGAGCGTGGTTCACATCAGAGAGAAGAGTTTTGTGATACCAAGCGAGGAACCCATCCAAAACACCGCCCCCGCGTGACAGGACAGGAACCAAGAATGTGTATTCGACGCCTTTGTCGTCCGTGTAGCGATAGGTGTATTGCAATCGCCAGGTTTCTGAGTCTTCGTGGAGGTTGAATTGCGGACGACGCAGTTCGTTTGCAATCACGAGTTGCCAGCTAATGTTCTTTTCGCCGTTCGGCAAAGTTTCACCAAGAGCCACTGGCCGGAGGAATGCAAGTGCTACTGAGCGGTGGTTTCTTGTGGGGATTGCGTCCTGAGCTTGCGCCGCGCTCGCAACTATCCCGGCGGACAATGTCGTAGCAATGAGGAGTTGAGAGCGATTCATACCAGGCAAATTCTACCGATCAAGTGGGTCTTTGTCTTCCTTCTTTGAGATTGGTGACGATTTCGTGATGTATGAAAAGTATGATTTCGCATACGAGGGTCAAGCAGTATGAAATGCCATGACTATTTTTACGGGTCGGTCACCGTTGGGGAGCGGGGCCAGATCGTCATTCCGGCAGAAGCTCGCGCGGAACTGAACATCCAAGCAGGAGACAAGCTTTTAGTAATGCGTCACCCGATCTATGAAGGCTTGATGGTTTCAAAAATCGACGCCGTTTCGGACTTTGTGGAAGAGTTTCGGCAGAGCTTGGACCGCATGATTGAGCAAGTTGAGAAAGCCGAGAAAGAAAGCGAGGAGAAAGCAGGATGAGCGTACTTGCCCTCGGATTCGCTGCCGCTTTGCTCAGGTTTCCTCAAAACGATGGCTTTCTGACCCTTGATGAAGCCCTGACCATCGCTGAAGGAAATTCCTTTGCTATCCGAACCGCCGAAAGCCAAGTCAATGAAGCGGAAGCAACCAGGAAATTAGCGCAATCGGCTATTGGCCCTGGTGCAAGCATCACCACAACGACTTCTTTCTCCAACTTTGAAGGTGGTGGCAGCTTCGGCCCTTCGGGGAGTAGCACGACAACCTCTGTTCAGCTAGGCGTACAGCAAGTTCTGGATATCTCGGGCATCAACAAGAGCAAGATTCGGGCGGCAGGCTTCAATATCGAGGCTCAGCGATCGGGAATTGATGTTGCCAAAAACACTTTGCGCGGGCAGGTTCGAGCGAAGTTCTTTGCCGTTAGCCAGGCGGCAGAAGCATTAGAAATCCAGGAAGCCACAAAGACGGCAAATGAGGAACGTCTTGAAAAAGCCCGGATTCGCCTGCAAGAAGGGGCAATTCCTCGCTTTGATGTATTGCGTTTGGAAACTCAGGTGCGGCAATCGGAGCAAGCGATTATTGATGCCAAGGGCAGACTCAAAAATGCCAAACAGGATTTGAATAACACACTGGGCCGAGCCATCGAAACTGAGTTTGAAGTACAGACGGCTCCGAGCCTCGTTGAGCTTGAACAACCGGTGGATGAGTTGGTTCAAGCAGCCTTGGAGTCTCGACCGGAAGTTGAGCAAGTGGATTGGGCGATTAAGAGCCTGACGGAAGCCCGCAAAGCTGAAGAAAAGGCGGGACGACCAAGTTTGCGATTGCAAGCGGCATACACCCGAAATATCAACCCGAACTTTGGTCAGACAGATGGACAAACATCGGCGCAAGCTGTCTTCACCATCCCGATTGTGACGGGTGGAGCGGTTGCGGCCAACGCTCGCTCAGCCAAGGAGCGTGAAGAGCGGGCAAAGATTTCTCAAGAGCAAGTTTTGCTGGGAATTGCATTGGAAGTTCGCACAGCAATGACGGAATTCCAGACCGCTCATGAGAATTTTGTGACGGCTGAGCAGAACGTTGAGCTTGCGAAGGAAGCCCTGAGGCTGGCCCAGCTTCGGTATGACGAGGGAGTGGGAATCCTTCTTGATGTCACAACGAGCCAAGCCGATTTGACTTCGGCAATGAATTCACGATCAATCGCGGCTTACCGAGTGCGGATTGCTTATGCCGCGCTCCAAAAGGCGGTTGGTCAAGACGATTTGAACAATTTACAACGGGAAGAGAAACCGGACGAAGAACAAAAATCTGAGGATAAAAATTGATGAAAGCGCGTGTTTGGGGAATTTTGCTTCTGGGGGCGAGCCTTGCCGCTACCGGGTGCGTGAATCGGGATGCACAGAAGGCGGCTAAGGAAACCGCCGCTATCGTTACCGATCAATCAGTCGAGGTCACGGTGGAGTCGGCACGGAGAGAAACAGTGCCGAATACGCTTGGGCTAACAGGTTCTATTGCGACGGGTGACGATCTTTCTGTGTCCGCACAGATTCCGGGGCGGATTGTTGCGGTTTATGTCAAGGATGGTTCCCCGGTGAGCGCTGGGCAAGTCGTTGCTCAGCAGGAGACGGCGGATACTCTGGCCCGGCTTCGGCAAGCGCAGGCATCACTCCGAGCGGCGAAGAGTTCTCTTGTTCAAGCAGAGATGGATGCGAAGGTCACCTCGACTCGGTCTGATGCGGCGGTGAAGGCTTCTGAAGCACGACTCCGCCAGGCAAAAGCGGCGTTGGAAAAAGCTCTCAACGGTTCGCGGCCTGAAGAAAAGCGGCAATCCAAAGCGAATTTGGATCGCACGAAATCTGATTTAGATACAGCAAATAAGGCTCTGGATCGTGCAAGACGACTCCACGACGAAGGCGCGATCTCAAAAGCAGATCTGGAACAAGCCGAAAATCGCCAAGCGAATGCACTTGCGGCTTACACCCAGGCTCTCGAAGGCTACAACTTGATTCTGGATGCGGTCCGGCCGGAAGATATCGCCAGTGCGCGGGAAGCGGTTCGACAGGCTGAGGAGCAACTTCGCGTGGATAAAGCAAATCAAAAACTTGACCCAGTGGCAGAGCAACGAGTCCTTGCCGCGCGTGCCAATGTGGATAGCGCGCAGGAACAAGTGAATCTCGCGCAGATGAATCTTGAGGATTTGAAAATCAAAGCCCCGATGAGTGGCAAGGTCAGTGGGAAGCCAGCGGCGGTCGGAACATATGCCGCGCCAGGCGCTCCCCTCATGCGAATCATTGGTGCGGGAAGCACTTACTACGAAGCCGAAATCCCCGAAAAGGACATCAGCAAAGTTCAGATCGGAATGTCGGTGGATGTCGAAATCCAAGCGTTGAACCAGATTCTTACGGGAACTGTGGTTGCGCTGGACCCGGTAGCAAGCGATCTCGGTCGCCTGTTCCGAGTGCGAATCCAGATCAACGAATCCACCAATGCGATCAAGCCTGGGATGTTTGCTTCAGGTTCTGTACTGCTTGGGATGGATGACGCGGTCACCGTGCCATACGAAAGCATCGTGCGTGATGGCGAGACGGCATTTGTCTTTGTTGATTCTGGCGGGAAAGCCAAGAAAGTTCAGATCAAATTGATTCGAACAGTCGGTGCCCGCGCGATGGTGGAAGGCATCCAAGAAGGCGATTCCATTATCGTGAAGGGCAAAGAAAAGCTGATTGATGGCTCTACGGTGAAGATCGGAACGATTGGCGAGCCAACGTCTGGGGACGCCAAGGCGGAATAGTCGTGGAGCGAACAGAGGAGGGAAGTTTATGGGCTTGACAAAAATGGCCATCGCAAGGCCGGTCTTCATCTTGATGTTGATGCTGGCGGCGATCCTTATGGGGTCGATCGGCTACAAGTCGATGCGCGTCGAACTCAACCCGGACGTTAGTTTCGGGGTTGTCACCATCACAACGGTTTATCCCGGTGCTGGCCCGGATGAAGTCAATACGCTCATCTCCAAGAAGGTTGAGGAAGCCATTTCGGGGATTGCCAACCTGCGCGAAGTCAACAGTTCGAGCCAGGAAGGGGTTTCGGCGGTTGTTCTGAACTTCGAGATTGGGTCGGATATTGATGTTGCTCTCAACGAAGTCCGAACCAAGGTTGATCAGCTCATACCGAGCCTGCCTGATGGAGCAGAGCGTCCGCTGATTGACAAACTGGACACCAGTCAAGACCCTGTTTTGACGCTGATTCTCAAGAGTGACTCTCTGAGTAATCGCCAGCTTCGTGACTTGGCGGATAACCAGCTGAAAGACCGTTTTGCGCGGGTGAAGGGCGTTGCCGCCGTTGATGTCTCCGGCGGGGAAGAACGGGAAATCCAAGTTCGCCTCCGGAAAGACGATCTCTTGCGTTTTGGCGTTGGAATTGTTGATGTTCAGCGAGCGATCCAAGCGGCTACGATCAATGTTCCGGCTGGTCGCCTTCAAAGTGGAGGCCAGGAATACACCGTTCGCGTTTTGGGTGAAGCGAAGTCCGTTGAGGATGTTGAGAACACCTATCTGACTCTGCGTGACCCGAATCGCCCAGGCCCAGGCAAGACCATCCAGATTAAAGACATCGCTGATGTCGTGGATGCGAACGCTGAGCGGCGTAGCTATTCCCGCCTTGATGGCTTGGATTCTGTTATTGTCACCATCCAAAAAGCAAAGGCTGGTAACGCGGTTGAAATTTCTAAAGCGATCAATGTGCCTTTGCCTCCAATTGCTCCTGGTGCTCCCGCACCTCCTTCGATGCTGAAAGGCATGGAGCAGGAGTACGGCATCACATTCACAACCAGTTTTGATGCTTCCAAAGAAATCAAAGAATCGCTGGAAGATCTCAACGTTGCGTTGATTTTCGGGATCATTTTGGTTTCTGCGGTTATCTGGATGTTCCTTCACAACTTCCGCGGGACGCTCATCGTTGCGATTGCAATTCCGGTCTGTCTCTTCACAACCCTGATTGCGTACTGGGTGTTTGGCTTTACTATCAACAACCTTTCGATGTTGGCGCTTTCGCTGGCGATTGGGGTTTTGGTTGATGACGCCATCGTTGTTATCGAGAATATCTATCGTCACTTGACAATGGGTGAAGAGCCGGAAGAAGCGGCAATCAATGGTCGGATGGAAATCGGGCTGGCGGCAATCGCTATTACCCTCGCAGACGTTGTGGTCTTCCTCCCCATCGGTTTCATGGGCGGGATTGTTGGACAGTTCTTCCGACCGCTCGGGATCGGATACGCCACTGCGGTCTTGATTTCGCTGTTCGTATCGTTCACCGTGACGCCGATGCTGGCGAGCCGTTGGTATCGCAAGGGCGAGGATTGGGAGCATCCCAAAGGCCGCTTCGCGCAAGGGTTTGAGAAGTCGTTCAACTGGTTTGCTGACCGCTATCGCGGTGTCTTGCAATTCAGCTTGAAGCATCGCTGGTACTTCTTTGGTGGTGGATTTGCCGCGTTGGTGGGGGTCTTCCTCTTCACGGCGGGGACGTTTGCTCCCGATGTGCCGGCGGCAATCAAGACTGGCATGGGTATGGCCAGGCCAGTGGTCGCCATCGCCATACTTGCATTTATTGGCGGACTGATTTTCCAGCGGAAGCTCAAATTCGGAATTTTCCTCGGGATGCTCGCATTTATCGGCTTCTTTATCGCCATGCCGGTTCTCGGCAAAGCCTATCAACAATGGAAAGGCGAGGCCGTCTTCAAATTCGCATTTGCTCCGCCAACCGATAACGGCGTTGTTAATATCAACGTCGAACTCCCGGCTGGCTCTGACATCACCGAAACAGAGAAGGTCGTCAAGTTCCTTGAGCAAAAAGCAATGGCTCATCCGATGGCGGAATATGTTGTCTCGGATATTGGTCGGCGAGCGGGTGGGTTTGGTGCATCGTTCCGAGGCACGAACTTCGCGCAGATTTCCGTAACGCTTTACGAAAAAGAAGCCTTGCTCGACAAGATTCTTTTCAAGAAGCACGAAGGCAAACAACGCCCGATGAGTGTGACGGCGGAAACCGTTGCTGCTGACTTGATTCAATCCATCAAGCGGGTGCCAGGCGCAACCGTCAACGTTGTAACGGGTGACTCGTTCAGCTTTGGTTCGGATATCCAGCTTTCGTTTACATCGAATGATCGCGATCTTTTGGTCAAAACGGCGAAGACTCTGCGGGATCGATTGGCGAATGGTGAAATCGAAGGGGTTATCAACCCGGATATCACGACGAAGGAAGGAAAGCCGGAACTCCGCGCGGTTCCAGACCGGGCTCGGCTCGCGGCAGCGAGCATGACTGTTGCTGATCTTGGTTTAGCTCTGCGAACAATGTACGAAGGCGATAACCAAGCCAAGCTCCGTGATTTGGGCGAGGAATACGATGTCCGCGTGATGCTTGATCTCGAAGACCGGAACAATCCCCAACTACTTGGCTCGGTACCGGTTGCATTCAAAGAAGGCAATCCGATTTATCTGAACGAAGTGGCTTCCATCCAGCAGGCGTCTGGTCTTGATAAGATTGATCGCCGTGACCGCCAGGAAGTGGTGAACGTGACCGCTGACCTTCTTCCTGGGTTTGCGGTGGGTTCAGTTCAAGGTGAGATTGATAAGTGGATGAAGGATGAAGGGCTTGTTCCGGCGGGTGTGAACTATAAGCCGCTTGGTCAGGCTGATGCTCAGGCCCGGGAAATGGTGTATCTGCAAGGTGCGCTGTTCATTGGGATCATCCTGGTGTACATGGTTCTTGCTTCGCTGTACAACAACGTCTTGTATCCGCTAATCATCCAGCTGACTCAGCCGCAAGCGATGGCGGGGGCACTGCTTGCCCTCTTTATCACCGACAAAACGCTGAACATCGTTGGCTTTATCGGGATCATTGCCCTGATGGGCTTGGTTGGTAAGAACGCGATCTTGCTGGTTGACTATGCCAATACTCTGCGTGAGCGGGGATACGAACGAACCGAAGCACTCGTGGAATCCGGTGGGACACGGATGCGCCCGATCATGATGACTACGTTCTCGCTAATTCTTGGGATGTTGCCGGTGGCCTTGGCGATTGGTCGCGGCTCGGAATTCCGCGAAACCATTGGGATCACGATTATCGGGGGGACAATCTTTTCGACATTCCTGACATTGCTGGTCATTCCGTGTAGCTACACGGTCTTCGATGACATCTCTGCCGCGATCGGCAATCTAATGCGCCGCTTCCGCGACGCTCCGTGATGTATGCTGAGGGTTCAAGGAAAGTGAATCTTTGAACCCTCGCCTACAACTTGCTCTCACAATTCTTTGTGCAGTTGCTCTCATCCTCTTTTGGGTGACGGGGACGGTTGGCTTTGGGATTGCCTCGGTTGTTTTCGGATCGGTTTTTGCTCTGCAAACCGCCTGGGAAAGCCTCCGCGCCAAAGAGATAGATGTCAATGTCCTGATGGTTCTGGCGGCGGCGGGAGCCGTTTGGCTGGGGCACTATGGAGAGGCGGCGGTACTTCTTTTCCTTTTCAGCCTTTCCAATACTCTGGAAGGCTTTACGCTTGGAAAAACAAAGCGTGCGATTGAGGCACTCATCAAACTACGCCCAGACCAAGCGACAAGGGTTGTCGATGGAAAAGACGAGAAGGTCGCTCTTGAAGACATCCATGAAGGCGAATTGATTCGTGTCGCTCCATTTGACCAAATTCCGCTTGACGGCGTAGTTGAGACCAATCAGTCTCATATTGATGCATCGTCAATGACGGGGGAATCCGTGCCCGTTTCAGTTGGGCCAGGGGATGGTGTTGTTGGTGGCACGCAAAACCTGGAAGGGATGATCCTTGTGCGGGTGAGCAGCACATCGGGGAATTCCACTCTTGACCGGATCATCAAGCTGGTTCAAGAAGCGCAGGAGAACGAAAGCTCGGGTGAGAAAATCTCGACTTGGTTTGGCCAGCGGTACACATTTTTTGTCATTGGTGCGTTCCTTTTGAGTCTGATTATCAGAATACTGATCGGTCAAAAATGGGATGAAGCGATCCATGCGTCACTCACTCTGCTCGTTGCATTGAGCCCGTGCGCCCTGGTGATTTCTACGCCGGCAACAACCTTGAGTGCACTCGCCTGGTCAGCACGAAACGGGGTGCTTTGCCGTGGCGGAGAGTCGATTGAGTTAGCGGGCCAAGTGGATACGCTTGTTGTGGATAAAACGGGGACACTGACGGCTGGTCGCCCAGAGCTTGTTGAGATCTGCGCTTGCTCGCATTTGCCGAGTGAAGACACGGTCTGCGAGGATGCTGATTCCTGCTGGCACGGCGAAGATCACTGGACAGATAGCGCGATTGAAATTTTGAGGTTGGCGGCAGGAGCGGAGCAGTACAGCCAGCATCCTCTGGCGCAAGCGATTGTCAGGGCGGCGGAGCATAAAGGACTAGTCATTCCAGAAGCAACTCATACAGAAGTGGTGCCGGGTCATGGAGTCAAAGCAACAATTGAAGATCGAGAAGTCAAAATTGGTCAGGCGAAGTTCTTCCCGCAGCTTCCCGATGGGTTCAAATTCCACGCGGATGAACTCCGGCAGAAAGGTTTGACGGTTGCTCTGCTCCAAGTCGGTAACCACTATGCCGCCCTTGGGATGAGCGATCAAATCCGCCCGCAATCTATTGATGCGATCAAAGACGTTCGCACAAAGGGGATTCGAGAGGTTCATCTCTTCACCGGAGACAATCATGAGACTGCGGCGGTTATCGCCAAGCAGGCAGGCGTCGATGATTTCATCGCGCAGATGTCACCCGAGGATAAGGAACACAATATTGCCGCTTTTGCCGATCAAGGCAAGAAGGTGATGATGGTCGGTGATGGGGTGAACGACGCTCCCGCGCTCGCCCGAGCTCATGTTGGGGTCGCAATGGGCGGTTTGGGATCGGATGTGGCCCTGGAAGCCAGCGATATCGTCCTGATGGACGACCGCCTTGAGAAGATCCCGCAGATCATCGCACTTGGGCGAAAAACTGGCGCGATCATCAAGACTAACCTCATCTTTGCGACCGGGGTGATGGCGGTGCTCAGCATTGGTTCAATCATTGTTGATGCAGTGGCCCCGCAATACCGAAACCTGCTCCTTCCCTTCGCAGTCGTCGGGCACGAGGGATCGACCGTTTTGGTCATCCTCAACGGGCTACGAATGTTGAACGGGCCGGGAAAGTCTTAGCGAAATTCGATAACGAGCTTGGGTCGGAACTTTTCTTCCGCTGATCGGCTATAAAACTTGTAGATGCCGCCTTCGCCCGCTTGATCTGGATCCATCGTGGATGTGAGGGCGAAAGCAATCTCTTTGCGAGTGGTGGCTCTCGCTTCCTTCCAAGCTTTGGCAAATGAGTTTGGCCCTTTCATCAAGTCAGTTTTGAAGGAGAACGGTTCACCGCTGCCCGGTACTTCGGGAGAACCTTTGCCAAAGATCACCTTGTCATCCGCAGAAGGCATGATCGACTTGGCTTGGGAGAACGCATAGCCTTCTTCTTCAAATTCTGGCTTGAGCGGTCGGATTTGGATTGGGAGTTTCTTCGCGTCTTCGGTGGAATATCCCACATCGCCGGGCACCCAAAGCAACAGGTAAGCCGAGACAACTTCAGCATCAGCCGGAGTTTTGGAGATATCGAACTTCATTGCTGTCCAGCTTGCTCCAGAACCACCAATGCTTGGCTCGGTAACCGCGATTCCGTTGCTACCCCAGCATCGAATGAATTCATCGCTGGTTTGGTCGGCAGCGTGGGGATACACCCAGATGTCATCGGTCGGCACGATTTCCATCGTTTGATTGATCGCCAGAAAAGCAAGCGCGGTAATCATGCCCATATTTTACGCCGTATTGAGCATGGCCCTTTTTCTAGGCTAGATGAGGCTTGACTGTCACAATGACAAATGGTGCACGCCCTTAAAGTTCTGGAGTTCTCCCGAATTCAGGAGATGCTGGCTGATCATTGCGAAAATGAACTTGCTCGATCAGCGGCTCTTTCGTGCCTTCCGATCTTTGACGAAGCTGAAGTTCAGCACGAGCAATCGCTCACCCGAGAGGCTTTTGATCTGGCGGGGCATGAACTTCCCAGCTTGCGCGGGGTCTACCAAGTGGACGGCGCACTCAAGCTTGCCGCGAAGGGGCGAGCAATGGATCCGGGGGAGCTTGCCAAAGTCGGACAAAGCCTTTATGTCTTTGAGCGGGTGCGAAGTTCTCTCTTAGAGCGAGAATCGAGTGCTCCGGGCTTGATTGAAATTTCGGATGCGATGCCCGAACTTCCTGATCTCCGCAATCGCATCCAGATATCCGTGGACATGGATGGGTTCGTGTTAGATTCTGCGAGCCCTGCTCTGGCGGAGGCTCGAAGCAAGAAACTCCGCGCGGAAAAGTTGGTTTTGAGCCGTATTCAGGCGTACACGTCAGGGCGATTTAGAGATTTGCTGAGCGATACGGTGACGACTCAGCGCAATGGACGCCACGTTGTTCCGCTGAAAGCGGAGAATCGGGGGAAGATTCGTGGGATTGTCCATGATTCCAGCGCGAGTGGTCAGACGATTTTTCTAGAGCCAGAAGATGTTGTTGCCGCCGGGAACCAGCTGCGCGAGGCGGAAGCGGCAGAAAAAGCCGAAGTTGAGCGAGTGATTGCCGAGTTGAGTGCTTGGTGCGGCGATCACGCGCAGGAGATCATTGCGGGGTTAGAGGCTGCCGGGCGAATCGACTTGATATTCGCACGAGTTCGATTAGGGCGAGAAACAGGTTGTTGTCTCCCTGAACCAGCAGACTTTGCAACCATCGAGATTCGCGATGGTCGGCATCCGCTCCTTGATCCGAAGATCGCCGTACCACTCAGTCTGAATCTGGGTGGGGAAGTGCAAGGGCTTCTCATTACCGGACCGAACACAGGCGGGAAAACCGTCAGCATGAAGACCGTCGGGCTTTATTTGGCGATGCACCAATGCGGCATGATGCTCCCGGCGAAGGTTGTGAAGATCGGATTCTTCCCGCAGATTTGGGCGGACATCGGCGATGAACAGTCGCTTCAGCAGAGCCTTTCCACCTTCAGCGGGCATATCAAAAACATTTCCGCGGCGCTGAATGGCATTGAACGCGGTGGCCTCGTGTTGCTCGATGAGGCAGGGGCGGGCACCGATCCAACCGAAGGTGCGGCATTAGCGCGGGCAATCCTGACCGAGTTACAGAGTTGCGGAGCGGTGGTAATGGCAAGTTCTCACTACGGTGAACTCAAAGTTTTTGCGAGTAACCAGCCAGGCTTTGTCAATGCGAGTGTGGAATTCGACGTCAAGTCACTCCAGCCCACCTACAAATTTCAAATGGGGACGCCGGGAAGCAGTCACGCGCTGAAAATTGCTAAGCGATACGGCATTCCCGATCATGTGATCGGCGCGGCAGAAGAAGGATTCTCTCAGTCGGAGCAAGACATCGCCCGCATGATTGAGAAACTGGAAGTCGCGCAGAAACAAGCGACGCGCGCTCAGAGTCGAGCCGACCAGCTTTCCTCTGAGCTAGAAGAGCTCCGTGCCGATATGGAAGAGAAGCTCGAAAAGGCAGAATCCGAGAGGCTGAAAATCCGTAAACGCGCATCAGAAGAACTGGATGAACTGCTCCGTCAAATCAGGATTGAGACGGCGGAAACGTTTGAAGAACTCCGCAAGAATCCCACTCAGCAAGGGCGGGATAAAGCTCGGCAGCGGCTCAAAGATTTACAGTCGGTTGGAGAGTCGTTCTCCAAAGACATGCGCCCGAAGGAAAAACCCAAGTCTGAGTCGAAAGAAATCCCGCTCATCAAAGGCACAAAAGTGCGTGTTTTGAATCTAAAAACGGATGGAGTTTTGCTGGAAGATCCGCGCGGAAAGAAAGTGATGGTGCTGATCGGGAAGATGCGGACAGAACAACCGCTGAAGAATTTGCTTGCCATTGAAGCACCGGCAAAGCCAGAACCGAAGAAAGCGACTCGGCAATCCGCTGGACTTGTGCGGGATAAGGCGCAGAAAATGTCCCGCGAAGTTCACCTGCGACACTTTGGGGCGGAAGATGCCGCCGATGAACTTGAGCGTTTTCTGGATGAAGCGATCCTCGGTGGGGCAACAAGTGTCCGGATTGTTCACGGTAAAGGCGAGGGTGTTCTGCGGAATGTCACTCACGATCTTTTGCGGCGTCATAAGAGCATCAAATCGTTTCAACTTGCCGATGCGGAACAAGGCGGGCACGGCGTAACGATTGCGCTGATAAAATAGGAGAAATTCATGGATGAACGACTTTTGAAAGCTGCACGCGATGTGCGTGCGAACGCTTACGCGCCGTACAGCGTCTATCGCGTGGGAGCCGCAATTCTTGGCGCAGATGGAAAGGTCTATACCGGATGCAACGTGGAGAACGTTTCGTACGGTTTGACGATGTGCGCGGAGAGATCGGCTCTTGCCCAAATGGTGGCCGCTGGCTGTCAGGAAATTCAAGAAGTCGTTGTCGTTACTGCCGATGGGGGAACTCCCTGCGGAATGTGTCGGCAGTCTCTGCTAGAATTTGCGCCAGTCCCATCGAATGTTTGGGTGATTTGTGCGAACGAAGACGGAGATACGGATAGTTATCGCTTGAGCGAACTCTGCCCGGCACCTTTTCAATCGGACATCAAAAAGTAGTAGGAAACAAGAGTGAAGAAAGTTTTCAATTTTGGAGCTTGGGCGTCGTTGTTCGCCCTTCTCGCCATAACTCTCGGTTGTGGCGGCGGCGGAACCGGTGGCGGTGGAGGCGGCGGAGGCAACAACCTCGGCGTTATTCCGACCGCAGGTCAATACATCGAAATCATCAACTCATTTGGTGTGATTGTCAACTCCATGAACTTGGAAGTTGGGCAAACATACCAAGTGGTTTTTGCAAACTACGATGGTGTTGGAAATCGAACACCTCTTGTTGCCAGCAACTTCACTTTGTCGGGAGGCGGGGCAGGCGCGGCAACGATCAATACTTCTGGTCAGTTGATCGTGACAGGAACAACGACGCAAACCTTCACAGTTTCAGCAACGGTCACTGTGATTACAACTCCGATCACGAAATCAGTGACTTGCTATGTGCCGAACACGGTGACATCGACGGCAAAAGTCAGCGGAAAAGTGATTTCCTCAAACGGTACGACCGGGCTTTCTTTCCTTCTCGTCGAATGCTACGACAACAACGGCATTTTGGTTGGTGGTGCGCTGACACTCGCCAACGGAACCTTCACCGCAACTGTCCCGACAACCGCCACTAAGCTCACAATTCGATCGAACACGATTCCTACCGAATACCATGCGGCAATGAAATACCTTGGCAAAAACTACTCAACTGGGAGTGCGGTTTGCCGAGTGCCGCTTCCAGCATTGGTCAGCGGAGGAACGGTCGGACTTTCTGGAAACATCATCATTCCGCAACAGGTGGATGGCCCTCCACCACCGCCAGACGGCTGTACGATCTAGGCATATTCAAAATGAACGAAACTTGGCACCGAACTCGCTAGTACAATAGATTGAGTTCGGTGCAAGAAGAACTGTTAGAGCAACGGAATCCGACGAGTGAGGGCTTGTCGGAGGACGAAATTCAAGAAATGCTCGTCCTTGCCACTCGATTGCGTGAACAAACGGGAGGCGAACTTGATGACGAAGCGATTGTTGCGGTTGCAGAAGCGACCGGAGCCCCGTTGGACTATGTCCGCTTAGTCGTCCGCACTCTTCCTGAAAAGCAAGGTAAGAAGTCCATTTTCTCGCATATGCGGACTTCGTATCTTTCTTTCGATCCGAACACACGCAAACTTGTTGCAGGCTCGATGCTCGGGCTTTGTATTGGGGTGACTTCATTCCTGAGCGGTGCTATCCAAACAGGTGATGCCGGCTTTTTCTCGATTTTCTCGGTGATCTTTGCTGGGCTGGCGGGTTGGAATGCAATCAGCGCCCGGGAAACCAAGTGGGCGATTGCTATCGGTGCACTCGCTGGCGGTGCAAGCCAATTGAGCCTAGCTTTGCTGGGGTTCATTCAAGGGCTCATGATGCCGAATGCAGACATCACTGGAAGTGGGCCGGGTCAGTTTCTAGCGGCACTGTTTGTTGGTGCAGCAATAGGTGGGGTTGGACATGCGCTTTTCCGTAAAAATCGCAAGCGCCTGGGCATGATCGATCCCGCCGCAGACCGGCAGATTTTGCTGGAGCAACTCGTTGATATTCAGACCAAGCTCAAATCTGATGAGCGGTTTGTGACTTATTTGAGCGTGGATGTTGTTGGCTCTACGCGCATGAAAACGAAAGCTGATCCGCTCAATTTGGAATTCACATTCAACGAGTATCACCGCTATATCGAGTCGATTGTCAAGCGGAATGGCGGAGAAATTCACTCGACCGCTGGTGATGGCGTCATTGGAGTGTTTGAAGACCCTCGCAAGGCGTTCCAGGCGGGCAAGGCGATCCAGGGCGGGCTTTTCGAGTTCAATGCATTCCGCAATAAGCTGGATGACGAGATCGAACTGCGGGCAGGAGTTCACACAGGAAACGTTTTGGCACCCGGGCAAGAAGCCAAGAACGTCAACTTTGCCCACGTCATCGATGTGGCCGCCCATATTCAACACGAATCTCCCGTTGGTGGACTCGGCGTGAGCTCCACGACTGCGACTTACCTTGGTGGTCTTGGTGCGGTGAGTGAAGAACGCATCACGGTTGAAGATTTTGAGGTCGCAATTTGGCGACCACGCAAGCGCGTTCTGCCGCAACCGGCAGGTGCGGCAGAAACTCCAGCAGGTTAGAAGCTCGCGCCTTCCAGCATCAAATCTGGTTCCAGGCCGGACTGATTGGACTCGCCACCATCATCGCGCAAATCTTCTCCAACGGAATAGATTTGGAAGTCCTTGCCAGCCCGGCGATACGGGAATTCTTGCCCGGAATACGGATCCATTCTGATTGCCTCGGGGAGGCTGTTGAAATCAAGCGGGGCTTCGCCTTTCGCCTTGGACTGGGCATAAGAGTACGCCGTCAGGATAAATAATCGCTGTCGCGCATTGTGGCGATCGTTCATCGCAACGTAAGTTTCCACGACGGAATAGACCTGGAAAGCAAACCGCTTCCAAGGGCGGTCGGCGCGGCGGTCAAATTCAAATTCGGTGCGCTGTGATCGGGGGAGAACGACCGCATCAGAGTAGTGCTTGATCCAGTCATCGCCCTCACTTCGAAACCTGTCGAAATATGAAGGTCGCTCTTCTTCGGGGAGGTTCTTAAGGTAGTCAATCGCAGGGCGAGATCCCTTGAAAAAGGTTGATTCTAAGTTCTCAAGCTTGCCCGCAATCATTTGATCTTGGATGTACTGCACAGCAAAATCGAAGTTTTGAGCCTCGTTGCGGATTGGGAGTTCCATTTGTGGTCGCTCTCGCTCAAGATTGGTGAGTGAGGTGGCAAGTTGACTCAGAATCCCCGCTGGCGCTTTGCTGAGGTGTGGGGCATAAGCGGCCCGCACTGTTTCAATCATTTCGATTCCTGTCGCAGCGTAGAGTGTGTCCGCCTCCATCAAAGAATATCCGGCTTGAGTCACTCCAATGACGAGTCGGTTCGCCGTATCCCAGGAGCCTTCGTTGATGCTGTCTTCGATCTTCATTGCCGCCGCCCGTGAGATGATGGAAAGCCCTTCAAGCCATTCTGTTTCTTCATAAAGATCGCGGGGTGTGTATGGGATGCCATCACCAGCGTTTGAAATCAAAGAATTGAGGCTAGGAGTCAGTCGAGATATGAAACGACTACGAAGAGTTGGTGTGAAGTTACTTCGAGTGCGAAGGTCACCGACATCATTCAGGGCTTGCTGGCCCGCTTTTTGCAAAGGATGATCGTTGGTTGCCGGTGCAATCTCCCCCTTAACAAACTCGGGATAGACCACAGCTTCCTTTTTGCCGCAACCGGAGCACATCAATCCGCAAGCGACCATGAATATCAGCCCGGAATGGGCCAGGGGGCGTGAAATCCGTTTCACAAGGTTCATGGTACCGCAGGCCCAAGTATTCTGGATGCACCACACCGTTATGAAAGCAGTTATCCTTGCCGCCGGATTGGGAAGTCGCCTTTTTCCAGTCACCAAGGCGATCGCCAAACCACTCCTTCCCATCGCTAACCGCCCAACGCTTGCCTATGCCTTTGATCAACTCAAGGATTGTGGGATTGAGGAGATTTGCGTCGTAGTCGGGGCAAACGAAGACGAAATGCGAGCGGCATTGAAGGATGGTGCAGAGTTCGGAGTGAAGCTGAGCTATGTCCGCCAGACTCAGCCGCTTGGTTTGGCTAATGCAATGAGCTTCGCAAAAGATTTTGTCGGCGGCGATGACTTCGTTCTCTATCTGGGCGATGTGATTTACGATCAACCACTCAAGAAGTTCGTTGATCGGTTCCGAGAGTCCGGTTGCGCGAATCTGAACCTCGTCAAAGAAGTGGAAGATCCGCGGCGGTTTGGAGTTGCGAATGTAGATGGTGAGCGCATTATCAAGCTGGTGGAGAAGCCGCAGAATCCCGAATCGAATCTCGCGATGGCGGGGATGTACGTTTTTGGCCCTGCGATTTGGGGAGTGCTCGATGATCTCAAGCCAAGTGCGCGCGGTGAATACGAGATCACTGATGCCATCCAACTCCTTGTGGATCGAGAGGAGACTGTTTTGGCAGGTGTCTACGTTGGGAACTGGTTTGATACGGGCACGCTCGATTCTTTCCTTGAAACGAGCCGTTCGCTGGCAGGCGAAAAGCACCTGATTGCCGACTCGGCGCAAGTGAATGGTGCTCGACACGGTGTTGTCGTTGTCGGGGATGGCGCAACCGTTGAATGTGATTCGATTGAAGATTCCGTTATCCTGCCGGGAGCGAAGATCAAAGTTGCGGGCTCAATCAAAGGGTGTTTGCTTGGTGGTGAGATATCTTCATCAGGCTCGTTAGCCGATCAAATCAAATACAGCGACTTGGAATAGCCGGAGTTAAATGTAATTGGGCTCAATCATACGATCGAGCCCAATTGGTCGTGACGATGTGAGCCTAAAAATTACTCGCCGGAGCCGTCTTCTGCACCAGCTGCTGCTGGGGTGTCTCCGCCCTCTTCAGCTTTAGCTGCACAACCGGTCAGCATTGCGCCAACCATCGTCATTGTCAAAACGATCATCAACCACTTTTTCATGTTCTTGTTAGTCCTCCACCAAATTCGAGAATTTGGGTTGTTCTCCCAGCTTTTCTGAGAGTGAAGTGCAATATACCCTGCGAACCCTGGCAGAAATGCAAGGGAACAAAATATGTTGTCCTTCAGCTCCAAAGACGCAAATTCGGGAATTTCGGTTGCAAAAAGTTGTTGAAATGCGCAGAGAACGCAACGATTTGGTGTGAAAAAGTGATAGAAATACGGAAAAGGGGCAATCGTTTTTGAGGGCAAAGCAGTTTTTGGTTCGAGCATGTGGTTTAGCGGCAAGTTTGATGGGCTTGGCGGCTTTATCTTTTGCTCAAGAGAACGACTTGAAGTTCGTGGATATGGGCTACGAATTCACTTGGAAAACGACTTCGCCCGAACTCCGTATCAACCCGGTTCGAGTGCGCCTTACCAACGAGCTTGGCAAAGACGATGCCGGGTTCTTAACTTGGACATCTCCCACGCAGAAAATTGTGATCCCTGTTCAACTACCGAAAGGATCTGAAAAAATTTTCGAATTAAACATCTCCAGCCAAGGCTGGGGGGATGGGAATCTCAGCTACGATTCGCCAGCGCGAACACCATACATTCCGATTAGCTTATACAGCGGAAATCGCCCGAATAAGTGGAATGTCGCGATTATTAGTGATAGCCCCGGTGGATTCCTAGATATTCGGCAATCCGATGGCCCGGGTAAAGCTTGGAGTGACCTGGAATTCAAAGATTTTTATGTCAAGCCTGGGGAGGCACCAACGAAATCCATCGGCTATGCGGATATGGATTTCATTTTCTTGGGGGAAGGGGCTGAGCGGCTCTCCGATGCTGAGGTCAATGCCATCAAGGGGGCAACTCTTTCTGGAAGCCGGCTCTTTTTCATGGGAGGCGCGGGAAAACCGATTTTCAGTGATGTGCGT
>JAGQUX010000026.1 GCA_020438215.1 Armatimonadota bacterium | reverse complement strand
CAAACCAAGGCCATTTGCAGGAGGAATTCGTCTCATGATAAGAAGAACTACTCCGGCGAGAACATGGAGGTTTCAAATTGGGCCGACTCGCGCCCGAAGCCGCGCCCTCGGCACCTTACGGTGCCTCCGCCCCCGAGTCGGCCTTCATATCGGCCTCAGCTTCTAACGCAGGTTCCTCAGCAGGCTTTTTGGTGAACATCTCACTCAGCGCGCCAAGCACCATGAGTGTTCCTGCGGCGGTGATACACACATCGGCAATGTTGAAGACCGGGAAGTCGATCAGCCGAATCCAGAACATGTCGGTGACCTTGCCGTGGAAGAGTCGGTCGTAGAGGTTGCCGATTGCACCGCTGGCGAGCAGAGCCATTGTGATATGCACCACTTTCGGTTCGTTGCGATTTTTGTAACTCATCCAGGCGGCGAGCCCGGTGATGATAATCGCAATGGGGGTGAGGACGACACCTGCACCTTGGAACATCCCAAAAGCGATACCCTCGTTATAAACCAGCTTGAGTTCAAAAACACCTGTCCAGAGACTCGAAATGGACTTGCCTTCAACGCCACCAACTGCGTTGCGGCTGGCAATTTTCACCACTTGGTCAAGAACCAGAAGCCCGATTGTCAAAATGAGGAACAATCGGAACTTCGGGTGGAACTTTGGCTCGGTGGCTTCCATTGGGTCAGTCTTCGATTCCTAGTGCACGGCGATCACGAGCGGAGAGATTGACGGTCTGTCCTTCCCATTCGACGGCTTTGACATCGGCGCGACGAACACGGCTCCGATCGCACTTTTCGTAGGTGCTGAGTTGGAAATCAGCTTGGAACGAACCGCTATTCAGCTTGACATCTGCCATTTTGAAGAGGATGGGAAAGTCAACCTTAAGGTCAACGAGATTTGATTCTGTGCTGAGTGTTAGCTCAACATCCTGGGAGTCTTTGACGTTGTTTGCTGCTTTCCATTGCTCCCATTGAGCAAACGCTTTGCCACGGATGTCAAGCAACGCTTTGACGTCCTGATCAACTTTGGCATCAAACTCAATTTCCGGAGCGAGGAACACATCGCAGTGCACGCTCTCTCGATGAGCAATATGCGGAATCCGTTCGTAAGCTTCATCAGCAGTATGAACAAGAACCGGCGCAATCAATCTCACCAAACGGTTGACGACGTAATGACAAGCCCGTTGTGCGCCACGTCGAGAAGGCCAGTTCGCGCCGTCACAATAGATGCTGTCTTTGATCGCATCCAGGTAGAAACGGCTGAGTTCATTCACGCAGAAGTTGTGAACCGCGGACATCGCCTGGTTGAAGTCGTATTCCAGCAAATGCTTCTTCACCGTTTCGGTGAGCTGATCGGTGGACTGCATCACCCAGCGATCAATCAGGCTGAGCTCGTGATCTGCCTCAGGATCGTAGTCGCTAAGGTTCGCAATAAGGAATCGGATTGTGTTGCGGATGGTGCGATACGCCTCACCCGCCACTTTGAGAAGCTCAGGGCTACACGGGACATCGTTTTCGTAATTGACGCTAGCCGCCCAGTACCGCAGAACATCCGCGCCGTACTCCTCGCTGGCTTGGATTGGGTCAACAGAATTGCCAAGTCGCTTGGACATTTTGTTGCCTTGCCCATCCACAACAAAGCCGTGGGTGACAACCGCTTTGAACGGAGAAATCCCGTTGCACGCGGTGCTGAGGAACATGGAGATGTTGAACCAACCCCGGTGTTGATCTGATCCCTCTAGGAAAAGGTCTGCAGGGAGGTGCTCTTTCCATGCAGGATCGACATTCCCTTCCAGAACCGCCATGTGGGTGCAGGCCGAATCGAACCAAACATCAAAGACATCGGTTTCCTTGGTGAATTCGGTTTCTCCTGTCGTCGGATGCTTGTATCCGGCCGGGAGGATGTCGGCGGCATCAACGGTGTACCAAGCATCAGAGCCTTTCTCCTTTAGAAGCTGAGCAACCGCTTCGATAGCGACCGGATCAAGAACCGGCTCACCGGAATCCTTACCGTAGAAGATCGGGATACCGATACCCCACGGTCGCTGGCGAGAAATGCACCAATCCGGGCGACCTTCGATCATGGCAGTAAATCGCCCTTGCGCAGACTTGGGATACCAAGCCACTTCGGGGATTTGATCCATCATCTTTTGGCGGAGTGTCTTGCTCGGGTCAGCGTGGAAGGGGAGGTCAATGCCGATAAACCATTGCTCGGTGGCGCGGAAGATGACCGGCTTGCCATCGCGCTCGGCGAGCGGATACTTGTGGTGATACTCCTCGCTTTGGAGGAGGGCACCGACTTCGGCGAGGCGACTCACAACAACGCTGTCGCACTTTTTGTAGTGCGTGCCTGCGAATTCACCCGCTTCCTCGGTGAGGATGCCGCGCTCATCCACCGGGCAGAGTACGGGTAGATCGTATTTCTGGCCGGTGTAGAAGTCGTCGCGACCATGGCCGGGAGCGGTATGGACGATGCCTGTCCCATCCTCAGTGGTGACGTAATCAGCTAAAACGGCTAAGGAATCACGCATGTAGATGGGATGCTCAAAAACAGAGTATTCAATCTCTGCACCGGTGAACTCTTTCACCACTTGGTAGGATTCCAGGCCGCATTTCTCAAGTGTCTTTGCCATCAAGTCTTTGAGTAAGACAAGATGCCCTTTCTCTGTTTTGACAACAACATATGTGAACTCAGGGTGAAACGCCACCGCGAGGTTCGCAGGAATTGTCCAAGGCGTGGTTGTCCAGATGACCGTGGCAACATCATCGAGTCCCGCAAAGAGGCCGTTCTTGTCTTCCTTCAAGGGAAATTTGACAAAGATCGCGGTGGAGACGTGGTCATCATCGTAAACGATTTCGGTGTCGGCAAGTGCGGTCTGGAATGTTGGCGACCAAAGCACAGGGCGAAGTCCGCGATACACGTATCCGTTTTTCACCAATCGGTTGAAGATACGGATGATCTCTGCGCCGTATTTGGGCCGCATGGGGGAATAGGGGTTATCCCACATGCCAAAGACTCCAAGCCGACGGAACTGCACCGTTTGTACGCCGATAAAGTGCTCCGCGTGTTTACGGCATTCCTCACGAAGCATCGGGATATCGAAGTCGATTTTTGCTTCGTTGAGCTTCTTCATCACCGCTTGCTCAATCGGCAAACCGTGGTTGTCGTAGCCGGGAACGTAGGGGGCTCGCATCCCCATCATAGAGCGGCTTTTCACCACAAAGTCTTTGAGGATCTTGTTGAGCCCGGTTCCGATGTGGATTGGCGAGTTTGTATACGGCGGGCCATCGTGGAGAACGAAGACCTTATCACCCTGATGCGCATCCTGAATCTTCCGATAAATGCTCATCTCATCCCAGCGCGTTTGAATCTCCGGCTCTCGCTCGCGGAGGTTGGCCTTCATGGGGATGGAAAAGTCTGCGTTAGGCAGATTGAGCGTATCTTTCAGGTTCATTGGACTAGAGGGGAATGGTACCTGCCACCACGGATTTGCTCCGGGCTACGCGCTATTCCTTCGCCTGGTCATCTACTTCACGGACATCAGGGCGCAGGTAATCGTGGATGGTCTGCGCCTGCCGCATTGTAAAGGTTGGTACAGCTGCAATCTCTTCGACTTTGGAACGGCGAATCCCCTCAATGCTTCCAAAAGTACGAAGAAGCAACCGTCTTTTCTTTGGGCCAACCCCGGGAATCTCATCGAGGATGGAGCCGTGAACGCGTTTATCACGGAGCTTGCGGTGGTAGCTGAGCGCGAATCGGTGGGCTTCATCGCGTAACCGTCTGAGAATCAACAGTCCCGGTGAATTGAGCGGCAGAATCACCTCTCGGTAGGTGTATCGTGAGGGCATCTCACCAGGTAGGTGCTCTAATGATGTGTCAATCACCGGAACAAAAATGATCTCTTGGCGCTTTGCGAGCCCCACCATTGGGACATCCAAACCGAGTTGATCGCGCGCGCGCAGCGCAGATGAAAGCTGCCCCTTCCCTCCGTCAATCATTATGAGATCGGGGAGCTTGCTGAACTTCTCATTTCCATCCAGATATGCCCGGAAACGTCGCAGAAGTACCTCGTTCATCATCGCAAAGTCATCAGGCGATTCAGGGGTGTATTTGACTCGGAAACGCCGGTATTCGCCTTTTGCCGCTTCGCCATTTTCGGTGACCACCATCGAGCCGACAGGTGCCTTCCCTTGGATGTTGGAGATGTCGTAGCCTTCGATACGATAGGCAGGCTTGGGGAGTTCGAGAGCTTCGCTGAGTTCGACGATGGCATTCTCTGCCCACTGCCCTTTCGCATCCGATTCCTCGATGAAACTGGTAAGAGCGAGCTCGGCGTTCTGAGCCGCCATTTCCACGAGACGCAAGCCTTCTCCGCCTTGAGGAACTTCCACCGTCACCGCTGCGCCCTTGCGGTTGCGGAGCCACGATTCAATGATCCGGCGAGACTCGATCTCCACCGGGAGCAAGACTTCGCGTGGAATCTCAGGAGCGTTTGAATAGTACTGCTCCACAAATGCTTGAACCGCTTCGCCGGTCGGAACATCACTCGACTGCTGGAGCATAAAGTTTTGCTGACCGATCAGGCGTCCCCCCCGGATGTACATCATCTGAATAGCGGAGCCGCGGTCATCCTTGACAACGGCGACAATGTCGCGATCTTTGCCATCTTCGCTCAGAACTTTCTGCCGTTCTTGTACAGACCGGAGAGCGTGAATACGATCACGGAGTGATGCGGCGAGTTCAAAGTCAAGATTCTCGGCGGCTTTCTCCATTTTTTGGGCTGTGGCGTTGATGACGGAATCTTCTTTGCCTTCCAAGAACTTCACCACTTGGTTGACCACTTGGCTGTACTCTTCCTTGTCTGCGAGCCCGGCACAGGGTGCCATGCACTGCTTGATGTGATAGTAGAGGCAGGGCTTCTGCTCTTCTTTGCCACTCCATGACTTGCCGCAAGGGATCAGAGGAAACGCCTTATGCAGTGTCTTGATCGTATCACGCACAGCAAACGCACTGGTGTAGGGCCCGAACACCTTTCCATTCCGCCGCCTTGGCCTGCGCGTAAACTGGACGCGGGGGAAGTTCTCCTTGGTGACCTGAATATAGGGATAACTTTTATCATCGCGGAGGAGGACGTTGTAGTGCGGGCGGTGTTCTTTGATGAGGTTGCACTCAAGAACAAGTGCCTCTAGCTCGGAATCTACTACCATCCAGTCAATTGTGCGAATGCGGCGAACGAGGCGTTCAATGCGCTGACTGTGGTTTGCACTGGGGCGGAAATAGGATCGCACTCGGGATCGCAGATTCACCGCTTTGCCCACATACAGAATCCGACCGTCTTCATCTTTATAGATGTAGCAGCCTGGATTTGTGGGGACTTGCTTGAGCCGTTCGGTGACGTGCTCATTGAGCGGTTTCCGCGCCATGTGGTGGATATTATTCTACGTCTTTTGCGCTGCTTTTGGCGCGGGGATTGCGGGATGCCGGGCAATTTCGCGACGTCGGTAAGATGAAGGACATGCGATTTCTGAGCTGGTGGCTACTTGGTTTGCTTTCGTTGAGCTTGATCGGGTGTTCGGCGGCTAAGAAGCTGGCGGTCAACAATTCGCCGAAGTCGATTGAGAACGCGGTTCCGGAATCCTTGCAATTTGAACCTAATCCGAATGAGAAGTGGATTGCGTGGCAATTCGCTCAGCCGCTACCAGAGCTTGATGAGGAGTGGCGAGCGATGCTTCTTGACCCTTTCAATGAATCACAAATCTCGCGAGTCAAGGGCAAAGACGAATTTCAAAAGAAAGTTCATGATTGGTTGAGTCTAAAACCGGTTGATAACGAGCTGACTTTCGATGAGACGATTGATGCCGTTTCCCAAACCGTCAATCTGCTGATTCTCTCGGCGGAAGCGGCAACCGCACAAAAGGATGCGGAAATGGCTTTCGAGAGGCTCAAGACGGCAGATGACTGGTTGAATCAGAGCCTTGGTAACGCAACCGATCTCCGCGCAAAAACTTTGACTGCATCTCGACTTCAACTTTGGGAGGCGATAGCGCGCTTTTCAGAGAACCCTGCGAGTGCAAAAGATCAACGCAATGAGCTACTCAAATTGGTACAGGCATCACCAATTCTCACGGAAATGAGGGGCCTAATCCGCCGTGATTATGCGACTGAAACCGTCGCCCGCTTCCAAGCTTTGATGAGCGCAAAAGATCCGGCGAAAACGATTGTCACCACCCTCGCTGGAGACATTGATCCGGAGCCGTATGTCGATTCTTTGGTGAAGCTTTTACAAAGTAAAGAACACCCTCTGAACGGGCCAGAGAGCATCAAGCTCAGCAGCAGTTGGATTGAGCGCCTGGCCGAACCGAATTTGACTGTCGAGCAATGGGATGATTTAGTGGAAGAGCGGGAAGCCAACTCCACTGCCGAATTCAAATCGCTGAAAGCAAACCCGGATCAAGAACTTAAAATCGCTGATCAGCCCAACTCAGTCGGCCGACTGATTGCCTACGAGTTCACTCAGGATGCATTCACCGCTCTCAAATGGGCTGTGTATCAGCACGTTCAGCGCGATTCGTATGCCGTTCGCATCAATCATGCAATCAATGGCAATTATGATTTGGCGAAGGATTTGAGGGCCCCCATTACCAATGAGCCGTACGAGGTGGATATGACCACCAAGCTCCTCAAAATGAAGTTTCCGTCCAAGAGCCAGCCCTTGGAGTACACGAAAATGCTTTTGGAAACCGGGGCGGCAGAATTCGCAAAACCAAGCGCAAACTAAGCTAAATATATTCGCCCAAACGTTCACCCAAAGCCCAGGTAATCTGAGTTCAATTACTATGAACAGTTTTGGTACAAAATCAACCGGTTCATTTGGGGGCGTTGAGTCCACTTTCTTTGACTTCAACAAGCTCCGCGAAGCCGGATTCAATGTCGATCGCCTGCCTTATGCTCACAAAGTTCTCCTTGAAAATCTCCTCCGCCACGAAGATGGCGTGAACGTCAGCAAAGGCGATATTGAAGCACTCCTGAATTGGGATTCCAAAGCAACTCCCAGCCAAGAAATAGCTTTCACTCCGGCTCGGGTTCTCCTCCAAGACTTCACCGGTGTTCCATGTGTTGTCGATCTTGCTTCCATGCGCGATGCGATGGCACGCCTCGGTGGGGACCCGCAAAAGATCAACCCGCTCCAGCCGGTTGAGTTGGTTATTGACCACTCGGTGCAGGTGGATGCGTACGGTTCAGATGCGGCACTCCAGATCAACCTCGACCTAGAGTTTGAGCGTAACAACGAGCGGTATCAATTCCTGAAATGGGGTCAGAAAGGCTTCAGTAACTTCAAAGCGGTTCCGCCGAACACGGGTATCTGCCACCAGGTGAATCTGGAATATCTGGCGCGAGTCGTGTTTGAAGAGAAAGGTGTTGCCTATCTCGATACTCTCGTCGGAACTGACAGCCACACGACGATGATCAACGGTCTCGGCGTGCTTGGTTGGGGCGTTGGTGGTATCGAAGCAGAAGCGGCGATGCTGGGGCAACCGGTCAGTATGTTGATCCCGCAAGTGGTTGGTTTTAAGATCACCGGAAGCCTCCCTGAAGGTGCTACCGCTACCGACCTCGTTCTTACGGTTACAGAAATGCTCCGCAAGCACGGCGTGGTTGGGAAGTTCGTTGAATTTTACGGCCCTGGAATTGGGAATCTTCCGCTCGCTGACCGCGCGACGATTGCCAACATGGCTCCGGAATACGGCGCTACCTGTGGCATCTTCCCGGTAGACGAAGAAACTCTTCGCTATATGCTTCTTTCCGGACGGTCAGAACAGCATGTCAATCGAGTTCGTGACTATTACAAAGCGCAAGGCATTTTGCACACGGCGGATTCAGCTGAGGCAGAATATTCCAGCACGCTGGAACTGAACCTCGCAGATGTTGTCCCGAGCGTTGCTGGTCCGAAGCGTCCGCAAGACCGCGTTGTTTTGCCGAATGCGAAGGACACCTTCTTCGCCGCATTCCCGGATGCAAAGCCAACGGATAAGAACTCGCTTGATAACGCCAGCACGGTCATTGCCGCTATTACCAGCTGTACTAACACGAGTAACCCGAGCGTGATGGTTGCGGCGGGCTTGGTCGCTAAGAAAGCGAACGCACTTGGTTTGAAACCGAAGCCGTGGGTGAAGACCTCGCTGGCTCCTGGTTCACGAGTTGTCACTCGCTATCTGGAAGCGAGTGGATTGCTCCCTGATCTGGAAGCGGTTGGATTCAATGTCGTTGGATATGGCTGCACGACCTGCATTGGTAACTCCGGACCGCTGCCTGAAGAGATTTCTAACGAAATCAAGGAGAAGGACTTGGCGGTTGTTTCTGTTCTCAGTGGTAACCGTAACTTTGAAGGGCGCGTAAACCAAGATGTCAAGGCCAACTATCTGATGTCGCCTCCGCTGGTCGTGGCATACAGTTTCGCCGGCACATTCGATATCGACTTGGCTCACGATCCGATTGCTACGCAAGAAGACGGCACGCTGGTCTATCTCCGCGATATCTGGCCGAGCCAACAAGAAATCGCGGATACAGTTGAGAAAAACATCACTCGCGAGATGTACACCAAGTCTTACGAAAGCGTTTTTGAGGGTGATGACAAGTGGCAAGAAATCGCTGTTGAAGGTGGTGATCGCTACGCCTGGACAGAAAGCACTTATGTTAAAGAAGCTCCTTTCTTCCAAGACATGCCGCCGCAAGCACCGGAAACCGTGCCTGACCTGAGCGGTTTGAAGGTTCTCGCTAAGCTTGGCGACTCGGTGACGACAGACCACATCTCACCCGCTGGTTCGATCAAGGCAGATTCCCCTGCTGGTCAGTATTTGATCGAGAAAGGCGTCCGACCACATCTGTTCAACAGTTACGGCGCACGCCGCGGTAATGATGAAGTCATGGTGCGCGGCACCTTCGGCAACATCCGACTCCGCAACCAACTCGCTCCCGGAACCGAGGGTGGTTTCACCAAGAACCATCTCACCGGGGAAGTCACAACAATCTTTGATGCCGCACAATCTTACGGTGCGAAAGGCATTGGCTTGATCGTGATTGCTGGCAAGGAATACGGAACTGGTTCCAGCCGCGACTGGGCGGCGAAAGGAACCCGGCTTCTGGGTGTGAAGGCTGTTCTCGCCGAATCGTTTGAAAGGATTCACCGCTCAAACCTGATTGGCATGGGCGTTCTCCCGCTCCAATTCGAAGATGGGCAAAACGCAGAGTCGCTTGGTTTGACCGGTGATGAAGAGTTCGCTGTGATCGGGTTAGAACATGGCGTCCAAACGAAATTCGCGGAAGGCAAGTCCTTGACCGTGCGGGCCGTGGATACCGGCGGGCAAGTCAAGACATTTACTGCCGTTTGTCGATTGGATACACCAACGGAAATGGATTACTACCGCCACGGCGGCGTTCTCCAATACGTTCTTCGCCAACTGCTTTGATGTGAGCGCGTGAAGAAAGCTACGCTTCCTGGTCGCGGGACGATCCTAAACACGATCACTGTGATCGTCGGGTCGTTGATTGGTCTCGCGATCGGGAACGCGCTCCCAAGCGACGCACAAACTCTGGTTCAAAACAGTTTTGGGTTCATCACGATGCTGATCGGGGTCAGTATGTTCCTGAAAGGCAAGAACGTGCTGATCACCCTGACCGCGATTGCGGTCGGTGGCATTTTAGGGATGGTGCTTGGGATTTCGGCTGGTCTGGATTGGATCGCGGATCAACTCAAGACGTTTGCCCAGGGCGAATCACGGTTCAACGAAGGACTGATTACAGCAACAATCCTTTACTGCGTTGGTCCGATGACGCTTCTCGGGTGTTTGCAAGATGCGCTGGAACGGAAGATCGAACTTCTCAGCATCAAGTCAATGCTGGATGGGATCACGAGCATCTTCTTTGCCGCCACGATGGGAGTGGGGGTTCTCTTTAGTGCGATTATCGTGCTGGTTTTCCAAGGGCTTCTTACTTTGCTGGCGGGTTTGTTGCGCCCGATGGCGAAGAAACCAGAGTATCTCGACGAGATTTCTGCGGTTGGTGGGGTGATGATGGTATCAATTGGTTTGGGGCTGGCTGGCATTAAAGATTTCCCGACTGAACAGTTACTTCCGGCGCTGTTTATTGCTCCTGCCCTGGTTTGGGTGATATCGAAATTCGTAAAGAAAGACGCAATTCAAGAACCTGCATCAGTAGAATGACAGCATGAAATTGTTGCGATTCTGGGCGATTTCGCTTTCCGCCCTCGTCATTCCAGCAACGTGCAAAGCGCAAATGCGCTGGCCATCCATGCCTGGCTACAAGGAATTCCAAGCGGCTAACCAAGCACGGCGCGATCTCCCGAACTTGAACCCGCGCATTAGTTGGACAAGCAACACGGAGTTCAACTATTCGACTTCAAAAGGGAACTTCAAATTCAATGTCTCGACTGGTGTTTCGTCACCTAGCGAAATGAGTTTCGGGCCGGAGCCTGTTCCTGCTCCTCAGCAAGCTCCCGGTCGCGGGCGGCAATGGACGCAGGTGAACTCTCCTGCGGGTAACGCCAAGGCCGAGTACCGAGAAGGCAATGTCTATGTGACGATTGGGGATACCGAGAAGGCTGTCACGACTGACGGGAGCGATGCCAAACGAATTCGCTACGGCACTGCTAGTTGGGTGTACGGAGAAGAACTCAATCAGAATCACGCAATGGGCTTCTCTCCCGATGGGAAATTCCTCTGGTACTACCGATTTGATGACAACCCGGTCAAAGATTTCTATCTGACGTTGGGGCAAAACAGCACTCAATCCAGCTTGGCGATCGAGGCATATCCTAAGCCAGGTACCAAGAATCCGATCGTTGATCTGTACGTTTACAATTTACAGACTGGACAGTCTACTAAGGTCAAAGTGCGGGACGGCGAGTTCAGCAATGCGCTTGGTCACTACGTTTTCGGGATCGGCTTTAGCGAAGATAGTTCTCGGTTGATGTTCCATCGCATGGATCGTCAGCAGAAGATTAAAGAACTTGTTTCGGCAAACCCAGTGAACGGGAACATCACCGTTGTTGATCGCGAGGAGAACCAAAAGGGATGGACTGAGTTCTTTGCTTACTCCGATGCACGGTCGCGCGGACGCCTCGGCGCAAACGGGATGACTTTCGGCGATGAGATGCTGATTCTTTCGGAAGATATCGGCTTTTTCAATCTGTATTGGATGGATACAAAGCCTGGCGGTAAGGGTCGCAAGGCGATCACTCAGCACCGATTCGATGTTGTGAGCATTGTCAAAGTGGATGATGCTGGTAAGCGGATTTTCTACATGGCGGGTGATGGGGAAACCCCTTATCGGCACCAGCTCCATGTGATCAACTTTGATGGTACGGGGCACCGGAGCCTTACAATTTCGGAGTACCACCACTCAGTGACATTGAGTGCGGACAACAAGTATTTTGTCGATGATTTCGAGAATGCAAAGAATCCGCCCAGTATCCAGGTTGTCAATGTTGCGACCGGTAAGGCGACGCCAGTCGCTCAGGTTGCAGATTTGGGCGCTCAAGCAGGTTTTGAACCTCAGCAGTGGTTCCACTTCAAGAGCCTGGATGATTCAACTGATCTGTGGGGAACCATTGACAAGCCGCGTAACTTCGACCCGAACAAGAAGTACCCGGTTCTCTTCTCAATCTATGGCGGTCCGCTTGGCCCGTTCGGATCACCAAGCGAAAGCTATAGCTACAGTTCCACCCAGGCCAGCACTGGCTTCCTGATTGTGAACGTGTATGTGCGCGATGGCAATGGTCGTGGGCGCGACTTCCGGCAAGCAATCTATCGCAAGATGGGCATCGTCGAGATCGACGACTTTGCCGCTGGAGCAATGGCTCTCAAGCAGTTCCCGTGGGCGGACACAAGCCGAGTGGGAATCTACGGGACATCCTATGGTGGCTACGCTTCAGCGATGGCGATCCTTCGATACCCTGATCTGTTCCACGCTTCCAGCGCAAGCAGTATGGTGAGTAGTTGGACGCAATACGACACCACCTACACCGAGCGGTACATGGATCTGTACGAAAACAACAAAGAAGGTTATGAGCGCGGTTCAACCTTGACCTATGCGAAGGATCTGAAGGGTTGGTTGATGATCTATTACGGCACCGCCGATGACAACACTCACCCCAGCAACAGCTTGACTTTGATCAACGAGTTGCAGCGACAACGCAAGTCGTTTGAAGTTCAGGTTGGGGTGGATCGCGGTCACTCCGGTGTGAACTATGAGCGCATGATGGAGTTCTTTGTAGAACGACTGGTCATGAATCGCTAATCTAGTTCAATCTTGAGCAAATGACGGCGCAGGAGAATCAAAGCCTGCGCCGTTGCTCTGCCCCGAACCGTCTCCCGACTCCCCATAAAGAGATTACGGTGTGCCTTGGCGCCGTTCGGGCCCGCTACTCCAATAAAGACTAGCCCATTGGGTTTCTGGACGCCGTTTTCTTCGTACTCTTCTGTGCCAACAACTCCAGTGATGCTGACTCCCCAATCCACACCGAGCTTTGAACGGACGCCTTCCGCCATTGCCAGTGCGCACTCTTCGCTGACTGCCCCCATATCCGGACTCCTGAGGATTTCGTGTGGTACGCCCATCATGAGGTGCTTTTGCTCGGTTGCATAAGTAAGAAAGCCTCCCGCAAATACTTCGCTTGAACCAGAGACGGAAGTGATCGCTCCACCAAGCAATCCGCCTGTACAACTCTCCGCAACTCCAAGGGTTTGCCCAAGGCTCCTGAGTTGAGCAACGATCGCTTCCGCCAATGTTTGCCCAGACTCGGAGTAGACTGTGTTTCCCATTCGAGAACGAATGGTCTGGATCACGTTCTGCATCTTTGATTCGGCTTCATTTGAGTCTGCAGCGCGGGTTGTAGCTCGTAGGTGAATTTCTCCCAATTTTGCGTAAGGGGCAAGGGTCACATCTTCAGCGGACATGAGATCAGCGAGCTGTTCGTCCAGGCTGGCTTCTGAAACCCCGACGATTCGGAACTCATGCGAGGCGATCACTCCGTCGCCTTGCTCGACTAGAAGATCGCGAACCGCCCCACGAATCATTGGTCGAAATTCGTTTGGCGGGCCGGGAAGCGCAACAACAATTTTCCCGCCCTTCCGGGCAATTAGCCCTGGGGCAGAACCGTTTGGGTTTGGGATGATCTCAGAGCAACTTGGGCGCATGGCTTGCCGAAACTGTGACTCAACAATCGGCACACGGCGCTTTTCGAGAAGGTCAATGAGGTGCTTTTTGACCGAATCATCTAAAATAAGCTCATCATCAAGAGCTTCGGCGATGGCTTGGCGGGTGAGATCATCGGCAGTGGGGCCAAGCCCACCAATCGTGATCACAATATCCGAACGGGAGAGAGCGAGTCGGAGTCCATCCACCATTCTTGGCAAAGAATCTCCCACTGTCTGGCGATAGCGGTGCCCGATGCCGCATTCAGCAAAAAGAGCACCGAGCTCCGCCGCATTGCTATCAACAATCTGGCCGAGCAGGAGCTCTGTTCCTATAGAGACCGTTTCCGCGAATTTCAATTCATGTTCAGTTTCCGCCATTCCGACGTGGAGCCGGCGGGACTGAAGGTAGCGGTGGGCAGATATCGGGATAACGATTGCCTTGTAAATTGCCGCCGCTCACGACTTGACCGGTGTTACCGTTGATGACGATTCCACCGCCGTTTCCGCCAGGATGACCTCCGTGGCATTGTCCGCTAGCGCAACAAGGACAGGTGCATCCGCAGGTGCTACCACCGCCACCAAAAACAGAAACTTGATTGTTGATTACCGGGATCCATTTGAAGTCGTATTGGCCGCTGGCTTTGTTGGCAACGATCACCACATAAGGGCTGATCATCTGCTGGGCGAGAACGGCACTCGGCGGAGGGGACATCATGACGATGTTCACCTGTTTAACGCCAAATTTTGGTCGTTCGATACTCGTCACGTAGGTTCGATACCCAGTTGTCGGGCGCTGACCCATATGAACAACAATCAAATCTTGCGTGCCAAAGTTGCACAGTAGCGGGGCGGGCGTATCACCGATATTGCGATCACCCACCATTTGCGAGAAGTAGGACTGCCAAATTACTGGCGAGGTAATGACCGCTTGTCCAGCGGTAAGAATTCGAGAATTACTGCCTTCGGCAACGGTCTTCCAATCGACTGGTGCGCCGTAGGCGTTCTGGTTGGTGAGTTGTGAAAATCCAAATGCGGCACAAGCAAGTGCCACGAGAGTCGTAAAAATGCGCATGAGTACGGGTCTCCTTCTATAGAATTCGACGCATTCTGACCCGGTAAGTTTCTCAAATCAGGGGGAAAGTTGGTGCCGGGGGAGGGACTCGAACCCTCACGAGTTTAACCTCAGCGGTTTTTGAGACCGCCGCGTCTACCATTCCGCCACCCCGGCAGGGGTTTTGCGAAGGGAAAGGATACCAGCCGGATTCAGGATTCGTGCGAGGACCTACATTCGGCGGACAACGGCACGGGCCAGTAAGTCCAGAATCACCGGCTTTCGCCCGATTTCTGTTCCATCGGTGATGGCGGTGGCTGCTCCTGCCGCAAGGCCGTATTGCAATGCCTCCTCACGGGACAGACGCGTTTCCAAAGCATAGAGATAGCCACCCAGCATCGAATCGCCGGAGCCTATGGTCGAGGCAGATTGCACTTCGATCCCTTCTCCGATCAGAATGCCAAGTTCATCGGCGAGGATTGCGCCCTTTTTCCCGCGAGAGATGATGACCACTGGGTCGTGACTTCCTCCATTTTTAAGTTGAGCTTGAAGTTCCTTGGCTGCTTCGCAGATCGCATCTTCCTTGTCAACCAATTCGCGATTGAGGAGGCGTTCCGCCTCGCGGACGTTTGGCTTGATAAGATCGGGAACGCATTCGAGACCGAGCTGCATCGGCTCGCCATCCGCATCAAGCATCACTTTGCAGTTGTGTTCCTTGGCGAGGCGCCCAAGCGTTCGAAACGCGTCGGTGGGGACACCAGGAGGCAGGCTTCCTCCCATTGCAACCCAATCGGCTTGCACTAACAAAGGTTGGACTTTCTCAAGGAGTTGGCTCCACTCCGACTCGGTGACATGATGTCCCTTAGCATTGAAGGTTGTCGGCGGGCCATCGCCACTCTCGACGTTGAGATTGGTACGTGTTTCCTCTGCTGTCTCAATGAAATCGTGCTCCACGCCCTGACAATCCAGAACGTGCTTGATGAATGCCCCCGGCCCTCCACCAAGGAATCCTGTTGCGATTGACTTTGCCCCGAGTTCAACGGCAATCCGGCTAAGGTTGATGCCCTTGCCCCCCGCATCAGTCTGCATGGTTTGAACACGGTTGGTGTCATGAGGTTTAAGCCCGTTGATGAAAAGGATGTGGTCAACGGCTGCGTTGAGGGTGATCGAAAGAATCATGACGACATGACATCCACAAGGAGGAGTCGTTCTGGGTCAATCGTGCGCTCGGTGGAAAGGACATAGCTGATTGGGTTGTGAACCAGCTTTCCGCCGTCCACGCCGATCATTTCGCCGCTGTAACCATTAATCAGGCGGTTTGCCGCATATGCACCAAGACGAAGGGCTAGAACTCGATCAAAGGCGGTGGGTGACCCTCCGCGCTGCATGTGACCGAGAACGATATATCTCGCTTCAAAGCCTGTGTTTTTGGCGACAAAGTCGCGGACGTCGCTCGCGCGACCTGCACCCTCGGCGACAACGATGATGGAACTGCGCTTCCCGCGTGTTCGTGCTTTTTTGAGGTTGTCGCAGATTTCGAGGAGAGAAAACGGGACTTCAGGAATCAGCACGGCTTCTGCCCCGGAGGATAGTGCCACCTCAAGCGCAATGAACCCGTTCCGTCGCCCCATTACCTCGACTACAAAGACTCGCTCGTGCGAATACGCTGTGTCACGGATTTTGTCAATGGCTTCCATTGCGGTATTGACAGCAGTGTCAAAGCCGATGGAGAAGTCGGTGCCGGCGATGTCGTTATCAATCGTGCCGGGTAATCCCATGATCGGATAATCAAATTCTTCGCTGAGCGTTTTTGCCCCGGTGAGCGACCCATCCCCGCCGATGACAACTAGCCCTTCCACTTCGTTGGACATTAATACTTCGAAGGCTTGCTTACGGCCTTCGTAGTCGCGAAATTGCGAGCTGCGGGCGGTGCGGAGCATTGTGCCGCCCTGGTGGATGATGCCACCAACAGATTGGGTGGTGAGATTAACAAAATCCTCGGAAATGATGCCACGGTAACCGTGTTGGAATCCGACAACCTCGACCCCGCGAGCGAGTGCCGCTCGCACAACACCGCGAACCGCCGCGTTCATTCCTGGCGCGTCGCCCCCGCTGGTAATCACTCCGATCTTGTTCAATGAGTTTCTTTCTCTCGCCAAATTTGAAAAACCGGGGACTAAATCGAATTAAGATTCAGACCCCGGCGTCGTTTTTCGTCGTGTGAGAGCATGTTTTGAGAACCGGTTTGCACCCTTGCACCTGCGTTCTCGCTCTCGGTTTTATGTTGCAGTCGTTCTTAGTGAACGGCTTGGTTTGTGGCGTATTGCGCGCTTTTCTTCACCCAGCAAACGAACCCTTCGTAGTCGTCCAACACATCTTTGGGCATTCGGACGTACTCCTTCATTGGTTCGGCATCGGGTGCGGCTCGCAACGGCTCTGCTCCATTCAGAGAGAGCGCAGTGTTTCGATCTTCAGGCGAAAGCTTGAGTCCGATATCTTCTCCCACCAAATAGGCGAACATTTTTTCGCCTGTATAGATGGCCATGCCATCAAACATGCGGCGGGCTCGTACATCCATTCCCTCCGCTGCCTTCATCATTTGTTCGTAGCGAATCGGCCGGTACACCATTATTATTGAGTCCTTGGGAGGCCGGGTTCAAAAAAATATTGCAATAATTAACCCAGGCCCCGGGCTCGCGCCCGGAACCCAATGATACCCGGCAATTGTTCTGAGCGTGTGACGATGAATTTCACATTTTTTGAACAATGCGCAACTTTCCGAAGCCTTGGGCCCGTAGGGAACCGCATACAGAATGATCTTCTGATTTGTTGAGGTTGCGTTTTTGAAAATGAGAAATTTTGAATGTGCCAACGTGCGATTGGCGATGATGGCCCTGTGCCTTTTGGGGACTTCTTCGATCTGTTTGGCAGACGATACCAAGCCCAATTCTTTCCCAGCAAAGACTCTTTCCGCTCCCCCCACTTTGGATGGGGTGATTTCGGAAGGGGAATGGGCGGGTGCGGAGCGTCTCACTGGACTGATTGACGACAACACTGGGGAACCGGTTGGCGATCAAACAGAACTGTTTGTTGGTGTAGTTCCCGAAGGCGTTTACGTTGGTTTCACCTGCTTGGATTCCGATCCAAGCGGTGTCGTTGCACTGACGAAGCAGGATGGCATCCGCTTCCAAGGCGAAGATTTCTTTGTGATCGTGATTGACCCGCTCAATAAAAAGGATTGGAATAGTGCGTCTCAATTTCGGATCAATCCGCTAGGGGCTCGTTCGGAGCAGATTGCCGGTGGTCGCGCAGCCAAGCGCGAATGGACGGGTGATTGGAAAGCGGCCGCTTCCAAAAACGAAAAGGGATGGAGCGGGGAGGTTTTCATTCCTTGGGGCATTCTCAATTTTCCTGACGGGCAGCAAGGCGATTGTTTAATCAACTTCGCTCGCTGGGATCATGCGCTGAAAGTGGAAAGCCGCTGGGCACCTCTCACTCTGCGTGATTTGGTTGAGCGGAACGGTGTGATGACTGGTGTTCAATATCCAGAAAAACCAAAGGAAACGACCAAAGTTGAGATGCTGGGCTATCTCTCGCCGGAATACGACGAGGATGCTGACCCCAAATACTCTTTCCGATCAGGGATCGACTTCCGCATCCGACCGAATTCACGGGTGACTGGGGTTCTCAGTTTGAACCCTGACTTCAAGAACATTGAAGGTGTTGTGGACGGGATTGGCTTTACGCGCTCCGAGCGATTCCGAGCGGAAACTCGACCGTTCTTCTCTGAAGGATCAGGCTTCTTTTCGCCGAATGGTCAGCACGGCATTGGCCGGCTCTTCTATTCGCAACGTATCGACGACTTTGATCAGGGGATCAAGTTCTTTGGTGCTGTCGGAGATAAGGACAACGTTGGGATTCTAGCAACGGTTGAAGACAAGGATCGCCTAGATGCCGTCTTCAATTACCGCCGACAAATCGATTCTCGCAGTGACATCAGCTTCTTTGGGACAGCAAGAAGCGATGGCGCAATTCAGAACCGTGTTTACGGAACTTCAGGTTCTCTGAGCAAAGGAAACTGGGCTTTGGAGCACGAGTTTGCAATCTCGGATGATTCGGGTGACCAATCCCAGGCAGGCTCGTTGAGTATCAACTACGAAGTCCCAAGGTTTTTCACCTTGGTTCGGGCGATGTACATCCAGCCTGACTTTGAGGCGCGCCTAGGCTTAGTTCCATTCACCGGGTATCGCGGTGTCTACAGTTACAGTGAATACAACGCGCGCTACAATTCGGGCCCATATCAACGCGCTCACATTGATCTGTACTTGGAAGATAACGAGAAGTTCGACAATTCAAATTTCAGCAAAACCGCCGAATTCAATGCCAGCTTGACCACTCGGAGCGACATCAATTTCGGCGTTGGCTACTCCACTCACCGTTTTGAAGATGAGCCCGAGCAGATCACCAGCGTGCGACTTAATTTCAATGCCTCGCACCCTTATAACAAGTTCGGTGCAAGTTGGAATGTTGGACAGCGGGATGGAGTTTATAGCTCTTTTGTGAACGCCTATGCTAGCCAGCGCATCGCCGGGATTGATTTTGGGCTTCAGCAGTCGATGTTCCGCAATGGTGTAACCCGGCACCAAACGATTGGCACTGTTGGTTGGGAGATTGATAAGACGCGATCACTCACTGCGCGTTTTGTGCAGAACGAGGACGACTCGAACTGGTACCTCGCCTATCGAAATGCTGGTGGCAAGGGATTGGAGTGGTATGTGATTGTCGGTGACCCGAACGCGCAAACTGCTCGAGATCGGATTGCGCTGAAACTTGTCTGGGCGCGATAGCGATCTGTTGTGATTTCTTCCCGACTTGGGAAGAAATCACAACCCCAGCTTCGGCCAAAGCTCATCAATCTTCGCTTTGACATCATCCGCCATTGAAATCAACTTCGGATAGTCACGATTGAATCCGTTTTCGCCTGGCCATTTGTGGGTGCAATCGAAGCCAATCTTGCCGCCAAACCCTTCCGCCATTGAAGCATGATCAAGCTGATCCACTGGCCCTCGTGAGTGAAGGACATCTCGCCCCGGATCGCAGTTCGCGCCGATCCGGAACAGCACTTCATCAAAGTTCTGAACATCGCAATCTTCGTCAAAGATGTAAACGAACTTGGTGTAAGCCAGCCCTCCCAGCCCCCAGATTGCGTTCATGACTTTGTAAGCGTGACCGGGATATTTCTTCTTGATCTTCACGAAGGCGACGTTGTGGAATGTTGCCTCGACCGGGAGGTTCATATCAACAATTTCCGGCACAGTGAGCTGAATCATTGGCATAAAGATGCGCTCGACCGCTTTGCCCATCCAGCCGTCTTCCATCGGCGGCTGACCGACAATTGTGGCTGGCCAAACAGCGCTCTCGCGCATGGTGATTGCGGTGACATGGAAAACGGGGAAGTCCCCAGCTAAGCTGTAATAGCCTGTGTGATCCCCAAACGGCCCTTCCAGCCTTCGCTCGCTTGGATCAACGTAACCTTCCAAGACGATCTCGCAGTCGGCGGGAACGGAAACATCAATCGTTTTGCACTTGACCATGCTCACACGTTCACGGCGCAGGAAGCCGCAGAACATCATCTCATCAATTCCGGGCGGGAGCGGGGAGATTGCGCCGAAGCTGTAACAAGGGTCGCCACCCAAGCAAACCGCGACTTCGATGTGCTTGCCTTTGGCTCCGGCATCTTCCATATGGCGCATCCCGGTTTTGTGCATCTGCCAGTGCATTCCGCAGGTGTTCTTGTCATAAACCTGAACGCGGTACATCCCAACGTTGCGCTTGCCGGAGTTGGGGTCGTGGGTAAAAACGAGGGGGAGTGTGATGTAAGGGCCGCCATCCTCAGGCCAGCAGTTCAGGACAGGAAATTGGGTGAGATCAACTTCATCACCTTGCAGAACAATCTCCTGACAAAGGGCGTTCTTGGTTTGTTTTGGTGGTGCATCCTTAAGTTCGAGGAGCTTGGGTAAGGCGGCAAGAGCCTCCTTCGGCCCTTTCGGAATCTCTGGTTTGAGCAACGCTCCGATTCGCTCTGCGTGCTCTTCAAAGTCGTCGCAACTCAGGGCCATCGACATCCGCTTCCGCGAGCCCATCGTGTTGATGGCAACGGGATATTTGTAGCTGACGGCTCCACCTGGACGAATCGCCGGATCAATGCTTGCGTGGTTCATCACCGCGCTCATTGGATCGGGCGTTCCGCGCCGCTGCGGAGTCCCCGCCGGGTTTTTGAAGAGAAGTGCAGGGCCGCCTGCTTTCATCACGCGGTCAGCGATTTCCGTGATCTCCAAATGCGGCGAAACCGGGTGCTCAATCGTTTTGAGCTCACCAGCATCGGCCAGAACCTGGAGGAAGTGTTGGAAATCACGATACGCCATAGTTGCTTCCGATTCTACGTCTTTCGGGGCGGGATTGTCTGGCGGGTCTTGGGTGCGGGGGATACACTCGGCGCATGGCGCGCTTTTTTGATGAGGCTGAAGCTCCCGACTTGGCTGATTTGGGTTTGACGGTTGCCGTGATTGGATACGGGAATCAGGGGCACGCTCACGCACAGAATCTACGAGATTCCGGTGTGAAAGTCATCGTTGGGGCGCGTGCTTCAGGAAAGGCGCATGGACATGCCACTGCAGATGGATTTGAAGTCTATGAGATCGCTGACGCCGTTCAGAATTGCGATGTTTTGATGCTGACCCTGCCGGATGTCGCCATGCAGGAGATCGTCAAACATCAGGTGATTCCTGGCTTGCACGAAGGGCAAACCGTCCTGTTCGCTCATGGATTCAATGTGGTTTATGGCTACTTGAAGTTTCCGAAGTTTGTAGATGTGGGATTGGTGTCGCCGAAAGGAGCGGGAGCGAAACTCCGCTCTCAGTTTTTGGATGGCTCAGGATTGGCGGCGTTGGTTGCGGTGGAGCAAGACGCGACAGGTGAAGCTTGGAACCGAGTTCTCGGCTACGCCCGAGGGATTGGCTCATTCCGATCAGTAGTGATGGAGACGTCGTTCCGGGAAGAAACCCATACCGATCTGTTCGGGGAGCAAACAGTTCTCTGTGGTGGTATCCCCGAGCTTCTTAAGATGGCGTTCACGACGCTCGTCAAAGCGGGATATTCGCCCGAAGCGGCATACTTTGAGTGCATCCACGAGGCGAAACTCATCACCGACCTCATCTATGATCGTGGGATGGAAGGGATGCGGCAAGCAATCAGTGACACCGCGGAGTGGGGCGGTTTCGAAGTCGGCCCCCGCGTGATTTCTCAGGATGCTCAAAAAGAGATGGACGAATCACTTCGCCGTATCCAAAGCGGAGAATTTGCCACGGAATGGATGGCAGAGTGCGCGAAAGGACAAGTGCACCTCCGCGCACAGGAAGTTAAAGAATCGACCCACGAGAGTGTTCCCGTGGGTCAGGTGTTGCGCGAGAAAATGAAAATCCAACCGTAAGGTTATTTTTCAAGCTCAGCAAGGATTTCTGAGAGCCCTTCCTGCTCGCCAGCAACTTGCCGGATTTGCTGAGCAAGATTGCGAGCTTCGTCTTCTCGACCAACGCGCTTTGCCGCGACCGCCGTGCTGAGAGCAACGGGCAGAGACTGCGGCATGTTACCAAGAGCAATCTGCATGAGCGCGTATGCTTCTTCGTTCTTTCCTTGTCCGCCGAGCGCATTGTTGAGTTCAACATATGCCGGTTCGCAGGATGGGAACATCTCGAGGATGCGTCGTGCCGCGGCTTCCGCTTCGGTGTGCTCGCCGGTTTGGTTGTAAGCAGTCGCCAAGACCATCCACAGCTTCCAGTAATCGCCTAACCAATTGGTGAGCGGCTTAAGGTCTTTGATTGCACCATCAAAATCACCTTGCTCGGCCTTTTCGCCAGCAGCTTTTACGACTTCAGCGCGCTTCGGTTGCTCAAGCTCAAGTAGCCATGCTTGGGTTTGAGCGGCGGTGTTTTGATCTGGGTTTGCCTTCAAGACATTTTTGAGGACTTCAGGAATTTCGAACTGGCGGCTGGCCTTGTCGAGTGTCCGTGCGTACTCCAGCAAGAGCGGAACATCGGCTGGGGCCATGTCAATGCAGTCTTCGTAGAAGTCCATCGCGCGATCGACATCACCTTCTTCGCTCAGAACCGGGGCGTAGTACCGCTTGACCCAAGCGTTCTCATCAACGGTCGTGAGCGCCTCTTCAAATGCTTTGATTCCGTCTTCTCGTCGATTCGCTTGGAAGAGCGAAATGGCATAGCGCGCGTGCGCTCGACCCGACTGCGGGTTTTGTCGAACAACATCGTGCCAAAGCTCAGGCACTTCGTGCGGGCGACCGGTTTGACCAAGTACTTTGCTGAGCAGTTCAAGGCTTGGGAGGTCTTCGCCATCTTCTAGTTCTGCCGCTTTGCGGAGGTTTCGCTCCGCGTTCACTGGCATCCCCAGTGCGAGTTGACTCATCGCCAAACGGTGAAGAAAAGCGGGTTCATTTGGATCAAGCTGAGCGGCTCTTTCCATTGTTTCGCTCGCTTTTTCGTGGTTACCCATGTTGGCGTAGAACTCACCGAGAGCAAACCAGCCACGCGGATCTTCGGGCTCGGATTTCGTGAGGCCCTCCAAAGCTCCCTCGACCATCTGTGCATTCCCGATGCGGAATTGCACGCACATGCGGCAAAGCTGGGTGAGAACCAGGAACGGAGCTTCCCAATCTCTATCGGCTTCAATAGCTTGGTTCAGGCAGTCCATTGCCGGTTGCGGATCAAAGTCCGGGCCGACCATCCCTTGGGCTCGCTCGATGTATTGCATGACATCGTAGCCTTCCAGGAATTTCAAAAATGCTTGAGAATTGCTGGTGCCGAAGAGGTTTTCATCTTCTTCTGCGCCTTCGGGAAGTTGCCCGCCACCTTGAGAGAGGAGCATCCCGATCAAACCGCGAATGACTTCAAATTCGCCACCGGCGAGGTAGCCAAAATCTTTGGTCTCGGCGGGAGATTCCGGGTTGTCCTTAAAAAATCGAACGGTGAGTTTTCCGCCACCGGCTTGGTTCTCGTCCAGAAGACCATCAACGAAAACGTCGAATTGGCCTTGGGACATAAATTCTTTGACGAACTCGGGCTCGTTGAGCGCGTTGCCTGGGGTGACGAGATGAACCTGGGGAACCCCATCCACCATTTCTTGGCGCATCGGGATCATGGTGCCGATTTCTGCCTCGGAGGCCCCGTTGGCAATTTCAGCGGCGTAGTTGGCCATTTGACGGGCGATGGATTCACGGGTGCCGTCGGTGGCGTTGAATGACAATACAGCGATGCGCATGGGGGCCGAGTTTACCGGTTGACCCAAGCCGAACGCCGATGAGGACGGTCCTTCGGGAGCGGGGCGTTTGAGCATGATCTGTTATTCGCTAAAGTTCAATACGATTTTTCCGGCCCGACCATCATTCATGATCGTCATTGCCTCATTGAACTCGGTGTACAGCATCTGGTGCGTCACCACCGGGCTGACGTTCAAATTCTTTTCTGTGAGGAGCCAGATCATCTGATCCCATGTCTCCCACATTTTGCGCCCGATGATGCCGTGCATCTGTAAGCCTTTGAAGATGATTTGGTTGAAATCCACTTCGCGAAGCGTGTCGGGAAAAATGCCGAGCAAGCTAATCCGTCCACCTGCAGCCGTGGATTGGATTGCCAAATCGAGTGAGGATGGATGTCCAGACATTTCCAAGGTGCCATCAATTCCATCCGGCTCCAGGCGGGCCATGATTTCGGCAACATTCTCTTTCGCCGGATTGAGGATCATATCAATCCCCACCTGTTCGCCCATTTCGATGCGGAAATCTTTGACTTCGGTGGCATAGACCTTCTCCGCCCCGAGTGCTTTGCAAATTGCACCAGCGAACAAACCGATCGGGCCGAGGCCTGTGATGAGAATCTTTTTGCCTTCCACCGGGCCATCCATCACGGTGTGGACAGCGTTGCCGAGTGCGTCTAACATGGACGCAACATCCTTCGGAACGACGCTCGGGACAAGACGGGCGTTCATCGCGGGGATGACGGCGTAGGGGCAGAACCCTCCATCCACATCCACTCCCAGAAGGCGGGTGGTTTTATCAATGTGACCCATCCCGGCGAGATATTGAGGAGAGTTTTCATCAACGATATGGGACTCGCTGGCAACAAAATCGCCGACTTTACGGTCGGTGACATCATCGGCAACTTCGACAATCGTCCCACAAAATTCGTGCCCGATGACGCGCGGCGGCTTGATTCGGCCTGCGCTCCAGCGATCCCAGTTATAGATGTGCAGGTCGGTTCCGCAGACCGATCCTCGTTCTACTTTGACCTTAACATGCCCGGGTTTGAGCTGTGGCTCTTCAATATCAATGATTTCGAGACCCGGTTCTGGTCGCACCTTTGCGATCGCTTTCACGGGCCAAATCGTACCTCTGCCGCTTATGTTAACGAAGGCTTAACTCGGGACAAGGATCATAACATTGTCTCTCTTGAGGCAAAGCAATTTGAAAAGTGGAATCCGTGCCATGCTAAACTGACGTGCCGGAAAAACATTTCCGGCGTTTGATTCTGAATCAGGAGTAGTTTCTTTTGGGCAGCGCATATACACCCGGTCTGACAGTCAGTGGCGATACCGTCGTCGAACGCATCCGACGCCTTCCAATTAAAGGTGAGGTTTTGGTGAACCAAGGCGATGAGGTAAGCCACGATACCGTTGTTGCTCGGGCAATGCTCCCTGGCCTTTTGCAGACAATTCGTCTTGCTGAAAAGCTAGGGGTGGAACCGAAGGAAGCTCCGGGTCTGACTTCATTGAAAGTCGATGACCCGATTGAAAAAGGTCAGATTGTTGCGGAAACGAAGGGACTGTTTGGCAAGTTCTTCAAAGCGCAAGTCGAGAGTGAATACACCGGTGTGGTGGAGTCAATCTCGGAAGTGACTGGAAACATCTTGATTCGGGAGCCATCCATCCCAGTCGACATTTCTGCTTACGTCTCGGGCACCATCAAAGAGGTGATCCCGGAGGAAGGCGCAATTGTCGAAACACGCGGGGCAATGGTTCAGGGCATCTTTGGGATTGGCGGAGAGCGTAATGGCGATGTTCGCGTTGCGGTTGATAGCCCAGACCAAGTTGTTGATGAGAGCCATGTTTCTGCTTCGGATGCAGGCAAGATCCTGATCGGTGGATCGGGTGTCACTTTGGCCGCACTGCGAAAACTGAACGAAGTAGGCGCAGTCGGACTGATCGTGGGTGCTGTCCGCGATGTGGACTTGCAAGAGCTCCTGGGATACGACATTGGCGTGGCGATCACTGGTCAAGAAGAGGTGGAAACCACTCTGGTTGTCACCGAAGGCTTTGGTCAGCTGAACATGGCGGAGCGCACTTTCAAATTGCTGAAGACTCTTGAAGGACGTCGAGCAAGTTTGAACGGGGCAACACAAATCCGTGCTGGTGTCATTCGACCGGAATTGATCTGTCCAATCGCGCACTCGGCAGAAGAGCAGGTACCAGAACACTCTGGAAACGCTCTGACTGCGGGGACACCGATTCGGATCATCCGTGAACCGTACTTTGGCCGATTGGGCAAAGTCACAGGGCTCCCAGCTCAACTGCAAACAGTTGAGTCGGGCGCAGAAGTGAGGGTTCTGGAAGCGGTTCTTGACAATGGCGATACGGTGGTGGTGCCGCGAGCCAATGTCGAGATCATCGCCACCTCATGAAAATATTAGTTGTTGACGACGAACCTACAATTTTAGAAACTGTTGAACGCAAACTCCGGCGTGAAGGCTATTCGGTCTTCACTGCCGGGTCTGCCGAAGAAGCGATGCGCCTGTATCGCCTCGTCAAGCCCGATCTCCTTTTGCTTGACGTGATGTTGCCTCAGCGAAGCGGGATGGAGCTTGCCCAAGCGATCCGCCGCGAGAGCCAAGTCCCGATTATTTTCATGACCGCGAAGTCTGCGGAGGAAGACCGCCTTCAGGGTCTTGAGCTAGGTGATGACTATGTCACCAAGCCGTTTAGCCTCGCCGAACTGGCTGCTCGCGTGAAATCCGTCTTGCGACGCTTTACCGGCGAAATTCCTAACGAACTCATTGAAACGGGCAATTTGAAAATTGATCCCAAGTCGCACGAAGCGTGGCTGGATGAGAAGGAGATTCAGCTTTCGCCGAAGGAATATGCTCTGCTTCACTTTATGGCGAAGAACCGCGGGCAGGTGTTCGCTCGCGAAGCGTTGCTCGACCGGGTTTGGGGGCAGGATGCGTTTGTCTCTGCGCGAACAGTGGATGTGCATGTGCGCTGGATTCGGGAGCGCATTGAAGAAGACCCCAGCAACCCCACACGACTCGTGACCGTGCGGGGCGTGGGTTACAAGTTCGTAGGCTGATTACTCGCTTTTGTGCTTTGAGCGGGTGCCGATCACACCCTGTTGCTCACGCCGTCGCCGTCGGAGTATCAACGCTTCACGGGCAAGATCAAGGTGATATAGAGCGGTCGCGTTTTCCGGGCAATTGAGATCCCGTCCCTGGAAATCCAGAATCTTGTCCGTTACGATATCCAGAATGTCCTCAATGCGGCACCCATTGACTCCGACTTCATTCGGGTCGCCGTGCTGAAAAGTGATATGGATGAACTCCTTTTCAATCACGGCGTTGTTCCCGTCCAGGTGACGGAATTTCTCCATGTTCTCGCTCATAGTGCTTCTATTTTCCTTGTTTCTTGCCTGAGATGGGGCCGAATTGTCACATTTCCAGCTTCATCGTGATGATTTCAAACGGCGTGAAGCCAAATGTCACCATTCCATCGACCACTTCCGCTTCGGAGATCACATTCTCTTCAAGATCAGTGATCCACGCCCGCTTGATCGGCATTGCCGATGAGAGCGTTGCCATCCCGCGCGTGTTCAGACATTCATACATACGCACAACACGGCGGTTACTGTCCTCCGCTTTTTTCACACATTCGATGGTGATGCTGCGCGTGTCTACATCCACATAGGGCGGAACTTCCATCACATCGCCAGCTTTTGGCGATGCTGTGCACACTCGCGGCTCAGCATTGATCGCATACGCTGATTGGATGACCATGCTGTGCTGCACTTGATCGAAGTGCGGAAGTAGGACATAGCTGAACTTGTGAACGCCTCGGTCGCAGATTGGATCTGGAGCTTTGGGAGCGCGGAGAAGCGAAAGCCGCAAGACATTTTCGTGGCAATCGTAACCGTACTTCCCGGTGTTGATCAGAGCGACGCCGTGTCCACCTTCGCTGAGGTCGGCCCACTTTTGGGCGCACACTTCGAACCGAGCTTGATCCCAACTCGTGTTGCGGTGGGTCGGGCGTTCGACGTGCCCGTATTGGATTTCGTAGGTAGCGCGATCGGAGTTCACGTTCAGCGGGAATGCCACTTTCAGGAACTTGTGGTCTTCTTGCCAATCCACTTCGGTATCGAATCGGATACCCGGCGTCGGGCCAAGGCTAATCCGCTGGCGGATGGTGCTCTTGCCAAACTTTTTGACGAGTTCAACGGCAACGCGCACCGGCCCTTTTTCTACAACCTCGAAGGATTCGCTTTTCACCAAATCTTGGATGGTTTCTTGGGCGAATAGCTCGGTATCCCATGCATCCCAGAAGTTGGGCTTGTCATCCATGATTTGGAAGAGATTGGCGAGCTTGCCTGCTTCGATGAACTCGGTTGGATCATCGTCTAGCGTTTGGATAGAGGTGATGTTTCCGTTTGCGTCGAATTTGACGACGAACTCATCGTTTTCCATGCGTCGCGCCGCAACTTTGAGTCGGGTTGTGTCGAGCGGTTCTTCGTCGCTGAGGCTCGCCACGGCGACGGATCGCATGGCGTTGTTTGGCGTTTCAAAGATTAGCGACTTCTCACCGCCCTCTTCAACGAGCTGAACAGGGAGAGATTCGTCTCCGCATTTCAGGCTGGTCGGCACTTTCTTGCCAGACCAAGGCATCTTGACTTCGCTCGCTACATCAGAGTGGTGGAAGATCGCCAGCGGCTCGTACGATTTTTCGGATTTGTCCGGCTCGGGCAAGGTCATCTGGCTGGAGATGCGCTTCATCGCCGATTCGATGTGCTTATCGGCAATGGAAATGACTTCAGCGTAGTCTTTGTCGCTATCCTCGTACACTTCCCGCACCGATGAGCCGGGAATGATGTCGTGGAACTGGTTGAGGAGAACGAGCTTCCATGCGTCTTCCAGTTCTGCTTGGGGGTACACCTTGGCGTAATCATCGCGGAATACGTTAAGGTATTCGGCATCGCGAAGCAGAAACTCACATTGGCGGTTGAACCGCTTGTTTTTTGCCTGGCTGGTGTAGGTGCCCCGGTGGAATTCTAGATACAGTTCGCCTCGCCAGGTCATCAGGTCGCGGGATTCTTCTCTGGCTCGTTCAAAGAAGCTCTTGGCCGTTTCTTTCTTTTCTAGTTCCGGCATTCCGGGAGCCGTGCGCGCCCGTCGCAATCGTTCGAGGTGCCATTCGGTTGGGCCGCCGCCGCCATCTCCAAATCCAAAGAGAAGGAGCGACCGGTCGGAGCGTGCTTTGTCGCGGTGGTTCTTGACGCTTTTGATGATGTCGCTTGGTGCGCAGGAATGAACGTACGTGTCCGCTGGAGGGAAGTGCGCCCAAACCCGAGTGCCATCAATCCCTTGCCACCAAAAGGTGTTATGGGGGATTTTGTTGGTCGAGTTCCAGCTCATCTTCTGCGTCAAAAAGTGGTTGATGCTGAACTTCTCAAGAATCTGTGGCAACGCCGCGCAATATCCGAAGACATCGGGGAGCCACATATCCACAGTTTCCACGCCGAATTTTTGGCGGAAGTACCGTTTGCCGTACAAGAATTGCCGGATCAGAGATTCTGCCCCGGTGAGGTTACAGTCAGCTTCTACCCACATGGATCCGACGACTTCCCACTGCCCGCGCTTGACTTGCCGCTGGATGCGCTTGAATAGTTCTGGATGCTCGCGCTCGATCCAGTCGTATTGGCTGGCTTGGCTATGAGCAAAAACGTGCTCGGGATACCGATCCATCAGCTCGAGTTGAGCGGCACTGGTATGGGCCATCTTGAGGTGAGTCACGCTGAGTGGCCAGAGCCACGCCGTATCCAGGTGGGCGTGTCCCACTGGCGTGATCGTATGATGAAGCTCGCTGTTCAGTTCTCCTAGCGTGGACTGAATGATCTTGCGGCACTTCGCCCAGGTTTTGCGATTGTCGGCATCATAGGTGTTGCAGACTTCGTTGAGTGCGCGCTGAATGTAAACGAAGATGGCATCGTCCTCCTCGTGCGCTTTCATCAGATCAAAGGCAAACTCGCAATCAAAGAAGAGTTGAAGTTTTTCTTCATCCAGTCGGCAGAACCAAAATCCTTTGAAATCTTCCGGTTCAGGGGTGCGGGGTTGCTCGGGCCGATCGACGGTGGTTTCTTTGTTTCGCGCGTAGGTTTGAAGAAGAAAGTCGATGGATTTGCGGTTGGCATCGAGGCGGTAATACGGGTGGGCAAAATCCAACGCGGCGATGGGAGAACCGTCTTCAAAAATGGTCGCTTCGACCATATCTGGTCCCCACCAGCCTTGCCACGCGAATTCAGTTTTGCCGTACATCAGGGCGACGGAAAAGCCGGGTTCAGCGGTTGGCACTTTGCCTTGTACGCGGTACCAACCAAACTGATACGATGGCCCCCACTTGTCGCCGGGCTGGACTTTCTTCCAGTTTTTGCTTTTGCGTGCGGCGGCTTCGCTCGGTTCGTCGCTGATCAAAAGCTCCGCTTCGACAGCACTGATTTTGTCAACAATGGTTTCTCGGAGTTCAAATTCGATGAATCGGCGAATGCGGTCGTTGGTGATGCGCGAGTGCTTGTACATAAGGGGAACCTGAAATGAAGAGGCGAGTCTACCAGGGGTAAGATAAGGATGTGAATCGGGGAGAGATCACAGCAATATCGGCGGTTTTGTGCGCCCTTTATCTGCGTGGCAATGGCGGTACCAGCTGTTTGTCGCGGCGTCACTGGCCCAGGGTTTTGTCTACTTTGCGAAAGGATTGGGCTGGCCTTTCCTGCGTGAGTGATGTCCTACGCTCAGGCGGCTTTTATGATGAGGCAGATCGGTGCCGTGATTTAGATTTCTTATTGCAGTGCCTTGATATCGTTGAGGCTGGTCGAGCGCTAACGGTTTTGGACGATTCCTATCCCCAATCCTGGCTGGACACGCTGGGGGCGGGCGCACCGCCCGTCTTTTGGCAGGTTGGCTCGCCCGTTGCTCCGATGCCTGCTTGGGGGGTCGTGGGGTCGCGTAACTTGTCAGACGGGCAGTTTCGCCTGGCTCAGCGGGCCGGCTCCGCTATTTTGTCGGCAGGGCGCGTTTTGGTAACGGGTGGCGCAGTTGGGGCAGATTCTGCTTCGATTTATGGAGCCGTGGATTCGGGTGGCGATGGGCGTGTTGCAGTAATTCTGCCTTATGGGGTCAATTTGGTTCGTAGGCACGCGGGCGTTACTTACTGGTCGGTATGCCCGCCTTCTGCTGATTTCTCGACTGCCAATGCAATGGAGCGCAACGCATTGATTTACGCCATGTCAGACAGGACGCTGGTTGTGGCGGCACGATTACAGCGTGGCGGTTCGTGGGCGGGGGCGGTAGATGCAATGCGGCGTCACCTTTGCGGGGTGACAGTGGCGGATTGGGGCGATGATGCTGCTCGAGCATTGATCGGCCTAGGGGCTAGCCCGCTGGTACGTCCCGGCTTTGCCGATTCGGACGCAATTGTCAATGCCTTGTCGATGCCATCTCCGGTTGCCCAGCCTGAGCTTTTTGGGTTTGCCCGGGTTCGGGAAACTGTTTTAGATTACGGTTTGGGGACTATCTGAGTTTGGCGGGGCCGCTCCGCATCAGGTGGGTGATGGCGATGGCAAGGGCGTCGGCGACATCATCCGGTTTAGGCGTCTCCTTCAGCCCTAAGAGCTTCGTCACCATAAACTGCACTTGCTTCTTATCCGCGGCACCGTTCCCGACAACGCTCTGCTTGACTTGCGGCGGGGAATATTCTTCTGACCCCAAACCGTGTTCTTCCACCGCAAGCAGAACACACCCCAAGGCTTTGGCAACATCCATCGCCGATGTTTGGTTTTTAGTGAAAAACAGCTTCTCCACGGCGATGGATTGCGGCTGGTGCTTAGTAATCAGGGCATCGACCTCTTCATGGATTTGCTTAAGGCGCGGGCCAAGGGGGCCAGCCGGAGTTTTGATCAATCCGTGTTCGAGGCAAGTGATCTGGCTACCTACTTTGCGAAGAACACCAAAACCGACGCGCTCAAGTCCTGGATCAAAACCGATAACAATCATGCGCGGTGGAACCGCCGGAGGAGGTCGTTTTTGGGGAGGACAATGGTGATGGGGCGTCCATGTGGGCAGAGGTAGGGATTTTCCGATTCCGCCAGATCAAGCAGGAGCTTTTCCATCTCTGCGTGCCCAAGCTGATCCCCAGCTTTGATCGCCATCTTGCAACTGCACATGATGTACACCTCGTCGCGGGTGGGGATCAGCGAGCTACTAGCGGAGCCATCGGTGATTTCGTCGATCAGGTCTTGTAAGACCTCGCGCGGAGTGCGGCGACGGCCAAGAGCCGGAACTGCCCGCAAAAGGAAGCTGTCCGCTCCAAACGGCTCCATATCAAAGCCGATGTCGCGGAGATCATCCAAACGCTCAGAAAGCACACTCGCCACTCGTTTATCGACAGTGACCGTTTCGGGGGTCAGGAGTGGTTGAGATTCAATCGCGGTACTGCCCCGGGTTCGGCAGAGCATTTCGTACAGGATTCGCTCATGGGCGACGTGCTGATCAATCACGAGAAGGTTCGTCCGGTTCTCGGCGATGATAAAAGTCTTGTCTATCGAACCCAGCACTCGCAATCCATCAAGGAACTTCTCTTTGGGAGACTGCTCTAGTTGTGGCTCAGTTGATGCGCCCAAGGGTGAGATCGGTTGATCGGTTGGGATACCTGCGAGCCCGGAACCAGCAATTGGACCAGCAGAAATTCCTGGCATCAAAGACACCTGGCGGTGTTCCAACAAAGCTTCATTCGCCGCCGCCACTTGATCAAATGTCGGCACCATTCCGCCGGCGAGGATTCCTTCCTTAATACCGCGCCGAACGGCATCAAAGACCGCGCCCTCTTGGTGAAATTTGACTTCGCTCTTCGTGGGGCTGACGTTCACATCCACGCGCTCGGGGGCAATATCCACGAGGATTACTCCAACCGGGTACCTGCGTTCGGGAGTGAGGGAGCGATACGCTTGGTCTACGGCGGCAATGAGAGTGCGATTCTTCACCGGGCGGCCATTGACAAAGAACCACTGCATGGACCGAGTGGGCTTTGTGAAGTGCGGCGGAGAAACAAGCCCGGTCACGCGCGCCGTACCGTTGAAAAGATCAATCGGGACAAGGGCGCGAGCAACTTCTCTTCCCCAGATTTCGGCGACGGCGGTTTCCAGATTGTCTTGCCCCGAAGTTTGGACGAGCACCGAGTTGTGGTGGCGAAGAGTGAACGCAATCTGCGGGTTCGCAATGGCGGCTTTGGAGACTGCCTCTACGCACGCCGAAAGTTCGGTCGCGTCCGTTTTCAAAAATTTGAGCCGTGCCGGGGTGTTGAGGAAAAGGTTCTCGACTCGGATGGTTGTGCCACGGGGGCCTGCCACGCTCTTTTCGCTGACCGTTTTGCCCGCTTCGACGATGATCTCGGTGAGTTGTCCGTCTTCCGTGCCGGTTGTCAGGACAAGGGTGGATACGGATGCGATAGAGGGAAGTGCTTCTCCGCGAAATCCGAAGCTCTGAATGTCGCTCAAATCCTCCACACGGTGGATTTTGCTGGTGGCATGGCGGAGAAGCGACATCTTGGCTTCTTCCGGTTCCATGCCGATCCCATCATCTTGTATTTGGATGAGAGCACGCCCCGCTTCTTCCAAATCAATCGTGATGCGCTTGGCTCCCGCATCAATGGAGTTCTCTAAAAGCTCTTTCAGGGCGGCGGCAGGTCGCTCAACAACTTCCCCCGCCGCGATCTGGTTGATCGTGACGTTATCAAGGAGTTGGATTTTTCCTGTACGCGGAATCTCTGTCGAAGCCATGAGGTTTTTTAGTCTGTAAATCTAAAAGACGTCTCCATAATTTTGCCAGGTGCGCCGACAATGAAGAAGGAGGAATTGGGCCAGCGTGTGCCTGATCCCCTCAAATCAGTTTTTCGGAACCGGATATGTTTGCTTTTATTGGGATCATTATTGCCGTTGTCATGACCCTGGCCGGCTACATA
>JAGQUX010000025.1 GCA_020438215.1 Armatimonadota bacterium | reverse complement strand
ATATCCCAGTCTTTGGGGCACGTTGCTCATGTATTACTCCGCCGTTCGCCACTAGAACCGAAGTTCTCGTTCGACTTGCATGTTTTAGGCACGCCGCCAGCGTTCGTCCTGAGCCATGATCAAACTCTCCGAAGAAAATGTTTTTCCCCGTTTGAGCTTGTCAAACTATGTTTAGGGACAACTGCTAGCATGTTAATGCTTGTGTTGCTTGATTGTCTGCCGGTCACACGATTTCTCGTCGCCGGCTGTTGAATCGGCTGTTCACAACTTATTGAGCTTTCAAGGTGCGTCCTCCAGAACCGGAGGCAAGGGAAATTATAGGCGGTCCATTTTCAGAAGTCAACCGGTCCCATGACAGATTGGGCAGAAAAGCGCGCCTTTTCCGACTTTTTCCTCGTCTTGAATCTTTGCGTGCCTAGCCTTTTGAGGTGATTAGTAGGGGTTTCGGGGTGCCTGTTGCACTTTTTGAGTGAGAACAGAAATCTTCTGCCGAACGACCGATTCCATGGGACTCATTGGCCACCGGTGCTGGTATTCCTGAAACAACTCCAGGGCCTTGTGGGGGTTGTTCATCCACTGCTCATAGATAGAAGCCAGTCGGAAGGTCGCCGTTTCCAGATCATCACTGGTTGCGTGCTGCGAATTCCGGATTGTGGTGAGCAGCTTAATCGCGGGGCTTGTCGCTCCAGACTTCTCTGCCGCCCCCGCGCAATCCAGCAAAACCTTGTTGTCAAAGACCGTCCCTTGGTCAATCAATCCGGCAACGCAAGCCGCCGCACTTGCCCCATCACCTTCTCTGACGATATTGGGAAGATGCTTCATAAAGTGCTGAATACACTCATCGGTCACCGGTGGAGATTGCTGACTCTTATACATCCAGTGGTGCGCAAGCAACGAATCATCCGGCTGGACACTACACATGTCACGCAATTGGATTCGCGTGAGCATGCTCAAATCCTTCGCTTCTGCCAGGGTGCTCTTCGCTTCACTCACATATTCGTCATCGCGCTTGACTCTTAATAGAAGAGCGCATAGGAACCCGCCCAAGGCGCCCCCGATGTGGGCAAGGTGATTCGTTCCGCCTCCATCGAATAGACTCAATTGGAGCATTGCCCCAATTACATCAAGTCCCAAGTAGTAAAGCGCAGCCCCCCAAATCGGCCATTCCCAAACGCCGATCCAGACAATCCCGAACCAATAGAAGACATTGATCTTGCCATGCGGGAACATCCAAAGCGATGCTCCCAGCAATCCCATAATCGCCCCCGATGCACCAATCCCCGGGATGTCACCAGACCCACCTGATGCCATCGCCATATAGAGTAAGTCTCCGCCAACACCCGCAGCAAGATAAAGGATAATGAACTTCAGCCACTTCAGCTTGCCTTCCACCGCAAACCCAAACAGATAGAGGAACCACATATTCCCGAGCAAGTGGAACCAGTCCGCGTGCAGAAACATGGAGGTGAACATCGTCCCTTGCCCGATGTTTGTGGACTTCAAACCCCAAAGATGGGCAATGTCCTCTCGGATCATCCATCCATCGGATGTCGCTGCAAATATGGCGATGTTCAGCACGATCAGAACAATCGTGACAATAGGGAAATTCTCCGGTGGATTCTTTGCGCGATAAGGAAATATCATTTTCTCACCCTAAACTCAGTTCTTATTTCTCGCAAGATAATTCACTATCTTGCTTTTGGTTGTCAATATTTCGATCAAAACCTGAAAGAATCATCATTCCTCAAGTTCAAATCCAATCGTCCCAACTTTTTCGGCATTGGTCTCCCTTACTCGGTGCAGGGTTCCGATACCTGGGGGCAAACAGCCAGAATGAGGAGCAAGACCAACCACTTGCATGCCTGAAATCCAAACCAGCCGCCTTGATACGCTGAATACTCTCCGCTCGGCAAATATTGATAACGCATTTGCCAACGCGTTTGTATCGCTGTTTGGTGGCGCCATCATTGTTGGATTCATCAAGTACCTGGGTGGGCCGGAATCTGACTTTTGGGTTGGACTTGTCGGCGCCGTCCCGGCTCTGATGGGCTTGCTCCAAATTCCAGGTGCAGTTCTCGGGCGATCAAAGAAGTCTTTCAAGAATTACATCGCGGTTGGGGGGTGGATCTGGCGACTGCTCTATCTTCCGCTGGTTTTCCTGCCCTTCTTGCCGTTCAATAACCAAGCCAAGCTAGTGATGCTCATCGGCTGTGTGGGGATGGCATCGGTTGCCATCCAACTTGTCGGGCCTATCTATAACGAATGGCTTGGCAAAATCATCCCCGAGAACAATCGCGGATGGTTCTTTAGTAATCGGAGCCTGGTTGCTACTGTTGCCGGATTGATTGCTGGCCTCGTTGGCGGTCGCATTCTCGATACGTTCAAAGACACACCCAACGAGCACGTCGGCTACACAATCGTCTTTGCAATCGGGTTTGCCTGTGCGATTGTCAGCATGCTCTTTTATCTCCGGATGAAGGACACAGTCCGCGAGAACCCAAAGCCCGCCAAACTCAGCGGGATCGTCAACGTTGTCCGCACTCCTTGGCGAGATAAGAACTTCCGCAAAGTCATGTTCTTTATCGGCGTGTTCTGCCTCGGGCAGAGCTTTGCCGGAAACCTGTTCTCCGCCTACGCATTGGAATCACTGGATATGCCGTTCACGGTGCTCCAACTCACTGGGATCACTTTCTCAATTGGCACGATTCTCACCGTTCGCATTTGGGGCTACCTGGCAGACAAATACGGCAACAAGCCGATCCTGGTTTTGTTGACTGCCGGGCTGAGCATCACCCCGCTGATGTGGATATTCACGAATCCTTCCCTAGGGATATGGAATGCGGTCATCTTAATTAGCGGACATATCCTCCCCGGAATCTTCTGGCCAGGCGTTGCCACCAGTCAGATGAACCTTTATCTGGCCACCAGCGAACCAGAAGAACGCGCTGACTACCTTGCCACAGCCCTGACGGTTCAATCCATGATGATGTTCGTCGCCCCAATGGCGGGATCACTCCTCATGTCAAATCTCCGTGCGCCGCTTGGCGTGGAGTGGGCGTATAAGTGGATTTTCATTCTCACCATGGTCTTTCGGTTTGCAGCGATGCTCAGCCTCATCCCTGTTCGAGAAGCGGGCGCCACCAGCATCCGCGCCACCTTCCGATCCCTTGTCAGTATTCGCCCGAAAGGGGTCAAGGCTCTTCGCGGAATGCGATCCAGCCAAAGTGAAGATGCGCGAGAATCTGCGGTACGAGCTGTAGGGCAATCCCAGATGGCACTTGCGACCGTGGAACTTGCTTCCGCCCTCCAAGACCCAAGCCCGAAAGTACGCCGTCAAGCCGCTGAATCGCTCGGGCACGTGGGCACTCCCGAAGCCGCTCAAGCCATGATCGACCTGATCGAGTCTCAGCCCGAACTTGTCGAAGAGGAAACACTGGTCGCGCTTGGATGGGCAAAAAATCCAGAGAGCGTTCGCGTACTCGTCAAGTTCCTGGATGATCCCAGCCCGATTTTCCGGCGTGCCGCCGCGCGAGCCCTCGGTCGCCTCGGAGAGCCGGCCGCAATTGATGCGCTAGCTGAACAAGCCCAAAAACCCGGTGACCCTGATCTGCGTCGTGCGTGTATCCAAGCACTCCGGATGATGGAAGCCAACAACCCCGACTACTATGCCGACGCCCTGTTCGATCAACACCCCAGCGTCCGCATAGCCGCTGCCGAGGCTGTGTCTGAGCTTGAGATCGTGGAACTCGCTCCCAATATCCGTCAAGCCCTCGAGTGGTTCCAAGACGAAGGCTCGTCAGAAGTCGCATACTCACTAGGCGCGGTGGGTTCCCGAGAAGATATCCCCGCAATCCTCACCGCCGCCGAAAGTGCAATCGGTGCAGCTAAGCGGCGACGATGCCTCCTCGGTGTAGCCCGATTAGTTGGTGTCGAAGCGCAAACCTATCGCATCTTTGCAATGGATGCGGTCGCTCGCGACACTCAGATTCTACAAAAATCGCGCACTCAGATTAAAAAGGACAGTATCCTCAAAAGTGCGCTCGAGTTGTACTCGGTCGGGAATGAAGCAGACGCGCTGAAAACCCTCGCCGAAAACACAACGAAACTGAATGGCGAAGCGTATTCATTAAGGGCATTAGCCGATCAACCGATAGAAGAAGGGTTCCTCGTTGCGTGGATCATCTACATGCAAAAAGCGGAGAATCATCCTAAGCGATAGAAAATGGGAATTATCAGACGGAAAAGGAGAAGACTCAACCTCAGTTTCCGTTCCGTCATTATCCTGCGGATGACCACGGTCATCTTCTTCACCATCTTCATTGTCGGGCTCTTTACTTACTGGCAAGCCGGCATCGCTGCTGATGACCTCTCCCGACGGGTCATTGTCCAAACCTCCAACCTCATCGACCGGCGTGTTGATTCCCTGATCGACCAAACAGAATCAGAGGTGAAGTTCCTTGCCGGGCTAGTTCGCCCCAGTTTGGTGGATGTTTCGATCGGGAGTGGAGCGCAGCATATCGAAGGAACGACCCGAAATCTCACCTCGAACTCCTTCCCTTCTTACGCCGCCCAAATGTATGAGATGATGAGGGTGAATCCTCAGTACGGCTCCAGTTCACTCATCCTCGACACAACCGGCGAAGCGGTCAAGATTTTCCAGAGCCCGGCCGAAGGTGTTCGCGTTCAAACTTTAAGCGGGGCGGGAGCATCCAAAACCCGCCAACAATTCATCCCATTCGGGGATCGCCTGATCCCTAGCGAAGCGGCAGACAAAAGCGATCTCGACTTACGCGACGACATCACTTACGAAAGGTGCAAAGAGAATTCTGAAACGGTTTGGTCTCCCGTCCAAGTGATTCGCGGCGTGCGCTCCACCAGTGCTTCCGTGCTGGGCCTCACCTGCATGACTCCAATCGTAGATCGGAACGGCAATTTCCGGGGAGCAGTTTCAATTTCGCTCACCCTGCCGGAAATGAGCGCATTCCTGCAAACCATCAAAGTTGGTCAGGATGGATACGCTTTCCTCGCTGAATACGGGCTGGATGGCGAGCCGCGAGTCATCGCATGGCCGCAAGGACAAAAACTCCTTGTCACCGATCAGGGTGAGCCCCGACTTGCAACCGTCCAGGAACTCGAAGAGCCAACCCTGACCGAAGTTATGGGGATGCTCTCCAGCACATCACGTCGAGCCTCTTCAACCGTCGATTTCATTCGCTTCCGGGTGAATGGAAAGCTTTATCTAGGTGGATTCCTGCCCATAGAAAACAGCCGCTGGGTAATGGCTGTGGTTGCTCCGCAGGATGACTTCTTGACGAGCCGCAAACAAACAGCCGCGTTCTTTATCACCTTCGGCATTCTTGCTCTTGCTTTCGGAATATTGATCAGCTATCTCTTTGCTGAGCGTGTTGCTAAGCCGCTTTCCCGCGTCGCCCAGGAGACAGCAAAAATCCGAAAATTGAACCTGGATGAGTCGCCGCTTCCCCGCTCCGGTATCCGCGAAGTGGATGATCTCTCCCGCTCGGTGGAGACTCTCAAAGCCAGTCTTCGCTCTCTAGAAAAGCTCGTCCCGAGCGAATATGCCCGCACCCTGATTGCTAGCGGACGAGAAGCAAAGCTCGGGGGCGAAAGGCGGCACATCACCACCTACTTTGGCGATATCGTCGGCTTTACTAAGCTCAGCCACGAGCTCCCGCCTGAAGAGCTGATCGCTGTTCTCGGTGAATATCTGGAAGTCCTCAGCAACGAGATCCTGGAAACCGGCGGCACGCTCGATAAGTTCAACGGCGATGACGTCATGGCGTTTTGGGGGGCACCCACCATCACCAGTGATCACGCTGTTGTGGCGGTGAAATGCGCGCTCCACTCCCTCAAAGGGCTAGAGCGTATGCACTTTGAATGGAGCGAAGAAGGTCGTCCCATCCTGACCGCATCCTTCGGAATTGCAACCGGAGATGTGATCGTCGGCAATGTCGGCAACAAGCGCCGGATGAACTACACCGTCATCGGTGACTCGGTGAATCTCGCGAGCCGATTGCAGAGCCTCAACAAGTTTTACGGGACTAACATCCTCATCAGCAACAAAACGTACTTGGAAGCATCCGATGAAATCCTTGCTCGCATGGTGGATGTTGTTGGCGTCTTCAATCGCGAAGAGCCAGAGCCAATCTACGAACCGCTTGCCATCAAAGCTCACGCAACCCCCGAGCAAGTCGAGTTGGTTGAAATGCACAACGCAGCCGCCGAGGCTTATCTCGCGCGGGATTGGGTGAAGGCACGCGATCTGTTTGCAAAGGTCGTTGCGCTTGATCCTGAAGACGGACCCGCGCGAATCCTCCACACCCGCTGTGAGAACTTCATTGAACTTCCACCCGATGACGACTGGTCGGGCGCGTATCAAATGAGCTGGAAATAGCGCGATTTGCCGCTTGAGTCAGGCAAACTGAGCGCATGGATTGGTCGCACCATGATATTGCGCGAATCACGAACGGGCGTTCGCTCCGAACCAGTAGCTACGACACCTCCGGCGGCAATGATGACTATTGGACACTCCCGGCGGGAGAGAAAGTCATCATCATGGAAGCCACAGGCTCCGGGGTGGTGCAACACATCTGGATTACAATTGCCTGCAAAAGCGAATGGCACCGCAAAGATATCCTAATCCGTGCGTACTGGGACGGCTCCGATAAACCCTCCGTCGAAGCTCCGATCGGAGACTTCTTTGGGCAGGGGTGGGGCGAAACATATCTCTTTTCTTCCCCATGGCTAGCGGCAGCTCCCCGCGGGGGTAAAGCCTTGGTCTGCTATTTCCCAATGCCTTACCGGAAGGGCGCAAAGATTGAACTCGTGAATCAAGGAAACGTAGATGTTGAGCGGCTGTACTTTTATGTTGATTACGAAGCCACCGAGGTTCCGCACGACATTGGCCTCTTCCACGCTTGGTACAACCAAGAGCTCACCACCTGCGAAGTTGGGAGAGAAAACGAGTGGGCCACCTTTGGCCCCTACGAAAAGCACCCTACGAATGATGGTAACTACCTCTGGGTTGCCACGGAAGGGAAGGGCCACTTTGTCGGGGTGAACTTTTACATCAACAACTCATCCCCCATGTGGTATGGCGAGGGGGATGATATGTTCCTGATTGATGGCGAGGCATGGCCCGGGCTCCACGGCACAGGGACGGAGGATTACTTCAACACCGCCTGGTCACCAGATGAGCTGTTTGACCACCCGCATTTCGGAATCGCCTACGCCCCCGGAATGGGCAATGATGATCCACGCTGGGGTTGGCTGGGAAGGCACCATGTCTACCGCTTCCACCCAACTGACCCCATCCGGTTCCAGTTCAATCTCCATGCGAGTATCGAACACGGTCATGCGAACTGCTTGAACCTGGATTTGGCATCGGTGGCGTATTGGTACCAAGATCGACCGTCCCAGGTTCTTCCCGGGATGCCCCCGGCGGCAGAACGGCGACCCCAAGTTCGCCCCACCCCGAACGACGTACTCCGCTGGCGAGAATCTTTCCGCAAGGATCTCGGCTTAGATCATGTCTGGGGCACAGAAAGGCGCAATCCCGATAACGACCCAATCATCTAAGCGGATTTGCCAAACTAAACCTGAAATGAGCCAAAAGCGGGTGAAAATGGCGATCATGGTCGGCGGCAAGGGGCGCGGCTCCAACATGGCGAACCTGATCGGACACGCCCAGTCCCCTGACTTCCCCGCCGAAGCCACTCTCGTCATTGGCACTCGACCCAATACACCCGCGCTTGAGCGAGCGAAGGAAATGGATGTCGAAACCTGCGTCCTCAACCCCAAAGACGACGGCTATGCCGAAGCCCTCTTAGACGTACTGAAATCAAACGGAATCGAACTCATTGCTTTAGCGGGATTCCTTTTCCTACTCCCGATACCTGTGCTCCAAATGCTCCCCAATCGCGTGATCAATATCCACCCCGCTTTGCTCCCTAAGTTCGGCGGCAAGGGGATGTACGGAATGCATGTCCATGAAGCCGTGATCGCAGCTGGGGAAGCCGAATCCGGGTGCACAGTCCACCACGTTACCGAGCAATACGACGAAGGTGCCCCAATCCTGCAACTCCGTTGCCCGGTCGAGCCATATGACACCCCAGAAACGCTAGCCACCCGCGTCCTTGAATTAGAGCACGAGGCTTATCCGTCAGCCATCCGACAATTACTTTCATGAAGCGGCCCGAGCTACACCACTCCCGCGCACTGGTGATCCTCCTCCCGGTGATCAAGGTGTTAGCTTGGTTGATTTTTGCCGTGTACGGCGGGTTTATGAGCTACAAAAATCGCGGAAGAACTCCTAAGCGCGGGGGGCTCCTCATCTTCTCGAACCACATTTCCAATATTGACCCGGTTCTAGTTCAATTCGCCTGTCGCCGTCCCGTGCACTTCATGGCGCGCCGCGACTTATTTACGATGGGATTCTTGGGAAAGCTCGTGAGATGGTTTCGAGCGTTCCCTGTCACTCAGTCGAGCGCGGATAAAGGCGCACTTAAAACCGCGATTGACCTCATCGAAGATGGTCGCGCAGTGGTGATCTTTCCAGAGGGGCAACTGAGCGAAGATGGATTGCTCCGAGAACTCCTACCCGGCTCTTCACTGATCGTCCGCAAAACAGGCGTGACTTGTCAATGCGTGGGGATCAGCGGCACCGATGCTCTCATGCCGTTTGGGGAAACAAAGATGCGCCGCAAACGAGCCTCTCTCCACGCAAACTGGGGCGAACCCAAATCGTTTCCTCCCAAGGCGTCAGCTGAGGAGATCATGAGTTGGATTAATGCCGAGCTTCATGCCTTGACCGGACAACCCCAAAAACAAACTTCCCCGACTTCAAATGAAGCCGGGGAAGTTGATTCCGAACCGAATTCCGATTAGTCGGGGATTTCGGAGGTGTTTCGTGGCAGTGCCGACGGGATTTCTGGTTCCCAACCATGCACCGGCTCCATCGGACGGGTGGCATAGTCGGCAAACATGATAAACATCAAGCAGAACCAGACAAAACCACCAATCGCGTAGAGCTTGACCAGTTTCGTCGTGTACTTGACTCCCATGAAGATCGCAATGACAAAGCCTGCCTTGAGAAAGGCAATCGTCAAAGCAACGATGTTCATGATCAGCGAGATTTGCGCATCCGGCAAACCAGAACTGTGAAGCATCGCTGGCAAAGACTGAGCCGCCCAAATGGTTGCCCCCATCAGGAAACCAAGGAGTACCAGGTTCCCAATCAGCACCGGCATCGGAATGATGTGGTGGCTGTGCGAGTGATCGTGTTGTGCTGTTGCCATTTTCTTACTTCGGAATCAAATAAAACAGGGGATACAAGAATATCCAGACTAAGTCAACAAAGTGCCAGTACAGTCCGACCATTTCCGTTGGAATGTAGTCCGTAATCGTTGGTGCTTTCTTGATCGTCAAGATCATCAAAGCGCTGATCACGATAATCCCAACGAGAACGTGAACCCCGTGGAGCCCGGTCATCAAGAAGTACAAACTGAGGAATAACCGAGCGTGCTCGGGGCTTCCATGCTGTTCTTTTTCAGGCATATCAAGTGGGGCAAAAACTCCATCAAGGAACTTGAGGAAGGCAGGCTTCTCTCTTGGCTGGGGAGCAATCGTTCCATTGCCCGGATGATATTGAAACTCATCGTGGGAAGCTCCTTCGCCACCCATATTGGTTGCACCAGAAGCAAGTGTGATCTTGCCACCATTTGGCAAGACAGCCGCGTGCTCACCTTGACCGCCGAGTTCGCCACCACCACCGTGATGCTCACCGTAGGAGAACGCTTTGTTCGGGATCAAGTGGTGCGACCATTTGTCCCCGTACTCCTTGGTTTTAACCATCATAAACATGAAGGCACAGAGCAGAGTAATCCCAAGACAGATGAGTTGTTGCGTCTTCCGCTTCTTTTGAGCGTAGTGAACCGCCGCCGCGACCATAAACGAGCTGAAGAGCAGGACAGCCGTGTTCAGGCCACCCAGTTTCCAGTTCAGCTGCTCATGCACCAGATAGAAGTCGTCTTGGAACTTCCACCGATAGATGATGTACAGCATGAACAAGGCACCAAAGAACAGAACCTCGGTGACCAGGAATGACCACATCCCCAGGACATAGGTTTCCTGTTGCTGATCGATCTGTTCGTATTGGAAATAGACCGGATCGTGCTCGTCGTCGTGATGATGCGTATGATCAGACATTTGTCCTTCCTTTGCCTTCAATGACAGGTTCAATTTCGCCTTCATACTTCGCAGCATCTGCTACTGCGTCGTAATCGTAGACCTTGCCCCGGAAGACTGGCGTCTTCGCGAAGTTTTCAGTAATCGGAGGTGAACTCGTGTATTCCCATTCCAGGCCACGGGCATCCCACGGATTCGCTTCTGCCTTGCGACCTTTCACCAAGCTGTGGGTGAGATAGATCGCCGGAAGCACAAACCCGATACCGAGGATGCTGGAGCCCAGCGTCGACATGATGTGATACACCTGCCACTCCGGAGCGAAGTAGTAAAGGTGATATCGTCGCGGCATCCCCAGGTAACCGAGGATGAACTGCGGGAAGAATGTGAAGTTGAATCCAACGAAGACGATAATCGCGGAAAGCTTGCCCCAGAACTCTGAGTACATGCGTCCGAACATCTTCGGCCACCAGAAGTGGATTCCACCCAGGAACGCCATGATCGTCCCACCCACCATAACGTAGTGGAAGTGAGCAACGATGAAGTACGTACCAGTCAGGTGGACGTCGGTATCAACTGATGCGAGGTACAGGCCCGTCAAGCCACCAATCACAAACAGCCCGAGGAATCCGAGCGCGTAAATCATTGGTGTTGAAAAGTGAACCGAACCTTTCATCAAGGTGAGAGACCAGTTGAAGACCTTGACCGCGGACGGAACCGCAACAATAAAGGAAATCAACGAGAAAATGATGCCTTGGTACACCGACTGGCTACTGATGAACATGTGGTGGCCCCAGACGAGGAAGCCGATCCCTGCAATCGCCATCGAGGAGAAGGCAACAAATTTGTAACCAAAGATCTCGCGGCGGCTGAAACAGGTGATGAGTTCACTGATAATCCCCATTGCCGGCAGAATCATGATGTAGACCGCAGGGTGAGAATAGAACCAGAAAAGGTGTTGGAACAGAACCGGGTCACCACCCAGCTCGGGGCTGAAGATTCCGAAGCCAAAGGCTCGCTCAACCACAACCAAGAACAGGGTGATAGCAACAACTGGGGTACCAAGTAGAACGATGACCGAGGTTGCGTAGGTGCTCCAGATCATCAATGGCAGCTTGAACCAGGTCATCCCTGGGGCGCGCATTTTGTGGATCGTTGCAACGAAGTTGACACCCGTAGCAATCGAGGAGAAACCACTGATGAAGATCCCGACCAAACACAGGGTGATCTGCGTGTTGGAATACGTACTACTCAAAGGTGTGTAGAACGTCCAACCAGCATCGACCCCACCCATAAACATGGAAATGAGAACCAGAACCGCCGCAATGGTATAGAGATACCAACTCAGCAAGTTCAATCTGGGGAAGGCAAGATCCCTCGCCCCAATCTGAATCGGCACCAAGAAGTTCCCGAGCGTGGCAGGTATTGCCAAGACCAGGAAGAAGAAGACCATAAAGACGCCGTGTGCAGAGAACGTCTTATTGAATGCTTCCGAAGACAGAAGAAGTCCGCGTGGTGCAGTCAGCTCATATCGGATGAGTGCTGCCGCCACACTGCCAAAGAAGAACATGACCGTGACCGAAATCAAGTACAAAACGGCTATCCGTTTGTGGTCTGTGGTTAACAGCCACGACTTGATCGTGTGGTCAGCGTTCAGGTAGTTCTTCTCTACCTGTGGCTCCACTTTGGGAGTTGTTTCTACGACCGTACTACTCATTGTCTTCTCTTTTATTTACTATTCGGCGTCTGTTGGAACTGGGCCGCACCAGCACTCTGCTCGCGGTTGGCAGAGTCAGTCGTATTGAGCTTACGGGTGGCTTGTGGATCAGAGGGGAACTCTGACTTTTCATAGTCACCTTTCACTCCAGACAAGGACTGAATGTATTTGACAAGATGCATCACTTCCTCTTCCGTCAGCTGATCGTGATACGACTGCATAATGTTCTCCCAGCCAGCCGTGATCTTGCGTTCCGGATTCAGAATTGATTCGCGAACATAGTCAGCATCGGCAATTGTCGAGCTTCCATCGGTGAATGTTCGCTTGCTATCCATCAAACCAAGCATTGTTGGGGCGCGCGGATTATCCACATTGGTGTGGCAGTTCGCACAACCCTGTTCGTTAAAGGTCAATCGTCCAGCTTCTTCCATGGTCTTCGGCGATGGTCGGAATCGGTTTCCGCCGTTGTCTTGCCATTTCTGATAGTCCGTTTCCGATAGGACGATCAACTTGCCAACCATTTCGGAGTGCTGAGTTCCGCAGTGCATTGCACAGAGGATCAGATACTCGCCCGTTTTGGTCGGCGTAAATTGAAGTTGGGTGTAACGTCCAGGAACGACGTGGTACTGCGCCCGCATCGCCGGGAGATACATAGAGTGGATGACGTCCTGCGAGATCATCGTCATCTTGATTGGTACACCAACCGGAACGTGGAGTTCGTTATTCTCACGAATCCCGTCAAGGTGCTCAAAGTGCCACATCCACTGCTTGCCCATCGCAAAGATTTCTTTGCCTTCCTTCGGCATTGTGCGAACCTTGATAAAGTTGGTCGCAGACCACACGAACATAATTAGTCCCAATACCAGCGGAACCCCAAGCCAGATCGCTTCCAGGATCGTGCTGTGGGTCATTGGATTTGAGCGATCAATCTTCGCGCTTCGGCGATATCGAACAGCCAACACCGCAACCAAAACGTAAACGATGACGGTAAAGAGAACGGTCAGAGCTGAGATCGTTAGGAACAACGCGTCATAGCGCGCGGCTCCTTCCGATGCTTGCTCCGGCATCAGCGGGAATTGGAATATCCCACTTGCAATCAGATTGAATAGTCCTGAGTTCACTCTTCTGTCATCTCCGTATTATCAGAATTCGTTTTCTTGCGTTCTTTGCGTGCGCTGTTCCGGTTCATCATCACGACTGAAACAACCAAGCCCGCCAGGGTGAGGATTCCACCGAGGCGCAACGCCTTCATGATGTTCAGCGATCGCTTCCCGGTGAGCGGGTCCACGTTGACGCAGTTGATCCAGCTAGAAACGTTGTCGCGTTCACCAACTTTGTCAACTTTCGCATCTTCCAAAGCCAGCAGGAGCGGCATGGAGTCGTACTTCGCATCAAGGAAGTAGCGAGTCAAGCGTCGTTGCGGCGAAACTACCATCAAACCAGCTGGGTGTGTGATCTGACCGTTCGCCGGATCGCGATAAAACTTGAATCCGACCGCGTGGGCCAGAGAGTTGATGTTCTTTTCATCACCGACCACGAATCGCCAGCCATCGTCTGTTCCCCGGCGATCGTAAATCCCTGTGTAGGTTTGCTTCTTCAATGCAGCGAGGTCAGCGGACTCTGAATGGTCAATGGAGACCACCACAATGTTGTACATATCGCCAACATCTTCTTTATTGATGCCCTTGACTGCATCGGTCAGGCTGTTGAGTTCGGTGGTGCAGACACCCGCGCACTCAAAGAACACCATGAGCAAGATCGTCGGCTTTTCGCTAAACAGTTCACCCGTCGTGACCTTCTTACCCGTCGATTCCGTGAAAGTAATGTCATCAGGAATCACCGTATTCAGCTTTTGGTCAATACGGATTTGCGAGTTGGTTGAACTCACCGAAACACGGCGAGAACCGATCTCCGGCAGTTCATCATAGTTGCCGTAGAACTGCGCTGAAGAGATTCCGGCGGTCATCAAAGCGAGCATTGCAAGGGCAAGACGCTTTGTCATTTTCCGTAATCCTCCGGTGTGCCCGCATTAGCGCGAGTCGGCAACCCTTTCTCAGCCAAGATATCCATCGCTTGATCGACCGGAATCTTGACAGCCTTCTTATCTTCCGTTACTTCAAGCGCGTTGAGCTTTTCATTCTCCTCGCGGCGAAGCATCACCATGTCTTTTTGAGCCGTGATGTTGCTTTGAAGAAGCGGTGCGGGTGCTTCCGGCACGCGCGGACGCTCTTGCTGAGGTGGAGTCTTGATCGTCAGCGAGTCGGATCGGTCAACGGCAACGAGGAAGTACCACGAAACCGCCGCCATCGCCAGGAAGAACACAAACACTGCCGCAAAATTGGCAAAGACATTCTTCCCAGACGCGTTGATATCGACTGGCTCGTAGCCAAGCTCTTCTAGGACATCAAAATCGCGATCGTCGAGAGGATCGTGGTGATCAGACATTTTCAGTTGCCTCCTTCAATTCAGGGTTGTGTTGATACGGATGCGCCTTGACCAGCAGAGGATTCTTCGAAAGTTGCCATGCGAAGACGCCAAGCCAGATTCCACCAATGAGCATCCAAATACCGAGATCCATCGGTTGCGGCATTGCCGATTTACGGAAGTACGGCATGATAATCCACCAGATATCCACGATGCGCATCGCGAATATCCAACCAGCGATCAATGCCAAACCAAATTTCGACCGTTTCAAGCTCGGCGAGAGCAACGCAATGAACGGCACCAAGAAGTGGAACAGGATCAGGGCCTGACCCACATTGGCGAATCCACCTTCGCGCACTCGGCGCAGATAGAACGTGATGAATTCCGGAAGGTTGCCGCTCCAAATGATCAAGAATTGGGAGAAGCTAAAGTACGCCCAAATCATGATGAGCATGAGGAGCAAGTTCCCGAAGTCGTTCATCATCAGCTTATCGACAGCACCCTTGAACGGGGCTTTGTCGCGCTGAGTGACAGCGATCATCACCGCAATCGAAAGTGCAGTGAGTGCAGATCCAACTGCAAACCAGAATCCGAAGATCGTGCTGTACCAGTGCGGATCCATCGACATGAACACGTCGGTTGTGAAGAACGACATGATCACGAAGAAGAGAACCATTCCTGGTGCGGCCCAGTTGTTCCGAAGATCAGAGAATCGCTTATCGCCAGTCTTTTCTTCTTTGCGGAGCCACGCTTGCAGTCGGTATCCGAAGACCACCATGACCGCAAAGTAGATCACCAGGCGAATTTGGAAGAACGTTTCGTTCAGCCACCAAGCCTTGCGAGCAATGATCTCGTCGGCTGGATCTGGATGGAGCCAACCAGCGTAGTACTGATCCTTCAGTACGAACACCGGAATTGCGAACAGAACGAACGCAAGCACCAACATGATGTGGTTCCCGCCAGATTCAAAAACGCGCAGGATCGGGGTTCCCCATCGTCCACGGGTGATGTGGAAAAGGAGCTTGAGAGCAAAGCAACCAATGGTCGCCAGACCCCAGAACGCCGCCGCGAACATATAGCTCGGCGCGATCTTGGCCATATCCAAGCCACCGCCCATTCCCATCGCTCCTAGAGCGATGCCGCCAACCAGCAAGATGCCCGCGAGCATCATCAGAATCTGGTTCAGCTTTGTCATCGGGGCTTCTGTTGATTCGACATGGTTGTCCATTAGTGTGCGCCTCCTTCAGCGTGAGCTGGCTCAGGAGCAGGTTCAGCTGGGATGCCCCTAACTTCGTCTACCGGTTGACCTTGCTCTAAGATTTGCTCAGGAGCCATCTCGGGTACCACCGCTTGCCCCTTGGCGGGGAAAAGAGGCCCGTTCGGCATCGGTTCAGCAAAATTCACTCCGAGTTGCCCGCGCTGCTCGTTGTTCAAAGCCCCGAACGGAGCGTACTGACTGAGTTGCAAAGCGCGAATGTACGAAACAATCGCCCAGCGATCAGCCGGTTTGATGCGTGGCCCTTGCGGATACATCGTTCCGTAGCCGTTGGTAATGACATCGTAGAAGTGCCCGACCGGCATTTCGCGCAAGCGATCTGTGTGGTAGTTACCAATTGGTCGTTGCATTTCAAATCCGCGTTGAGCGATCATGCCCTTGCCATCACCGATGGCACCGTGGCAGTGCGAGCAGAAAATGTCGTAGCGATCTTTGCCTCGTTTGATCAAGTCGGCAGTGACCGGAACCGGCATCTCTTTCACCATTTTGCCGTTTTCATATCCGGTGTAGAACGCTTCGTCCAGCTTCGGTTTTCCGAATTCCACCGTGCCTTCGACGGGCATACGAGTCCCGCGCCCATCAGCGTAGAAGTCATTTTCAGATTGCGCTTTGACTTTCGGTTGAATCCACATATCCAAGTGGCAACCCGAAAGCGCGAAAGTCGCAAAAGCCAATCCGAACCAGAGAGAAGTGCGCTTCATTAGTAGCCTTCCTCCGTCCAAACTCGCTCGACAGAAAGCGGATTGAGAGTATTCATGAGTTCAAAGACTTCATCTTCGTCGTATCGCGGGTCGGTGGCTTCGACCGCAAGCACAAAGCGATCTGCACTTGCGCGCGCCATACATGCCGCATTCATCACCGGATGGTGCGGCTTCGGCAAACCGTTGAAGGCGATCATGCCGAAAGTTGCCCCAAATGCGGCGAGAAGAATGGTCAATTCGTATGCCGGTGGGAAGAACGCCGGATAGCTAAAGAGCGGCTTGCCGCCCACGTTGTGTGCGTAGCCGTTCAGACCGGTGTTCTGGAACCAAGTTCCACCAAAATTGAAGCCGGTGCTTGTCCACCATTGCAGGCCGTAACCAAGCAGGAATCCCATCACGCCATGCGCGAACACAACAAAACCGAGCTTGTCATCTTTGAAATCAATGATGTCGGTCAAGCCGTGGACAGGCATCGGCGAGTAAGCGTCCATGTCTCGGTAGCCGTTCGAGCGAACCGTTTTTGCTGCTTCCAGCAAAGCTTCCGGCGAATCGAACTCCGCAACCACTGCGTACGGCTTCGGCGAAGTATCGCGACCGTGTGACATTAGTGCGCCTCCTCCGCTACCGCATCGCCATGTCCTGGCGCGTGGTCGTCATGCCCTTGCTCGTGTTTCATCTGATGGAGCAACTCTTTCATTTCGAACATGTTGATCATGGGGAGGAACCTCACAAAGAGGAACATCAAGAAGATGAACAGGCCGATTGTTCCGAAGAACATTCCGAAATCCCAAAGGGTTGGCGTGTAGTAACCGTATGCGCCCGGCATGTAGTCGCGGGTCAGTGAGATCGGGATGATCACGTACCGTTCGAACCACATACCAATGCTGACACTCACGGCAACCGTCACCAATGCCCACGTTGATCGACGAAGTTTTGGCGACCACATTAGCTGCGGGATAATCCCGTTGGTGAGAATCAGCATCCAGAACGCCCACGAATAGGGAGCTTCGGAAAGACTGATCCGGTTATGGAAGAGTGCCAATTCCGGTTCAACACCACTGTACTTGGCGTAGAACACTTCCATGATGTAGCCATAGAAGACGATCAGACCGGTGGCGAGCATAACCTTGGCCATCCAATCCAAGTGCTTATCGGTGATGATCGTGTCCAGCTTGTACAACTTGCGGAGCGGAATCGCGAAGAGGATAACCATCGCAAAACCAGCAAAGACCGCACCCGCAACAAAGTAGGGCGGGAAGATCGTCACGTTCCATCCGGGCACGATGCCCATCGCAAAGTCGAAGGAGACGATCGTGTGAACCGAAAGAACGAGCGGAGTCGAAAGACCAGCGAGAATTATCGAGGCGTGCTCGTATCGGTGCCAGTGCTTAGCCGAACCGCGCCAACCCAAACTCAGCATTCCGTAAACCACCTGCGACACGCGCTTGCGGCTTCGATCGCGGAGGGTTGCGAAGTCAGGAATCAAACCGACGAACCAGAACAGGATCGAAACGGTCATATAGGTGCTGACCGCAAAGACGTCCCAGACCAGCGGCGAGCGGAACTGTGGCCACATCCCCGTGATGTTCGGATACGGGAACAGCCAATACGCCACCCAAGGTCGCCCTGTGTGCAGAAGCGGATAGAGACCCGCGCACATAACGGCAAAGATCGTCATGGCTTCTGCCATGCGGTTGATTGAGTTGCGCCACTTCTGCCGGAGAAGCAAAAGAACCGCCGAAATCAGCGTTCCCGCGTGACCAATCCCAATCCACCAGACGAAGTTGACAATGTCAAAGCCCCAACCTGTTGGCTGGTTGTTCCCCCAGACCCCAATCCCGTTGAAAACGAGAACGGTCAGTGACATCAAAAGGATGTTCACAAACAGGAACCCAAATCCGAACATCAACTGCCACGGGCTGGACTTAATGCCGCCCGGGAGCTTCACTTCCGGCTTGTTGTGGGTTGTGGAATCCAGGACAATATCGCCGATTGCCGCATCCAGCGTCTCGTACGAATGGTCTCCGGTGAGAAGGTCTTTATCGATGGGAGTATGCCCTGCCATTATTTGCCCTCCAGAGTCGGGTTCGGGTTAGAGACGCGCGCCAGATATGTGGTTCGCGGTCGAGTATTGAGCTCTTCCAGCAACAAGTAGTTGCGTTTGTTCGCTCGGGATATGGAAACCATGTTCTTCGGATCGCGCTTATCACCAAAGATGATCGCTTGGCTCGGACATGCGTTCTGACATGCCGTTCGCACTTCGCCATCTTCGATCATGCGACCGTCTTTTTTCGCGGCAACCCGCGCGTGCTTGATGCGCTGGATACAGAACGTACATTTCTCCATGACCCCGCGGAAACGAACCGTGACGTCTGGGTTTTGCAGCATTCGGATCACTGGCACTTGGTCAGCGCGCTGACTGTAGTGGAAGAAGTTGAATCGTCGCACTTTATACGGGCAGTTGTTGGAGCAGTATCGAGTACCAACGCAGCGGTTGTAGACCATCTGGTTGATGCCTTCGTGGCTATGCACCGTTGCCGCAACCGGACAGACCGGCTCGCACGGAGCTTGCTCACACTGCTGGCAAGCAACGGGCTGGAATCGAATCGGAGGATTGTTTGTATCCAAGCTCTCGCCGGTGCCTTTGTAGTAGCGATCCACGCGAATCCAGTGCATTTCGCGACCCCGCATGACCTCTTGCTTTTGCACAGTCGGAATGTTGTTTTCCGCTTGGCAAGCGCTGGTACAGGCGTTACAGCCAGTACACAGACTGAGATCGATGGTCATCGCCCACTGGTAGTTGTCTTTCGGATTGTCTTTGAAATCCTCACCGGTGTAGAACGACATGTCCTCTTTGGTATTGCCGTGCTCACCGAATTCGGTGTCGTGGAGAACCGCACCGTGAGTGCCTTCTCCATGTTCGCCGCCATGCTCACCTTCAGCGTGATCACCGCCATGAGATGCCGCCAGGCTTGCCAGCGTCATTTCGTGGATCAGATCACGACCGTTGTCAACGATGCTGACGTCAATCGTGTTGTGGTGCTGCGTAGTGGCAATCGCGTAACTCTTGTTCTTGAGCTTCTCGACCGAAACACCAGAAATGATGTCCGGGCTTTGCGAAGTGCGAAGTTCGTAGGCATTGAAACCACCAGCAGTGACTTCGGAGCCGATATAGCCAAGTTTGTGAATCTTGGCAAATTCTCCGCCAGTATCTCGACCGTAACCAAGGTGAAGAACACAAACATCGTCTGCTTGCCCCAAATTGATCCAAACCGGAACTTCCAGCGTGCGATCCCCAACAGTAACTTTCGCCATATCGGCGGCCCCGTAGTAAGGGGTGCCAGCGAAAGTCTTTTGCTTGCCCGGAGGAACGATGCCGAGTTTATCGGCGGTCGCGCGGCTCACAAACAGTGCGTTATCCCAAACAATGTTGGTCAAAGGTCGCGGAAGCTCCTGTAGCCAGTTGTTGTTGCCAAATCGCCCGTCGTGGATGTACGGATCAGGCAGGATCATCAATTCCATGCCATTTCCGCCCGCCGCGGGTCGAATCAGGCTCAGCAAGCCTTCGGTAACGGCAAGATTCTGCGCCGGTGCCGCGCTGGTTCCCACGCCTTCAGAAAGGCGAATTTTCCAATCAGCAGCAGTAACGCCAGCATTAGCGGTCGTTTTGCGAACCAGGTCTTCACCAGATGTCTCAACATCCGTGAAGGCAGCCATCAATTCCATCGCCGAACGAGAATCGTAGAGCGGCTCAAGAAGCGGCTGACCCAGAGTATAGGTGCCATCGTAGGCAAAGCCATCGTTCCAGGTTTCCAGGAAGTGGCTCGCAGGAAGTTGCCAATCGCATTCCTTCGAAGTTTCGTCGTGGTACAAGCCCAAACGAACCTTGGTTGGAACCTTAGTCAGAAGCTCTGCAAAGTCGATATCCGATGGAGTTTCGTAAACCGGGTTCGCATTCAGGATGATCAGCATCCGAACCTGGTTGTTCGCCATTGCGGCGGTCAAATTCGCCAGATCAGTTCCGTGATCCGAATGCATTGGCAAAATCGGATTGGTTACTGTAACCGTGGTTCCAAATGCCCCCAGATGCTGGTTCAAAGCAAGGGCGGCAGCATGAACTTCGGGGTCATGGTGATCACCAACGGTGACAAGTCCATTCGCGCCTGCGTTGACGAGATCGCTCGCCATCGCATCGAAAACGTTTTTCGGAACAGAAGCCGGCAACGAAACCGAAGCCGCCCCCGGAACTCCAACCTGGGCACAAAGCGCCAGGAGAATCCCTTTCACTTCGCTGGGCTTAACCGGAACTCGGTGATCACTCGCCGCACCAACTGTGGTCGGGAATGCCTCGAACGAGTAAACGCGCGACATATTCCCTTCCGGGTTACGACGATTCGAGAAATCTCGGCTATAGCGAACCGAAGCCGGGCCGCTCATCAACAGATCGCAATCGAGGTTGACGAGAACGTCGGCTTTGTCAAGGCTGTAATAGAAGCTCGCGTTTTGCTGGAAAGCCAGGCTCGCACCGCGATGAACATTGTCGCGATTGACCGCTTCGTACTGGAACCACTGCGCTTTCGGATACTTCTTCATGAATTCGCCAGCAACGCGGGCGAGTGTCGGTGAACCGACAGTATCAGAAAGGATCGCAACACCAGAGCCATCTACAGAATCTTTGAGTTCCTTGCGGATGGATTCGTAAGCTTCGTTCCAGTTAGCAGTATCGCTACGGAACTGCGGATACTTCAGACGATCGGGGTCGTAAACACCGAGAACGGACGCGTTGGTTTTCGCATCAATGCTGCCTTGGCTGGCTGGGTGAAGCGGGTTCCCTTCCAGGAACACCGGACGACCATCCATTTGCCGAGCAAGGACACCCATCGCGTATCCGCCCAGGCTGAACATTGTCGCGTAATGCTTTTCCGCCCCTGCGCTGGCACCTTCTGGTTGCCGAGCAAACGGAACAATCTTGCGCTGAGGTTGGTAGCGGCAACCTGTCAGGGTCATCCCTGCAAGTGCGGCGGCACCACCCATCATTTTCAGCACCGAACGCCGATCCATATTGAGCGGCATTGATTTACGGTGCGGGAACTCGTCTTCCAGGAAGACCTTCATCTCTTCGGATTCGTTGAGATGATCCAGGCCTTTATACATCCGGATATCAGAGAGTCCCTTTTGGTCGATCTTGACTTCGTCCATGTTTTCGCGTTTCGTCCTCAACAATCAATGTGCGCTTAGTTGTGGCACACGTAGCAGTCCGAGAGCATCTCCTTCTTAATCTCTCTGTCTTCCATGCGCATTTCGCCGTAGCCCTTGTGGATATCATCCTTCGGTACGAGCTGGCTTTGCCCACGGGATAGTCGATACTCTTGCGGAGTCAGCTTTTCGCCTGCCGCAATCTTTCGGTAGATCGCAAAAATTTGTTCTTTCGGGGTTTTGGCATTGACCGAACCCTCGTCGTGGCTATGATCGTCACCAGCTTCGGCGGCTCCCAGTTGCTCACCGTCGGTGCCCAGCATAAACTTCGCCGGATCTTTGTGGCAGTCCAAACACCACGCCATTCGGAACGCTTGACCCTTCCATGTGATGTGCATTTCTTGCACTGCACCGTGGCAGTTATTACAGCTAATCCCCTTCGCGATGTGGATGGAGTGATCGAAGTAAACGAAGTCAGGGACAACGTTCACCTTGTTCCACTTGAGCGGCGTATCGGTTTCGTAGCTTGTGCGAACCGGATCAAGCATCGGGCTGTTTGTCCAGACTTGGCTATGGCATGACATACAGACTTCCGAGGCAGGCACGGACGCATTCGCTTGCTCTTCTACTGTGCTGTGACAGTAGCGGCAGTCGATTCCCAGCTCCTTAACGTGGTGCTTGTGGCTAAACGGCACCGGCTGGTCGAGTGGCATTTTCACCTTCGTGTTGGCTGGGCTTCGCGTGATTTGCGAACCTGAAAACAGCGCAACAACGGGCAACGATGCACCGATGAGCAAGCTCGCCGTTGCAATCGAATTCGCGGCTGGACGAAAAAGTTGAGCCATAGCTATATATCCTCCGATCTTTGCACAAATGAGCAGGCTCGTGCTAACTTGACAAAAACTTCTAGTTTCATCCGTGCACTGCCCCCACTCGGTCAATGGCCATGACAACGAAGATCAAGGCCAAGTACAGCATAGAATACTTGAACAAAGCGCGTGCTTTCTGACGGGAGAAATCTTGTAAAAGGCGCAAACTATACGCCAACAATCCAAGGTTCAGAAGACCCGCTCCAATAACGTACACCCCGCCGGCTTCTCCAGTCAAAAGTGGCACCACGCACACAATTGCGGTCAACACCGCATAAACCGTAATCTGGATCACGGTGACTCGATCCCCCTTGACTACCGGGAGCATCGGAACGCCCGCTTTTGCGTAATCATCTTTGATCAAAATCGCCAACGCCCAAAAGTGAACCGGAGTCCAAACGAAAACCAAAGCAAAGAGGAACCAAGCGAGCGGAGAAAGTTTGCCCGTGACCGCCGCATACCCAACTAGTGGAGGAAATGCGCCTGCCGCACCACCAATCACAATGTTCTGCCAGGTGCGCCGTTTGAGCCAGAGCGTGTAGATGAAAACGTAAGTCAGCAACCCTGCCAGCGCCATCGAAGCGCTCAGCACATTCGCGGCTAGACTCAGGACGACAAATGAGCCGACCGCTAAAGTCGTCGCAAAGATCAGGGCCGCACGATTTGTGATGCGATTCCCCACCGTCGGGCGATGGCTGGTTCGTTCCATTGCGAGGTCAAGGTCGCGCTCAACAACCATGTTGTAGGTGTTTGCCGCTCCCGCCGACATATATCCGCCGATACAAACCCAGATCACTAGCCAGATGCTCACCCCACCACCCGCAGCAATGAACATCGCGGCAACTGTGGTGAAAAGCAGAAGTGAAATCACTCGCGGTTTGGTGAGAGCAACGTAATCGGCAATCACCTCACTCAGCTTGCGTGGCTCAGCAGATTCCGTAGCAAACGTTTCATCCTTCGATTCCACATCACGCCCTGCGTGCTGAAGCGCGTATGCACTCAGCATCACCAAAGCGCAGAAGTTGCCAACTGCCAAGGCAAGGTGAGAAATTTGCATCCAAACTGGCGCGCTCATGAGCAAGTTGATCACACCAAAGACGAACTGCACCATGAACACCCAGATAGAAACCGAAGCCCATTTCCGGACTTGTGGATCGGGCCGTTCTTGCATGATGAATGAGCAAGCCCACACCAGAAGTAATCCCACGGATGTCGCGATGATCGGGTGAAGTACACCGCCACGGAGCAGAGGATGAGCCACTTCCCCAACGTGCATATTGAGCCGCTCAATGAACCCCGAGGTACCTTCCAATTCACGGCTAAAAGCAGTCTTGCCCATTGCGGAGATCGCACCGGTCATTCCCAGAACAAACATCCCACCAAAAGTGAGCTTCAATGCACTCGCGACTGTGCCTTGGTTCTTCCACGAGCCAATCCGTCCACCGCCAGCCCAAAACGCGCCGAGTGTCAGGAATGCCAATAGGAAGTAGTTATTGACCAGGTGCACCGGCATGAAGATCGCGCGGGCTGTAGAAACATCATAAGTCACCCAAGCGCCTTTCACTAACGCGGCGCCAATCAAAGCAGAAACGAGAGTGCAAGCCAGCGACCCCATCAAAACTCGGCGCACTGCGTGACCTTTTTCGAATCGCTTCCGGGCCATCAAGTTTGCGGCAACGATTCCAAGCAAAAGCAAACCGGAAGTAGTGCGGTGAGAAAATTCAATAATCGTCTTCAGGCTCGGTGCGATGGGAATCACGCTATCACCGCCGCAAAGCGGCCAGTTGGTTCCGCAACCATCACCCGAAATTGATGCGCGTACAAACGCTCCGAAAAGAAGAACAATTACAGTGAAAGCAAGCAATCCCCAGAGAAATTGAGAAAATTTCGGGTCGGCGCCGGATCGTTGCTGATCCACGCTATGACTCGATTCGTTGAAATTTCGAGAGTCGGTAATGACGGCTTTATCGCCTGAGTCCGCACCCATTGGGGTAGCTACAGGGAACCTGATTCATGGTGCGAATGTCAAGATGGAAGGGGCACGTTGACCCAAACATTTGGGGAAAAATTTCTATACGTCCGGCAATTTCACTGCGTTCCCTTTTTTGACAAAAACGTGCATATTGCGGGTGAACCGCACAACACTTTCAAACGACAATAGATATAGGGGATAATTCAAAGCCATGAAGACCAGACAGCCTCAAACCAAGATCGGCATAGGAACCCGCATCGGGATTGCCGCGACCTACTGTCTGCTCTTATCTTCCTCGGCGATCGCGCAGGACTCCACCAATTACGCTTATTACAAGTTCAAACACGGAAATGCGAACTTCCACGCCGTGCAAGTGGATATGAACCGCGAAGGCGTGCGGATGACTGCACACTACAACTCCGCCTTGACACGCATGTGGGACACCATTGGCGAAAAACAACCGGTCGCCGCCATCACGGGAACATTCTTCGCTTTTGAAAACCAACAGCCCGTCGCCGATGTCATCGTTGATGGCCAGCAAGTGGCTTGGGGGCAACGCGGCTCGGTGCTCTGCGTGGATTGGTACGGCAAAGTTTCTATCCAAAACGCACCAAAATTTGAGGAATTCAACTACCTCAAGTATCGTTACGCGCTCCGCGGAATGATCAGAGTCGTCGATCACGGTGAAGTCGCTCCCAACCCCAGAGCGCAAGGCTTCCGCGATGCGGGAATCTGGGGCAATGCTCGCCGAACTGGGTTGGGCATTACCGACCAAAACAAACTTGTGATGGTTGCAACCGATAGTTCTATCACGCTTTCCGAGCTAGGGCGCGCTCTCAAATCACGAGGATGCAACGAAGCGGTGGCAATGGACGGCGGCGGATCAAGCCTGCTCTATTACATGGGTAGCGTCAAGGTCAGTCCGTATCGACCGCTCTCGACTCTGTTTCTGGTCGAAAAAGGTGACCCGCTTGACCAAACCTTCCGCGACTATGTTCAGCGTACTCGCGACACACAAAGCATGGGCATGACGCGCGGAATTGCCGACGGATTTCGCTACGGGCGGTAGACTCGCCAAGTCTTGGCAACGACTCCGCGATTAGCCGTCATCATCCCGGCTTATAACGAATCCGAACGTATCCTCCCCACTTTGGAGCGATTGGCGGAGTATTTCTCGACCGTGGATTACACCTGGAAAGTCGTTGTCATCAGCGACGGATCAAAAGACAACACGGGTGAGATCGTCAACCAGTTCGCGACGAACAATCCAGGCTTTGAACTCAACGAGTATCACCCTAACCGAGGCAAAGGTTACGCTGTTCGCAAAGGCATGATCGAACAAGACGCCGATTTCATCCTGTTTAGTGATGCCGATCTCGCCGCCCCGATTGAAGAGATCGAAAAGCTTTGGCCCAAAATCGAAGCGGGAGATGATATCGCAATCGGATCGCGCCCACTCAAGGACAGTAACCTGGAAATTCGCCAGCCCTGGTACAGAGAGTTTTTGGGACGAGCATTCAACACCGCTGTTCAATTAATGGCAGTTCGCGGTATTAAAGATACACAATGCGGCTTCAAGCTCTTCCGCCGCGATGTGGCGCGGGATGTTTTTTCCCGGTGCAAACTCGATGGCTTTGGGTTCGATTTTGAAAGCCTGATGATCGCCCGGGATTTGAACTATGAAATCGCCGAAGTACCAATCCGGTGGTCGCACCAAGAGGGTTCAAAAGTTGTCCTGATGCGTGATGGCCCGCGAATGCTCGGCGAACTGGTTCGGCTCCGGACATGGGGCAAAAAGGGGCGGCTGAAACTGCGCCATGAACCATGAAGAATACGCAAAAATGCGATCCCTGGAAGATCGCTATTGGTGGTTCGTTGCTCGCCGCGAGTTAGCACTTTCTCTGGTTCGCCAACACGCCGTCAAAGACCCCTTCATGCTGGATTTAGGATGTGGGACGGGTGCTGTTCTCAGCGAATTGCAGAAGCTCGGGACGACAGTCGGTGCCGACTACTTTGATGTAGCGCTTGAATTCTGCAAAGAACGTGGCTTGGAGCCTCTGACTCAGGCGGATGCTCAACGTCTACCCTTCCAAGAAGGCGTTTTTGACTGCGTTGTGTCGCTCGATACCATCGAGCACCTCCACGACGACCACAAATCCGTCCGCGAGATAGCCCGCACTCTCAAGCCAGGCGGGGTTTTCATCATGAATGTGCCAGCATTTTCTTGGCTTTGGGGGCCGCACGATGTCGCCCTGATGCACTACCGCCGCTACACCAAAAAGCAAGTCAATGATCTCCTTACTCAGGCAGGCTTAGAGCCGGTCAAACTCACCTATTCTGTTTTCCTTCTCTTCCCCGTTGTCATCCTCCGCCGATTGCTCGAAAAGTTGCACCGTGGCCCAGCAAAAGTTAAACTTCCCCAGGTAAGCAATAGCACAAACCAGTTGCTTCTCAAACTCATGGATTGGGAAGCCAAGCGCATTGAAAAGGGCACTCTGCCTTGGGGGAGCAGCGTTGTCGCCGTCGCCCGTAAACCGCATAGCGTAGAATCCGAGTAGTCATGAAGCGCTTTCGCGTGGGATCAGTGCCGTATGTCAATGCGGCTCCGCTCATCTGGTGGTTTGAATCGCAGGGTTCGAGTTCACCCGTTGATGTTCTTTGTGATGTCCCCAGCGCGTTACCCGCTCGCCTGGAATCCGGGCAAGTGAGCGCAATCCTTGTCAGCAGCATTGAGGCTATTCAGAACCCAGATCGTGAGATCATTGATGGCGTCTGCATCGCGAGTCATGGCCCGGTTGAGAGCGTGCGAATGTTCTCGCGAGTGCCTTTTGCTCAAATCAAAACGCTTGCCCTTGATGAAAGCTCGATGACGAGCAATGCGCTCACCCAAATTCTTCTCAGTGAGATTCACGACGTCAAACCCAAGACGATCATAATGCCGCCGGACATCAACCAGATGCTGGAAGTGGCTGATGCCTGCGTGATCATTGGCGACCGGGGGATGACCGCGCAAATGCCGGGAGTTCGCATTATGGATTTGGGCGAAACCTGGACAGATCACACAGGGCTGCCGTTTGTGTGGGCAACTTGGACGGGAGAAAGTGGTGTGGATCGCGAGCTGGCGTACTGGCTCAACTATGCCGCCCAGCAAGGCTCGATTCTTTCAGGAAACTGGCCAGAAGTTGTGCGTTACGCTCAGATGGAGTCGGCTTGGAGCATCGACCTTATTGAGCGATATCTGACCGATTGCATCCAGTTTGAGCTCGGCTCGGAGGAGAAGAAGGGACTCGAATTGTATGCCCAGAAGCTAGTGGAGCATGGGCTTGTTTCATCGGCAAAGCAATTGAAGTTCGTTCGGGGACGGAATCCGGCGAGTACGTAGTTATGTCAACTCCTCCGCCGCCCGCTCGGCTCAGTGCATTCTTTGCCTATGATGCTCCGATATGTGTAATTCTTCGGCGTGGCCCAACCAAGATGTGTCGCATGATTCTTTGGCATACAGACATAGATACTTTTGAGCATGGGCAGTGGATTAAAGGAACAGTGAAAAGAGCTACGATGAGTCGCGATGGTAAGTATATTGCTCTTAGGATTTATCCCGAAAAGCCCCGAAAAAGAAACATATGGACTCACCCAGCCCATATTTGTGTGAGTAAGCCGCCTTACTTCTCTGCAATAGAAGTTAGTGAAAGCGCTCAGCCTGGCAGAGTGCTAGAGTTTGATTGGTACGGAAATCTCAATGTCAATGCTAAAAAGATAAAATCTTATGCAACAAACTATTGCCCACTAAATCGCATTGTTTACAATTGGATAGAATCATTTTTTGCTACTTTTGGCTATTCAAAAGGCATCGCCGCAGATCATTTCGTGATTGATTCTTCCGATGGGCCAGCTCGTGGTAGGGATCAGCAAGGCAGAACAATTCTGATTGAAAAGGGTTGTATCTACGCGATCGACAATGATTCACAAAAGCTTCTTCTTGATACCAATGACATGCAGTTTGAAGCTATTGCTCCTCCACCGGGCACACAAGATTGGTAAGATCATAACACGCCATGACCAACATCGAACCCATCCTCCAAGTGTGGGACACTGGCCTTTTTGAACTCAAAATAGCGCTGGAAGGCACGCCACGCGAAGATCTCTGGCGACGTCCCCATACCAACCTTCTCAGCATTGGAGAGATCGCCGGTCACATTGCTTATGGCTTGGTTAGCCACGTTTTCTGTCAGTCCAATGCGGTGCAAGCAAGTGATTTGCCGGTTCAGAGTGTTCTTCTCGATGAGCAAATACGTTACTTCACGGTCAACATCAAAAAAGAGTTTGTCGCAGATCTCAATGTCGAGTCGATTATCGATGATTTAGAGAGTGTCTTTAGCGCATGTCGCGATGTGGCAGCCAGCCACGCGATGGAAGATTCAGTTGAAAGCCACTGGGAAACTTGGGGCGCACTCGCCAATTACCAAGCGTTCCACATCGCCTACCACACCGGGCAGATCTACTCTGTGCGACATATGTTCGGGCATGAAACCGAGGACAACTAGACGCTAAAATCAAAAGCGTGTCCTCTCTCCTGATCGCCATTGCCGCCATGATCACCCAGCAACCCCAAGTCCGCTTGAATGTGTCCGCAGAACAGATGTCTTTATATTCAAAGTTGTAGACCCTCGAATTCTGGTACGTAGATAAAGAAGCGCATCTTTGTCACGATCAGCAGGGGCGACCGATCCTCATCGAAAAGGGCAAGATTTTTGCTCTGGACGGGGACGAACCAAGGCTTCTCATCGACACAAACCCGTTCCAATTTGAAAAAGTTTTGCCGCCACCATGCGCACATGATTGGTAAGATCGGCATACGCCATGACCAATATCGAACCCATCCTCCAAGTGTGGGATACTGGCCTTTTTGAACTCAAAATTGCGCTGGAAGGCACGCCACGCGAAGATCTCTGGCGACGTCCCCATACCAACCTTCTCAGCATTGGAGAGATCGCTGGACACATTGCTTATGGCTTGGTGAGCCACGTTTTCTGTCAGTCTAAGGCGGTGCAAACAATCGATTTGCCAGTCCAGAGTGTTCTTCTCGATGAGCAAATACGTTACTTCACGGTCAACATCAAAAAAGAGTTTGTCGCAGATCTCAATGTCGAGTCGATTATCGATGATTTAGAGAATATCTTTAGCGCATGTCGCGATGTGGCAGCCAGCCACGCGATGGAAGATTCAGTTGAAAGCCACTGGGAAACTTGGGGCGCACTCGCCAATTACCAAGCGTTCCACATCGCCTACCATACCGGGCAGATCTATTCTGTGCGGCACATGTTCGGGCACGAAACCGAGGACAATTAGACGCTAAAATCAAAACGTGTCCTCTCTCTTGATCGCCATTGCCGCCATGATCACCCAGCAACCCCAAACCTCCAGCAACCCGATCTTCTCCGGGTGGTATGCCGACCCGGAAATTCATGTATTTGAGGGGCGATATTACGTCTACCCCACCTATTCCGCCCCTTACGAAAAGCAAACGTTCTACGAAGCGTTTAGCTCACCCGATCTGGTGCACTGGCACCGAGAAGGACGAATTCTTGACTTCAAAGATGTCCCATGGAGCACCAATCGAGCCGCCTGGGCACCCAGCGTGATTGAAAGAGACGGCAAATATTTTATGTATTTCAGCGCGGGGGATGGAGCAGGAATCGGAGTTGCGGTGAGCGACCACCCGGGCGGGCCATTCAAAGACGCTTTGGGCGAACCGCTCATCAAAGAGAATATCAATGGCGCGCAACCGATTGATGCGATGGCTTTCCTAGATGACGACGGCCAGGCGTACTTGTATTACGGAGGATGGAAGCACGCCAATGTTGTCAAGCTGACTAAGGAGATGCTCCACACCGAAGGCGAATTCAAAGAGATCACCCCTGAAGGTTACGTAGAAGGGAGTTTCATGCTCAAGCGCAAAGGCGAGTACGTCTTTATGTGGTCAGAAGGCGGCTGGGGGAACTCCACTTATGGTGTTGCCTATGCACGGGCAAAATCTCCCACCGGCCCGTTTGAGCGGATTGGCAAAATCCTCGGCACCGATCCGACGGTGGCAAAGGGAGCCGGGCACCATTCCGTGCTCCAACTCCCTGGTACGGATGAATATGTGATCTGCTATCACCGTCGCCCGCTAGAAGAAACCGATGCCAATGCGCGGGTGGTCTGCCTAGATCGCCTGATGTTTGATGAAGATGGGAACATCCTTCCGGTCAAGCAAACATTTGAAGGCGTAAAGGCACACCCACTCTCCAAGCTTTGAACTCAAATTCCCGTGAATTATGCTAGAATGATGACAAGCGAGGATCTTCTCGCTTAATTTTTTTGAAGGTCAATCTATGTCTCTTTCCTTACTCCTTTGTGCCGCAATCAATCAAACGACGCCAGCACCAAGAGTTGTGATCAACAGCTTTTTGGATGGCCAAATCTTCTATCTCGATCGTCCTGAGCCGATTGTCGAAATTGGCATGATGCAAATTGCTTTTCCTCCTTCTGAGCAATTCAAAACCCGGCTCGTGATCAAAGAGGGCGAAACTGTCGTCGGGGAAACAGAGTTCTGGGATGAAAATGCCGTTCGAGCAGGAGCTTTTGCGGAAGTACGCGCGAAGAAAGGCACTCAAAAGCTAGGCACCAACAGTGGTAAGCGAACCTTCGAGGTGTACGTTAACGAAGCCCTCGCTGGCAAATTTGACTTCTCGCTCACCAAAAGCACGGGCGGCGACCCGCTAGATCCCAAAGTTGCATGGAAAATCGTCGGGCCGTGGAAGGATCTTGCTATTCTGAAGCACAAAGCAGATGACGGATCGCGCCAAGATTTGCTACTCACTTACTGGGTTGCGAATTACGAACTGAGCGCACCCAACAACAAAATCACGACGATTGTCAAGAAAGGCGGAACCGTCATCGCTAAAAATGAAAAGGCTCGTGCTTATGGGCTCGCCTATAGCCAAATCATGCTGCCACTCGTTCGGGCAAACAACAACCCTTACACAGTTAAGGACTTGTCAAGCATGGCTGGCACCTACACGATTGAGGTGAAAGATGGCACTCGATCGCTTCGCAATTGGACGTTTAGCATTGCAAGTGGTGAATTTGTGTCCCATCCACGCTCCGACTTCAACAAGACATCTCACCTTTCCTGGCTGCCTGGTCGAATTCAAATTGAAAGTCATGTGAGCCCGTTCTCTATGTTCTGGCTTGGCCCAAAGGAATAGCCCTCGTCTGGTTCACATAATGAGAAGAGGGTTGCTTGACCGAGCCAGCAACCTGTTTCTCACAGTTGGCCTGAAACGTCTGACTTATGCTACGATTACAACAAGCGGAGGATGTTCCGCTGCAGAAATTCTATTGGTGAAACCATGACTGTTTCCATGCTTCTTTGTGCCGCGATTACGCAATCCACCCCTGCCCCACGCGTTGTTTTCAATAGCTTTTTGGAAAGAACATCATTCTTTCTCCAAGGGGCCGATCCGATGGTTCGCATCAATACGATGCAGATTGCATTTCCACCGTCAGAACAGTTCAAGACAAAATGCGTCATCAAGAGCGGTGATCAAGTGCTCGGGGAAACAGAGTTCCGCGACCATATGGCTGTCCGTGCAGGTTCTTTCGCTGAAGTCGGCGCAACGAAATCTAGTCAGCCTCTCGGCACAACCGATGGCAAGCGCACCATTGAAGTCTATGTGAACGATGCCCTCGCCGGTAAGTTTGAATTCACGCTTACCAAGACAAGCAATGGCGACCCTCTTGATCCGAAAGTGACCTGGAAAATGGTCGGGCCTTGGAAAGACTACGCCTTTCTCAAGCATCGCCCCGATGATGGCTACCGTCAAGATTTGATCCTTACCTATTGGGTCGCTGAGCATGAACTCACGGGCAAAGAGAAAATCATCACTACAACGATCAAGAAAGGGGCTACCGTGGTCGCCACAGATCCCAAGCGATATCCCAACGGGCCAGGATACAGCCGCTTTGAAATGCCGCTGATGCGCGCAAATCGGAACCCAATCACAGTCAAGGATCTCCCAAGCATGGCGGGAACCTATACTGTGGAAGTCAAAGAGGGTGCTCGGATGCTCCGCAATTGGACATTTACGATTGCGAATGGGGCGGTCGTCGCTCATCCGCGCTCGGATTTCAATAAGACAGAAGCGATTGCCTGGCTCCCCACCCGAAAGCAGAACGGCAATCAAGTGGATCCATTCACGATGTTTTGGCTCGGCCCGAAGTAGCGTCTATTGATTTGAATGCAATTCGATTGGACTAAAGTCGAATTGCTTTCAGCCCCGCCCATGTCCCTTGGAATGGAACCGTAGCACGAATATATGTGAGATAAGCAACCCCATTCTTGACATCAATTCCCCAGGCACCTTGCTTGTTTTTCGGCATCCCGAACTTATCAACCAGCTTAGGCGAACGGGAGTCACTGACATCAATCACTTGAAGCTCGCTATCCCCAGCAGAGAGATACACACGCTTGGTACTACGATCCAAGACTAGCTGGTTAGTATGCCCCTGGCTATTGAACCAAGTATTCGAATTCGATTGAGCATTCCAAGGGTTCCACCACGCAACCTGCTTGATCTCCTTGGCATTTGAAATGTCTAATATTTCCATTCCGGCATAGTCAATAGCGCAGTAGGCAAGGTCGCCATCAATCACAACATTGTTGTAAGCCGACTGCTTCCCTTTCAAGCCTTGATTGACATATTTGCCGATTTCCTGCCCAAAACCCTCATCAGAAATATCCACAGACCGAAGACCACCGGCATCATGGGCGACAAAAAGCAAATCACTTTTCACGGCAATCCCCCGCGAGTTAGGCTCCTGAACGGAATTGGGATTCGACTTAGGAAAATTCCGATCCAAAATGATTTGAGATGGTTGGTCACTTGGCTTGATTTCAGTATTAGAAAAAGCAAAGACACCGTGATTCATTGCGGCAAGAAACAAACGGTTGTTGGCGACAAGCGGCATAGTCGCACCCTTTAGCTTGGCTGACGATTTCCATATCTTCTGAACCTTTGCACTCTCGGGCGTAGAAATGTCAATCTCGGCAACCCCGGCAAAGTCGCCGTTGCCAGAAAAGAAGTCTCCCAAGCTAACAAACAGACGGTACTCATCAACAATGAGGTTCGTGGTCTGAAGCCCACCAAAGTCTTTACGCGGGATTCCCTCAACAACTTGAGGGCGTTCTCCCTTTTCGTTAGTTCGGATGATGGCAACCCCTCCTTCCTTCAGCGCAATATAAACGTAGTTCCTCTTGGGGTCTGCTTTGATAGCCAAGGGAGTCGAAGTAGGAAATGGCTGCTGCCAGAGAAGTCTTGGCGCAGGGGCAAGTATTAGCCCGGCGAACACGGCATTGAAAATCATGATTATCTTTCCAACGCTGTAAGCGTTTGTTGGTTACTTACCACGAGGATCAACTCATTTGAACGATCTTATGCTCGCCAGCAAGCGAACGGGCCGTCCATACCTGGCAATGGCTCAGGATCTCGATGCTGACATCTTTTCCGCTGACCGCCGGCGAGCCTTTGATGCCAAGCTCCTTGTGCGTAAAGCCAAGAGACAAAACGTCGGGATAGAGCACTAAATCATGCACATACCCGCGTGAGGTAAACAGTACTGCTCCGTCCGAAATTCGCAACTCAATAACAGCTGGCTCAATCTTGATGTCCTTCGGCTCACCGACGGTTGAATAGCGATCCAACCAAGGCTTGCCTTCCACAAGTGCCCTCATGAAAACGGCCCGCTCATGCTCACATGCCTCCCCGTCTACGTTCAACCACTCAATCTGTAATTCTCCCGCTCCGATCAAGCGAAATTCACTACCATCCCAAGCGATCAGTTCATCAGCAAACAGCCGCTTGAGTTCGAACCCTGCCGGTTTCATCACCCTCGAATAGTCTTCCATTGCCCAGCTTTGCGATGGCCAGCAGTCGTTTGCCTGCCAAATCAAAGCACCCGCGCAAGCCGGATTCAGTCGGTAGTGCTCTATCGCCGCTCGCATGGCATCACGCTGATTCATTTGGGATGTGTAGACCCAGTCATCGAGCGTCTCTGCCTTGGGATAGTGAATCTCCACCAACCCCCTGAACACCTCCCATGGCTTTCGGGTTTTGTCGTGCCACCGCACACCCAAGTCGTTTGGTGATTCGGGGTGCGAAACCCATTGATTCCAAGTTGCCATAGAGCAACTCGATGGGAATCCGAACTCGCTCGAAAACCTGGTGTTCGATTCGCGGTAATGCACCCAATCCCCGCGCCCATGCCACACATCCCAGTAATGATCGTCGCTATGAAGAGTGGCGTCGGGCTGCATTTGAGTTGTCAGTAGCGGACTGGACTCGACATAAGGTCTTGTAGGATCAAGTCGCTCGACGCAATCCTTAAGAACATCGTCATAAATGCGCTCTCCGTAAAATCTGGGCGGCCTTTTTTCTCCTGCCCAGTTTCCGTACCACATGGAGCGGCATTCGTTGTTTCCGCACCAGATTGCCAGCGAAGCGCGGTGTCGTAGCCGCTTGATCTGCTCTTCCGCCTCGATTTCCGCGAAATCACACGCTTCTTCGTCATCGGGATAGAAGCTGCATGCATAGGGGAAGTCTTGCCAGACCAAGATCCCAAGCCGGTCACACAGATCGTAGAACTCATCGGATTCATATGCGCCTCCTCCCCACACACGGAGCATGTTCATCCCCAGCTTTTTGTATGCAGTGAGTGATTCTTCTAGTTCCACACCTTTCGCTTGAGAAAGGAACACATCATGAGGAATCCAGTTCGCACCTTTCGCCCAGATCGGCTTTCCGTTAACAACAAACTCAAATGAGGTGCCATGCTCATCCGGCTCCCGACGAAGCGCCACCGTTCGCAAGCCTATCTTTCGCTCAACTTTCTGTCCCGATTCGTGAGTGGCGACAAGGTCATGGAGAACTGGCTCACCATATCCATTCGGCCACCAGAGAGCATCATCCACCTCAAAAATAGGATCAAC
>JAGQUX010000024.1 GCA_020438215.1 Armatimonadota bacterium | reverse complement strand
CCTCTTTCCCGGTGCCGCTTTCGCCGGTGATCAAAACCGTGGCCCGGCTATCTGCGACTTGCTGGAGAGTCGCATAAATCTCTTTCATCTGCGGGGATTCCGCGATAAACGCCGGCCCGCCGGATTTCTTTGCCGCTGGCTTCTTCCCTTTGCCCGGTGTTTTGACTTCTTTGCCCGAGCCGCTCAATGCGGCGGCGACAATCTTCTTCACTGAATCCAGATCGAACGGCTTGGGGATGTATTCAAACGCGCCGTTTCGAATTGCTTCGATTGCCTGAGGGATCGTTCCGTACGCCGTCATGATGATGACCGGCAGATCTGGGTGCGAACCAGAAAGAGTTTTCTGCAAGTCATAACCGCTCATCCCCGGCATGGTGACATCGGTCAATACGCAGTCGATCTCTTCGTCTTTCAGGATGTTCAGGGCGTGGTCACCCGATTCCGCCACGATCCCCACCCAGCCGTTCTTATCAAAGCTGGCTTGCAGAATCCGTCGAATGTTCTGCTCATCATCCACGATCAAAATGCGTTTCTTGCTCATGCTGCGTTCCGATTAAACGTCACTGTAAAAGTTGTTCCATGCCCTGGCTCACTCGTCACCGAGATTGTCCCGCCGTGGGCATCAATAATTTTCCTGCTAGTACAGAGCCCAAGCCCTGTCCCATCCGATTTGGTTGTGAAGAACGGCGAAAACAGCTTCTCTTGTGCTTCCGGTGCAATTCCCGATCCGGTGTCAATCACACGGAAATCGTCCGCATCAATCTCCAGCCGAATCGAACCGCCCGAAGGAGTTGCCTCACACGCATTTCGCAGAAGGTTGTGCACCACCTGCCCCACACGCCTCACATCCAGTTGTAATATCGGCTGATTCGTGCTCAGGCTTTCGTGATATTGAATGCCTTTTTCCTCAAAACACGGTTTCGCCAGCTTCACCACCGGAAGAATCGCGTCTGCCAGGCTTGTTGAAGTCAAGTCCATTGGGATGGGGCGTGCGAATTCCAGGAACTCTTCGCACAGCCTATTGAGTTTGAGCGCCTCTTCTTCGATGAGTGGAATGAACTCATCCACCATCTCATGATCCTGTTTGATCATCTGCGCGGCAGAGCGAATCCCCGTGAGTGGATTCCTGATTTCATGGGCAATCGCGGCGGTCATCTGCCCGATTTCGGCGAGTCGCTTGGTGCGGGACGCTTCCCGCTGACGACGAACATCATCCGTAGTCTCTTGAACCGTCATCACTGCACCACCAGAATTCAGCGGCAAACCTTGAATCACCCACCAACGATCAGACTCTTTATCAAAAACGCGCTCCTTCTTGGCCACGCCGCTTTTGATAACATCTTTTGTAGTTGCCCGGAGTGCATTTCCGAAAACAGAATCGCACTCATGGTTCAAGGCTTCGATCAACTGGCTATGATCCGAAGACTGATTGTGATTCACCACGGCTCCGTTGGCATCTACCACTACGACCGAGCCAGCCACAGAATCAAGAACCGTGCGGAGCTTTTCGTTGGCGATCAGTGTTTCATTGATCGTCTCGTGAAGTGTTGCCACCATCTGTGCATTGCTGACGGAAAGAGCGACGTGCGCCCCCAGGGCTTCGGCTTGCTCCAGGTCATCATCGCCGAAGTGCAGTTCACCAAAACGCCGAGAAATATTGAGGATTCCTATGGTTTTCCTCTTCGTATCCACCAGCGGAATGACCATAGAACTCACAATGGCGGAGTTCCCTTTCACACCGGCAAGCTCAGGATCTCGGTGCGGGTCATTAATGATCTTCCCTCGCCCGGATTGAGCAACAATCCCTCCAATCCCTTGCCCGCGATGGATCACCGCGTGCTCGGGCAGTTCCATCATTGCCCCGAAAGAGGCTTTCAATTCGTAGGTGTCGTAGTTGGTTGCAAGGAAAATTGAGCCACCCGAAGCGCGAAACCAAGCCACACATTTGGCCAGAGTGGTTTCCAAATAGGCTTGCAAATCCGAACCCGCAATCGGGCTCAGATCAAAGAGATCCCACAGATTGGATCGCGACCATTCGGGAACCGCGCTCACTGCGGTTAATCATCGGTCGAAAGAGATTTTGAACTTAGGCCGAGTTCAGTTACTCGCCATCAACGCCCATCAAATCCGGTGTCCAGCGGGGATCAGGCTGAGTTGTCAGTGCGGCAAGTTGGTTATAAAAGTAGCCCAGTGCATCTCCGAATTCTTCGCGCGTCATCTGGTCGGGGTTATTGGTGACCAGCGGCGAATAAGGCGGCACAAAACCCCATTCAATCAATTCACGGAGTTCCGATTGGCTGGCTTTGGGAGCAAGTGCAAGAGCCTTTTCATCCACCCGGAAAGGGCGCGGAGTTACGCGGAAATTAGGTTCGCACGCATCAAAAACGAGTTTGAAGTCATGGATGATTTCGGCTCGGCTTGCTGCCTCGGCCTTTCCTGCTGGAAAGCTCGGTGATTTCGCGCCAAGGACTTTCACAACTTCCGGGACAGATTTGTTCATCGCTCGGGCGACTTCTTCACCCGTCACCGCAGATGACTTCTGAACCTGTGCATAAGCAAAAATCGCTGATGCGCCAATCGCTCCCGCTACTATCCACCGAACGAATCTCATAACGTAGTGACGGCTCCGGAGGCCTCAATGTTTTCAATTTCTTCAAGAGCGCGTCCGGTTCCGATGGCAACACAGTCCAGCGCATTATCAGCAACAACCACAGGGATCTGCGTGATACTGCTCAGCAATTTGTCCAAACCGCGAAGCAATGCCCCGCCGCCAGTCAGAACGATTCCTCGTTCGATAACATCACTCGAAAGCTCTGGAGGAGTGTCTTCCAAAACCGCGCACACCTTTTCCGCGATCATCCGCACCGGCTCCGCCAGGGCCTCGCGGACTTCTTCGCTCGTGACTTCCACTGTTTTAGGGAGGCCAGCGATCATATCTCGACCGCGAACTTGCATAGAGAGTTCGGTCTCCATCGGATAAGCCGACCCAATTCGAATCTTCAATTCCTCAGCCGTCGGTTCACCGATAGCGAGGTTATAAACGTTGCGGATGTGGCGAATGATCGCCTCATCCATCTTGTTGCCACCCACGCGCAAGCTCGCCGAAGTGACAATTCCACCAAGGCTGATCACGGCGATATCAGTGGTTCCGCCGCCGATATCCACGACCATGTTTCCGCCCGCCGCCGCGATAGGGAGCCCTGCTCCAATTGCCGCCGCCATTGGCTCTTCGATCAAAGCGGCTTTGCCAAAGCCAGCAGCAAGTGCTGCCTTAATAACCGCACGTTGCTCAACGTTGGTAATCCCGCTCGGCACACAAATCAATGCGGTGGGTTTGCGAAACTGTGGTCCTTTAATTGTCTTCTGGCGAAGATAGCTCAGCATCTTCTCAGTGACTGTGTATTCCGCGATGACGCCATCTTTCATCGGGCGAATGGCGGTGATGTTGCCCGGAGTCCGACCGAGCATCTCGCGAGCGGCATTCCCAACTGCAAGAACTCGCTTGGTTTTGCTATTGATAGCAACAACAGTGGGTTCGGTCAGGACAATGCCTTTGCCACGGCGATAAACAAGGATGTTCGCAGTGCCAAGATCAATACCAATTTCGGTGGTGAGTTTCAACGGGGCCTCAAGTGACCGGGTGATTCTTTTCCCATTCTGCGGCGCTGATTCGCTCGATGGTTCCGCCCAAGCCTTGGATCGTTTGTTCCAAGTTCTGATACCCGCGGTCAATATAGTGGACGTTCTTGATGTAAGTATCCCCGTTCGCCACGAGTCCAGCCAGGCATAAAGCCGCGCCTGCTCGTAGGTCGCTGGCTTCGACAACCGCTCCGGATAGTTGTTCTACGCCCTCGATGACCGTTGTGCGCCCTTCGGAGGACACTTTTGCCCCCATTCGCACCAGTTCATTCACGTGCCCAGTTCGACTTTCGTAAATCGTTTCTTCGATGGTGCTGGTGCCTTTAGCGATAGTGAGCAACGCCGCCATCGGCTGTTGGATATCCGTCGGGAAGCCGGGATAAGGCATCGTTCGGACTTTGATCGCGTTCGGGCGACCATCACTCCAAACGCGAACCCAATCTGCGCCTTCTTCACTTGGGATTCCGGCTTCCGCCAACTTAGAGACGAGTGCGGTCTGATTTTCCGGCAAGATTCCGGTGGTTGTAATGTCACCGCCTGTGATAGCTGCGGCAAGGAGATAGGTTCCCGCTTGAATTCGGTCAGCTGGAATTGCGAATTCCCCTCCGCCTAATTCTTCTTTTCCGTAAACCGTAATGGAGCTAGTACCCACCCCTTCGATTCGCGCACCGATGATCTCCAAGAAGGTCGCAAGAGCAACAACTTCTGGCTCGGAGGAGGCGTTCTGAATTGTGGTGATGCCCGGCACCAAACAAGCCGTGGACATCAGATGCTGGGTTGCCCCTGCACTCGGAGTATCCAGGTAGATTTCTCCACCTTTCATCCCTTCGCCATCAGCAAGGTAGTTCCCGCCGACAAGCTCAACAACGGCACCGAGAATGGATAAACCGCGAATGTGATAATCGACCGGTCGTGCGCCGATCTTACAGCCGCCCGGCATTGGGAGTTTGGCTTTACCCAATCGCGCGATCAGCGGGCCGAGCATATAGAAACCAGTTCGTATTTTGCGGACAAGTTCGGGATCTGGCTCCCAGTGGTGGATATTGGAAGTATCGAAGGTGGCGGTGCCGCCATTGATCTCAACAACCACACCGTATCCGCGCAGGAGATCAACCTTCGTTTTCACGTCTGAGATATCGGGGAGATTGCGCAATGTCACCTTGCCGCTAGCAAGGGGAATCGCCGAAAGAATCGCCAGGGCCGCATTCTTGCTCCCCTGGATTTCCACTGTGCCGCGAAGCGGCTGTCCACCCGTAATCTTCAGTACGCTCATGAGTTTGTTCCCTTCCTTGGGAAATGCGGAATCATTCCGCTTCAAGTGATCTTACCGGAAGAACCGAATCACAAACATCGGAAATCTCTGTACTTTTTGAAATTTGTAAAGAGACGGTGAAAGTTGACACAAATGTGATTCTTTTGCGATGAGGCGTTCGTTGTATACAATGTACCAATGGGCTTTTGGCACAAGATCGCGATACCCCATAGCTCCTGCCCTCCAATATGTGGAAGACAGGTGTATCCCGTCAGTGTGTCGGGATAGTGGGGGTTCGCACGCATGAGCGCGCGAACCCTTTTTTGTTGATTTTGAGCCCGGTGTGTGAACACAGGAGAACAAAGAAAATGGCGAAAACGGACGTGCTTTTGCTGAATGCAAATTACGAACCGCTCAACGTCTGCCAAATGAGGCGTGCGGTTTCTTTGATCATGCTCGGTAAAGCAGAAATCATCCAAGAAGCAGATGAGCTTCTTGTGACAAGTGAAAGTGAACAGACCGCTCCATCTGTGGTGCGGATGCGCTACCAAGTCAAACGACCAATCCCGAAGTTGCGACTTTCGCGGCATTCGGTATTGGCACGAGACAATTACACATGCCAATACTGCGGCAGTGGACGTGATCTGACCATTGATCACGTTGTTCCGCGTTGGGTGGGTGGACCCTGCACTTGGGAGAATTTGGTGGCGTGTTGCCGCAAATGCAATCTCAAAAAAGGGGACAAAACTCCGCAACAAGCGAATATGAAGTTGCGGACAGTGCCAAAACGCCCGAACTATGTACCGTATCTTTCTCTACAGAAATATCTGAAAGCGATTGACCGCGATGATTGGCAGTTCTATCTCCCGATCTTCAAGGAGTTCGCGCGGCAAGAAGCCGCCGGATAAATCTAGCTCTTATAAGATGCCTAAGGGTGGTGTGAGGATGATTTCTTCCACCACCCGATCTTTTAGGGTGTTCACAATTTGAGCAATCGCTTCTGCAACCGCCTTGGTGGTGAGCATTTGCTCTCGTGGTGGGCACTTGCCATCTTCCCAAAGATCAGTGTCTACCGCGCCGGGCAGAAGGCTCGTGAAAGTGATCCCCTTGGCTCGGTATTCCGCGTTCAGGCACTTGGTTGCTTGACGGAGCCCCGCCTTTGAAGCAGAATATACGGCTGCTCCATTGAAGACGTGTTCCGCGGCAACGCTGAGAACATTGATCACTCGCCCTCCACCCGCCTCGAGCATGAGCGGAAGCAATCGGTGAATCACAGAAAGCGATGAGGTGAGGTTCGTACAGAGCATATCACTCCACATCTCAAAATCAGCTTCGTGGAATGCGCCGAACGCGGCAGTTCCGGCGTTGTTGATCACCACTAGCTCGCCACTCAGCTGACTCATTACCGTGCCAATGATCTCCACGATCTCTCGATCAGCAACGGAGCCTCGCACAACTTCAACTTGAGGTGAGCCGAGATTCAAAACCTTCGACCTCACCGCCTCCAGCTTATCTGCGCTCCGTGCATTGAGCACGAAGCTGGTCTCGGGGTTAGCAAGTTCCAGGGCGGTTGCGCGTCCAATCCCCGCGCTTGCTCCCGTGATTAGGACTCGTCTCACGCGGTCACCTCAAACATGTTGCGTGCCGTTTCAAAGAGCCGCACCCGCACCAAATCGCCTGGGATGTTGCCTTGCAGTAGATCAAAGATCGCCTGAGCCACTACTTCTGAGGTTGTGTTCTTCCCTGCTAACTCGGGGATGTCCATATCCAAGTTGTGGTGGTCATAGCGATCCACAACAAGCCTTTCCACCGCCTCGTCTAAAGCTCCAATATCCACCATCATCCCAGTTTCGGCGTTAATCGCGCCGGTCACCGTCACTTCGAGAACATAGTTGTGACCGTGGCCATTTTCACGATTGCACTTCCCGAACAGGCGCACGTTTTCCTCGCCAGATAGCTCAGGGACATGCAGCCGGTGAGAGGCAGCCAACTCATAGATTCGGGTGAGGGTTGTCATGTTGTTTTCAGTGTGCCATTCGGCATAAAGCGTTTCGGTTTCCTCTAATTTCAATTGAGAAAGCTCCACATTTCCAGGGAGGTTTTGAAGTTCATGGCGAAAATAGGCGAGCAAGTTCTCTAGTGAGCTAGATTTATCGAAAAACCAAGGAATCTCATCGTTGATTGACTTTTGGTTGAAAGTCTGTACAACTTTTTCTTGCAGAACATCATCAATCCACTTGATATTCACAACCATGCCGTTTTCTGGATCAACTACCCCGCGCGCCGTCACCCAAAGAACATAGTTGTGCCCATGATTGAAAGGAGACGCCCACTCCCCATAGAGGGCTCGATTCTCTTCGGCGGACAAATCCGCTCGCCAGTAGCGATGACCACTACTGAACGTGACGCGGCGAGAGAGAGAGACGAGCGACATTACTTGCTTCTTCTATACGGTACCGCGAGACTTGCCGGCGCAACCGTCCCCCGCCCAACAACAATCAAAACAGCAAGCGCAAGCAGGTAGGGGATCGCTTTAAACAGTTGTGGCGGCAAACCCGATGACGTACTTTGCAAAAGGTATTGCAAACTCTCCGCAAAACCAACAAGGAGCGAAGCTCCCAGCACCCAAAGCGGCTTCCAGCGACCAAACGTAACCATCGCGATCGCCACAAACCCTCGGCCCGCGGTCATATTGATAGCGAAAGAACTGGCGATCCCCAGCGATAAATATACTCCTGCAAGTCCGGCAAAGATTGCGCCGATCAGTTGAGCTTGATACCGCAAACCCTGCGCCGAGAAACCTGCCGCTTCTGCCGCATCGGGATACTCACCGGTAGCGCGGAGGGCAAGCCCCCAGTTTGTTCGGAATAGCGCCCAAGTCACAGCCAGGAAGAACGGGATCAACAGGATCAAAATGACATCGTACTTCCCTGCAATCAAAAGCGAAGGCGCATCGAGAAGTTTGCCCGCGCCTCCGTAATTCGCTTCAAAGAGTGTGCTCGTCAAACCAATCGCCGCAAGATTGATCGCCGTACCAATCACCACCTGATCGATTGCCCATTTGATCGTGAAGAGAGCTTGAACCAGTCCCATAACAACCGCGGCAAGAACGCCGCTGAGAAGCCCCAACCAGGCGTTCCCCGACCGAGTCGCCACTTCCACAGAAACATACGCGGCAGTAAGCATCATCCCTTCCAAGCCGATGTTAATCAAGCCGGATTTTTGCCCAACGGTTTCACCCATGGCTGCAAGCGAAACCGGCGCAGAAAAACGCAGGATATTGAGCAGAATTTCCACTAATCAGCCCCCTTGGATTGGTTAGTGCGATTTTCTAACCAGCGTTGCATTCCGACAACACCCAGCACCGCAACCCCTTGGATGAGCGGCACAATCGTGTCGCCAATCGGCTCGCTTCTTTGCAGAACTTCACACCCAGCAAAGAGCCCTCCAAAGTAGACCGCTGCTCCTGCCGCACCCACCGGGTTCAAGTTCCCAAGAAGGGCAACGGGAATAGCAAGGAATCCCCAGTCTTGGGAAAATCCATCGCCCACAAATCCGATCAATCCGGTGTAATCCACTGCTCCGGCCAAACCACAGAGCCCACCCGAAATCGCCATCGCCAGAATCTGCTTCTTGCCCGGCTCAAATCGACTAGCCCGGGCCGCGTCTGGGTTCGCGCCGGAGAACCGCATCTGAAACCCCGACTTAGTTCGGTAAAGATAGATCGCCACAATCACAACAACGATCAGTGCCAAAAAGAACCCGCTGTGGAAGTCGGTCTGCCGGTCGAAGCGCTGAAGCATCAGCGTATTGGGCAAAGCTTCAGTTTGGAAAATTCCTCCGCTCGATTTTTGTAGTGGCCCCCGCACGCAGAACTTCAGAAACTCAATTGCGACGAAATTCAAAAGGATTGTTGAGATCACTACCTGAACTCCCCGCTTGACATGGAGCCAACCAGCGAATGCAGCAAACAGTGCACCTCCCAGTGCTCCGCCAACCAAGAGAGCGGGGGTCGCAATTGCAGGAGCCCATGAGCGCACAACGAGTGCCAGAGTCGCCGAAGCCAAGCCCCCCATCACGTACTGGCCTTCCCCACCAATGTTGTACATCCCTGCTCGCCAAGCCACGACCATTCCCAGCCCGGTGAAAATCAAGGGGGTGGCCCGAACCAACGAGCGCGCAATCCCTGCCTTTGAGCCGACCGCCCCATTCCAGATCGTGCTGAGCGCGGCACCCACATCCAGCCCAAAGAGAGCCAGTGTGATCGCCAAGATCAAGATCAATCCGGCAAAGACAATTAGGGTTCGGAGTGCGCCTTTCATTGGCTAACCGCTCCTACCAAACTTTCCGCCAGCTGCCCCCGATTGAGATAAACCGTGCGCGTCGATAACTCGGCTAATTCGTCTAGGTCGGTACTAATCAGCACTACCGCCGCACCCTTTTCTGCCGCTTGAGCCAGTTGGGTACGCACGAAATCGGTCGCTTTGATATCGAGCCCTCGTGTCGGATTCACAGCAACAATGAGCTGCGGTCTCTGGGAGAGCACTCGGCTAACAATCACTTTCTGCTGGTTGCCGCCGCTCAGGCTTTTCACCGGGTCGCTCAGCGTACCAATTTTGATGCTGAAATTCTCAACCTGCTTTTGCGCCCAGGTCTTGATCTTCTTGCTTTTCAGAAGCCCACGTTTCGAAAGATTAGAGTCTTCAAGCGCTCCCGCAAGTAGGTTGTCTTCAATTGACATGCTCAGGGCGAGCCCGTCCCGCTGGCGATCTTGGGGGATATATCCGATCTTCTCAGGCGATGTTCTGCTTCCGGTATCCAGCTTGCGGATGCAAACGATGGCCTCAGCAAGCTCCAGTTGGCCATTTCCGTCCACGCCCCCAATTCCCAGCACTTCTCCGGCTCGCGCTTCGAGTGAGAGACCATTGATCGCCACCTCTCCTCGATCGCCTTTCACATTGATCTCATTCAACGAAAGAACGACTTCTCCGACTTGACTCTCGGATTCTGAGCGCGAGGGGGGCAAATCCCCCACCATCCACTCCGCAAGCTGAGTTGGATTCGTTTCGGCGATCCGTGCCCGGGCGATCAACTCTCCCTTCCGCAACACGGTCACGACATCGGCGATTGACATCACTTCGCTAAGCTTGTGAGCAATCAAGATGATCGCCTTTCCTTGTGATTTCAGATCCCGGAGCACAGAGAAAAGGTCGTCAATTTCCTCGGGGGTCAGGACAGCGGTTGGCTCATCAAGAATGATCACCTGGGAATCACCCACCAAAGCCTTCAGTATCTCAATGCGTTGTTGAATCCCGACCGGAAGACTGCCTGTCCGTACCTTCGGATTGATCTCCCAGCCAAGCTGGCGCGCTAACTCCATCGCCCTTGATGTCAAGTCATCGAGCTTTAGGGGAGAATTCAGTGAGCGAATTTGATCAAGGGCGAGATTCTCCTCCACCGTAAAGTTCGGCACCAACATAAAGTGCTGATGCACCATCGCGATCCCCAATTCCCGCAATCGTTGAGGATGCCCCATCGGTGCTGGCTGACCATGAAAAACAACCTCTCCGGAATCTGGGATAACAAACCCAGCAAGAGCCGAAACCAGGGTTGATTTCCCCGCACCATTCTCACCGAGAACGGCATGAATCTCCCCGGAGAAGAACTCAGTAAAGACATTATTGAGCGCTTGAACCGAGCCATAGCGTTTGCTGATCCGATCTATCTTCAGGATCGGATCAGGAACGCTTTCGCTCATGTTCTGCCTCGTGAGAGCCGCTTAGAATTCGTCTTTGGGAACTTCAAATGAGCCGGTCTTGATCTTTAAAAGTAACTCATCCAGTGCACCACGAACATCTGAAGGAATCTTATCGGAATTGAGTGGATTGACAACGAAATCTATCGCGCCATCTTCCATCCCCGCCAGGGTGATTCCCCCTTTAAAAGTGCCATCTCGCACTGACTTCGCAAGACTCACAAAGGCTGGCTTAGCCACGATAATTGCCGATGCCAGAATCTTCGGGCTCTCACTGTTTTGATCAAGATTCGCCCCGAAAGCCCACACATCTTTCTCTTCACAGGCTTCAAAAACACCGCGAGCGGCGGCGTTGGTTTGGTGGATGACAAAGTCTGCGCCTTGACCAATCGCCTGTAATGTCGCTTGCTTTGCTGCCGCAACATCAGCTTCTTCGTTCGTGAAGATTTCGATAACTTTAATGTCAGGGCGACCAGCTTCTGCTCCCGCTTTGAACGCTTTGAATGTGCTCCGAATTGAGGGAACATCTGGCCCACCAATCATCGCCACAACACCGCTTTTCGACATCTTGCCCGCGAGCATTCCGCAAGCATAAAAGCCCTGTTCCAAATAAAACCGAAATGCGCCAACGTTGGCCGCTGATTCCCCGCCCGAACTGGAAACAAACGCCACAGCCGGAAAGTCTTTCCCAACTTCCATTGCTGGTGAGTTGTATTCAAATCCGTGCCCAATAATCAGGTTGAAGCCATCCTGCGCATACGATCGCATTGAGTCCTTGATCTGCGCGTCGGTAGCCACTTGATTGCTGACTTCAGCACCCAACTCATCTTTAATCGCCTGAAGCCCATCGAACGCCATTGCCGACCAACCGGAATCGCTAACCGGGCCTGGGGTCAGAAGTGCGACCCGAAGCTCGCCTTCCACCGGCTGCATCGCAGGAGCATCTTCCAAGTTCACCTTGACTTCCTTTTCGGGGGTGCCGCCCGAGCAACCCGCCAGGAGCGCAATTGTTGCCAATACAGATACGGAGAGTGTCCGCCACATGCCGCTATTCTACGTGGTTTTGCGGAATGTCTCATCAATTCCCCATGAGAACGGCTGGGGCCCGGTGGAATTCGGTCGGTAGTATGATGCCTTGGCGAAACCGGTTGCCCAATTCTCTCAAGAACCGCTAACCAACCGACGTATTTGGTTCATCTATTTTCCGCTGGCCCTTTCGTGGCTGTTCATGGCGATAGAGGCACCAACTTCTATGGCGGTTTTGGGGCTCAAACCAAACATCACCGTAAACAACGCGGCGATGTTGCTGCTTTTCGCCATCGCTATCTTTATAGAGAGCCCGGTTATTGACTTGCTCTCGACATCCACTACGCTTGGCACAACTCGGGAGCGGTGGCAATCCCTCTCCCAATTCGCCTGGTTTATGATGGGTGTCGTGACAATCACCCATGCCGGGGTGATGTTTACACCTCTCTACGACGCTGTTGTTGAGCTGATGAAAGCGAAACCGGAAGTGGCAGATGCGGCAAAGCTACCCCTCCAAATCATGACTCCGTGGAGTGCGCTCGTCGGTTGGCGACGCTACCTGCAAGGCATCATGATCAAGCAAGGTGTCACACGCCCAATCAGCGTGGGAACCCTCGTCCGCGTCCTGATGATCGCCCTCGTCGGGTTCGGACTTGCGTTCACCACACAACTCAACGGGCTTGTAATCGTTGCCATTGGATTGATCTGCAGCGTCGGGTCGGAGGCAATGTTTATCCACTTCGCCAGCCGCCCAGTGATCGCAAAACTCCCGAGCGATCCGGACAGCCACATGTCGGTGAAACAGCTTTCCGCGTTTCACTTCCCGCTGACGGCATCTACAATGCTGATGCTGACCACTCCGGTCATCATCGCCAGCGCCCTGAACCGAGCCCCTAGCCCATTGATTGCCTCGGCAGCATGGCAAGTAGCGGGATCACTCATCTGGATTTTCCGCTCGATGACGTTTGCCCTCCCCGAAGCGGTTATCAGCCTCTACGATCCGGGTGCAGGCAAGAAGCTGCTTCTGCGCTTTTGCATGATTGTGGGCGGAGTGCTCTCGCTGACGATGATCGTCTTCCACTTCGCCGGGATTGATTACCTTGTCTTCCGTCACATCTACAATGCGGAATCTGAGCCAGCGCAAATGGCGAAAATCGCCATTCTTTCCTGCGTAGCAATGCCGATTGTCAATGCGTTGATGAGCTACTATCGCGGAGCCCTCACCGCTCACCACATCACCTGGGCACGCATCATTGGAATCGCGGTTGGATTAGTTTCGCTCTTAGTTGGGCTTGGAGTGGGGATCAAGCTGGGATGGCTCGGGGTCATCTATGCCGGCATCGGAAGCACTTTCGCTGTTCTGATGGAGGCTACGGCACTCGGTGTTTGCTATCGTATCTGGTCGAAGAACGATGCCAAAAAACAGGCACGACTCGACGCAATTGCCGAGCCGTGCCCACCAGTCAATTTAGGCGTCGGTGGGGGGGCCACCGATCCGGCGCCCGTCCTGAGCCCGGATTGCGACGACTGACGGTCGCGGCACACCATAACCATCCGGCCAATGAGTGCTGGGGTTTTCAAATGTACTTCCTTCGCCTGGGTGCTGAATTGCCAAGAAAAGTGTTGTGCAGTCGGGTGTGAACTCCGGCCCACAAACCTCCGAACCCTTCACCGAACTCATGAACTGCCGCAAATAACCGCGCTCGGGGCCATCCACCGGGCAGACAAAGAACCCATCGTGATGATCGAAGACCGAGTCCGCTCCATCGGTGGCAATCCAGAGGTTGCCAGCTCCATCGAACGTGACATTATCCGGGCAGGCAATTGCGCTGACCTTGGATTTATCAAACCCAGCAAAGTGGGTGGATTCATCCTTCGGATCACCGCAAACAAGGAACAACTCCCAGCTGAACTTGGTGCTCGTGTGATCGTTGTTGTTTTCAGTGAGCTCAACAATCTGCCCCCAGCGATTCAGTGCTCTTGGATTCGCAGCGTCAACGCCCGGAAAGCCTTCCTTCCCGCGATCTGAGTTGTTCGTGCAGGCGATGTAGAGCTTCTCGTTCACCGGATTGACTTCCATATCTTCAGGGCGATCCATCTTGGTAGCTCCCACGTGGTCGCCAGCCAATCGCGCATGAATGACCACCTCACCTTGATCTTCAAAGCCGTTCGCCGCAGTCAGGCCGTTCTTCCCGTGGATAAGCGGAATCCAGATCCCTGTACCATCTTCATTGAACTTAGCGACGTAAAGCGTGCCGCTGTCCAGCAACTCTCGGTTCTTGCTCCGATCATTTGAGAACTTATCGCGACAGACAAATTTATAGATGTATTCAAACTTTCCATCGCAGCCGGAATACATGACAACGTGACCATCGCGGGTGACGTGAGTTGTTGCCGCTTCGTGCCGGAAGCGACCAAGAGCCGTGCGCTTCTTCGGAGTCCAATCCGGATCGTAAGGGTCAATTTCAATCACCCAGCCAAAGTGGTTCGATTCATTGGGCTCAACACTGACATCGAATCGCTTATCAAAATCCTCGAATCGGAAGGGCGTTTCTTCCCGATCAATCCCATACCGATCCCACGCTTCAACCTGCTTCTGAGAAGCAGTCTTCCGCGCAGTTTTTGCTTTGCCAAAGTACGACTGGAAGTTCTCTTCCCCGCTCAAAACGGTGCCCCAAGGTGTCTTTCCTGCCGAGCAATTTGAGTTCGTTCCGTAAGCAATTTCGCCCTTAGGGTCGTATGAGGTCTGCATCAGCTTGTGTCCGCGAGCCGGGCCTGTAATGTCAAACGGAGTATCGGACGTGTAGCGCTTGTTCAGCAAGCTCGTTCGGATGACATGCCAATCCCCATTGTCACTCTGCTTGATCTCCACAACCCCCATCCCCATTGAAGCCTTCATCACCGCGACTTTCTTGGCATCAATCGTCGCCCGGTCGTTTCCGTTCGGGAACATCATCTCGGGGTTTACATATTCGTGGTTCGCAACCAAAAGGCCGTGGCTTGAATTCTCCGAACCATACGGCAATGGCAGATATCCCAAAAAGTCGTTGTTATAGCCAAATCGATGCTCTTGCGCTTCGGCGGTTTGAGTGAGCATATTGAAACTCGGCATCCCGCCCTTCATCGCATCACCCCAGCGTATCAAAGTCTGAACTTCAAACCCCTCCGGCACGACCACGGCGTCTAGCTTGCTCGGCTTGATCGGCACGAATCCCAAACTATCGGCGACTGGTTCAGCGATTGCCGAAGCCTTTGTTGCCTTGAACAGCGCGGTCGCACCAATGGAAGCAATCGCCCCCGCTTTCATCACGTCGCGGCGAGTGAGGCGCGAGGCAACCACCTCATCAAACAGCTTGCCGAACCCCGACTTGGATCGCTCAACAGGATCAGGATCGTAATGCTTCAGTTCTTCTTCGTGAAAATCACTCATGGGACACCTTCAGTTTATCCCGTTTGGACATTCGGGCGGTAGCAAATCTTGACCATATTGACGTTTCCTTAATCTGCCTGGGATCGTGGAAAATCTCACCCTCAACCGAGGGTATAAAGTTGCCTTGATGTCGGTGCGGTGGATTACGGTTTTCACAGGTGTCCTTGGAGCCTCAATGGCTCTGGCGGGCAACGATGATCTCAAACTCTTCATCGACCGTGTTCCTACTCCACAAGAAGTCGCTAAGAACTTCACTGGCGCGAAATTTGAGCCCGAAGTTGGATGCTATCTTGGCGCATTCATTGACCTCGACTACTCGCTTGATTCCGTATACGTCGATCAAGTCGGCAAAACCCGCCGCCTCCCCAGCGAATTTGAGCAAAAAACCGGACGCACCCACGCCACTTATTTCTATTACATGGCGTACGGCAGCCGCACCGCCAGCGATTGGATACAAAAACTCGGCAGTGAAGACAAGATTGTTCACATCGCACTCGAGCCCAACAACGGCCTCCAATGGGTGAAAGACGACGAGTACCTGAATGAACTTGCGATCAAGTTCGCGGCAACAAAGACACCGATTTTTCTCCGCTTTGCAAGTGAGATGAACGGCACTTGGACAAAGTATTCCGGCAATTCAATGCTCTATAAAGAGAAGTTCCAGCTCGTTGCCAAAGTGATGCACGAGAAGGCTCCCAATGTCGCGATGGTTTGGTGCCCCTACACAACCCCAACCGGACCAATAGAAAGCTTTTATCCTGGCGACAAGTCTGTGGATTGGGTAGGCGTGAACCTCTACTCTGTCACCTATTTCGACCAGAACAAAAACAAGCCCGCAGCTCAAATCCACCCGGTTGAGATGCTCGACTATGTTTACAACAAGTACAGCGCGAGAAAGCCGATCATGGTCGGTGAATACGGAGCTACACACTACTCTGCCCTGGAAGGCAAATCTGTCAGCGACTTTGCTCAGCGGGCGATTGCGGCGATGTACTCTTCTCTTCCCCGCGCCTACCCACGCGTCAAGTGCATCAACTATTTCAACGGCAACAACCTGATCCTGGATCACCGCAAGAACAACAACTACGCCGTTACGCAAGACGAGAACGTTCTGAAGACATACGCCAAGGTGGTCTCCGAGGACTACTTCCTCTCCAAACCGCTAGGAACTGATTTCCTTCTCCCGGTCGAAGAAGCCATTGTTCCCGTAGATGCTCAAGATCATCCCCTTCCCCAAGCGAACTGGCCCGAAGTCGCAATGCCTGCTAAAAACGGTCAGCGCGTGACCAGCGGCACAATGTTCTCGGCTTGGACGCAAGACCACTCCGGCGACGTCGTGATGAAATTCTTTGTGGATGGGCGCGTGTTCTGGGTGGGCAAAAATAAGGAAGAGTGGCGTGTGGAACTCGACACACGCAAACTCCAAAACGGTAAGCACGAAATCAAGCTCGTCGCCACCAAACACGGCAAAGTGATCGGCACTCAAAAGGTCACCGTGCTCGTCAATAACTGAGCCTGAGCCCAGGTTCGCCCCTATGCCAAAATCATGCTCTTATGAGCAGAGACAAGGGCATCACCTCGCGCTCTGAAAACTACGCGGAATGGTACAACGACTTGGTCAAAGCCGCCGACCTGGCCGATAACTCGGTCGTGCGCGGCTGTATGGTGATCAAACCGAATGGCTATGCCGTGTGGGAGCGCCTTCGCGACGCCTTGGACAATATGTTCAAGGATTCTGGACACAAAAACGCTTACTTCCCTCTGCTCATCCCGAAATCTTTCTTGAGCAAAGAGGCAGAGCACGTCGACGGTTTTGCCAAGGAATGTGCTGTCGTCACGCACCACCGTTTGATGAACGATCCGAACGGAACCGGTGTTGTAGTCGACCCCGAAGCACGCCTGGAAGAAGAACTGATCATCCGCCCCACTAGTGAGACGATCATCTGGCATTCGTACAAGAACTGGATTCAATCCTATCGTGATCTCCCACTCCTCATCAACCAGTGGGCGAACGTCATGCGATGGGAATTACGCCCGCGTCTCTTCCTTCGCACCGCAGAATTCCTGTGGCAAGAAGGGCACACCGCTCACGCAACCTACGAAGAAGCGGAAGAAGAAACTCTGACAATTCTTGAGATTTATCGCCGCGCCGCAGAAGAATGGATGTGCGTGCCGGTTGTGTGCGGAATCAAATCGGACGGCGAGAAATTCGCTGGAGCCGACCACACCTACACGATTGAGGCAATGACTCAGGATCTTCGCGCGATCCAGGCAGGAACGAGTCACCACCTGGGTCAGAACTTCGCGAAAGCGTTTGATGTCACCTTCCAAACCAAGGAAGGCAAGCTAGAGCACGTCTACGCAACAAGCTGGGGTGTTTCCACTCGCCTGATCGGAACGCTGTTGATGGTTCACAGCGACGACAACGGGTTCGTCTGTCCGCCGAAGCTCGCTCCCACGCAACTCGTCATCATCCCGATTGGCCGTGGTGAAGATCGCGAAAAGGTCATCGCTAAAGCCAACGAGATCGCCGATCAGGTTTCCAGCACCAAATGGGCAGGAAGTAAAATCCGTGTTGAGATTGACGACCGCGAGAAAGAGTCTCCCGGTTTCAAATTCAACTATTGGGAAATGCGCGGCGCGTGTCTCCGAATGGAAATCGGGCCGCGCGACCTAGAAGCAGGCAACTGTGTCATCGCTCGACGTGACACTGGCGACAAAGAAACCATCACCCTCAGCGATGTTGTTTCCGCTGTCACTCAAGGGCTGGACGGAATGCAGAAGAATTTGTTCGAGCGCGCCGTTGCAATGCGAACCGAAAACACCATCCGCGTGGACACCTGGGATGAATTCCAAAAGGTCTTCGAAGGAGAAGGCGGAGCCGGATTCGTTGTTGCTCATTGGGATGGCACTCAGGAAACCGAAGACGCCATCAGCGCAGCGACCAAAGCAACGATTCGGTGCATCCCGCTCACCCCACTTGAGCCTAGCGATGCTGAGCCGGGCGTTTGTGTTTACTCGGGCAAACCGAGCAAACAGCGCGTCGTCTTCGCCCGCGCTTACTAAGTAGCCGAGAAATCCTCCCAATTTTTGGGAGGATTTCTCTTCAATTTTTTGGTGAACAGTATTTTTTCATTTCAGGTTGCCTCCTATTCGCTATGCGAGCAATTTCTTCGATCGCCTTCTTTGCCTTGATTGTCCCTGTAACGCAAGCCCAAACTTTATTCAGCACCTTCGGACCAGGAAACTCCTACATCCAAAACGTCGGAAGGTCTTTCTCGGGAGCGGATAATTCCATAACTCATATCCATTCCGATCTCGGTTGGCAATTCAGCACAACGACGTCGGATTACGCTCGCTCGATTTCCTTGGCTACTCGATACTGGGAAGGCACAAATGCGGCGACCGTTCGCATTCACGCGAATACAATTGACGACCGAATGGGGGCAATTCTCGGAGAATGGCAACTGAACAACATGCCTTTCGTCAACGCATCTTCTCCGCCTCAAACAATTGATATTGCACCTTCACACCTTTTCTTAAGCTCAACGGAAAAGTATTGGCTAGTCCTCAGCCCGCCGGATTCCACACTCTATGCCGCTTGGATGGATAACAATCAAGGCATTACTGGGCGCATGGCATGGTCGAACGGGGTGAATAACTTCTCCTATGTCAACAATATGCCAATGAGCGCATTTTCAATTAGCTCAGTACCGGAACCGAGCAGTTTGGTTGCCCTAAGTCTCGTTCCCGTCGTGTTACGGCGTCGCAAGAAGAGCGCAAACTAACTCTTACCCTGGCCCGGACTGCGTTCTGGTTCAACTGAACCAGAACGCTCTCCCTCAAAATCCAAGTTCAATTCACCGAGAATTCTTCTGGGTGTTGGTATGAACTCATTGCGGAATCAAGTTCTCTCGTTGCTAGAAGAGCAAAACGGTCTGACTGACGAAGAAATCGCGGCAGAGCTGCGGCAATTTGTGCCGTCGGCTCACCCGGTGCTTCTCATCTGCCGCCAGCTAGAAAACGAAGGGCTCCTCAAGAGAATCAAGCGGATTGGCAAACCTTCGGCGAATTTCCTCACCGAAGACTACACCCCCGAGGCTCCGGTTGACCTTGCACCACAGGCTTCCTCAGAAGAGCTCGATCTCGATATCCCCAGCGACAGTTGGCACCTCAAAGAGCTGCACAAGATCGGATTTCAACACGTCGGGGAGTGGTGTCAGCTCGGCGAGCAAATGACGTACTCCATCTTCGAATCAGGGGATCGCAGTGATGTGCTTTACGCCTTTGTTGTGGATGGCACCATTGCTTATCTTGGTCACACCAAACGTAGCTTGAGCCACCGCATGAACGCATATCATAAGAACACCGGAGATAATGGGATTGAGCGCAACCACTTTTATCTCCAAGGTCTGCTCAAGCGCGGCAAAGACGTGCAGATTTATGCGCTCTTTGACCCCGGCACTCTCCAATTCGCCGGGCACAAAATCTCTCTCACCGCTGGCATCGAAACCAGCCTAAAAGAGCATTTCCGCCCGATCTGGAACATGAACCAAGAAGCCGCTTAGCGCATATTGCCGAGCAGCTTCTTAGCCAAATTTTTGATCTCGCTCGTCGCGCCCTTTTCGGTCAGGTGCTCCAGCATCGGCTTCTCTAGTGTCACGGAGTGCTGCTCCGCAACTTGAAGAGTAAGCAGCGCATCACCGTTATCACCCGAGAAGATCACCATTCCAAGTGCGGCAGGGTTGATCGCCAGTTCCGCGGAAGTGCGTTTCAGATAGCGAAGCGCACCCTTCCGGATTTCCGGCTGGTAGCTGGTCAGCAATTCATTCATCACGAGCACTGCGTGATCTTTCCCTTCCCCACCCGATTTGATGAGTTCTTCCATCTCATCGGCACCACCGGAGAGCCAGCGCGAAAGCTCGGTTTTCTTATGCTCTTCAAGTTTCCCGATGACCAATCCCAGAGCTTCGGGTTTGGCATCCACGGCGGTCAAAAGCATCGGCTCGAACTGCTTGTTCTTCGCCATATCCATGCCTTCGTAGCCACCCGCTTTGGAGACTTCTAGAAGGTTATCAACATACTGCCGCAAAGAGATTGATGGGAATAGACGCTCACCAATATCTTTGAACGTCGCCATATCGGTGTATTGCCAAATCCGCGCTTGATCCCACGGCCCTCGGAACCGTGAGGCATTTGTAATTTGCGTCAGATTCTTGAGAACCGAATCCGGTTGGGCGTAGGGATAGTATTTGACTCCTGGTGCCGGTTCTTTGAGAGTCATATCCAAGCAGTGCGTCCGCATCCGGCGATCACTTTGCAAGGCAACTCCATTGATTCCCGCGACAAAGCTCGTAATTGGGAAACGGGTACCCACGGAAGTAGCCATCGGCTGGTAGCCAGGTGTATCAGGGAGCCAAAGAGTGCCCGCCGGGAACCATGCCTCTCCGGAGCAAGGATCTGGCAAGTTGATATTGGGAAACTCTAATGCGTTGAGACTGTCCCCAGACGGCAAGCCATCCTTGAGCCAAGTGCGATAAGTCTGACTTTCTAAGGACTCGCCAAAGAGTCCTTCAAGCCCTTCCACACCTTGGTAAGTATTAGCTTTCAAAGTCTCATTAATCCACCCAAGCTCATTGTTCCTCAGCATCGCAGTTTTCTTTGCTTGAGAGTCTTTTTGAGATTGGCGCAGGAGTCCTTCCTCCTCTTCAATCTTGTCCAGCAGATCACTTAACTCACTCCGCTCAAAGTAAGGCGGCAATCCCCATGAAATTCGCTCCTGCTGTTCATTTGTCAGTTCAATTCCCCCGATAGACTCTTTGATCTCTTTGGGAACTCCAACCGCTGGATCAGGAATGAACTTCAAGACAGGGACGCCAACAACATCGAATTCCCCGATAATCACTGAGAAGCCTTTTCCTCTCACCGCCTTCTCAGGGCCTTGTCCCACCGGGGTGTAAACAACCTCAACGTCTGCTGTTACTCTACGGCCAATAAGTGACCATGTTTTGTGAGTCCAGCCACCGCTCTGCAAATCACCATTTGGTTCAATCCTTTGCTTAAGCCTTCCAACGTCACCGATTATCCGCGGTGTCGTTGTATTAACAAATTGCATAATTGGACTCAGCTCATCAAAACCAACGCCCACCCTTGTCAAATCACCTAGCAACTGAAAGTCATTGACTTGAGATGCTGGTGTAAAAGTTGGTGTGTAGGTAAAGGGAATACCGAGTGATTCCGGACGAATCTGCATTGTGCGGTAAAAACTGCCATCGCCACCAACATCTGCAGCTCGATATGTGACTTTGAGATCCATCGAGTAGTTGCCTTTCACAGGCTTATCTTCGCCTTCAGGCGTAAAAGTTACTTCACGCGCAGGCAAAGAAAAACTCTCTGATCGGAGATTCCCTACGTTATCCTGTGGAGTACGTGTAGCTAAGATCGCGACTGTACAAATCAATTGAGCAAGCATTGGGGTTGCCTCGTTTGTTCATCATAGCGCAAACCAACCCTGAATGATTCACATTTTCATTGCTGCACTGACTGTCTCTTCATCAACACCGGGGAGAGAAAGTAGATACTCCTTGATGTCCCTTTCGTACCAACCACCCTGCCGGAAGCCTTCAACAAACATACTGAGATAGAGGGCCGAAGGCACGCCCGGCTCCAACCGATCAGGTGATGTGAATGTCATCGCGGGCTCGCCGTTGTAATCCCCCAATCGGATGAGTTTGCTGTACTTTGCCGCCGGGTGCATTCCGATGATCTCTGTCAGGTCGTCATTTAGCCAAATATCTCCTTGTTGCAGCCCGTTCTCCTGGGCAAAGACATCTTCAAACTGGGATTGCTCCAATCGATAGAGTCTCACTTCCGTTTGGGATAAGTTCACGACCTCTGGACTGATGTAAGCCGGCGCACCGCCCCAACTCTGTGACACCCCAGAAAAGTAAAGCTCGTACGGAATGTGCGACCAAGAATTCGCACTGGGGATTTTCTGAACACGGCATCCGGGATGCGGTTCGTGGTTCGGCGTCGGAGCCCCGCCCTTGATATAACACATCAGCCGGTCTTCATTGAGATTTGAACCGTACGTGGCGTACCAGATGTGTTGTGTTCCAGCCATATTTCATTCTGAATGACAAAGTTTTGGGACCAACTACAAACCTCACAATTTCCTCATATCTCTTCCCCACAATACTGACATCGACCAAAAAAGGCCGATGGAGTATCGAGAAAATGAAAAACAAAACCCTTCTCAGTGCCCTCGCAGTTGTTGCCGCGCTTATGACAAGCACCGCTTTTGCAACTCTCGGCAATGATGATTCGCAAACCAAAAATAACGGTTGCGAAGAGCTCTATGCTCAGCAAGCTGGCCCACGCGGCGGCGGTCAACAAGGCGGCCCTGGCGGACAGTTTGGTGGCCCAGGCGGCCCGGGCATGATGCAACGCGGTGGCGGCATGGACATCATGAAAATGAAGGAAGTGCACGAGCACCTGAAGCTCAACCAAGATCAAATTCAAAAGCTCATGGAATGGCACCCCACTCCTCCTGAAGGCGAATTCCAAGGTCGCGGTGGACAAGGTGGTCAAGGTGGACAAGGACAAGGTCGTGGCGGACAGTTCGGCGGCGGACAACCGGGTGGACAAGGTCAACCTGGCGGCCCCGGTGGCCCAGGCGGCGAAATGCGCCAAGCTATGAAGAAGCAACAAATGGACTTTGTGAAGTCAGTGCTGACCGCTCAACAGTTCAAGCGATACCAACAACTTGATGTCCAAGCCATGCGAATCAACGCGTTTATGGATCCGGAAGTGTCCCAGCAACTCGGCATCACCGAAGAGCAAAAACAACGCATCCAAAAGATCATGGAAGAAAATCGCCCGAACTTTGGTGGTCCTGGCCAAGGCGGTCGAGGTCAAGGCGGCGGACAAGGTCAGCAGGGTGGACAAGGGCAACCTCCTCAAGGTCAACGCCCAGATCCAGCGCAAATGCAAGCTCAGCAAGAAAAAGTCTGGAACGCTGTTTTCAACGTTCTGACCGCTGATCAAAAAGCGAAATACAACCAAATGACTGGTGAGAAGTTCAACTTCCCAGCTCCGCAACGTGGCGGATTCGGTGGCCCGGGTGGTCAAGGTCAACCTGGCGGTGGTCGTCCTGGTGGCGGCGGGGGCCGACAGGGTGGCGGTGGTGGTGGCGAAAGCGTCGCCTAAGCTCACCTTTTGCATGTGATACAAAAAAGCCGGCTCCATAGTGGAGTCGGCTTTCTTATTTGCTATGTTTCAGTTCTAGCTCATATTCTTGATGATTTCTTCCCCGAATCCGGAACAAGAAACCAACGTTGCGCCGCTCATCAACCGCTCAAAGTCGTAGGTGACGGTCTTAGCTGAAATCGCGCCCTCAACACCCTTTACAATCATATCAGCGGCTTCTGTCCAGCCCATATAACGAAGCATCATCTCACCCGAGAGGATGACCGAACTCGGATTGACCTTATCTTGGTTGGCGTACTTTGGAGCCGTTCCGTGGGTGGCCTCAAAAATCGCGTGACCGGTCACATAGTTGATGTTCGCACCGGGAGCAATACCGATCCCGCCGACCTGCGCGGCCAAAGCATCACTCACATAGTCACCATTCAGGTTGAGGGTCGCGACCACATCGTATTCCGCCGGGCGGAGAAGGATTTGTTGCAAGAAGGCATCAGCGATCACATCTTTGATCACAATGCCAGCTCCCCGCTGACCTTCCGGAATCACGTGCCACGGGCCGCCATCCAGCGGCACGGCACCAAAGAATTGCGCCGCAACTTGGTAACCCCAATCAGCGAACGCGCCCTCGGTGAACTTCATGATGTTCCCCTTGTGAACAAGAGTCACGGATTTGCGACCAGTCTCGATGGCGTACTCAATCGCGCTGTGAACCAATCGTTCCGTGCCCAATTTGGAAACCGGTTTGATACCAATTCCAACTTCCACCGGCATATCGCGAGACGGAGCTCCAATCCCTTCAAGCTCTTTGTTCCAAGCATCAACTTTGGCTTTGGAGCCAAACCGCACTTTGTCGAACTGTGCCGGGAAATTGGATTGAAGGAAATCGAGAATCTTTGCTGCTTCTTCCGTGCCACCTTTGTATTCAATACCGGCGTAGATGTCTTCTGTGTTTTCTCGGAAGATCACCATGTCCACCAGATTCGGCTCTTTGACCGGGCTCGGAACGCCGGTAAACCATCGCACGGGGCGCAGGCAGACAAAGAGATCAAGCATCTGGCGAAGAGCGACGTTGATGGAGCGGATTCCCCCACCAACCGGAGTGGTCAGCGGCCCTTTGATGCCAATCAGATAATCGCGGAATGCGTCCAGTGTTGCATCAGGGAGCCAGTTCTCGGTTTGATTGAAGGCTTTTTCACCCGCAAGCACTTCCATCCATTCAATCTTGCGCTCGCCGCCATACGCCTTTTCAACGGCCGCATCCAAAACGCGCTGGCTGGCTCGCCAGATATCGGGGCCAGTGCCATCGCCTTCGATGAACGGAATAATTGGATCGTTCGGAACATTCAAGCCGGTTGCCGACTTCGTGATTTTTGTACCCATGGTGTTGCGAGTCAGGTTACCATCGGCTCCCTGCGGAATCCGGGCCATCAATAAACGCAACCAGGGCGAACTTCCCGATTGAGGAGGTTCGCCCTGCGTTGTTCAAAGTCCCCCAACCTGGGGGTGAAGACCTCTAGAAGGGTCAACCATAGGTCATGTTTGCGGAAGCACCTTTCAAATCCAGTGCTTTCGCGGCATGACCTTCCACTTTGGCGAGTTTGGCATTCATTTCGCGCAGAGAACCTTCGGAGTAACCCTTATCGGTCTGGACGATTTCGCCGCTTTTGTTCACCATGATGAACCAAGGAGAACGTTCTGCCTTATATGCGCGGATCGTCTTCAGGTCTGCATCGAGCAAAACGGGATATTGCGCTTTGTTCTTTGCGTTCCATTTCTCGAATCCAGCTTTATCGGTATTGATAATGCCAACAAAGGCCACCTTATCGTGCTTTTGGTTTGCGATTTGGTGGATGTATTTGATCGCTGCGCTGTTGGTCGGGCAAGTGTGTCCAATAAAGTAAAGCACCACCAGATCATTGGTAGCGGTCAGCGACTTCAGGGAATGAGTTTCCCCCTTTGCCGTTTTCAATGTAAAAGCGGGAGCTTGCGCCGCCGTCATAGAGGCCACTTTCATCTCGGTATTCACCGATGAAGTGGTTTCTCCTTCCGGAGCCGCTGGCTCTTCCGCTTTCGACGCACAGCCAACGAGAGCGATGGCTAACGCCGAAGACAGAAGCAGTGTCCAGGTCTTCATAGACCTTAATTATATTGCTGAACCGTCGTGATCGTTAGTTTGGCCCGGGAAACCCCGGACAATTGTCGCACTTCGGACACAATAGGGGGAGCAAAGCCATGATCCGAATTTCCGCTTTCTACCGATTCGTTTCCCTTCCGGAATACAAGGAACTCAAACCTCAAATTGAAGCGTTGGGGCAAGAGCTTGGCCTTTTGGGAACGATCCTCCTTGCGGAAGAAGGGATCAACTCAACCCTTTGCGGTGACCCTGAAAAAGTTGGCGAATTCTTCGTACGGATCGGCGAAATTGATGAGCGATTAGCAAACCTCGAATTCAAGGATTCATTTGCACCCGAGGCTCCTTTCCACCGCTGGAAAGTCAAGCTCAAGAAAGAGATCGTGACAATGAAAGTGCCCGGCGTCAGCCCAAACAATGGTGTCGGCACCTACATTCCGCCCGAGGAATGGAACGACCTCATCCAGCGCGATGATGTGATGCTCATCGACTGCCGCAACACTTACGAATTCACTGACGGCACATTTCGCGGTGCGGTCGATCCGAAGACCATGGAATTCCATGAATTCCCTGCTTATGTTGAGAGCGAACTGAAGGACAAGAAAAAACCAATCGCGATGTTCTGCACCGGTGGCATCCGTTGCGAGAAATCAACGGCGTATCTCAAGCAGCTCGGGTTCGAGGAGGTTTATCACCTTCAGGGTGGGATTCTTAAATATCTGGAGGAAATACCAGAAGATCAATCGCTCTTTGATGGCAACTGCTTTATCTTTGATGATCGCCGGGCCGTCGATCACAATCTAAAAGAACCCGAAGAGTCCCCGTTATCTTGACACGAGCAGGAATTATTCTGTATTCTAAGCTTCGCTAGGTGGGATTGCCATCTGCAAACTTGATTTTTCAAGGAGAAGAGCCAAATGAATATTGATAATCGTATGCGCGTCATTGCGCTTGCTGCAATCGTAGCGACTTCATCAACGGCCATGAGCCAATCTTGGATCACGATTGGTAGCGGTAACTGGAGTCTCGGAAGTAACTGGGCTGGAGGCATTGCCCCAAATGGTGCAACTGCCAATGCCGCTCTCGGAGATGTGGGCGTTCCTTACACTGTCACAGCAGATATTGACGTCGTCCTTAATTCTCTGAACATGCACGCAAACTCAACGCTCAGCATGGTCAGTCGAAATTGGAGTATCTCTGGTGGCGCGTTCACGTCGAATATCGACATGCGTAATACGACCTTAACGGTTGGCACCCTAATCAGTAGTGGCACATTCAATTCTTTCGGAAACAACAATTTGAACGGATCGAATCTCGCCAATACAGGAACTCTTAATGTTCAGGGTCAGAACACCGGTGGCTTTGCGGTTCTCAATCTTTCTAATACGCTGAACAACGGTGGGGTTCTCAACATGACTTCCATCAACTCCGCTTGGGGCAGCACAATCAATGGAAACATCGCCAATAGCGGCACATTTAATGTTCTGACGGGTACTGGTGGTAATCGAACTCTCAACGGTGAGTTCCACAACAGTGGTCTGCTCAACCTAGAAACGACATTGCGAATCAATGGAGCAACCGGACTTTTCAGAATGGCAAGCGCCGCTGGGAATGTCTTTGGAGCTTCATCTCTCGATGTCAATGGTGGCCGCATGGAAGCACTCTCCGGTAGCAACTCAGCTGACATTTTTGTTCGCGGAGGAGAACTCCAGGTCGGAACTGGATTCAATGGAATTGTTCAAGCGCGCGGAAGTTCAACCCTGGAAGGCGGAACTGGTGCCGGTGGAACTGTAGAAATCAAAGGTGCAAGCACAGGCGGAACAGCTGCCGTGACAACCAATGGCTTTACTAACAACGGCACGACTATCCTCACTTCTCAAGATGCGAGTTGGAGTGCTAGCCTGGACGCTGTCGGAACATTTGTCAACAATGGAACGTTCGAAGTTGCGGCCGGTGCAGGCGGTAACCGCACCGTCACTGGCAACTACCGAAACTTCGGCAACCTCGTTGGCAATAGCGCCACTCTCGCTTTCACTAACGCGAATGTCGATATGTTTGGCGGCCAGACAATCGGCGACGTAACGCTCCGGAACTCCACACTAAACTTCGGAACGAACTCGACTGCCACCGGTGTCATTCGACTGCTGGGCGCAAACACGGTGACTGGGCAAAATAGCACGACCAATACGCTATTGGTTCAAGGTGCAAACACGGGTGGTGGTGCAAATACAACCTTCAATAGTTTTGTCAACCGTGGCACGGTTGAGATGACTTCGATCAACTCTAGCTGGTCTTCAACCATCAACGGAACATGGACAAACATGGGCAATTTGCTGGTCACGGCTGGTGCAGGCGGCCCCCGAACAATCAACGGTTCGGTGAATAACATTGGCAACGCTGAGTTCGACGCAAGCACCATCCACCAGGGTGGGATTTTCACTCACAATGGCGTTGCAAAAGGCAGTTCCGAGCTCATCAGCACCGACACTCTGCGGATAACTGGTGGTTCCGCTGATCACACCAACGGACTGGTCTTCGGAGTGCGTCACGGTGACCTGGAACTACTGACTTCCGCGTTCACTGGCGAAGTGACTGCCTTCGGAACATCCAATTTCACTGGTGTGATTGGTTCCAATGCCAAGCTGATCGTCAAAGGCGCAAGTTCCGGAGGCGGCAGCAATCTGACATTCACAGCTCCAACGACCAACCTGGGTGAGGTCATCATGACCAGCATCAACACCTCGTGGTCGTCGACCATCAATGGTGACCTAGACAATAAGGGTGTCGTGCGGGTTGAAGCAGGAGCGGGTGGACTACGAACGGCCAATGGCGACATGCTCAACAATGGCTTGTATGACATCAATACGACATTCAAGCAAACGGGTACGGGAACTCACGTGAATAACGGCACGATTGAACTTGATGGCACCTTCCAGTTCAGTGGCCTTGGATTCAACAACAACGGAACGTTCTCCGGAAACGGGACAGTTACGCAGCAATCCAGCACAGACTTCACCAACAATGGCGTGATGGATCCAGGTTTCTCGGTTGGAGCCCTGGACTTCAGCGGAACTCTCATCAATGCTGCTGGCGGATCGTTCCAAATGGAAATTGAAGGAACTAACTCAGGAGAGTGGGACACTATCAACGCCAACTTCCTGAATCTAGACGGCGCACTGAACATCTCCACAATCGGTGGATTCAACGCTTCTATCGGGGACACCTTCCGGCTGTTCACAACCGATAACAACAACGGTGTCACAGGCACGTTTGCTTCGGTGACTACCGGTTGGGATGCGATCTACGGCGCGGACTACTTGGATGTGCAGTTCAGCGGCGTACCAGAGCCAGCAACCTTTGCTGTACTTGGACTGGGCGCACTCGCTGCCCTCCGCCGACGAAAGAAAAGCTAAGAATTTAGCTTGACAAAGTCGGGGTTCAGGTTTCTGAACCCCGACTTTGTTTTAACACTCAGGAACTAGTACAGAAATATTGGTTGCAAGCCCGCCTTCGCTGGTTTCCTTGTACTTGCTGTTCATATCCTTAGCGGTATCCCACATTGTTTTGATGACATCATCCAGGCTCACTTTCGCTTTACTTGGGTCGCTCGTGATTGCCATATTCGCCGCGGTGATCGCCTTCATTGCCCCCATCGTATTACGCTCAATGCACGGCACTTGAACGAGCCCCAGAATCGGGTCGCAGGTCATCCCCAAGTGATGCTCCATTGAAATCTCAGCCGCCATCAATACCTGATCCGTCGAGCCACCCAGAATGTGAGTCAAGCCAGCCGCCGCCATCGCCGAACTGACGCCGATTTCTGCCATACAGCCACCCATCGCTGCACTGATCGTTGCGCCTTTTTTGAACAAGCTCCCGATTTCTCCGGCGACCAACATAAACTCTCGAAGTTGCTCTTGAGATGCCTTTTTGAAGAGATATGCGTACAACATCACGGCAGGAATGACACCTGCCGCTCCGTTCGTTGGTGCAGTTACAACCCGCCCAAACGCGGCATTCTCTTCATTTACTGCCAGCGCGAATGTGCTGATCCAGTTCACCACGTCATCGAAATCTACGAACAGATGCTGGATTGCCTCGCACCACTGCTCTTGACTTTTGTACGGAACATCACCGATCTGCTCTCGGTTCTTCTTTGCCGCACGCCGAACAACGTTCAATCCACCGGGCAAAATCCCTTCTGTGTGGCACCCGCGATACAGACATTCCAGCATCGTATGCCAGATTTGGTCAAGGCGGGCATTGATCTGGTCTTCGGTTCGCCAAGCCAGTTCGTTGCGGAACACCATCTCGGCAATGCTCAGTTTGTTCGCGGCGCATTCCCGCTTGATATCCTCCGCGCAGTTTGTATGGTGGGGGAGGGTGACCGTACGCTTATCGCTCAGTTCTTCGTTTTCGGTGACAACAAACCCACCTCCTACCGAGTAGTAGGTTTCCTCAAACAGATTCGATTTGAAAGTCACTGCGTTCGGGTGGAACGGCAGACTTTCGCTCATGTGGAAGACAATGTCAGTGGTCGGATCGAATGTGAACTGATGCTCATCTCGCACTATAAGTTGGCGTGAGATTTCCACATCAGAAATGACTGTGCCCAGACTATCAACATCGAAATATTCCGGATCAAAGTCCATTAACCCCAACTGAACGGCGATGTCCGTGCCATGCCCCTTCCCTGTTTTTGCCAGCGAACCAAACAGATGAACTTCAACATGCTCAATCGCTTGGATATCCGGGTGCTTTGCAAGGAACTGCCGAGCCGCACGCCAAGGCCCCAGAGTATGCGAGCTGCTCGGCCCCACTCCAATCTTGAAGATATCAAAAACGCTAATCGCTTCCATGTCTGGTCACCGATAATATATGACGCTATTTTCGCAGAAAAACGCCCCCGGAATCGCAAAATCCCGAGGGCGTTCGTTTTCAACTCAGCAACTTATTTCTTGATCTTCTTCATCAAGACTTCAATTGCCTTGTCGAGTTGCGGTTCTTCCATCATGCCGAAGTACTGCTCCGGAGTGATATCCACCTTGAAATCGGGCTCTTGACCCATGTTCTCGGTGGGGGTGCCATCCATGCGATAGACGCCCGTGTTCGGGAGGCGAATGCTTGTTCCATCCACCAGGCGCCCACCATACGTGTAGATGACATAACCCGGAGTCGGCATCCCGACCAGGGTCGCGAGTCCGCGAGCCTTCATTGCCGCTGGGAACATTTCCGCATTCGAGAAGCTGCTTTCTGCGTGCATCACGACAGTCGGTTTGTTCCAGCTGGTACCGGGGCCGAGAACTTCTTCATCATCTCGCGGCAGATAACGCATCTGCGGAGAGCGCTCCAGCATGTCGATCAAAGCATCCGAAATGTTGCCACCACCGTTTTCACGAACGTCGATGATCACGCCCTCTTTGCCTTGGACATACTGCCAGGCCTCGAAGTTGAACTGGCGCATATTGCCACCGCCCATACCCGCGATGTGAACATAAGTCAGCTTTCCGCCAGATTTCTTCTCGACATATTCACGTCGCCACTTTTCGCGGTTGTTGTTGATGATTCCACCAACTTGACCTGAACTTGGAGCAACATATTTGACTTTGCGTGCGCCGTCAGTAGTGGGTGAGCTATTAACTGTGAACTCCACTTCGCGACCGGTTTGCCCGCTCAGAGCCTTGTACATGCTCAACCCGTTGGTCACATCCACTCCATTGATCTGCAGAACGTATTCGCCCGCTTTGAGCTTGGTCTTCTCAAACGATCCGGGAGTTCCGTCGGGCACTTCCGAAATCTTGATACCACGACCTTGCCAGGAGTAATCCACTAGGAAGCCTGGGTGAGCATCAGGAGTCGCAAATGTACCGCCCGGAGCCGGCCCAACTTCAGAGTGCGACGACTCGAGTTCGCCCACCATCAAGTTGAGAACACCAGCCATTTCTCGGCGGTGACCGACACCATCAAGAAGCGGTTCGTAGCGCTTCTTGATCGAAGCCCAGTCACGGCGGTGCATATACGGATCGTAGAAGCTCAGATTGTAAATTCTCCAGAACTCATCGAATGCCGCTTTGCGCTCGGCCTTCAGATCGTGCATCCAGACCGCGCGGAAGTCAACCGTTTGAGTGGGGAGATTCGGCTTGCGAATATCGGTGATTTTGAGTCGCCCATCTTGGATGTAGGCGATGTTGTTGTAATCACCCGAAAATTCGTAACCACCGACTGCACCACCATTGGTGAGCTGGCGTGCACCTTCTCCATCGTAACCAACGCGCCAAACTTGACCACCGCCAAGGAAGTAGATGTCACCTTTTTCCGGATCCATCAATGGCAATGCGTCCACCGAACCGCGATACAGTCGTCGAATACGATCTTCCGGCTTGTTGAAATCAAAGTCGCATTTCACCGCATCCTTCGGTTTTTCGTACTTGATTTCAAGAGCAATGCCAGTGGCATCTTCTTTCTGAAGCGGCAGTGCGTAAAGCGAGTTACCGCCATCTCGGTCGCTGATAAAGTACAGATACTTACCGTCTTTCGACCATTCCGGCCAGGTGTGATACGCCGACAGACGCGTCACATTTTGCTCTTTCCCGGTTTGGGTGTCGAGAACATAGATGTTCGTCTTGTTTTCCCACGGATTGAAACCGGAGTTCAGCAATTGCCGTGCATATGCCAGGTATCGACCATCCGGTGACCAAGAATACGCTTGCTGGAAGCCAGTTTTGAGAACGAGCTTTGGCGTGCCACCTTCCACCGGAATCGTGAAGAGACCACCATCCGGCCCGCCGAGCCAGTAGTTCAGGCTCTTCTTATCCGGCGAGATTGTCATGCCCATGATGTCGTACTTGGAATCGACAACTTTGGTGGCTTTCTTATCCGCGAAGGTGTAGCGATACAGCGACCGCGCCCCTTCCCGATCAGAGACAAAGAACACGCTCTTGCCATCCGGCGCGTAGAGCGGATTCTCATCGGAACCGGCGTAATCAGTGATCTGTGTCGCATCGCTCTTGTTCGGGCCTTTACCTTGCTCGACCGGAACGCTCCAAAGCTCACGATTGACTTGGAAGACAAACGTCTTGCCATCAGGAGAGAGAGAGAACCATTCGACGCCATTGGTCAGAACGAGCCGTTCTTCTTGGGTGGTCTTATCATCCACAAAGCCTGTGATCGTGATTTTCTTCGGTTGACCACCTGGCGACATGGTGTAAAGAGAACCATCGCGCTCGAAAGCAATGTTTCCGGCTTTGGAAGCAACGGTCAAGAAGCGCGGGCCAGAACCAACGTAGTCAGTCAGGCGGGTTGCCTTTCCGCGTCCATCTACTGAATACACGTTAGGAGTGCGGTTGACATTATCTGCAAAGACGCCCGGCTTTTCGTTGATGTTGTGAGAACTCGGGGTGACTTCGGTTGCACTCACGCAATAGATGCTGTTGCTATCTGGAGCGTAATTCAACCACAGGTGTTGCAGACCAGTATTGCGGATCAGCTTCCCTGTTCCCTGCCCTGGCGCAGTTTCATAAATCTGGGCCGCACCTGAACCTTGATATCTGGGTCGCGCATATGGGAACGCCGCCTTGCGAGTGTAGGCAAACTTCGAGCCGTCCGGGCTGTAAATCACTTCGGAGATTCGCTGGTTATCAATCGAGATTTCCTCGAACTTCCCGGTGTTGATGTCGATTGTGTAGACGCCGTTGGTGACCTTATCAAAGACACCGCGCATCGCGATCTTCTTGCCATCGGGCGAGAACGACATCGGGATTTCCGTGCCGCTCATTTCTGTTACGCGGATTGGAGAACCACCCTCAGCAGGGACAGCAAAGATGTCCCAACTTCCATAGCGATCAGAAGAAAATGCAATCCACTTACCATCAGGTGACCAAGTCGGATAGTCGTCCATTTCCAGATGGCTAGCAACCGGGATTGCACGCCCACCAGCGGATGGGGCAACCCAGATGTCACCTCGATAGGAGAAAGCAAGTTGCGACCCATCGGGGCTGAGAGCCAGCGAGTGTGCCCCTACCAGTTCTTTTGCAACTGGCGGCGCAAGCTGACCTCCCGTGGGCGCATGAGTAACGAGAATTAGTGTTGTCAACAAACTCATAACGGATGTGCCATGTATACCGGGCAGAGCGGCGTCAAAGTTGCTTCTCCGAGTAAGATTCTCAATATGTTCGATCCGGCTGGTCTTCTTATCGGCTCAATAGTGGGGTTTGGTGTGTTCTGGCTCGTAGATGCCACGATGTTCCGCCGCCCTGTTTCTGGGGCAGTCGATGAGTCGCGGATCAAAGAGCTTGAAGCCGATGTTGCCCGGTTGCGCGAGAATCTCGGGCAAGTCAAAGAACTGGATGCTCGGCTCAATACTCTGGATGGCAAGTTAGGCGGTTTGAGTAGTCTTGAGGCTCGGATTACGGCATTGGAATCTCGACCAGTTGCGGTCGCTTCTGTCGCTTCAGTTGTGGAAACTCCGGAAGTTCATGAAGGAAAGGCAGACGATCTCACCAGTCTGCCGGGGCTTACTCCTGCTCATGCAGAGTTACTTTCCTCCGCCGGAATCACCAGTTTCGCTGAACTTGCCGCCACTCCTAGAGATCGCATTCTAGAAATCTGTAACGCCCAACCCTGGGACAACCTCGACGTGGATGCCTGGATTTCTCATGTTGGTGGTTCTGTTGTTGCACCAGTGACTCCCGTTGCTGAGTCAATTTCTGATGTTGATTTTTCGGTCATCGAGGGCATCAACGCCGAGCAATCGCGGATGCTCGTGGAATCGGGAATCACAAGTTTCTCTGCACTCGCTTCTGCTGACGAATCCACCATCCGTGCTGCTGTCAAAGAACAACCGTGGGATGTGCTCAACATCTACACATGGCAAATAGAAGCCAAGGCAAAAAGCTAATGACAGAAATCGACGCCAAAGAAAGACGGAGGCGTGTTCTTGTCATCCAAATCGTAATCGCGGCGATGATCGTCAGCTTCGCGATTTGGTTTGCGTTCCCGCAAGCCTAACCGATCTTTTTGAACGCCTGATCGAGGTCGTCCATGAGGTCACCAACGTCTTCGAGCCCACAATAAAGGCGAACCAAAAGCCGCTCTTCTTTCCAGTGCATCGGCTTGACTTTGAGCGGCATTGCCAAGCTTTCGTAGCCACCCCAGCTGACACCCATTTGATAGATTTCTAGGCTCTCGACAAACTGCCGCACTTTGATTTCATCTTGGAACGCAGGGGCAAACGTGATCAACGAACCGGAACCCGACATCTGCGATTTGAACAGATCATGCTGCGGATGATCTTGATCAGAAGCATGGAACACCTCCGTAACCTCCGAACGACCCTTGAGAAACTGACACATCGTATTCCCAGTTTCTTGAGCGCGCTCCATCCGGAGCTTGAGGGTTCGCAATCCCCGCAAAACAAGCCACGACGGAAATGGCGGCAATGCTGCGCCGATCAGTTCCATCTCATTCTTGCGGACGACTGCCATTTTCTCTGCCGACGTACAGTGCAACCCGCAAACAACGTCGCTATGCCCGGCGATGTACTTGGTACCGCTATGGACGACATGATCAATCCCCATAGTGATCGGCTGCTGATAGATGGGGGAGGCGTAGCTGTTATCAATACACGTTGCAATTCCCCGCTCTTTCGCAAATGCGGAGATCGCCCTCAAATCTTGGAACTGGAAGATCAAACTACTTGGGGATTCGAGGTAGATCAGTGTTGTTTCTGGCTTGCAAGCATCAAAAATCTCTTGGGGATCGTGACCAGAAACGAATGTCGTTGTCACTCCAAACTTTGGCAAATACGTTTCGAGGAAGATCCGCGTCGGGCCATAGCAAGTGTCCACACAAACGACATGTGCCCCGGCTTTTGTCTCGCTCATGATTGCGGCAGTGATCGCGCTCATCCCCGAGTTATAGAGCTGCCCTTCCTCCGCTTTTTCCAGGGCGGCTAGCTTCACCTGCGCCAAATCCAGATTCGGGTTTCCACACCGCGAATAGGTGTATCTCCCTTCTTCGTGAGCACTCAGATACTGGTCAATCGATTCGTGCACAAACAACGATGTCTGGAAGATCGGCGGTGTGACCGCCCCCGCCCAATGGGTGTCTTCCCCCAAATGCTGGAGAATCGTGTCGGGCTTGTGCGAATCATTTGCGGACATGCGTCATACGCTACCCCCACGCCCCCAGCGAGATTCAAGCGCATTTGCCGAAACCTTTGACTTTCTCACTTTCGTCCGAATATGCAAGTGTGAGTGCGATGCTCAGCCTTCTTCTCAATTTCGCAACCATTGGGCAGGCTTCCCCAACCGAAGCCCAGCTCATCAAGAATGTTGCGCCCAAAGAACTCTCTTGGGAGACCTTCGAGACGGTGAAGAAGCACGCATCACTCACCACCGACGATCTGCGTTTTCAATCCCTCGATTGGAAGACCACCGTCTTTGAGGGCTTGAAGTACGGGCAGGAACTCGATAAGCCGGTCATCCTCTGGCTGTACTTCGGCGACCCCCGAGGCGCGTGCTGACAAAACGGTGCCAAGACCAGGCAGTTTGTCTGGACTCGACCAGATATCACACAGTTCGTCAAGGAAAACTTCATCACTGTCGCGGCAGATGATGTGGACTACAACAACTCCGATCAGAAAAGCAAGCGCGAATTTCAACTGCTCGCCAACGTTTTTAGAAACGACCCGAACGGCATTCATCAGGGCATTTTTGTTGTGACTCCATCTGGGCGATGGCTGACTACTGCCAACACCGGCTGGCCCGACCCCGACCCGGTTGCCGCTCTGGAACGGATGAAACAAGCTCTGGCAAAGTACAAGGCGATGCCGAAGTCCGAGCGACTTCTTTCTCAGCCTCTTACCGATGCCGATCGCATCACCTGGGAAGAAGATAAGTTTTTCAAGCCAGAGCGCACACTCGATCTTCGGGTTGTCAAGCGTGGCTACGCCTATCCCGGCATGGAAACCTTCGATGAACGCCACCCCAAGTTCTTCGGGATTGACCGGCTTTGGTTCAAACCCAGCGAATTCCGCGCCTATGTCCCCCGAGAACTCAAGGTAGGCAATTCCATCAAGGTCAGTGGGCCAGCAATGGAGCGATACATCCTGATGAGCCACATGATGAAGGCGCAAGGAGCATGGGATGTCAGCCATATCAAAACCGGCGATATGACCAGCCGCATCACTAGGATCGAAGGCAGCCAGGTTCACCTGGAAATCCGGGCGCACTACATTGCCAAAGCCAACACTCAGTGGAATAAGGCCAGCTACGAAGGCGACTTGCTTGGCCGAGCGGTTTACGATTCTGCCATCGATTCCATGACCAACTTTGATGCCGTCATGCTCGGCACTCACGATGTTGGTGTTCTCGTATCTAACCTCCACAAAGGAGATCGAGTTCAGCGCGTAGCCAGCAGTTTTAGTCTCAATCCTCTTACCGATGCAGATGACCGGATGCTTCCTCAGCAGTGGTATTGGGGTTACGGTTTGCGCTGGTGCCGCACTCCCTGATAAACTGACCGCATGTTGCTTGCCTCGCTTGCTGCCGGAGCCGTTATGGCTCAGGGCCAACTTCGCACCAATGGGATGCTGATCTTCACCAAAACCGCTGGCTATCGCCACGGATCAATTGAACACGGCACCGAAGTCGTTTCCAAGATGGCAGAGGCAAACGGGTTCTTTGTTCGCCATACCGAGGATGCCAGCCTCATCACGAAAGACCTCTTGAAGCGGTACAAAATTGTTGTCTTCCTCAATACGACTGGCGACATCTTTGAACCGGCACAAGAACAAGCTCTGGAATGGTTTGTCCGCAATGGGGGTGGTTTCCTTGGCATTCACGCTGCCGCTGACACAGAATACGATTGGCCGTTTTACGGCGAGCTCGTCGGCGGTTGGTTTATGAGCCACCCACGAGTTCAAGAAGCCACGGTCAAGGTAGTAGATCGCACACACATCTCCACCAAACACCTTCCCGAACGCTGGGTTCGCACCGATGAATGGTACGACTACAAAGCGCAGCCGGCAAAGGATGTCCACATCCTTTGTGAACTCGACACGAATAGCTACGAGGGCCACAAAATGGGCGATGCTCACCCAACCGCTTGGTGCCACGATAAGTTCGACGGGCGAGCTTTCTATACTGGTGGCGGGCACACCTCCGAAGCCTATGACGAGCCCGATTTCCAGAAGCACCTACTTGGCGCGATCAAGTGGATCACACATCAAGATAAGTAATAAAATCGGGGTTCAAATTTGAACCCCGATTTCACTTTAAGTCAGCCTTTGACTTAGTAGTTCCAGCCTTTCAGCTTGGTGTATCCGCGCCAGCCTTCACGAAGTTTTTTCGCTTCCGGTGTTGCCAGAGGATCGTTCATCACTCGCCATCCCTTGACGGTTGCGGCAACCGGGTTCGCGGTCAAAGTCATGGTTTCTTCTCCGCGCTTGACCACAACGGTCACCGGAGTCCCCACTTTGTAACTCGTGCTGAGCTTTTCCAGTCCCATACGAACCTGCGCCGGCTTCATGCCATCGAACTTGACATCCCCAATCGAAAGGATTCTGTCGTTTTGAAGGAAGGTCTTGTCTGCGGAATCAGCCGTGACCACCATATTCCCTGCACGATAAGTCGAAGCAAAGCCAGGAGTAACCGACTTCACATCCACTTGCTTCATGATCAAACCGATCTTCATCAGTTGAGCTTCCACTGGCAGTTCGCCCGGTTTCATGACCCACTTGTCATACACCTCACCCATGTGTCCGCCTGCATAAGCCACCATGATGCGCCGAATTTCATCTTCTTGGAAGCCCGGCTGGTTGTTGCGATTGCGTTTGAAGAGCTCATGGCTCACATCATCAAGAGTAGCCTTGCCACCAGTTTGGTAACGCATTTCAATATCAAGGCAAAGACCCAAGACCCAGCCTGTATTGTA
>JAGQUX010000023.1 GCA_020438215.1 Armatimonadota bacterium | reverse complement strand
CATAGGCAAATGGAGTGAGGCGGATTTGACACGAGTCGGAGACTGGGAAGAAGATATCATCTTCAACAATCCTCCACCGGAATTGAACCACGGCCCCAACTTTTCAGAAGCCATCCGGTAACATCACGGCAGTATGTCGATGACCACCGTGGATATCAACTTGACCGCTCGCGATCAGCAAGTGAGTGAGCCGTGGATTTGGCGACTTTGCCGGGAATTCAATGTCAAGGTTTCCATCACCAAGGCGAATGTGGATACCGATTTCGGCACCATGCAAATCCGATTGGAAGGCCCGGTGGAAGACATTCAGCGCGCAACGGCATGGTTGATGACCACCGGAATGCACGTCGATACCTTGCAGCGATCCGCCGGAGTTTCCTGATCCGATGCCCGAAGGGCTAGAACCGTATGTCCCCCCTGGGTTTGAGGCGTTTTGGCGGGAGACCACCCAGATCGCGCAAGATGCGCCGCTTGACTACTCCGTCGAGTCTGTTTCTGAGCCGAGCACGCCTGGTCATGATCTGCGAGTTTTGAGTTTTCGCGGGATTTCGGGGGAGAGATTGCATGGGTGGCTTGCGGTTCCCTATTCGGATGTGATTCATCCGGGCTTCCTTTGGATTGCCCCGTACAGCCGCTGGTCTATGCAACCGAACGAGTACGGGGTTCGGAGTGGATACACCTCACTCAGCTTCAATTTCTTTGGGGAATCGGCGTTTCATCGGGAGGATTACACGCCGGCACGAGGCTACTTTGCCGATGGGGTTTCTAGCCGCGAAACGTGGATATTCCGGCGGATGTTCCAAAACGCGGTGATTGCTCTGCGGATTCTTGCCGATCAGGCGGCGGTGGATGAAAATCGCTTGGCTTGTGCGGGGATGAGCCAAGGTGGAGGCATTGGGATATGGATGGGGGCTTGGGTTCAGCAAGTTAAAGCGGTGATTGCCGATATGCCTTTCTTGGGAGGAATGCCGTGGGTTTTGCAAGCAAAGGCTTTCCGGTATCCGTTGAAGGAGCTGACCGATTTCATGGCAGAGAGTGCGGGCAATGACGCCGCTGTCCGCGAGACGCTGAGCTACTTTGATACGATCAATCAGGCTTCGTTTTGCCAGGTGCCGACGCGGGTGACGCTCGGGCTCCGTGATCCAGCGGTTCGCCCCGAGCAGGCGCGGGCGGTGTTCGATGCTTTACCGGGTGTGAAGGAGCTTGAGGAGATTGATTTTGGACACGACTGGCATCCGCGGATGATTGAGGGTGGTCAGGATTGGTTCCGGAAGCACTTGATCAACTCGGATCGGTGATGACTTATGTATTCACTGGATGAGCTTGTTGAGTTTGTGCTGACAGCGAGTTCCTCATATAGCAAGGCTTGGCGGATTGAGGAATACATTGAAGCGCGCGAATCGCTAACGCAAAAGGAGCGAAAAGTGCTTCGGGGGCTTTGCCGTATTTTGCTGACTGACCCTGACTCATGTGAGCGTGTTGAGGCAGTTGAACTTCTTGGTGGAATTGGGAATCGGAATGACATCTTTGCGATCAAGATGGCTTGCCGCGACCCCGAGTGGGTGGTGCGATGTCCGGCCGCTTCGACACTGGCTTCTGTTGCTGGGGCGGGGGCGTTTCGCTATCTGACTAAGATGGCGGATGACCCGAATCCGCACGTTCGGAGGTGGGTGTATACGGCGATTTGGGATTGTGGACATCCCGATCGGGAGGCGTGGCTTCGGGCGCGGGAGTCTGTTGAGAAGAATGAGAAAGCGCTCTTTGGAATTTGGGGAGCATTGCGGGAGTTAGGGGATGAGGCGGTGAAAGAGCGGTTGGAAATGCTCGCGGAGAGCGAGGATATGCGAACGAGATCGAGGGCCATTGGGGCACTTGGTTTGAGGGAGGATTAGGATTTGGATTGTTCTTTGGATGATTTAGAATTTCTGGTTGGGCACTGGGTTTCGGAGCGGGAGGATGAGAACGAGGAGCTTTGGATGGAGCCGAAAGCCGGCATCATGCTCGGGCTGAATCGGAGTTTGCGGAAGTCGGGGGAGGCAACCTACGAGTTTTTGCGAATTGAATTGCGGGATGATGAGATTTTCTATGTGGCGAGCCCGAAGGGTCAGGCGACAACGGAGTTTGACTTAGCTGAGCTGGGGGAGAATCGCGCGGTGTTCACGAATCCTGAGCACGATTTTCCGCAACGATTGGAGTACACCCGCGATGGGGACATTCTGAGTGCCCAAGTGAGCGGTTTGCGCGATGGAAAGCCATCGGAATTTACGCTCACTTGGACGCTCCAGAAATGATCAGTTTTTGAACGGGCCGATGGCGGTGGTTCGCATTTTCTCTGGCAAGAGATTGGTACGGCACCAGTCCATGATCTGATCTTTTGTGACGGCATTGACCTTTTGGAGAGTTTCCTCCGGTGAGATTTGCCGACCGTGAACCATCTCGTTGCGAGACTGGCGCATCATGCGGCTGGACATGCTTTCTAACCCGAGGACGAGGTTGCCGGCGAACTGACGTTTGATACGGGTGATTTCGTCATCGGTGGGGCCATCTTCGCGGATTTTCTTGAGTTCATCCCAGATGACTTCTTGGGTTTTTTCCCAGGTTTGCATTCCGGTGCCTCCGTAGATGGTGAAACTGCCGCCTTCGCGGTAGGTGGGATGGTAACTACCGACTGCGTAGACCAAACCGCGCTTTTCGCGCACTTCTTGGAAGAGGCGGCTGCTCATTCCTCCGCCGAGGATTTGATCGAGGACGGTCATTGGATAGAGCCAGTCGTCGTAGTAGCTGGAGCCATCACCGCCGATGCAGAAATGAACCTGCTCTACTTCTTTCCCGATCAGGTTTGTGCCGGGCTGAGGTTGGGGACGATCTTCGTTTGCTTTCTTTTCACCAGCGGGGAGATCGGCGAAGTGTTCACTGACTTTGGCAACGAATTCTTCGTGATTGACGTTCCCGGCGGCGGAGACAACGATGGTCGCACCCGAATAACGACGATCCATGTACTTAACCAGATCATCGCGGGAGAATGAACTGACCGATTCACTGGTGCCGATGACGCTCAGTCCGAGGTTGTGGTCAGGCCAGAGTCCCTGCATGTGGAGGTCGTGGACGAGATCGCCGGGATCGTCTTCCCCGCGCTTGATTTCTTCGAGGACTACGCCTTTTTCTCGCTCAAGTTCTTCGGCATCCAGAAGCGAGTTCTTAACCATGTCGCAGAGGATGTCGAGGGAGTGGATGGAATCCTCGGCGAGGACGCGGCAGTAATAGCAGGTTTGCTCTTTATCAGTGAATGCGTTGAGCATCCCGCCTCGCCCTTCGATTTCTTCAGCGATCTGGTGGCTGGTGCGGGTGGGAGTGCCTTTGAAGAGCATGTGCTCAATAAAGTGGGTGATCCCGGCTTCGCTGGGGAGCTCGTGGCGGGAACCGGTCTCGCACCACACGCCGATGCTGGCGGAGCCGACGTAATCAACGCTTTCGGTGAGGATGCGGATGCCGTTGGGTAGTTCTGTCTTTTGAAAACTCATTTTGCTTCCCTACTTTACGCAACTCGGAACGTAAGTGCTCCCAATCCTTCGATACGAATCAAAACTTTGTCACTGGGCATCATCCCGCGGCCGATTTCTGTTTCGGAGAGGCGCGGTTTGGGGAGTGGGGGCCAGCTGACGATTTCGCCGACGTTGATGGAGCTTGTTTCGGTGGCTTGCACAAGAAGATTCGTCATTTCGTAATCGCTTTGGTAGCTTGCTTTTTGGATGGTAGTGCCGTTGATGCTGATTTCATATGGCCAGACAAAGTTGGACTGGCTTTCTCCGGTGAGGTGACCACCGAGATCATCGGGGGTGACAAGGAATGGACCAGCGAGGAGCCCGACATCGCGGGGTTGCGCGCCGATGCTTTCATCAATGCGGCGGGCATCGGTGATGACGCAAGTGATGAGGTAGCCGAGGATGAATCCGTTTGCTTCGCGGGGATCGAGGGCTAAGCCTTTGTCTTGGATGACTGCGCCGATACGGACTTCGAAATCGGCTTCGAGGACTGCGGGAGGGAGAACGATCTCGGTTTCGGTGCCTTGGAGTCCGGCGGGATTGAGATAGTGATAGAAAAGGGTGCCTTCGGTTGGGCCACCTTCGATGGCATCGAAGGCACGGTAAGCAGGCGGTTGTCCGATTGGGGAAAGGAGGCGAACGACGTTTGGTTCATGGACGCCGATTGCATTTTGCCCATCAGTTTCGTAGTATCTGCCCTCGTGATAGATGCCACTTCGCGTCTCTCCGGGAGTGTCGCTAAGCTCAAATCGACAAAGTTTCATGCCGGTGAGCCTACCCATCGTCCCTTTCCCTGCCCGAGACTGACAAAAATATGGATTGTGTTGGGGTAGCATAAGCCCCACACGGTTGAAGGTTGGTGTTGAACCAGCCGAAACCCTTTTAGTGAGAGATATTCGATGCCACCTGTGAAGATTCTCGTATGCGACGACGAACGCCACATTGTTCGACTGATTCAAGTCAACCTGGAACGCCAGGGCTACACCGTTGTCACGGCTTATGACGGTAAGGAAGGGCTTGAAAAAGTCAAAGCGGAAAAGCCAGACATGCTGGTTTTGGACGTTATGATGCCGTACATGGACGGTTTTGAGGTTCTGAAGGCTTTGCGCCGCGATCCTGATACCGAAGGCCTGCCGGTCATTATGTTGACGGCTAAGGCTCAAGACAAAGACGTTTTTGAAGGGTACAGCTACGGTGCGGATATGTATCTCACCAAGCCGTTCAACCCGATGGAACTGATCTCCTTCGTCAAGCGCATTGTTCAAGGTGGCAGCGGCGACGATGGTGGCCCGAAGCGCTACGATCTGTAGTTTTTCATTAGACTTTTGGTAAGACCCCAAGGCTTTTTTAGCTTTGGGGTCTTTTCTTTTTGAGATGGCATGAAGTTTGCCGAGGAGAGAAACGGATACACTTTCCGAAACGGAATTTGGAGACAGTCCCACACCATGCTGACCCTATTTTTGTTGAACCATACTGATTTTTTTGCTAACACCGGATTTATGTACATGTTCGGTCGGAATGGCGCGCTGATTTGGGCGGTTGGCCCTTCGTTGATTGCGGCAGGGCTCTTCTTTGCAGGTCGATTCATGCGAGTGCAGCCGATGAAGTGGGTTGCGATACTTGTTGCGGTGATTGGGATTGTTCTTGGGGTTTCGGCGGTGATGAGTTTGCAGAGCCAGCTTTACGTTTCCTATAACGACGTTTATGCAAAGCAGAAATTGGTTCACTACGCGACGCTCGGTTTTCCGATTGTGACCTTGATCGGGCTGTTCGTTTTTGAATTTCTGGGTAAGAAGCAGTTCGAAGGGCGTCTCTGAATTCGGTTCAGTGCATATTCACGGTTTTTGAGCCGTGATCTCGTTTTCGCTTCTTTTGACCCAAGTTGAGGAGATCAGTTTTCTAGGTTAATCCTAGTTGGCTGATCTCATCTCATTTTTGCTTTGGCGAACTTTGGGAGTTTCGTGGCCCATCCGTGAATATCTATTCCTGTGAATATGCAATAATTGATTCTTAATAGTGCAAGGGCGACAGCCAATGAGACCCCCAAGCTAGTTTTTTTAGCGAAGCCACCTCATGAGAGTCACTCAACAAGATATTGCACGCCTTGCCAATGTTTCCCAAGCCACCGTTTCCCGGGTTTTAGCCGGGGATGTTCGCGTCGATGATGCAAAGCGCACTCGCGTCCAATCGGCGATGGCGCAGGTTAATTATCAGCCGGATGTTCGGGCGCAAGCGTTGCGTCGGCGAAAAACTCAGCTGATTGGACTTGTGATTCAGCGTGATGCGAATACCGTGAAGGATGATCCGTTCTTTTCGATTTTGGTTGCGGAGATTGCGCGGACTCTGGCGAAGACGAAGTTTCACTTCTGCCTGGATATTGCTGATACATCTTCATCTCAGAGTCAGATTTACGATGAGCTGCTTCGCACTCGGCGGGTTGATGGTTTGATTGTGGTTGAGCCGCAGATGGACGACATCCGGCTTTCCAAATTGCAAGCGGATCGTTTTCCTTTTGTTGTGATTGGGAATCCTAAGGGTGCTTCCCTGCATTCAGTTGATAACGACAACGTACTTTGCGCTCGAACTGCGGCGATGCATTTGGTTGAGAACGGGTTTAAGAAGATCGCATTTCTTGCGGGTCCGGAACGAGTTGCGGTTGCGGACGACCGGGTTGCGGGATACAACATGGCGATGGAGCAGCACGGCTTGACCCCGATGATCAAACGGACTGCGTTTGGCATTGAAGCGGCGAGCGAAGCGGCAGAGAAGCTTCTTTCTGGAAAAGATCGCCCTGATGCGTTGCTGGTTATGGATGATTATTTGGCGATTGGCGCACTTCGTGCGGCGAATAAGCTTGGCTTGTCTGTACCAGGAGATCTTGGTATGGTGAGTTTTAATGACACGTTCTTGACAACGATTCCGGAAGGAGGGCTTACCTCAGTGAACATGAATTTTGAACTTCTCGTCCAACAGGCAGTCAAAAAACTTGTAGAATTGATAGAAGGATCGGAAGAACAGTCTTCGACCAGGCACGTTGTTCCCTGCGAACTGAAGGTTCGCGGTTCTTCGCAAAAGAACTGATTGAATGATCACCCCTGCTTTAGCATTGACCATAGGACAAAGTCTCATTCAGCATGAATTCGTATTCACGGCTGAAAAAGAGTACTTGCGCGTCAATGTGGCGGGGACATTTAATGGATGGAACAAGGATGCCGATCCGATGGTGCGGGATGCGGGCTCCAATACTTGGCGGCGGAAAGTTACTCTGCCGATGGGTGAGCATCAGTACAAGTTTGTTTTGAATGGCGAAGAGTGGATTCTTGATCCAGCCAACAAGCGCACTTTCACGGATGGGGGCGGACACACGAACTCTGTCCTCCATGCTCTTCCCTCCGATTTCGATACACCAGCGGTTGCGGGTGATGGAAAGCTGAGTCTCTCGGTTGTTAGTCATGGAGGCATTTACTACGATCATGGGGATCTTGTTTTTCGGCTGAAATTGCGGGCGGGTGATGCTGAGTCGATTGTCCTGAAGATGTACGAGAGGGAGTATCCAATGGATGTTCTGACTCGGGGCGAGCATATCGAGATTCGTGAGGTGCGAGTTCCGGATGTTGAACATCTCACACTCTATTCCTTTGAGATTCGGGACGGCACACTGAAGTACGAAGTACTACCCCAGTTTGGTACAGGGGGATTTAAGAGTGACCAATTCTGGGTGGATCTCGGGAGGCTCAAGCAGTTTCAGGTTCCGAGCTGGGTGGAGCGAAGCGTTTTCTACCAAATTTTCCCAGATCGCTTCTTCAATGGCGATAAATCGAATGATCCAGCGGATGTGACCCCTTGGGATGGCGAACCAACTTATGAAAATTTCATGGGTGGCGATGCGGCTGGCATCCAAGCAAAGATTCCCTATCTGCGTGATCTAGGGATCAATGCGATTTACTTCAATCCCGTATTTGAGAGTCAGTCGAATCACAGATATTCGACCACGGATTACAAGAAGATTGACCCAAAGATTGGGACGAACAAGGATTTTGCTTCGCTGACCAAGAATCTGAAATCGAACGGAATCCGAACGGTATTGGATGGGGTTTTCAATCATACGGGGGTGAACTTCCCTGCTTTTGTTGATCTGTTGGAAGCGCAGGAGAACTCGCGCTATAAGGATTGGTATTTTGTCAACAAGTATCCGATTCGAGTGAAACCGAACCCGGATTACGAGGGATGGGCAGGTTTCCAGCGCATGCCAAAGCTGAACATCATGAATCCAGAAGTGACTGACTACGTTCTGAGTGTGCTGGATTTTTGGGAGAAAGAAGCATCGATCGATGGGTGGCGGCTGGATGTTGCCAATGAAATTCCGATGGAGTTTTGGCGCAAATTCCGGCGGCATTTGAAGACAACGAACCAAGATCGCTGGATTCTGGGCGAGAACTGGGGCGATTCTTCGCCGTGGTTGAATGGTGACCAGTGGGATTCGGCAATGAACTATCCGTTCCGAACTGCTGTTTTGAGATTCGCGGCAACGGAAGAATCCACTCCAAGCGAGTTTGTCTCTGCACTCATGGAAGCGTACTGCACTACGTCTCCAGCAGTGGCCCGCAATATGCTGAACCTGGTTGGGAGCCATGATACGCCTCGGATTGCATCGCTGGGCAAACATGGCGGCGAATCGGCGCGGCTGGCAGCGATTGCCCTGCTGACTTGGGTGGGCACGCCTTGTATCTATTACGGCGACGAAATCGGAATGGAAGGGGGAGTTGACCCTGATAATCGCCGAGGCATGGAATGGGATCGCAAGGGTGATCCGTTCCGAATTAATGAAGTTTATCGAAAGCTGATCAAAACTCGGTTGGCTTCCGATGCGCTGATGGTGGGTGATCCCGTAGTGGTGATGACCGACGATCAGCAAGGAATTGTCGTTTATGGACGCAGAGCCAAGGGAGAGTCTGCGTTGATTGTTCTCAACCGATCTGGAGTAACGCGCACGGTGAAAGTGAACGTTCCGAAAGGATTGGGTGACGGGCTGACGGGGCAACTCGTGGAGGCTCTTTCGGACAAGACCTTGGCTCTTGGGCCAAACCAAACAATTGAGCTCGAAGTTCCGGCTCGCTTTGGCGCCGTGGTGGTGAAAAAGTGAACGGCTTTGAATTCATAATGAACTCATCTGGTGAACCTGTAATGAAAAAACGAAATGCGTTTACGCTTATCGAACTGCTGGTCGTGATTGCGATTATCGCAATTCTTGCGGCCATTCTCTTCCCGGTCTTTGCTCAGGCGAAGCTGGCGGCAAAGAAGACCGTCATGATTTCGAACATGAAGCAAAACGGTACTGCCGTTATGATCTACATGTCTGACTACGATGACATGGTGCCGCTGAAGGCGATCATCGGTTATGATGCTGCTGACCCAGCTAAGACTTGGGACAAGAACATCCAACCGTACATGAAGAATTACGCGATGTTGAATTCGGGCGAAGATAGCCGACCGAAGTACGACACTCCGTATGGCAAAACCCGACGAAGTATTGCGATTGCGCATAACTACTTCCGTGGTGTAGCGGTCAACCCGACATTTGGCTGGGGGACAACCCTGTTCCAAGCACCAATTAGCGGCACCTACGCTCCTGATCCAGCGGCGACGGTTATGTTTGGTTTGAAGCCACAACCAGCTTATACCGACCCAACGATCTTTAACAAGATTGAATGGCAAGACGGTCATGGCATGTACACAACTCGGCGAAACAACCTACCGGCGAGTGACGCTCGCGCACCGTACGGCGAGATCATGTCCGCCTACGGTGAAGGAACCATTTGGACATACGCCGACACCCACGCGAAGTTCATGAAAGTGAATGGAACGGCTGGTGACGGCACTCCGCACGGTTACTTGCTTCCTGGATACAAAGAGGGTGCATTTGGCGCAGTGAACGATACTTTCTGGGATCAAGGCATTGTCTGTCTCGACTGGCCGTGGAACGCTGGCGACGTCGGTGTTTGCACCATCCCGGGCGAATAATCTGAAATGAAGAAAGAACTTTCCCCACTCGCAATCGGAGGGATCATCGCGGCGGCAGTCGCTGTGATCGGTTTCCTCGGTTTCACGTTCATGAGCAAAGCCGGGGGCACCGCCAAAGAAGACCCTGATGTTGCCCAAATGCAATTAGAAGTCGAGCGCGCTCGACGTCCGGGTGGGGGAGGTCAGCCTCAGACGCAGGCTCCCGCCCCAACAACGGCTCCGGGTGGAGCAAGTCCAGGTTCATTTTCACCTGGTCGCGAAAGCGAAATGTCTGCTCGCCAGAATTCTGGACAGTAAGAATCCGTTCGCAAAAGACAAAACTCAAAGCCGGTGTCAACGAGCACCGGCTTTTTCCGTTTGGTGCGGTTGATTTCTCAGTAAACTAAAAGCATGGCATCTGTCTTGGAGTCTGACTTTACGCCGGGTATCGGCATGACCACCACCGAGGCACCTTACATTGAGAAGGCGCGCACCCAAGGCGAAGTATTTATTGATCAACCGTATTCCCTGTATTCCGAGGAGAATCACGACACATGGAAGCGGCTTTATGCACGGATGTTGCCGCACTGGGAGAAGTATGCAAACGAGCACTTTATCCGAGGGATTGAGAATCTTTGCCTCGATCCGGAGCGGATGCCGAGGCTGGAAGATGTCAATAAGTTTTTGAATCCACTGACCGGGTTCAAAGCGAAGGCGGTGGCGGGCTATGTGCCGGCGTATCAGTTTTTCGATTGCTTGCGGAATCGCGACTTCCCTACAACGATTACGATTCGTAAAGCGGAGAAGCTGGACTATCTGCCGGAGCCAGATATTTTTCATGATATTTCTGGTCACGTCCCCATGCATACGGACAAGGCGTTTGCGGATACCTTGGTTCGGTTTGGCGAGTGTGCGCGGACGGCGGCGCAGATGTGTCAGGAGATCAAGGATAAGGATGAGCAGGTTCGCCGAGTGGATAGCATCATCAAAGCGATGGCGCGGTTCTTCTGGTTCACGATTGAATTTGGCTTGATGAAGGATAGTGCGAGTGGCGGGCTGAAGGCGTATGGCTCTGGCTTGCTTTCTAGCTACGGTGAGCTGGAATATTGTATTGAATCTCCGGATGTTCAACGCTACCCCTGCCAACTGGAATGGGTTGTCAATCAGTATTTTGAGATTGATCATTATCAGCCGCTTCTGTTTATTGTTGATTCGTTTGATCACCTGTTTAGCTTGGTTGATGAACTCGAAAAGTGGATGTTGGAAGGCAAGCTAAACAATGTTGCTCCGGGTGAGCCGCTGGTCAACGAAGAAGATTTGCGTTCGTTCTTGGAAGCAAACGTTTGATTCGATAGGCTGAATCTGCGCGAAAGGTTCTTAGGCCCGTGTCAGATTCAGCCATAATTGAAGATCATGGCTGTGGAAATCCTCATGCCGGAACTCGGCGAATCTGTTCATGAAGGAACGGTTAGCCGCTGGCTGAAAAATGTGGGCGATTTTGTCAAGGAAGACGAACCCGTTGTGGAAATCATGACCGACAAGGTCAATACCGAACTCCCCGCACCGGCAACCGGAATCCTAGTCAAAATCACGATCGCGGAAGGCGATCAAGTTGAAGTTTTCTCCGAAATGGGCGTCATCGAAGAAGATGAAGCCAAGGCCAAGGAAATGTTGGCGAACGGAGTTCCTGCCTCGACATCGAGTGCTCCGGCGGCGGAATCTGCGCCTGCGGCGGCTACTCCCGTTGAAGAGACTGCTGCTCCTGCGGTTGCTGCAGATGGCGAAAAGCGCTGGTACACCCCCCTTGTCCGCGCAATGGCCAAAGAGCACGGTTTGAATGATGGCGAGCTTGCCATGATCGCGGGTACTGGTCAAGGCGGTCGCGTCACCAAGAGCGACGTCGAGACTTATCTTTCGAATCGGGCTTCCGGTTCGGCACCAACAGCGGCACCGGCTCCCGTTTCTGCACCAGCTGCAACCCCGACACCTGCTCCCGCGGCGAAGCCTGCGGCTCCGGCGGCACCGGTAACGGCTGGGCCAGATCAAGAAGTTTCCAAGCTCGTTGGAATGCGGAAGATGATCGCGGATGCGATGGTTCGATCTTCGCAGGTTCCGGTTGTCAGTACGTTGATTGATGTTGATGTCACGGGTCTGGTGAACTTCCGATCCACCAACAAAGACAATTTCTTGGCAACGAACGGCGTCAAGCTGACTTACACTCCATTCTTTATCAAGGCCCTGGCGGAATGTCTGATGGAATTCCCGATGCTGAATGCGGCATTGGAAGGTGATCAGATTATCAAGAACAATCGCGTTCATATGGGCGTGGCGGTGAGCCTCGGCGAAGATGGCTCGGGCGGTTTGATTGTCCCGGTAATTCGCAACTGCGAAAGCAAGTCGCTGGTGGATATTGCGAAGGATTTGGAAGGCATTGCTAAGGCCGCACGCGGAAACTCACTGGGCGTGGAAGATGTCAAGGGCGGTACGTTCACCCTAACGAATCCAGGTAGCTATGGTGCGGTTCTCGGCACACCGATGATCAATGCTCCTCAAAGCGGCATTGCCGGCGTCTACGGCATCAAGGAGACCCCGGTTATCATCAATGGGATGATTGCGGTGCGGAGCATCATGAATGTGGTGCTGACATACGATCACCGATTGGTGGACGGTTTGACCGCTGGTCGGTTCTTGCAACGCTTCAAGTCGAAGCTTGAGAACTTTGAGTTCTTCAAGTAAGACACCTATTTTTGCGATAAAAAATCCCTAGTTCTGATTGAACCGGGGATTTTTTCTAGCTGTTCGGCTTAGTCGATGACTTCGACTTCGACGGCGGGAACCAAGCCGATGCGCGCGCCTTCGCTGAGGAGGAGCTTAATGGCTTTGACGCCTTCGTCGCCCATGTCGCGGGTGCGCTCATTGACGTACATACCAACGAACTCATCACTGGTTTCTGTATCCATGCCGCGAGCAAAGCGAAGAGCGTATTTGAGGGCAGTGTCGCGGTTTTCGAGGGATGCGGAGATGGATTCTCGCATACATCGGGAGACTTCTTTGCAGCCGTCTTCACCGAGGTCCTTGCGGACGACATTCACACCGAGAGGGAGCGGGAGTCCACCGGTTTTGTCACGCCACCATTTGCCCATGTTAGCGATTTCGACCATACCTTCGCGTTCGTAGGTAAGTTGGCCTTCGTGGATGATGAGCCCCGCTTCGAACTTCCCTGCTTGGATGGCGGGGATGATTTCATCGAATGGGACAACATCGTAGATCGGCTTGACTTCCGGGCCGTACTTGTCTTCGAACCAGAGGTTGAGCTCGAGGAACGCGGAGGTGAGGGTGCCAGGAACAGCAATCTTGAGGGTTTTGAGTTCGTCGAGCGGGATATCGCGCTTGGCAACGATCATCGGGCCATAGCCTTCACCGAAACTGCCTCCGTGGCGAAGGAGAGCGTATTTATCGGCGACGTAGGCAAAAGCGTGGACGCTGACCGCGCTGGATTCCAGTTTGCCTTCCTTTGCCCATTCGTTGAGGGTTTGGATATCGCGGAGGATGTGCTCGAATTCGTAATCCGATTTCACCGGGCCTTCAGCCAGCCCCCAAAACATGAATGCATCGTCGGAATCGGGCGAGTGGCCCAGCCTGATCTTCATCATTTTTGAGCCTACCAATTCCCTGCTTCGTTCCCAGGGCCTGCGATGGAAAAGGCGGGAAATGTGCGGGCAATTTGGATGGCAGAACAGGGAAAATGGGTTCTATGGTCACCTATACCGATCAGTTGGGCGAAGTCACGGCGGACGATCTGCATGGCTTTTTTGAAGGTTGGCCGAATCCTCCGTCGCCGGAGAAGCACTTGGAGCTTCTGCAGAAATCGGATGAGATTGTTTTGGCGAAAGAGGGTTCGCGAGTAGTTGGTTTTATCACCGCGCATACGGATGGGGTGCTTTCCGCTTATTTGCCGCTGATTGAGGTTGTGCCGGAATATCGCTCGCAAGGGATTGGGAAGGAGCTTTTGCGGTTGATGTTGATGAAGCTGAAGGATTACTACATGATTGATTTGACATGCGATCCGGCTTTGCGGGAGTTTTATTTGAGCTTGGGGATGTCGGCGAAGACGGCGATGTCGCTCCGTAACTACGATAACCAGAGCGGACGGTAAAGAAAAACCGCCCTTGGAGAGAATCCAAAAGCGGTTGATTGAGAAGAGAGTACGGCTTCGAGCTTACACGTTGGTTTTGCGTCGCTTGCGGAGCAGAGCGAGTGCGCCTGCACCGAGGAAAGCCATTGTGGTTGGTTCTGGAACAGCGTCCACGCGATCCCAACCGATGACGTCCAGAGCTTGGATGTCGTTTGCAGAGATTGTCAAGAGCTCTCCTGGTGCGCCGGTGGGATCCATGATGCCGAGGCCCAGGTTGTCTTTCCAGTGGCTGGCTTGTTGACCGTCGCCATTGACTCGCCCAGTTGAGAATTGCGCGCCAATAGTGGAGCCTCCATCAATGCTGAAGAACTTATCGGTGTTGCCAACGGTGAAATCTCGGGAACCGCTGTTGTTGTATCGGTAGAAATCGAGGGGGTGGAGCCAGTAGGAGTCTTCCGAGCTACCCGCATTGATGTCGTGGTGATCTACGCCGCTGGTGAAACCAAGCGCGTGTCCGATTTCGTGAGCGGCAACGCCTACGAGGTCAAATTGACCAGCAGTAATGCCGTTGGTGGGGTCGAAATCCCAACTAAAGTTCGAGTTGAAAGTGATTGACGCATCGCTGGTGGTGGAATTGGCAGCGACAAGGCCAATTGCTTTGGCCGCCGCACGATTCATGCGGATGCTTGTGTTATTGAGCGAGCCGTTGTTATCCAGATACGGCGTTGCGGTGTTGCCGTTTTCAGAAGTGCGGTTGTTCAAGAATTCAAGGGTGGTGGAAAGGTTGCTGGTAGCGGTAGAGTCGTCGGTGCTTGTTGCATCCGCGATGAGCGAGTTGCGCGTATCGGTATAAGTTGTAGTGATCGCGGCACTACCGGCAGAACCCAGGGTCGATGGACCGAGGTTTGTCCAGCCGAGCTGAATGTTGATGGTGACGTTGTCGTTGAAGATGGCTGACCATTGATCGCCAGCATCTTGGAATGCTTGTGCGACGTTGGTGGGGACAGAGCCTGTAAAGTTGAAGGTCAACTGTGCGTTAGCGGTGGAACCCAGCGCCAGCAAGGCACCCAGCGTATAAATCAATTTCATTTTCATTTTTGTGCTCAAAAATTGGCACACCTTTCCAAGAAGTCAAAAAAATAGCTTCGCACAGAGCGCGAAGACGAAAGCTATTCTATCCGAATAATTTTTTCGCTGCCCCAGTAAAAGTTCTAGTTCTCGCTTGAATTGACTTTGGATGCTAAGCCTGGGCAAAGAAAATCTCCCCAGGCAATTGCCTGGGGAGATTGAGAAGAGAGTACGGCTTCGAGCTTACGCGTTGTTCTTGCGTCGCTTGCGGAGCAGAGCCAGTGCGCCTGCACCGAGGATAGCCATTGTGGTTGGTTCCGGAACAGCGTCCACGCGATCCCAACCAATGACGTCGAGAGCCATGATGTCGTTGCCGGAGATCACACCGAGCTCACCAGGAGCTGCAGTTGGATCCATGATGCCGATACCGAGGTTATCTTTCCAGTGGGAAGCTTGACGACCGTCGCCGAAAACTTGACCATTGGAGAAAAGTGGGCCAGCAGTTGCACCGTTGTCAATGCTGAAGTACTTCGCGTTGTTGTTCGCGGTGAAGTCTCGCGCAGCGGAACCGGTTTGGTCGCTAAAGCGGAAGAAATCAAGAGTGGACAACAAGAAAGAATCTTCGCCTTGGCTCGTATTGGAGTGGGTATCGAGTGAATCAACACCACTGGTGAAACCGAGAGCGTGACCGATTTCGTGGGTGGCTACACCAACGAGGTCGAATTGACCAGCGGTGATCCCGTTGGTTGGGTCGAAGTCCCAGCTGAAGGCAGAGCTGAAGTAGATCGTGGCATCGACGACAGTTGAAGTCCCGGAAACTAGACCGAGAGCTTTTGCAGCCGCACGGTTCATGCGGGCAGTCGTGTTGTTTGTGGAACCGTTATTGTCCAAATAAGGAGTCGCGGAATTCCCGTTATTTGCGTTTCGGTTTGTGTAGAACGAAAGGCTGGTGGTCGGGAGGTTCGCAGTTGCTGTTGCATCATCAACGCTGGTGACATCATTGATCATCGAGTTGCGAATTGTGCTGTAAGAACCGGCGACACCTGAACTACCAGCTGCACCCAGAATGCCTGCACCAAGGTTGGTCCAGCCCATGTTGATGTTGATGGTGACGTTGTCGTTGAAGATGGCGGACCATCGGTCACCTGCATCTTGGAACGCTTGCGCGACGTTTGTCGGGATTGACTGACCAGCGTCGGCTTGGAAATTGAATGTCAGCTGTGCATTGGCGGTTGAACCTAGTACCAGCACGGCACCTAGCGAGTAGATAAGTTTCATTTTCATTACTGTGCTCACAAAAGTCGCACACCCTTCCTAAAGAAAAACTTCGCACAAAGCGCGAAAAACATGAATATTCTGGCACACTTCAATCTGCGGGGCCCTGGTATTTTTCCCTGATCTACGAAAAAACCCGGTTCTCTTAATGAGTTCCCGGGTTTTTTGTTAAGAAGTTTGGCGAGTTCTAGTTGAGCTTTTTGACCGCTTCTACAACAGCGTCAGCATCGGGGATGCATTCGAGTTCCAGAACACGTGCGTACGGCGTGGGGACGTTGAGTCCACCAACGCGGGTTACGGGAGCGTCGAGATCGTCGAAGCAATCTTCGCTGATACGTGCGGCGAGTTCCCCACCGAATCCACCGAACTTCCAGTCTTCGTAGACCACCACTGCGCGGTGGGTTTTCTTGACAGAGTTGTAGATGGTCGTGGAATCGAGCGGTGCGAGTGAGCGCACGTCGACGACTTCAGCATCGATGCCCATGTCAGCGAGCTTTTCTGCTGCTTCCATGTTCACGAGCGTCATGCGGCTGTAACCGACGAGGGAGACGTCCTTCCCTTCTTTGAGAATTTGAGCTTTGCCGAATGGAACGGTGAAGTCAGCTTCGTTCGGGATTTCGCCTTTGATTCCGTAGAGGCCGGGATTCTCGGTGAAGATAACCGGGTTGTCATCGCGGATTGCGGTTTTTAGCATTCCGTATGCGTCCGCAACGGTTGCGGGAGCAACCACTTTGAGTCCAGGGCAGTGGGCATACCACCCCTCCAGACAGTGAGTGTGCTGAGCAGAAAGCTGCTTTGCTGCACCACCGGGGCCACGAACAACCAGCGGAACTTTGGCTTGTCCATCGGTCATGTAGTGGATTTTGGCGGCGTGGTTGATGATTTGGTCGAGCGCCAGAATCGAGAATGACATGGTCATCATCTCGACGATTGGGCGGAGGCCAACCATTGCGGCACCGATGGCAATTCCGGTAAAGCCAGGTTCGACGATCGGGGTATCGATCACACGTCGCTCGCCGAATTTTTCGATGAGACCAGCAGTGACTTTGAATGTCCCGTGGTAGCGACCAATGTCTTCACCCATGAGGAAGACATCGGGATCGCGCTCGAGTTCTTCGGTGAGGGCTATGTGAAGTGCTTCTCGGTAAGTGATCGTATCAGTTTTTGAAATTGTTGCGGCCATCTTAGTGTCCCTTCTCCGGTTCGATATCGGAATAAACGTTGTCGTAGACTTCGCTCACATCGGGGAATGGAGAGGCGTCAGCGGCTTCATAGATTTCGTCGACTTTTTCGCTGAGTTCATCGTCGATTGCTTCCATCTTGGCGCGATCCATGATGCCTTGCTCTTCGAGGATTTTCTCAAGCTTGACGATTGGGTCGCGGAGTTTGGCGGCGTCTTCTTCTTCTTTCGAGCGGTAGAGGACGCGGTCATTATCGGCAGCACCGTGACCGAGGAATCGGTAGTTCATGACTTCGACGAGGTGTGGCTTGCTCGTCTCGCGAACTTTGTTGATGATGCGGGTGGCATCATCGTAGACGCTGAGGACATCCATTCCGTCGATACGTTCGCTTTCGATTCCGAATGGGAGACCACGCTTGTAGAGTTCGGTGTCAGCCGCGTGGTATTCCAGGCGGGTGCCCATTGCAAATTCGTTGTTTTCGATGAGGAAGATGATCGGGAGATCCCAGAGGCCAACCATGTTCAATGTTTCGAAGAACACGCCGGCGTTGGATGCGCCATCACCCAGATAGCAGAGGGTAACGCGATCTTCGCCGCGGTATTTGGCGGCAAATGCCAGTCCGGCACCGAGCGGGTTGTGTCCGCCGACAATGCCCCAGCCACCGAAGAAGCCTTTTTCGATGTCGTAGATGTGCATCGAACCGCCTTTACCCCGGCTGAGACCACCACTACGGCCCATGATTTCGCTCATAACGGCGACGGGATCGGAGCCCATCAACATTGGTTGAGCGTGGTCGCGGTAAGCGGTGATGACGTAATCCCAGTTTTGCTTGAGAGCAGCGTGGAATCCAACGGCTGTTGCCTCCATGCCGACATAGGTGTGCATATAGCCACCAATTTTGCCCAGGCGATAGGCGACGTTACATTTTTCTTCAAACCGGCGGATGAAGACCATCTGGCGATAGAATTCTTCGAGTTGGGCCGGTGACAATTTCTGAATCGTTTCAGTCTGATTTGCCACGTTTCTGTTTATCCTCAGATTTTGTATCTGTATAGGTGTGGGCCCGTCGCGCCGTTGAGACGACCGCACGAGAGTGTACCAAGTGAGCCTGTGACAGGTTCGGAAAAGTCCCCTCTCTTAATGATTTCGGTAAGTCCAATGAAAATATCAGGACATATCGCCCGAAAACAGGAAGACGTCAGAAACAAAGGAACTCGTTCGAATGTGTTTGGCGTAGACTGTTTAGAAAGCCACACCGATGACCCGCTACTACTACCTTTTTGTCTTTGTTACTCTGAGCATGGCGCTCGGGGTGACCGCTTGGACATACACAAAGCAGAAGGAAGAGCGACTTGAGACCGTTAAGGTTGAAGTGAAGAATAGCATGGCGGCGGAAGAGTGGTTTGGCGCGGAGAAAGGTCTGCGCGAAATATGGAAGGCCGAGCCCGATTGTGAAACCACTCCGTTTATGTTGGGGCTTTCCCTTCACTATCAGGAGAAGTTTGATGAAGCGCGTGAGATGTTCCTAGAAAGCTACAAGCGCGGATATAAGACGGCACTGAGTCAGTACAACATTGCTTGCGGTTATGCGCTGAGCGGTGAAAAGGATCTCGCTGTTCAGTACTTAGAAAAAGCTTTTGAGTTGGATTACAGCAACGTAGAGTTCATTTTGGATGACGCTGATTTGGATTCTCTTCATGATCGTGAGGACTTCAAAAACTTGCTGGAGCGGATGGAAAAACGCCAGCACGAGAAAGACGCAGCCAAAGGCAAAGAGATCGTGGATTACTACAATCCGGACAACTTATAAGCGCGATTTTTGCCTTGATCTGGAAAAAGTACCAGGCTTCCCTCCTTAGATTAGCGGCGTATTTCGTCTAAACTTGGTATGCGCTGATCGGCGCAGAATACGTATTCCGAGTTTGGAATTTGGTGTTTCACCGACGAAGAGGACAGATGTTTCGAGCACGATTTGGGTTGTTGATTTCCTTGCTGGTTTTGGCGATGGTGCCATCGCTGGCTTTTGGTCAGAGATTGCTGAGCGGGAGCGGCCCCTGGACGATTTCCGGGAAGATCAGCCCGCGTGGGTGGGATCGATACATGGTCGATGTCAGCGACCATCACGGTTTGCTGAAGATCAATATCCCGCAGCGACGTGGGAAGATCACGCTTTTCTTCCGGAAAGGGGCGAACCCTGATCTGCAGAACTTTGATATTTACGAGAACTTCCCTTCTGCGTTTACGACCGCTGAGCTGAGCATTGATAACACAACTACTGTCCGCTTGACTTCGGGGCGGTGGTACATCGGGATGTATTCGACGTCGGGTTGCCAGATAGAAGGCGCGATTGAGCGTAAATCGGTGCCGAGCCACAAACCCGGAATGGGGGCTTTGGTGGATGCGAACGGAACAGGATTCCGGGTTTTTGCGCCGTTTGCTAGCGGGGTGAGCGTTGCTGGTGACTTCAACGGATGGAATCAGAACGACACTCCGTTGGTGAGTGAAGGTAACGGCTATTGGTCGATTTTCCGGCGGAGTGCGCTGGCGAATCAGCAGTACAAATACGCGATCCAGAACGGGGCGAATACGCTTTGGCGGCAAGACCCGTACAGCTTCCGATTGACGAATTCCAATGGGAACTCGGTAATTTACAACCATTCAGCGTTCAATTGGACGGATGCGGGATATAGCACTCCGAACTGGAACAAGATGGTGATTTATGAGATGCACATCGGGACATTTAATGATGCTCCCGGTGGAGTTCCGGGTTCGTTTTTCACCGCGATCAATCGCTTGAACTACTTGCAGGATCTGGGGGTCACGGCGATCAAGTTGATGCCGGTTTTTGAGTTCCCCGGCGATTACAGTTGGGGATATAACCCGAGCAATCCTTTTGCGGTGGAGACATCTTACGGTGGCCCGGATGGGCTGAAAGCGTTTGTGAACGCCGCGCACCAGCGTGGGATTGCGGTTTTACTGGATGTGGTTCATAACCACTATGGCCCAACGGATATGGATTTGTGGCAGTTTGATGGATGGTCGCAGAACGGTTGGGGCGGTATCTATTTTTACAACGATGATCGAGCGATTACTCCTTGGGGGAATACGCGGCCTGACTTCGGGCGGAATGCCGTTCGGGATTACATCCGCGATAACACGCTGATGTGGACGAACGATTTCCGGGTGGACGGTTTTCGGTGGGATAGTGTGCTGAACATCCGCACCACCAACTGGGGAGATAACGCGGACGGCTGGAGCCTGTTGCAGTGGATCAACGATTCGATAGATGCTCAGCAACCGTGGAAGATCAATATTGGCGAGGATTTGCAGAACAACGAGTGGATCACGAAAACCACGGGAGCGGGTGGAGCAGGGTTTGATAGCCAGTGGACACCGAGCTTTGTTCATCCGATGCGCCCGGTAATGACGAACGCATTTGATAACGACCGGAATATGTTCGATGTGGCGAACGCGATTACACAGAACTATAACGGCGAATGGCTTCAGCGAGTGATTTATACCGAATCTCACGATGAGGTGGCAAACGGGCGTTCAAGAGTGCCGCAAGAGATTGATCCGGGTAATCCGGGGAGCTATTGGGCGCGAAAACGTTCAACGCTTGGGGCGGCGATTGTGATGACGGCACCGGGAATTCCGATGATCTTTCAGGGGCAGGAAATCCTGGAGGACGAATGGTTCCGCGATGATGATCCAATTGATTGGAGCAAGGCGACGACTTATGCTGGTATCCGCCAGATGTATAAGGATTTGATTGGACTACGGCGGAACCTGGGTGGAAACACGGCTGGACTTGCTGGACCTCATGTGAACGTGTTCCATGTGAATAACAGCGACAAGGTGATTGCTTTCCACCGCTGGGATCAGGGGGGAGCGGGTGATGATGTTGTGATCATCGCGAACTTCAGTAATCAGAGCTGGACGAACTATCAGATTGGTTTGCCGCGAGGTGGTCAGTGGAACGTTCTGTTCAATTCTGATTGGAATGGATATAGCGCGGACTTTGGCAATACGTTTACGGCGAATGCAACGGCGGTGAACGTGCCTCGCGATGGACTGAACTTTAGTGCGGGGTTTGATATCGGGCCGTATACGACGGTGATTTTGAGTCAGCCGAGTAGTTCGGCTCCGCAAAAGATTTCATCCGCGAAAATTGGGCCTCCGATGAAGGGTAAGCCGATCAAGAACTGAAAACGGACTATTTTCACGCCATTTCTGCACCGTGGTTCGTATCTAGTGCAAAGAAATGGATTGGTTAACCGATTCTCAGGTTTGGATTGGGCTTTTGACGCTCACGGTGCTCGAGATTGTTCTCGGCATTGACAACATCATTTTCATCTCGATCATGAGCGGCAAGCTGCCGCAGGAGCAGCAGGCTAAAGCTCGTCAGATGGGGTTGGGGCTCGCGCTGGTTACTCGGATTTTGCTTTTGCTTTCCATTAGTTGGGTGATGAAGCTAGAGACCGAGCTTTTTGGCATCAATATGCTGGGGCTGGACTTCCACCCGACCGGGCGTGATTTGATTCTGATCGGTGGGGGTCTGTTCCTCATCTGGAAGTCCGTGAAGGAGATTCACGGGAAGCTGGAAGGTGAAGAGCATGATCAGAAGTCTTTGAAGAGCGTGACATTTGGGAGTGTCATTGGTCAGATTCTGATTCTGGACATTATCTTTTCCCTTGACTCGGTGATTACCGCTGTCGGGATGGTTGATCAGATTGGAGTGATGATCGCGGCGGTCGTCATTGCCGTGGTGGTGATGCTGATCTTTGCGACGCCGGTCAGCAATTTTGTTGAGAAGCATCCTTCCGTCAAGATGCTGGCTCTTGCCTTTCTGATTCTGATCGGGGTGAACCTGCTTGCGGAAGGCTTCCACCAGCATATTCCCAAGGGCTACACCTACTTTGCAATGGCGTTCTCAGTTGTTGTCGAGATGCTGAATATCCGGGCGAGTAAAGGTAAGAAACCGGTCGCGCTTCACGAGAAGCCGTCTGTGACAGAAGACTGATCGCGCAACCAGTGGGCTCCCCAGTCCGTCTCTTGGGGAGTCCATGGTTCAAACGGACAAGATTTCGAAGCAATTTCACGACCCGAAGAAGGGCCTGATTCAGGCGGTTGATCGGGTCGATTTTTGTGCTCAGCCGGGTCAGATCACCGGCTTGCTTGGTGTTAATGGAGCGGGGAAAACGACCATTCTCAGGATGCTCTCTACTGTCATCCGCCCGACGGAGGGGACAGCGATAGTTGCCGGGCACGACGTGAAGAGTGAGGCGGCGAAGGTTCGGGCGAAGATTGGGTTTATCTCAACGGGGACGGCACTGTATGGTCGCCTGACAGGGCGGGAAATGCTTGAATACTTTGGCGGGCTGTACGGGTATCAGGGGCAATCGCTGAAAACGCAAATTGAGAAGGCGATTGCGACCACCGAAAGCGGGGATTTTGCCGATCAGCTTTGCGACAAGATGAGTACCGGGCAAAAGCAGCGGATTGGGATAGCGCGAGCGATTCTCCACGAGCCAGAAGTTTTGTTCCTTGATGAGCCAACGAGTGGGCTCGATATCTTGTCTTCTCAGTCGATTCTGGGATTTGTCGAATCGGCGCGGGATGCAGGAAAGACGGTTGTTTTTTCGACTCATATCATGTCGGAAGTTGAGCGGCTTTGCGACCAGATTACGCTGATTCATAACGGGGTGGTTTGTGGCTCGGGGACATTAGAGGATTTGAAGTCTCAGACAGGTTCTACGACGTTGGAGCAGGCGTTTCTTGCGCTTGTGCGTCCAGTTGAGGAGGCATCGGCGTGAAGTTCGATACGATTCCCGGGGCAAGACAGGTTTTTCGGAAAGAGATCAAGGAGATGCTCCGTGATCGACGGGTTCTGATCGGGGCGTTTGTGATGCCGATCTTTATGATCGCGCTCTTTGTTTTTCTTATGGGGTTTGTGATGAACACCGTCACCAAGAAGCAGGTGCTTGAGATTGCGGTGACGAAGGATTCGGATCAGCAGTTTTTGGAGAATCTGAAAGCGGTTGACGAGCTGATTATTGTCACTACCAACGACTTTGAAAGTGGGGTTGCGATGCTCAAAGAGAAGCGGGTGAAGCTGGTGCTCGACTTCCCTACGAATATGAGCGAAGCGGTGGCTCAGGGGAAGGCGGAAATCCATGCGGGATTCATGCGTGATGACCCGCTTTCGGCTCTGGCATTGAACGCATTTGATAAAGCGATTTCCCAGGCGAATCAGGAAGCAATCCGGACGGTTCTGCGGAATCAGGGGATGAACGAAGGGCTGGCTTCGGCAATTACGCTGAATGCGGAAGATCGGACGGAGAAGAAGGGGATGGCTGGCTCGGAGCTGGTCAATCTGCTTCCCTATCTGATTGTTTTGTGGGCGTTCTTTGGCGGGATGAGTATTGTTAGCGATCTGGTTGCTGGGGAGAAGGAGCGCGGGACGATGGAAACGCTTCTGATCAGCCCGGTACGGAGGGCGGAGATCGCGATTGGGAAGATCATGGCTCTGAGCCTGATCTGCTTGGGGAGCGCATCGACGACATTTGTTGGGATTACGGTGCTGGGTTCGCTCAAGCTGGAGATGACTAAGAACCTCTTCCCGAGTGGGTTCCATATCACGATTGGGGGCGTTTTGGCGATCTTGGCGACTCTGTTGACGCTGGTTTTTGTTTTTGCGACAAGCATGACGGCGATCAGTGCTTATGCGCGGAATATCCGGGAATCGCAGACTTATTTGAGCTTGATGAGCTTTGTGGTTCTGCTTCCTGCGGTGTTTAGCCAGTTGATTGGATTTACGGGCAAGGAGACAGCGAATTGGGTTTCGTGGACACCGATTTTGAACTCGGCCATGTCGATCCGCAATGCGCTGAAAAGCGAAGTCACGATGTCTTATGTTGTGGGGGCGGTTTCCGTCAACCTCGTGATCGGGGTGATCTGCCTGTGGATAGCGATTCGGCTATTCCGGCGTGAAGATATTCTTCAGCGGGTTTAGCCACCAGAACCGAAGACCGCCGAGAGCTGCCCTTGTTGGCTTTGCAATCGAGCGATGGTTTCTTCCATTGCTGCGAACTTGAGCCGGAGGGTGTTCTCGCGGAGTTGCAGGTTGGTTTGGATATCGGTGATCCGGGTGCCGAGGTAGTCGATTTGATCTTTCAGCGATGTGTTGGTTGCGCTGAGGAGACCGTTGACGGTATCGGTGAAGGATTCGAGTCGGTAGCCGACGAGCGATGCCACGCCGCGATTGAAGACGATATTGCCGACAAGCCCCGTGGTCGATCCGGTGTATTGGATTTGGAGACCGTCGGTGGTGTCGTTGCCAGAATCGCCGAGCAAGAATTGCCCGTTCCCGGTGGCGGGTTCGCCATTGATTGTTCCGGCGACATCTACGCCGTCCACAGTTGTTCCGCCGGTGGTGTCGATGCCAGTATTGTTGATGCTGGCGGTTTGGTTACTGACAACGGTGAAACGACCGTTGGTTCCGTACCGCTTGGATTCAAATTGGAGTTGGCCAGAGCCGTCGATGCTGGCGACGATGAGATCTTTTAGTCGGGAGTCGCTGTTGATTTGATCGACGACTTGGGAAAGCGTTTGGCCCGAGGTGACGTTGAGGTCAATTGCTGTTCCACCGAAGAGCGCGCCATCAAAGGTGAGGATTTCTCCGCCTACCATCGGGAGGACAGGAGCCATGATCCCGTTGACAGTGGATTTGGTTGCTGTCTGCGTGATATCGACTTGGTATCCGCCGCTGAGCGATGCCAGTGTTTTGTTTGAGCTCGAAACGTACTTGATTTGCGAGTTCGTGCTTGACCCGGTGGCCATCAACAGGTTCTTGACCGATGTGAGGTCGTTGGCGATGGCGGCATCGAGTTTGGATTCGTCGACTTCAAGTTGGCCTTGATCATCGAGGGTGAACCCGAGATCGGCGAGGTTTTTGAAACTTCCTGTTCCCAGATCACTGAAGAGCAACTGGTTGAGAGTGGATTCGACCTGGTTCGCGACTTGGTCTCCGAAGAGGGCACCGCTTTGGAAGGTTTCGCTATCGAAGGAGCTGTTGGTGCGGATGTAATCGATGACATCGTTGAAGGCTTTTTGCATGCCTTTGACTTTGTCTTTGATTGCCGTGTTGTCGCGGGAGACGGTGATCTCGGTTGTGCCTGCTTTGATGGCGTTGAATGTCACGCCGGGCAAAACGGTGGTGAAGGAATTCGAGTTGTTGGTGACGGTGATTCCATCGACGGTGATGCTGGCATCTTGCGCGGCGGAGAGCTGGCTATTGTAGCCTTGCTGGAAAACGCCAACCGCTTCGAGGAGGCCATCCGTATCGGTGATTGATCCTGGGATTCCCGCACCGGTGATTTTGAGTTGGTACTTGGTGGTTCCGTTTTCTTGCACTGTTTCCACAGTTGCGGTGGAGGGACCACCCGCCAGATTGATCTGATCGGCGATGGTTTGTAGAGAGTCGGTGGATGGGTCGATGTTGATGACGTTGCCATCAATCACGAACGATTTTGCACCGGTGATTCCGAGCAAGGTTTCGAGTGTTTCGGTGTTGCTGGATTGCGCGGTGGAGAGAACCGTGTTGGCATCGGGTGCTTCGCGGACGGCGGCGGTTCCGTTGAGGAAACCGAGGCTTGAAAGCGCGGTTCCGGATGCGTTGGAAAGCTGGATTTTTGCATCGACACCGGCGGTGTTTGCGGTCATCACCAGATAGGCTTGGTTGGTGCCGCCATCGATGAGGGAGGCGGTGACCCCTGCGTTCGCCGAGTTGATCTTGGAGGCGATGTTGGAAAGCGTATCTTCGGCTTCTACGGTGACCGATTTTCCGTTGACGATGAAAGAACCGGAGAGAGCGAGAGCATCGGTTGTGTTCGTTTGTGCGGTGCTGGAAACCTTGTGGTTCTTGGCCAGCTGGTTGACGGTGATGTTGTACGTACCAACCGAGGCTGCATCCGTTGTACTGACGGTGCCGATTGCGGTGTCAGAGTTGGTTGCCTTGGTGGTGGTGTACGCGTTGGCGAAGCCGAGGGCGGCGGTTGCCGCATTCAAACCGTTGAGCTTGCCGCGAAACTGATCGTAGATGGTTTGTCGAGCGGAGAGCTGAGCTTGTTGCGCCTGCAAACGTTGGACAGAAACTGACTCAGCACGAATAAGGGCTGAGATAATGTTTTCAATATCTAACCCTGAGCTGAGACCGGTAAACCGGATCCCGGACTGTGGTCCGTTGACACTCATATTCTTTGTCCTATTTGTTTTTTCGGGGAAAACGGTTTTTGTCTTCCCCGTAAATCTTCTGGATTACGCGGCGAGCATGCCGAGCATTTCTTTTGCGTGTTGAACTTGGGCGGCGGTGTTGTCTTCCAGCACTTTCCACTGTTCATCGCGGAAACCGATCCAAGCTTTTGCCCTTTCATCCATTGGCCCGCTGAAACCGACGACCGACGGATCGGCGAATTTGTTGGCGATGCAGTCGGCAATATGGGCGCACATGACGTCATCAGTGACTTGACCATCCGGGAGCGGATAGTGGTAGCGGATCATGTCGGTGAGAGCCGGTGGGAAGTTCCATTTTTCAGCAAGGATTCCACCGAGTTCGCAGTGAGTGGTGCCGAGGATTCGGGCTTCCACACTTTCGAGTGGTTCGTTTTTCGCAATGGATTCCTTGAGGACTTCTTGGTACGGCAAGTTGAAAAGCGTGACGAGGAAGAGTCGTCCGACATCGTGGAGAAGGCCGCCGATGAAGATCATTTCTCGGTCTTTCTTCTTCATGTCTTTGGCTTCAGCGATTTGCTGGGCGCAAGAGCCTGCTGCAAACGACTGTTGCCAAAATTCGCGTTGGATTTCAAGGATGCGCGGGGAGGTGCTGGTCAAGGCATTGAGAACCCCGATCGACATGACGAGGTTTCGGACTTGGTGCATCCCGAGGATTGCGATGGCTTGGTTGATGTTGACAACCTGGCGTGGCAATCCGAAATACGCGGAGTTAACAACCTTCAGGAGTTTGGTGATGATCGCGGCATCAGCAGCAAGAAGGTTTTCAATCTCGTTGGTGGTGACGGTAGGTTTTTCCGTCGCTTGAACGACTTGCATAACGACAGTCGGCAAGGCGGGCAAATCGACCATCGCCTTCTCGACATATCGTCGGAGCAAAAAGTTTCCAGATCCGTTATTCATTCACAAACTCCAAAACTACTTAGGCAGCACGCTCACTCTTGATGACGCCATTGACGTCGAGGATTAGGGCGACGTTGCCATCTCCCAGAATCGTTGCCCCGCTGATGCCAGGCACATCACCGCAGAATCGACTCATTGATTTGATGACCACTTCTTGCTCTCCGATGAGGCGGTCGACGATCAAACCGAGCCTTTGCTCTGCTAATCCCACGATGACTACATAGTGTTCATCGGCTGGCTGTTCGGGATTCTCCATCCCTTGTCCAAACAATTCCCCTAATCGGAAGAGCGGAGTGGTGCATCCACGGATGACCACGACTTCTTTTCGGTTGATGGTTTGGATGTCCTCGGATTGCACAAGCAGGGTTTCAACAACACTGCCGAGCGGGAGGACGAAAACGTTCTTCTCTACATTGACCAAGAGCCCGCGGATGATTGCCAGAGTGAGTGGGAGTCGAAGGATGGTTCGGCTTCCCTGTCCGACGGTGGATTCCAGGTCGATGATCCCACCGAGTCGTTGGATATTGGAGCGGACAATGTCCATTCCCACGCCGCGACCAGAGACTTCACTGACTTCTGCGGCGGTGCTGAGGCCCGAGTGGAAGATGAACTGCAAAGCTTCTTTATCAGAGACTTTGGCGGCAGCTTCCTCGGAGATCAAACCTTGTTCTACGGCCTTTTTCTTGACTCGCTCTGGGTCGATGCCCTTTCCATCGTCTCGGATTTCAATGACGATGTGGTTTTCTTCGTGTTTTGCGGCTACCTGAACAAGACCTTGTGTGGATTTGCCAGCGGCAGTTCGTTCGTTCGGCATTTCGATGCCGTGGTCGATGGAGTTTCGCAGGATGTGGAGAAGCGGGTCGCCGATGACCTCGATGACGGAGCGATCGAGTTCGGTGTCACCGCCAATCAATTCAAGCTTAACATCCTTGCCGAGTTTGTTGGCAAGGTCTCGTACAACGCGCGGGAATCGGTTGAAAACGGTTTCGATAGGCAGCATCCGCGCCTTCATGATTTGATCTTGAAGGTCGCTGGTGATGCGGGCAATGTGACCGACGATTTCGGTCAGATTTTCGACGCTGGATTCGGTGAAATTGGTAGCGAGTTCGTTGCCGATTTGCGCGATGCGGGTTCGGTCAATGACGAGTTCCCCGACGAGGTTCATCAGGTTATCGAGGCGAGCGACATCGACGCGGACGGTTTGTCCGGTATCGGCTTTGCGAGCGGCGTTGGCATTATTCGCCGCGGCTGCTGGAGCAGGTGCGGGAGCAGCCTTAGCTACCGGTTCGGGCTTTGCTTCCTCGGCTTCTGGTGCTTCGACAACGGCTTCTGCTGGGGCAGATTCTCCGCTCGGAGTAGCCCACGGGGTTACCCAGGCGCTCTCGACTTCGCTGATTTGACTCAGCTTGGTTTTGAGTTCTTCAAAATCGTTATCGGATTGGAAAACGAGTTCAAATTCGGTTTCGAATTGCTCTTCTTCCAGTTCTTCTTGGCTGGGGACACAAGCCAGAAGCTCACCGGATTCTTGGATGACGCTGATGGCCATGAATGCTCGAACGAACTTCATGACGCATTCCGCTTCAAGGCGGAATTTGGCGTGATAGACGTTGCCTTCTTCGGCGGCAGCGGTGAGAGCTTCGTGGAGTTCTTCTGGGAGTTTGCTTGGGAAGCCTTCTTCGGTTTTCGCTTCTGCTTTTGGAGCTTCTTGTGGTTCGGGTGAGGCAGTTTCAACCGGAGCAGATGCGCCGACTTCGGCTTCGACTTTGATTCCCGCGCCAGCAAGAACATCTTGGAGTTGCTTGACGAGGACTCCGCATTCGACGTTGTCGCCGTTGCCTTGGCCGATTTGCTCAACCATTTGGGAGAGGGTATCGACGCAGGCAAGGAGCCGGTCGGTGATTTCGGTAGAGATTTCTAAGGCATCGTTGCGAAGCTGATCGAGTACATTTTCCATTTCGTGGGTCAGCTCAGCAAAGCGGCTGAATCCCATGGCGCGACTACTCCCTTTGAGAGTGTGAGCGGCGCGGAAAATGATCTGCATTCGATCCTGGCTGGGATCGTTTTCCAGGGCCAGGGTTTCTGTTTCCAGAATCTCGAGCTGTTCCTCCGCCTCTTGGAGGAACAGGTCGATATATTGACTCATGTCCAGTTCTGAACTCATTTTGTACTCGTTTACTTTTTAGAAATCTGGTGGTTGGTCGTGCTTAAGCGGCAAGCGCTTTGTCTAAGTCAAGAAGGGTGATGAGTTGTTCGCCGTGTTTGGCCACGCCTTTGACAAACTCATTGGATTCATCGGTTGCGAGCGCCGGAGTCTCTTCGATTTGATCCCCGTGGAGGGTCATGACTTCGGTGACGGCATCGACAATGACGCCGACGTTGCCGTTATCGCTTTCAACAACGATGATGCGGCTGTTTTCGGTTTCACTTGCTTCGATGCTTCCAAAGCGGACGTGGAGATCGACAACCGGAATGGTCTTCCCACGCAGATTGACTAAGCCTCGAATGTGTTGGTCGGTGCGTGGTACGGGAGTGATTTCGCGCAGTCGGATGATTTCGTTCACCCGAAAGATATCGATCCCGTAGGATTCATCAGCCAATCGAAAGACAACGGTTTGTCGATCCTCTTGTACTTCTTCAGACTGAATTTCAAGGATTTCTTCGCTCATGGGTAGGTTCCCCTGAAAGAAGTTTCGGAAGAAAACCCTAGTAACTTCACGGGCATTTTGGCGATTGGAACCGCAAAAGTTGATACATATTGGTTCGCGATGATTCGCCTGATTGCCTGCGACATGGATGGCACGCTGATGACAAGTTCCAGGGTGCCGCATCCTGCGAACATTCCCGCAATTCAGAAGGTGGTGGATGCGGGTATCCACTTTTGTTTAGCGAGCGGGCGCGGAATTCAGACGATTTATCCGACGGCGAAGGAGATCGGGCTGACCGGGCCGATTATTAGCTCAAATGGGGGATACGTCGTGGGGTTGCAGGGTGAGGAGGTGCATCACTTTCATTTACCGATGGGGGCGAAGCAGATCATTGTTGAGTTTGCTTTGGAGCACGATCTGCACCTGAACGGCTATTTCAAAAGTGAGATTGCGTTTTCCAGTGGCGGATTGTTCGCGGAGATGTATGTGAGCCGGACGGGATGCGAAGCGCAGATTTGCCACCCACGGGAGATGATGGGGCGGGAGGCAACCAAGCTCCTGTATGTTGGGGAGCCTGATCAGTTAGTTCAGTTGCGTCCTAAGATTTCAGAACTGCTGGCGGTTTATGGGATTTCGGTGGTGGTATCGGAGCCGGAGTATTTGGAGTTTCTTCCGCCTGGGATCAATAAAGGGGCTGGTTTGCAGAAACTCTCGGAGCATTTGGGCATTGACCGGGCCGATGTTGCCGCGATTGGTGACTGGCTGAACGATAAGGAGATGCTGGAGTGGGCGGGGATCTCGGCGGCGGTGGAGAACGGTCATGCGGATGTGAAAGCGATTGCCGACCATGTCATCCCTAGTAATGATAATGGAGGTGTCGCAAACTTCCTCGAATTCGTACTCAAAGGAACCTGAGAAAAGGTATAGTGGGGAGCGGTATTGCTATGAGAACTTTTGCTTTTCTAGCCGGGCTTTTGCTCTCTGCGGTTTCTTTTGCAGGGACGATTACAATTACGGAACCAGCCGATGGTGATTTCCTTGGTCGTTCGAACCAGATTCGGTTCAATATCACCAATGCTGTTCAAAAGGTCAGGGTGACTGCAAAGGCGACGCAGGTTGCCAACCCAACGATCTCGGTGACGGTTTTCATTGATGTCACGCCAGATACGGCGGGTAAAGCAAGCGGAACGCTGAACCTGAACTTTGCTGACACTCAACCGAACGGCCCATACACGCTGGCGATTACGGCAACTGAACCAGGCAATAGCTACAACGTTCCCACTCCGCTGAATGTGACGGTTGACGTTGTGAACCCAGAATTTATCAATTTCAACCCGATCAACGGCGTTTTTGTCCGCGATATGGTTTTGATCAGCGCGCTTTTTGATGAAGATAACATTGAGGAGTGGCGTGTGAAAGTTGCAGGCAACGACATCCCGAACAACACTGGCAATACCTCTACCGCAATTGTTCAATGGGATACTTCTGCGATTTCTTCGGACGGACAACGCAACATCGATATTTCGATTGAAGATAAAGCGGGAAACCGGGCTAATAAGTCGTTCAACGTGACGATTGACCGATTAGCGCCGAGTTCGACCGTGCTTTCCCCGACGGGTGACCTGGATCTTCGACCTGGACAACGGATTCCGGTAGTTATTGATGTGCAAGATCAATTTGCTAATGCGGTTGACCCTCGCGGCGTGGAAGTGACAATCACCGATCTTCAAGGCAATTTGCTTGCTCGCGTTGCTCGTATTGGTACAAATAGCAACGGTAACACTTTGAATTGGGTTGGACGCATCCGCGACACATCTGATTTGCCGAGTGCTTTCAAGATTGTGGTGGATGTTCGAGATCGTGCGGGCAACCAAGCGCTTCGGCAAGAAGTGACGGTTCAATCTGGTCGCGCTGTGAACACGACTCCGGTCGAGCCGCCTCAGCCGGTGAATTCCGATACCGTAGAGCGAGTTGGTGAACGATCACGTTTCCGAGCGATCAAGGCTCAAGCTGAGCGTCGTCAAAGTTCCCGTAGTCGTGCGCAGAGGAACGGAAAATAGGTAATACTGACAGGATTCAATTTCGCCCAGGAAACATATTGATATGAATTCAAAAAATGCAGGGACGCTGAAAGTTGCAGTTGCGGTATCCGCGCTCGCAATGTCGGTTGTAGCGAATGCGCAGATCGCTGACCTTTTGAACGCTTTTGATAGTGGCGGTCGAGCAATGGGTGTTGGTGGTTCGACTCGAGTCACTGATGCGAGCACCAATTCTGCTTTGGATAACCCTGCTGGCCTTGCTTATGTGGGCGATAAGTCACTTGGCGTCAACCTTCGCACCATGCCGGAGAGCCGAACCGTTGCATCTGGCGATTTGAATAACCGCACCAATGTCACAGCGAATCGCGGTGGCAAATATGGTTTGACTCACGTTGGTTACACGATGCCGTTTAAGAAAGGCACTCTGGGAGTCAGCTACACCGTGGGCGGGTACATCAAGAATCAGACAGTCGGTAATAACTTGAACGACGGCGGGTTGAGCGCGCGCAACTTGGTAGAAGAAACCACCGCTCAGACCGATTACTTCGCGATTTCTTACGGCGAGCGCAAAGGCACCCAGAACATTGGTTACGGCCTTGTGATTGCCAACCAATACGTTCGTTCCACACAAGATTATCAGTTGTTCAACGGCAACACCCAGGTGGGTACGGTTTCTAGCGATAACTCGGGCAACGGGCTCGGTGTTGGTCTTGTCGCGGGAATTCAGGGAGACGTAAACCAAGATATGGTTTGGGGCGCAAGCGTTCGCACTCCGATTGATATCAGTGGGAACGGTTCTTCTTCGGCGATTTACGATCGCATTCCTGGGAAGCTTTCTGCTGGTGTCGCTGCACGACGCGACGGCTACTTTGGCGACCAGGACTACATGATCTGGAGCGTTCAAGCCGATTACTACTTTGGCGGTCAGCGCAATAAAGTGATCAGCCGCAAAGATGTTCTTGCCGGAAGCTTTGGATTGGAATACAACGTTTTCCGCGATGGCGTTCGGTATCCGGTGCGATTTGGATACGCTTTTGTTCCTGGTGGCGGCGATGGATACTCCGACCGAAACTCTTGGACGTTTGGTTTGGGATATCGCCCGAACAACGCGGACTACACGGTGGATTTGAGCTTTGCAAAGGCGAATGGTGGCGGCCCATTTGATGTCGCTCTGGGATTGACATACAAACCCAAAAACTGATTGGAATTGATATTTGAGTGAGTAAGCACACTATGAAATTGGGAAAAGTTGTGATTGCATGCGGTTTGCTGGTCTTGGCGGCGATGAGCCAAGCCCAAGCCTGGCAGACGGAATACGACCGCGCTCTGAAAGCAGCGAGTGAAGGTAACTGGGCGGAAGCTCGGGATGCGTTCCTTGCAGCGGTTGCAGATCGTGGGGATGATTCCAACCAATCGACTCGCCTTCCTGGGCCAATCACGGAACCGCGCGTATGGCGCGCCGGCGCACTTTATTCTCCCAATTTCGGTGCCGCCTACTCTGCTTACCGCCTCGGCACAATGATGGAAGATAAGGACGAGAAGAATCGTCTGTTCGGGACAGCTGCAGGTGAATTGGAAGCGTTGATCACCAAAGGTCAGCGGTCTGCCGAAGCATTCAAGATTTTGACGAACATCTATTCTGCGTTGGGTACTCAAGCGCGAATGGCAGATTACGAGCCTGAAAAGGGCATGGATTGGAAGGTGGATACCAGCTTCCTCCAAGCCAATGAAGTTGTCAATGCAACCGCGCCTGGTCAGCAGAGCAATACAGGTACGGGCGCATCCGTTGCTGGTTCGCCGAACGGTGCCGGCTCCTTAATCAAGGTGAAGGCGGGCAACGAAGAAGCTTATCGCGATGTGATTCTCAGCACACCAGTTCCGGTGCTGAACACCAAATTCGCCCTTCTCATCGGGAATTCTGATTCCAAGATGGATGATTTGAAGGTTGAAACCAGCGCAACCGACGTTGATCTTTTGAAAGCGGCTCTGATGCAACACGCAGGCTACGCTGAAGGGAACATCGTAGTTTTGAAAAACGCGACTTCCGCGCAGATGAAGGAAGCGGCGCAAGCCATTGCGGAAAAAGTCGGCGGAGATAGCACGGTGTTCGTGTTCTTCTCAGGGGCGGCGACCAATGTTGACGGTGTTGATTTCTATGCCGGCGTCAATACGGAATTCGCGAAAGATACTTCGACGATGTTGAAGAAGCGCGACCTGCAACAAATGTTTGTTGATAAGGGCGCGAAGCTGTTTGTTTTCAATCAAACGCACCGCACAGTCGTTTCTGGCAGTGCGTTTGGAAGTGAGCGTTCGGTGGTGGGTTCTGTCGCCGAATCGCATGCAACAATTGCCGGAGCCAATGTCTACACCACATCACGAGACGGACAGAAAGTTGGTCTTTATGTTGCGGCAATGACACAAACTTTGGAAATGTTCCACCTCAACGAAATCCCGGTCACCGAATTTGCGTGGCAGGTCTTTAATGCGATTCGTCGAGGCGGTGACACCCAATCTGGTGGAGGCGGTTCTATCCAAACACCGACTTTGCCGGTTGTCACCAACATGTCCAATAACGCTCCGTTCTAACTCTGCGGGCTCTGATCGCCCGCTTTGAGAGAACATTTAATGCCGAACCAACCGGAATATGAGCAACGGGAACGGATTGAATTACCGCCCGAAATAGTACGCGTTTATCGCCACATCACGGGCGAGTACGCTGATTCCTACGTCGATGAATTCCTTGTTTCCCGCTTGGGCAAGATCATTGACAATCGCGAGGCGAACGAAGATGAGGTTCGTGAGGCGATGGAAGACCCCTATTTGGCCCTGAGAGTGTTCTTTGGGCACTACGCATTTGCTCGGCGGGGGAAAGACCGCGACGACCTTTCCGCAGATTCACAGAAGGCTCTGGAGTTGTCGCTGCAGGGTGGATCGTTTGAGTCGGTTTTGGCGCAGGAAGATGGTGAAGCGATCTGGACAGCTTTTGAGGAAGTGACTCAGGAGCGAAAGAAGAAATCGAACGAGGTTCAGAATCGCGGGACTCTTCAAGGGATGCTGGAGTTATGCCAAGAGATCTATGATCTTGACCCGACGGCTTCCCTGGCCACTTGGATTGTGAATGGGGTCGCTCAAAGTGGACGATTGGAACCGCAGTTTGAGCGGATTGTGGATATTCGGGGGATTGGGCCGAAATCGACTTCGACTTTCCTGCGCGATATTGTTTATCTGTTCGGTCTGGAACGGAATGTTCATCCGGCAGATCGGATTTACTACCTTCCCGTAGATCGATGGACGCGGATGATTGCGCCGTACATTGTGCCGGAAGACAACATCACGAAGGCGGCGGACTGGGTTCTGGCGGGCAAGATCGGTAAATACGCTCGGATTGCACGCGTCAGTATGCTCCGGTTCAATATGGGGCTGGTTTATTTTGGTCAGCGGGTTGTGCGGGAGCCGGGCAACTTCGAAGAGGCGATCCGCAACCTGGCTTTTCGGAAGTAGGCTTTTTTAGCTGGTGATCCGGCTGAATGCGATCAGGAGGCCATCGAGGGTGAGCATCCCTTTGTGCTCTTGAATGGTTTCGCAGTGGTTCACGAAGAGCTTCCCGAGTCCGCCAGTTGAGAGGACGCTGACTTCCCCATCGAGTTCATCGGAGACTTGGCGGACGAGGGTGTCAATCGCGCCGGAATAACCGCGAACTACCCCGCTTTGAAGTGATTCAATTGTGTTTTTGCCGAGAGCTCGCTCGGTTCCTTCGAGGCGGATAGCAGGGAGTTTCGCCGTTCTCCCGACGAGACCTTCCAGCGAAACCATGACTCCGGGGAGGATGACGCCGCCGACGTAGGTGCCGCTTTTATCGACAACATCGAGGGTGGTGGCGGTGCCGAAATCAACAACGATCACCGGCGGTTTGACGATCTCAAGAGCACCGAGGGCATTGGCGATTCGGTCGGCACCGACTGCTTGGGGCGGATCGTAATCCACTTTCATCCCGACCTGTTGACCGTTGCGGAGGAATTGGGCGGTGAGATCGAAATCTTGTTTAGCCCAGCGGGAGATGACTTCATCGACCGGAGGCACAACGCTGGAGATCATGAATCCATCGGCGCGCCAGGGGATGTCTTCCTTCTGGCAGAGAGGCCAGAGGAGCGATCGCCACTCATCTTCGGTGCGGGCGCGGTCAGTTTGGATGCGCCAGTCGCCTAGCCATTTGGAACCGTCGTGGATACCAACAACGGTCTGAGTGTTCCCGACGTCAATCGCCCAAAGCATGAGTCAAGTCTACTCGGCTGTAAATAGAGCCGCCGAGGGCATCGGTCATTGTGTCGGCGACTTTATTGACGACTTCATCGCGGAGGTCACCAGAATCGGCTTCCACCATGACGCGGATCATCGGTTGGGTTCCGCTCGGGCGGACGTTGATGCGACCGTGATCACCAAGACGTTCCTCGGCCCATTTCAGGACATCTTGAACCTGCTGATTATCATCCCAGCCTTCGCGGCGATGAATTTGGACATTGATCAGCATTTGTGGCCAGTTTTCAAAGTCTCCGAAAGCATCGGCGGCAGTGCGGTTTTCTCGCTTGAGGACGCGGGCCATCTGCAAGGCGGTGAGGAGTCCATCACCGGTGGGGGCGTATTGAGAGAAGATGAGGTGACCACTCTGTTCCCCTCCGACGAGACCGTTGAGCTCGCGCATCTTGGCGGCGACGTATTTGTCACCGACCTTGGCTCGCTCAAGCTGAATTCCTTGCGATTTGAGGTAGGTTTCGAAGCCGCCATTTGACATGACCGTTCCGACAACCACGGCAGGATTGAATTGACCTTGAGACTGCCAGTGGGCGCACCAGATCGCCATTGTCCGGTCGCCATTGATGAGGCGACCTTGGGAATCGGAGAAGACGGCGCGATCCGCATCACCATCGTAGGAGACGCCAAGATCGGCGTTCGTGGACTGGGTGAGGTCTTGAATCGTTTGGGGTTTAGTGGCTCCACCTTCGGCGTTGATGTTCATGCCATCCGGTTCGGTGCCGGTGGAAATGACTTCGGCACCTAGGCGTTTGAAGACTTCGATTCCGAGTTCGTAGGCGGCACCATGAGCGGCATCAATCGCGATTTTCATGCCTTCCAGTCGTTCTGGGACGAGGCTGACGAGCCAATCCATGTAGCCTTCGACTTCATCGCGGCTGGTGATGAGGCGGCCCACATCGCCACCTAGCGGGCGATCTTCTGTCGCTGGCCCCATGAGAGATTCGATAGTAGCTTCGACTTCCTCGGGGAGTTTGGTGCCTTGGTGGGACATCAGCTTGATGCCGTTATCGGCGGCGGGATTGTGGCTCGCGGAAATAACAACGCCGAGGCCGTAATCACCGGTTTTGGCGATGCGGGAGATGCCTCCAGTGGGGAGGACACCGCAAGCGACGGTTTCGATGCCTTCGCTGCAAAGACCAGCGGCTACCGCTGCGCCCAGCATTGCTCCGGAAATTCGAGTGTCTCGCCCCATGACGACACGATGCGGGAGGTCATTTTTGCTTTGCAAGTAGCGACCAGCGGCTTGACCAATTTGGTAGGCGAGCTCGGCAGTGACATCGCGGTTGGCGACGCCGCGCACTCCATCGGTTCCGAAGAGACTCACGGTTTTTGGCTCACTCGCACTTTGGCGGGGCGCAGAACGCGATCATGGAAAACAAAGCCGCTTTCCAGTTCATTGAGGACGGTTTCCTCCGGCACTTCATCGGTGGGGTGAGTGACGACGGCCTCGTGGAGATGAGGGTCGAACGGTTGGCCTTCGGCTTCGATGCGTTTGGCTCCAGCGTTCTCGAATGCTTTGAGCATCTGCTTTTCCACCGCACGAACACCTTCTAGGAGGGCATCGAGGTTTGCACCTTTTTCGGCGGCATCCAATGAGCGGGAAAGGTTATCGAGGACGGGAATGAGTTCGCGCAGGAGTCCTTCGGGGCCGAACTTGCGGGTTTCCTCGATTTGTGTGCGCATCCGGCGTTGGATGTTTTGCGCTTCCGCCATTGCCCGGATCATCTGATCCTTCAGTCCATCGCGCTCGTTGGTCAGGATTTCGATGAGTTGATCGCGCTGATCGAGCACTTCTTCGGCTGGCGCATCGGTGGGCTCAGCAGTCTCGACGGTTGCGGAAACTTGATCTTCTTCAGGCGTATGATTTCCCTGCTTTTCGTTCATAGCGGCAGACGTGATTTTACCTTGGCTTGAACCTGAGTCCTTGGTCGAAATTACTCCTCGCCAGGTTCAAAAATGGCGAGTAAGGCTCCCCAGGGATCTCGGACAACGCAGAATGATCCGTAGCCTTCGGCTTCTTCGCGGGGGACGATGAGATCGGCACCTGCTTCGATGGCGTCGTTCATGGATTTCTCGCAATTTTCGACCACGATGTACGGCATCCAGCCGGAGGAGCCCTCCATCCCCGGATAGGATTGGATCATGCCGAAGATGGCTTGGTCACCGACCATTGCGGTGTAATCCTCATGGTCTTCCATGTCGGTGGCTTCCATTTTGTAAGGGAAGATCTTGCTGTAAAAATCGCGGACGCTTTTGGCGTCGTCGGAGTGGTGTTCGTACCAACCGAAAGTTCCTGGTTTCAAATCCATTTTGTGATTCCTTTAGGCGAATGCCGCGAGAAGCTCCTGAGTTTCCAGAATGGCACCGGTGAGGGCTTCGACGGCTTGATCGATTTGTGCTTCGGTGACGATGAGTGGTGGTTCGAGGCGGATGACGCGCGGATTGTTGAGGGTGTAAGCAACAACAACACCTCGCTTGACGACCTGAGCGGTGACCAGTTCGCCGACTTCATCCATTGAGAATTCCACGCCGATCATGAGGCCCTGACCACGAATGTCCGCAACGAGATCAAGGTCTTTGACGTTCTCGCGGAGTTTGGTCATTAGTCGCTCGCCGAGGTCGTGGGAGCGTTGGGCGAGGTTATCGCGCTCAATGATCTCTAGCGTTTTGAGGCCAGCGGTGCATGCGAGCGGGTTTCCTCCAAACGTGGAGGTGTGAGCAAGAGGATTCTCGCTGAAGACGGCATCGGCGATTTGCTGACTGAACATCGTTGCCCCAATCGGCATTGCTCCTCCGCCGAGGGCTTTGGCGAGGGTCATGATGTCAGGGTGGAGGTCATCATGCTCTGAGCCGAACATCTTGCCAGTTCGCCCGACGCCGGTTTGGACTTCATCAACGATGAGGAGTGCGCCGTTAGCATGAGCGGCTTCCTCTAACCCTTTTAGATAGCCAGCGGGAGGGATGTGGATTCCGCCCTCGCCCTGTACGGTTTCGATGATAACGGCGGCGGCTTGACTGTCGATGACGGCTTTTGCGGCATCGAGATCGCCATAGGGGACGAACTCAACGCCGGGCATGAGGGGCTCGAACGGCTTGCGGTATTTCTCTCGACCGGTAGTTGAGAGTGCGCCGATGGTTTTGCCGTGGTAACCGCCAATCGTGGAGACGATTTTGCTCCGTTTGGTTGTCGCTTTCGCGAACTTGAGCGCGGCTTCTACCGCCTCGGCGCCAGAGTTTGAGAAGAAAGTGTATTGCAGCGGATCGGGAGCGAGTTGTGCCAGCTTTTCTGCTAATGCAGCTTGCTTACCGCTGAAAAACGTCTTGCCGCTGAGGGGGAGATGATCGAGTTGATCTTTCAATGCGGCGACGATCTCGGGGTGGCGATGCCCGAGAGAGAAAACGCCATATCCACCGAGGAAATCTAAGAACTCGCGGCCTTCGTGGTCGCGGATCGTGCATCCTTCGCCGTGGACTTCAACACCAAAACCTGCAAAGTGCATAAGCTTAGCCAAATAAGGATTGATGTGCTCGCGATATTGACGAACTACGTTTTCGTGAATTTGATCCGGCGTCATCGTAGTTCGATTATACGTCTGAGATCGCGTGTTTATTGCGTGTCGATGACGTAAGATTTCGCGCTTTTGATGAGATCGCCTCGGCGCAAAGTCATGACTACATCCATACCACTCGTGATGCGGGCAAAGACCACGTATTTTCCATCAAGCCGCTTGTTATCAGCGAGGTTGATGAACCACTGGCTGGCGCCGCTATCGTCAGCCGGACTTTCTAGGGCGATCCCGACGGTTCCTTGGACGTGAGAAAGCTTGTTAGGTTCGAATTTGATGGCTGGGCCCATGACATCATCGCCGAGACCCTCGGTGCCGCCGTATTCGCCGGGGCGGGCAATGACTTCGCTTGGCATCATGGATTTACTTTGCGGGTCGCCGGCTTGGACGACGAATCCTTTGACATAGCGGTGGATGATGACACCATCGTAGAACTTCATATCTACGAGGCGTTTGATGTTCCCGGCGGTGCGGGGGGCATCTTCCATCAAGAGTTCCATGGTGAACTTGCCTTTTCCGGCGATATCAAAGTCGACCATAGGGTTTTTTGACTGAACGGGGGCATTCATCATCGCCACTGTTGCGCAAAGTGTAGCAAGCATGGCGACAAGCA
>JAGQUX010000022.1 GCA_020438215.1 Armatimonadota bacterium | reverse complement strand
GGCTGGATCGTCATGACGACCTCATCCGCCCCCGCTCGCACTTCCCAAGTGTTTACATCTTTAGCCAGGGCAGGCACAGGATTCCCGCCCTGATAAAACTGAAAGCTCTTGACCTGTCGCCCGTAATTGAAAAGCTCGTAATCGCCAGGAACCCAAGCTGGCATCCGGAAAAAGTTCGACTTTTGAGAAACCTTCACTCGAACAGTCAAATTGTTTTGATCTGGGTTCAACTTGATGCTGTAGTCCGCCGCTTGAGCAATGGCACCCAATGCCAAAACAGGGACAAACATCAACGCGCGACAACTCTTCATGACCAAACAGTTTGACGCCTGATGAGGCCAATCAGGTCAGGAATTCTGGAATTTGTCGAGCAATTCTTGTTCGCGCTCTGAAGTCAGACCGGCTTTCAACGGTCGTTTCAGCCCGCAATCTGCGGCCCAAGTCTGCGTGTCGCGGAAAGATTCCGCCAAACTACGGTGAGTCAATCCTGCGGCAACACTTTTGATGACAGGCACTTGACCAACAGTTCCATTCGTCCAGCACGGGAGTCCTGTCCAGACTCGAATTTCATTTTCCACCAAGAATTCAGCAGGTACCGCAATGAGTTTCCCGCGATCTCCCAATGCGTTTGCCAAAACTTCTTTCAGATCGCGCCAATTGAATCCAGGGTTGTCACCATTGAATGTTCCTGGAGTTCCTTGCTCCAGCAAGTGCGCTTGAAATGCGGCCAAATCTCGGACGTCAATACCAGTGATCGGCTCCTCCGTATCCGGAATCAGAATATCGCCTCCTTCTTCTGCGCGAACCGTCCAATAGACAAATCGGTGCGTGTGGTCATGCGGACCAATAATCAAACCAGGGCGAACAATCGTTGCCCGGTCTCCAAAATACTCGCGCACAACCTCTTCGCATCGCACTTTGAGCGGACCATAGGTTTCATTGCTCAGATCATCCGCATCTTGCATCGCGGGATGGAGAGTGCCTGTGTCTTCAGAAAGAGTGTTGTTATCGCGGTCAGCATAAACCGAAATGGTTGAGATAAACAGATAGCGATCAACCGAATCGAGCAACGCCTTGCAGGAGGCATCCACCTGCCGAGGGTAGTAGCCGCAAGTATCAACTACTGCATCCCACTTACGACCAGCGAGCCGATCGAGATCGGAGTCGCGATCCCCAAGGATAGATTCGACTTCCGGAAAAAGATCAGAACCGGTCTTGCCGCGGTGAAATAGTGTCACCTCATGCCCGCGACTGAGCAGTTCCACAACCAAAGCGCGGCCAACAAACTGCGTTCCCCCAATAATCAGAATCTTCATTTTGAACCTGCCAATTCCCCTGTCATCTCTTCAACAAACTGGACAAAATATTTGCGCGAATCCCATGGGCCAGGCGCTGCCTCTGGGTGGTATTGAATACTCCGTGCGTTCGCGCCCTTCACCTGGATACCTTCAACTGTGCCATCGTTCAGATTGATCTGAGTGACTTCTGCTTCAGTGCCGACGAGCGACTCGGGATCTACCGCATAGCCGTGGTTCTGCGATGTAATCGTCACAGAGTCATCGAGCAAATCCTTGACCGGGTGATTGCTGCCCCGGTGCCCGAACTTCATCTTGTAAGTAGAGCCACCAACGGCTCGGCAGAGAATCTGATTCCCGAGGCAAATCCCAAAAATCGGCTTTTGACCGAGAAGTGTCTTGACTGTGTTTACTACGTGATCAAGTCGCTCCGGGTCGCCAGGGCCAGGCGAAAGCAGAATTCCATCCGGATTGAAATCCAAGATTTCTCTGGCTTCGACAGTAGATGGGAACACAAAGCTCTCCACACCGAGAGCGGCAAATCGACGGAGGATATTGTATTTCAAGCCACAGTCAATCACCGCAATCCGTGCTTTGTACCTCCCTTCCGATTCGTCAAATCCGCGCCTCCCTTCATATCCCCAAGAGTATCGCTCGGGAGTTGAAACGCGACCAACATAATCCTGAACTCCATAGTCGGTATGTGATCTAAGGCGATCCACAGCCCCTTCAGGATTGGTGGTAATCACACCCATCGTCACCCCTTCGCTCCGAATTCGCTTGGTGAGGGCGCGTGTGTCTAACCCTTCAATAGCCGTGATCTGACGCGAAACAAGCAACTCGTGGATGGATTGACTGGAACGCCAGTTGCTCGGCTCGTGACACGCTTCCCGAACGATGATGCTCTCTGGCTGAATCCGGTCTGACTCAAAGTCGTCGTCGTTGATGCCGTAATTCCCGATCATCGGATAGGTGAAGATCACCATTTGACCGGCATAGCTGGGATCGGTGAGAACTTCCTGATACCCAGTCATTCCGGTGTTGAAAACGATCTCGCCAAATCGCTCACCTTCCGCTCCTAAAAGCTGTCCTTCTAAGTGCGTGCCGTCGGTGAGGAATAAATGTGCTTTCAACTGTTCCGTCCGCCTTCCCAGATTCCGGCTGATATTACCGAACCCGCTCCATTATTTCGGGGGCATCAGGGCCTTTCGAGCAACCATCAGTTTTCCAGTGAAATTCCATGCGTTCGTGCTCCCCGGAGTTTCTGACCAAGTGGCATAGATATAGTCCTTCGTCGCCAGACAAGCGATGAAGTCAAGTGGCGGGCGAACACATCGGAACGGCGTATTGACAAGCACGCTCGATTTATCGCCAACCATCATGTGCCGGAGACCCCAAACATTCAGTGCCGGATTATCGACCTGCCCAATCCGATTATCAAACCAGATGAAGTGCAATCGACCGTAATCATCGTAATCTGCCCAAGTCAGGCACTGGACAAAGTGGTTCACCGCTGCGCCCTTTGAACCGATGTTCTTATAAGCCGACATCGCCGCTGCACGTTCCTTTTCTGGCATCAGAGTTTTCTCTTCGCCATATGTCTTGCCTGAGTCTGTGCTTGTGCGATATCGGCATTCCAACACTTTCCCTTCTGCGTAGTCTTTGTATCGCAGATAGTAAGCAGTGACCGTTGATTTCCCGTGATTTGCAAGCCCGCCGAGCATCCATCGCTCCTGCGTATCCCCTTCGGTTTTCACGACGGCACTGAGCGTGATCGGGGCATCAAATGTCTTTCCTCCGTCGTGGCTGGAAGCCACTTTGTAAGCAGAAACCGTGTCGTAATCTTCTGTTGCCGCCCACATCACATGGATGCCGCCATCTTCTGTCACAACGATTCCCGGATCAACCGCATAGCTTCCTTCCGGTTCGCGATCAACCTTGCTGATCTCCTTCCAAGTTAATCCTTTGTCGCGCGACTCGGAAAGAAAGACGCCTTTCGATTTCGGGCCTCCGATATAGCCGTCGCTATAAGTCATTCGGAGAGTGCCATCAGGGAGCATAACGCACCACTCCCGATCCAGCGGCCGACCCATGATGCCAATCCCTTTAGTCCACGATTTCCCACCATCTTCTGATAAGCGTGTCATCAAACCATTGACCTGAGGAGGCATGAAAACCACCAGCATGTCTTCTTTCTTGAGCGGAACAACAATAGTATCGCCAAGCGATTCAGGGAAAGTATTCAGCAAGCTAAAGCTCACCCCTTTGTTCGAGGATGCAAAGACCTGCGTTGGCAAGTGGCTTGTCACCAGAACTTTGCCCGTTTCGGTAAGGGCAAGAGTTGGTTCCCCGCCATTGCCAAGGACAACCGGATCCTCCCAATTCGTGCTTTGTGTAGCCAGGACAATGGAAGCGGCAATGGCAGTAAACATCACTCTATTCTGACGAAGCACTGCCCAATTTCGCGAGAAATCTCACTAGGCCCGTGGAATTTTCCTATCCGAAACCGCATAAAGTGATTTTATGAGTGCAACAAAGAAGGCTTACCTTGCCGGCGGCTGTTTCTGGGGGGTTGAAGACCTTTTCCGCAAAGTCCCCGGAGTGATTGACGCAACCAGCGGTTACATGGGTGGTCATGTCAAAAATGTGACCTACAAGGAAGTCTGCTCGGGACTCACGGGTCACGCAGAAGTCGTGGAGGTTGAGTACGACCCAAGCAAAGTTTCGTACAGCGAACTATTGCACATCTTCTGGGAAATCCACGACCCCACCACTCTCAATCGCCAAGGCCCTGATGTCGGCACCCAATATCGATCAGCAATCTACTACTCCTCCACCGAGGAACAGATGATCGCGGAAGGAAGCAAGTCTTGGGCACAACAGTTTTTCAATAATCCCATCGTCACAGAAATCACCGAGCTAGAAACCTTCTGGCCCGCCGAAGACTATCACCAGCATTACTTCGAGAGGAATGGTGGACACGGTTGCCACTTGCGGCGATCTTTCGGACGAGATGAAACCGGCCGCTCTCTGTTCCAGGCTGACGTTTACAAAAACTAGACCGTAGATCAAGCGGACAAAAGTCCATTTTTGTATACATTCAACTGAACCTAACGTTCAGTTCGCCGTCTGAGCCGGTTCGAGCGGTCAATAGGGAGCATCCATAGGTGTCTGATATCAATAACTCTAGCCAAGAAAAGTACGGCTTTCCATTCGTCGATCTGGAAGAAACCAAGCCAGACGACGATGCCATTAGCCTTGTTCCCCGTGAATACGCCATCAAGCACCAGATCCTTCCCCTCGGTGCAAAAAACGGCTCGATCAAGGTCGCTATCGGCTCTCCGGAGCAACTCACCGCCGCTGATGACCTTGGCATCCTGATCAATAAGACCGTTGAGATTTCCATTGCCGATCCGAATCTGATTCGTGATCGCCTTGAAGCAAGATTCCTGCAGGGGATGATGTCCGACCTTCCTACCGAGGAAGATGCAATCCCTGATGGCGACAATGTTGATGACCTTGCTGACCTCACCAAGCTAGCTGGCGAAGCGGCAGTCGTTCAAATGGTGAACGTCATGTTCGCCCAAGCTGTCCGCGATGGCGTATCTGACATCCACATTGAGCCTTACGAAAAGGAACTCAAAGTTCGTTTCCGTGTAGACGGGATTCTCAAGGACACAATGTCCCCGCCGCGCCGGATGCACGCGGCATTCATCAGTCGCCTCAAGATTCTCGCTGAACTCAACATCGCTGAGCGACGCCTTCCCCAAGATGGTCGTATCAAACTCACCCTTGGTTCCCGACAGATTGACGTCCGTGTTTCTATCGTTCCCACCGTCCAAGGCGAACGTGCGGTTCTCCGTATTCTGGACAAAGGCACGTCCATCCTCACGCTCGAACAGCTTGGGATGCGCGCCGACACCCTGGAGATCATGCGCAAGGTCATCTCTATCCCTTACGGGATGATCTTGGTCACTGGTCCGACTGGTTCGGGTAAGTCCACTACGCTTTATGCCGCTCTGCAGGAAATCTATTCTCCAGAGCGCAACATCCTTACCATCGAAGATCCGGTGGAATATCAAGTCCCTGGCATTGGACAAATTCAAGTTCGTGCGAACATCGGTTTGACATTCGCTAACGGCCTCCGCTCAATCGTCCGTCAAGACCCGGACGTCATCATGGTCGGTGAAATCCGCGACCATGAAACCGCGGAAATCGCGATCCACGCGGCGCTCACTGGTCACCTTGTCTTTAGCACGTTGCACACAAATGATGCCCCCAGCGCCATCACCCGATTGCTGGATATGGGCGTAGAACCGTTCTTAGCCGCTAGCTCGATTGTCGGCGTCTTGGCTCAACGACTCATCCGTCGCAACTGCCCGGATTGTGTTGAGCCGTATATGCCCGAACCAGATGCGCTCATCGCGCTTGGCTTGAACGAATCGCATTACGATGTCAACAACCCGCCATTCCGACACGGCGCCGGCTGTGAAAAATGCGGTGGCTCCGGATATCGCGGTCGTCGCGGTGTTTACGAACTCATGACGGTAGATGAAGAAGTCCGCCGAATGACGGTTGAGCGCGAAGCCGCCAGCAAGATCAAAGATCACGCATTGAAAGTGCAGAACATGCGGACGCTCCTCGGTGAGGGCCGCCTTGCCGTTCTGGAAGGAATCTCCACTGCCGAAGAAGTGCTCCGCGTTTGTCAAAGAGAGGATATCTAACCTTCTATGCCTACGTTCAGCTACTCAGCCGTTGATACCGCCGGGAATCGCAAAACCGGGCTGGTGGAAGCGAATGATGAAAAAGCCGCAATCGCTGCGGTTTTGGCTGAAGGGCGATACGTCACTGAGATTGAGCAATCGGCAGCGGTTTCTCAGCAACGCAAAACCTCCTCGGGCGAAAAGAAGAAGAACAAGTCGACTAAACACGATCTGGCTCTCTACACTCGCCGGATGAGCGACCTCTCCGCCGCTGGCCTTCCTCTTGACCGGGTGCTCGCCGTCATGGCGGAACAGACCGAGGCACTACCCCTTGTCCATGCGACGGAGGACGTTCTGGAAGATGTCCGCGGGGGGATGGCAATCTCAGATGCCCTCTCCAAGCACCCAAAACTTTTCAGCGATGTGTATTGTCAAACCCTCGCCGCAGGTGAAGCATCCGGGCAGTTTCCAGAATCGGCAGAACGCCTCGCCGATCTCCTCGAAAACGAGGTGGCTCGCCGCTCACAAGTCGTCAGTGCACTCGTTTATCCGGCAGTGCTCTCTGCCACTGCCGTTTTCGTTGTCGTCTTCCTCTTGACATTCGTTGTTCCCCGCCTTCAAGTGGTCTTTGATGGGCTCGGCGATAGCCTTCCCGCCCCCACCAAGATCCTCCTGGGTGTGACTAGCTTTATCACCGGAAACTGGGTGGCCATCGTCGTTGGTATCGTGGCTCTCGTTGTTGGAGTGCGAATCTGGTCAGCAACCGAAGCTGGTGCCGTTGCAAAAGACCGCCTTCTCATGAACCTCCCAATGGGTGGCCCCATCGTGAAGAAAGCTGTGGTCAGTCGCTATGCGCGTGTTCTTGGCACTCTGGTTTATGGCGGCGTACCGATTCTGGAAGCGCTCCGACTTGCTGGGCTCGCCAGTGGTAACAAAGTGTTCTCCTCCACCAGCGACCAAGTCCAAAACGATGTCCGTGAAGGACGCGGTATCGCCCAATCTATGGAAGATACGGGAGCATTCCCTCCTGTTCTCACCCACATGGTCGCTATTGGTGAAGAAACTGGCGACCTCCCTAAGATGCTCAATCGCGTCTCCACAAGCCTCGATTTCGAAGTCGAACAATCCCTCCGTCGATTGACCTCCTCCTTAGAGCCGGTCATCGTTCTCGTGATGGGTGGATTTGTCGCCTTCGTCGTCCTCTCTGTCTTGCTTCCCATCTTCTCGGCGCAAGACTTGGTGAAGTAATCATGAAACTACCAAACAAGAAGCACACAACTCTTCGACGAGCGTTTACGCTTATCGAACTCCTTGTCGTTATCTTGATCATCGCGATCCTGGCGGCTATGATCGTTCCGAAAATCGTCGGACGAACTGAGCAAGCCAAAGTTGCCAAAGCAATGGGCGACCTGGAAGCGATGAATAAAATGATCGAAACCTTCCGCATTGATGTCGGTCGCTATCCATCATCAGAAGAAGGCGTTTACGCACTCCGCGATCAACCCGGTGATGCCGATGGATGGCGCGGACCCTATACCACCAAGCCGATCCCTGCGGATCCTTGGGGCAACGAATACTACTACGAGTGGCCCGGCCCCTATGGTGATGAATCTTATGTCCTTCTCAGCTTCGGCAAAGATGGACAAGAAGGCGGCGAAGGCGATAACGAAGACATCATTGTTGCCGGCGAGTAACCATCACTAGGTAGAAACATGATGAAAGGCCGAATCCGAAAGGGTGGATTCACGTTTGTGGAAGTGAGTGTGGTGGTGTTTGTCATCACACTCATGGCCGCACTCGCCACCCCTTGGCTTCGGGCCGTACAAAGAAGTCAGGAAGCCCTCGGTTTTCGGCTCTCCCTCGACACCATCGCCCAAGAAGCGCGTCGCCTTTCCCTCGAAGGGCAAAACAACATGCTGATCAACATCAGCGATGATGGACAAATCCAACTCCAGGCAACTGTCGATCCTGCCAATGTGCCGTTCGGGCAAACAACACAAGAACAAGAAGGGCCAGTCACTTCCACATCCGACAATGTCCGCCCCGCGATGCTGACCAGCATCCCCATGCCTGAGGGCACTTCCCTAGTCGATTTTCAAGTTGCTGATGAACGCATTACTCAGCAAGATTGGGAAGCCGGGTTCTATCCCGATGGCACCGCCGATCGGTCAGCCCTTGAATTTGAGCAAGACGGCGCATCCTACATCTGGATTATTGATCCTGCGCAAGGATCTTCGCGCGTGATTCCGGGCACCCTCGACGACCTCGAACAAGAATCCTGGGAGGCCGGGCAAATTGAACAACGCATCGGCTAAATCCGGATTCACCCTTGTTGAAGTTCTCGTCTCCGTATTTGTCCTCGGAGTCGCGATCACCGCGATGATGTCCGCCATCACCGGTCTCATCCGCGCGGAGCGTGCGGTCGGTGAAAAAGAGATCGTCACCCGCTTAGCTTATGAAAAGTTAGAAGAACTGATCGCCACAGAAGAGTATTCAACCCAAGCTGGCGGCTCATTTGATGACGAGCGGTACTCTGACTACACCTGGACCGCCGAAGTCGTCAATACCGGCACAGCAAGCCTGATTGGTGTGCGTGTGCAAGTGCAAAGCAATTCAAAGGGTTCTGCCACCGCAGAGACCGTCATCTACGAACCACCACAAGAAGGTGAGGGCGGGGCATGAAACAACGCGGCTACACCCTCATTGAGCTGATGACCGTCTTCGCAATGTCCGTACTCGTGCTTTTCGGGATTGCCATTGTCTACTCCTCTACTTTGGATTACGTGAAAACCACCCCAGAACGTCTGGATGAATATCAAGCAAAAGTCCGGGTGAAAACACTTCTGGAGCGCTATGTCACTGCGGCGTTCCTCAACAACGACGACACTGATCGCCTGACGTATTTCCTTTACAACACCGAAAGTTTGCAGACTTCCGATCAGAACACCCTAGTCTTCACTTCCCTCGGGAAAACAGTAGACGGGGCATTCCTCCGAAGCGAGGAAACAGATTTCGAAACTCTCAACGACCAATTTGGGCCACAAGGGGGCGTGGCGGAGGTCAGCCTTTCCCTCAATCCAGTAGGGAGCGAAGCGCAAGGTGACGGGCTCTTTATCCGCATTCAAAATCCTGCCGACGGCGACCCTACTCAGGGAGGAACCGAGCAACTCCTTTATCCAGGGGTGATTGACGCACAATATGAGTTCTGGGATGGCATCGAATGGACTACAACCTGGGATTCCATCACCGGCCAACGCCGCATTCCGGCCGCCGTCCGTATGCGATTCACTCTAGATGGCGACGACCGACCAGTTGTTTTTGTTTTCAGACTCCCAGGGAGTGACATCACTGTCGCCAACCCGCTGACTATTGGCACGGACGGTCAGCAACCATGAGAAAGCAACGCGGTTCAGCATTCATCATGTCGCTGGCACTCACTCTGGTGATGATCCTCGTAGTCACATCGTTCGGGATGCGGATCGGGAGCCACATCCGCACCGAGGCGACTCGCAACGATCAACGCGCTGCTTTTTCAATGGCGGAAAGCGGAATTGCGCAGGCGCGGCTCAATATCGAGCTCCTCACCACGCCGTATACAACCACTACCGATGACTGGGTTGCACTTGGACAAAACGGCGATGAGAACTTCCTGGTTGGAAACGGTTCTTTCCGAATTCAAATCCTAGATGCCGGAGCGTTCGTCAATTTGAACTCAGTGAGTGAAGAGCAACTCCAACGGATGAACATCCAAGACGAGTTGATTTCTGCTCTTCTCGACTGGCGAGAAGAGCAGCTCCAACCCCGTGCCCTTGGCGCAAAGGATGAATTCTATAACACCCTCACCACGCCTTACAACGCCAAGCTCCGCAATTTCGATTCTGTCGACGAGCTACTTTTGGTGAAAGGGTTCACTCCCGCCCTCCTCTATCAAGTTCAAGAAGATGTCTCTGGAGAGCTTCTCGTCCCAGGCGATGTCGCCGAACAACCCGCCCTCTACGAGCTCCTGACCACCGACTCTGCCTCCCTCAACCAGCGCGAAGATGGCACCGCCCGGGTCAATGTGAACACTGTAGGCTTGGGGCAGCTGATTCAAGCTGGTCTGCAAGCGCAAACTGCGCAAGCGATCATCCAGCGTCGCAACACGCAAGGCACTTTTGAAGGCATTGGCGAGGTCTTTGCAACACAAAATCTTCAACAGCAAGACCTCTCGGCAATTCTGAGCAATCTTACGACCACAGCTGAGCCGACGGTCAAAGGAAAAATCAACCTGAATACGGCGAGCGAAGCCGTTCTGAATTCCATCCCCGAGATGACCACGGACATCACGGAAGCCATCCTTTCTCGCCAAGGGTCTTTTGTATCTTTAGGCGAACTTGCGGAGATTCCTGGCGTCACCGCACAGGTACTCCAAGATATTGCTGACTATTTCACCGTGGGATCGTCTGCATTTATTGCGCGTATACAAGGAAAGTACAACAACGCGACCGTCACGATTGAAGCAGTGATTACCCTCAATGAAGAAAACCGGAGCCAAGTCTTGAAAATTCGCCGCCTCCCCGCGAGCGTCACTGTTGACCAATGGGGATGGGCTGATGAATCCACCACCGACACAACGTTGATGGAGGCTCAATAATGCCGGATTACACTCATCCCATCGTCGAGTGGTCACCGGAGCTAGTGCGAATCACCGATTCCGCTGGCAAAACCCACGAAGGATCTTCGCTCTTTGATGTTGCGCGCGATGCAAACGTTAGTGGCGCAGTTGTACTCGGGCTGGGTCGCCGCCAGGTTTTCGAAAAGAAGGTCGCGCTTCCCAATATCCCCAAGGAGGAAGCAAGGAAGATTCTTGCTCTCCGAACTCAAGAGCTATTCCCTCTCCAGGGGCTCGATATCGCGATGGACTTCGAGTTCACCGATGAGACCACAACCGAAGGACGAATCGCAGTTGCTTACGCAACCCCGGCACATATCCTCCGCGATGCCTTAGCCGCGGCCAAATCCGCTGGATTGAAAGTCGTTGCTGTGACTCCGGTCGCGCTCGGATCAGTTCAAATGGCGCGCGAAGTAGGTCAATCCAGTGCCATCGTAGTCCAAGAAAACGCTCAAGGCATCACACTGGATATCGTTGAGAATGGCAAGCTGGTCTACTCCCGGGTCGCCCATCACAGCGTTGATCCACAACAAATTCACTCGGAGATCGCGAGAACCTTCCAAACGGCGGGCATGGCAGAGCTTCCTGTTGTCAGCGGCCTGAGCGTAAGCCTTCCTGATGCACCGCTCCCAGTTCGCGGCACGTCGGCAAGCCATCTCCGTAGCGTTCTATCCGAAATCGACATCAAGCTCCCTGAGCAGGTCAACAAGCTTGCAGAAAAGAAAGTCAATGATCGACGGCGATTGGCGATGCTTCTGGTCTGTGCGGCAATTGCTGGAATCGCGATGATTACAATGTCCCGAGATGATCAAGCCAAAGCGGTCAAGAAGGAGATTGATAAGACTTCCTCGGAAACCAAGCGGCTCACCAACCGCATGGATGCCCTCACCAAAAAGTACTCCAACGTTGACGAAAAGCACGCTTTTGTTGTGGATGGTTTTGAACCCAAACAACACCTCAGCGATGTCATCTCGACTGCTTCCAACGCTCTGCCCGCTGAAGTCTGGATTACCGGAATGAGCCTCCAACGAGGACGCCCACTCCAAATTCAAGGGACGGCTAAGAACAGTCTTCAAGTTGGTTCCTACGTCCAGAACCTTTCCGCAAGCAGTCGCCTCCGCGATGTGCGGCTCGTCTTCAGCAACGACGCATTGATTGAAGAAGTCCCTGTAGTGCAGTTCTCTATCACTGCCCACGTCATCGGCAACTACCCCCTCGCCGAACCCGATAAGAAGAAGGCATCACGATGAACAATATCAAATTCGGCAATAACGTGATGACCTGGAATATCGTCTGTGCTCTGGCGCTCCTTGCGCTGGTTGCCACGGTGGTTTACGATTTCGTCACTCCGATTCCGAGCGCAATCGACGCAAAGAAGAAGGAAATCCAAAAGCAAAACGATCTTCGACGTGACCTCCGTCAAGACGAGGAGCGGTACGCCAAGATCGATTCTGAAATTGCAAGCTTTATCACCGCAAACGAAGGCGAGAATCTTGCTCCACAAACACTCAAGGAAGTCAACACGCTCGCAGCGATGACCAAGGTGAAGGTCAAAAGCTTCCGCCCACAACGCCCCGAAACTGGTGCGGATGTCACCCGAATGAACTTCGTTGTGCTTTGTGAGGGCGATTTCCCTAATGTCATGGCCTTTTTGCGGGCTGCCGATGAACCTGGAGTGCCTTTCGGCGTTTATCTTATACAGATGGCCTCTTCTGATGGCGAATCTGACAAGGTGAACCTCACCGTCGGAATCGTTGCCTATGCCAGCCCGGAAATCGATTTGGCACCGCAACAAGTGAAATCAGAAGTTGGAGAGCAAAAGACAAGTGGCTAAGCAGTCGAACAAGCGATATTTACTGTATGGAGGCGTCCTGGTTCTTGGGGTGGCCTATGCTCTTTCGGGCGGCGAAACCCCAGACCGAAGCGCATTCAAGAAGAATAACACCAAGCCACGAACCAACGTTTCTAGCTCCAAGAAAGACACCACATTCACCGAAGAAGACGAAAAAGCCCAATTCGTCCGCTTGGATGGAGATGTCAACAACGCATTCAAGCCTTCTGTTGTGCGACTCGGAAGCAAGAAATCTAGCGAGATGGCCAACCAAATCCCGGCGATCTTGGTGGACGGCGAAACCACCTGGTTCTACACCGGAACCGCAGTCATTAATCAAGTTCCGATGGCGCTCTTTGAAAATCGAGCGACTGGTCAAGGCGAATATTACAAAGTCGGGCAAAAATTCCGAAATGTCACTGTTGGCAAAATCACTCCAACCACCGTTGATATTTCAGGCGAAGGGCTGAGCAAGACACTCAAGCTGCTCGATTTCAACCCGATCAACGATGGCCCGAGCGGAAATGAACCATTCAATCCAATGGTCGGATCGCTACCCGCCCCGAACGCACAAGCCAATGCAAATCGTGGTGGACGCGGGCTTCCCGCCTTCGACCCCAACGCCGTTTCTTTAGCACCAATTGAGGGACCGATCAACGAATCCTCAAACGATGCAGAAGTTCTGCCAATGCCCGAGGGTAACTATGGGCCGGCTGCACCTGCAACCAAACCGGAGACTCAAAATGAAAATCAATAAAACTCTGCGAACCGCACTCTGCGCTGTCGTTATGATGAGCGCGGTGACCCCGGTCGTCGCCCAATTCGATACGGGAGGAAGCCGTCAAGGTGGCTCGTCCAAGCCGTGGGAAGGGTTCAAGTTCGACACGAAGAAGACAATGTCGCTCAACTTCCGTAATGCGAATGTTGACCTCGTTCTTGATCTGTATATGCGCGTCTCCGGCATTACGATCATCCGCGATCCAAATTTCCGGGAGCCTCTGACCCTCAGTAGCCCGAAACCTGTATCAATCAACCAAGCCTTTGAAATTTTGAACGCCGCGCTGAGCGTGCGTAACTTCGAGATGTCAAAGGAAGGCAATGTATTGGTGATTAAGGCAAAGCGCCAAAACAATGATCGCGGTGGCTTTGGCAACATGACACCTGAGCAGATTGCTCAAATGATGGGTGGCGGTCAAAGCCAAGATCGAGGCGAACTCCGCGTCTACAAGATCAAGTACGCAAGTGCATCCAATGTAGCCAACACAATCAACGAAGTCTTCCAAATTCAGCAATCCGGCGGAAACCCGTTCCAGAACTTTGGTCGGAGCTTTGGAGGTAGAACTCGCGGTGGTTTCAGCATGAGTTCCTTCGGGCAACAATCCTCCGGGGCAAATGTTCGCGCCTCAGCGGACGATTACAGCAACAGCATCATCGTCTACGCCGATCGTAATAAGCAAATCGAAGTCGAAGACCTCCTGCAACAGATCGACGTGCAAACGGATATGCCACAAAAAACCATCGTTTACGAACTCCAGTTCGCCGATGCACAGAATCTTGTGGCTCCTATCCAAAACGTCCTGACTTCCTCTTCCCCAACCGGAAGGGGTGCCAATGCACAATCAAACGTAAGCAACGGTCAGCGATTTGGTCTGGCTTTTCGAACAGGTAGCTTTGATGCCGCCTTCGGTACAGTTGTCGCTGATTCTTACACCAACAGCCTGGTCGTAACGGCAACAGATGACAACCATGCTGTTGTCAAAGATGTCATTGCTCAGCTTGATAAGGAAGTTAAGATCGAAAACAGCACCTTCGTGATCCCACTTGCGAATGCGCGCGCTGATTCTTTGGCTTCCCTACTCCAATCCGCATTTGGCAACCGAAACACGGGTGGAACCAACCGAAACACAGGATTCGGTGGTTTCGGAAACACAGGTCGCGGCAATAACAACAACCGTAACCGCAATACTAGCGGTGGCGGACGAAACGGCGGCGGAGGCTTCGGCGGTGGTCGCGTTAGCGATGACGGCTCCAACCTCGAACTCTTTACCGAAGAGGGTCCAGATTTCACCGATGAAGAACTGATGACCCAAATCCGAACCGGACAGAATTTCCGCGGATTTGGTGGTACTCAGCAAGGTGGCGGTAGCGGTCGTGGTCAAGATGGTCGCTTGGTCAATATCCGCGATCTTGGCGGAAACGTCACCATCATTCCTGATCCAAACACGAACAGCGTCATCGTGGTCACCGACCCGGAAAACCTTGAGCTTCTCAAGCAGATCATTGAACAACTTGATCGCATCCCAGAACAGGTGATGATCGAAACAATGATCGTGGAAGCCACCCTCGACAAGTCCATGAAGATGGGAGTTGAGTGGAACTTGGTTCAAGCGAAGGCGTTCGGTAACTCCGGAACAACCGGAACAGCGGCAACTCAGTTCGGATTGCAAAACGCAAATCCGGCTCTGCAAGGTTTCCGCTACACACTGAGCGGCGGCAACCTCACCGCATTCATGAATGCTCTGCAGTCGGATGATAAGTTCCAGGTGCTCTCCACTCCACGAATCTTTACGTCCAACAACGTTGAGGCGGAAATCAACATCAGCCAAAGCGTTCCGTATGTTTTGAGCTCCCGTGAAGATGCCAACGGCAACCTGACCTTCAACTATGCCTTCCAAGATGTCGGCATCGTCTTGACGGTCACTCCGCGCATCTCCAATAACGGCATCGTCACTCTCGATGTCTCGCAGACCGCTAACGATCTGCAAGGCTTCACAGACTTCAATGCTCCTATCGTCAATCAACGTCAGGCGTCTACAACCGTCAGCGTCCAAGATGGCGATACGATCATCCTCGGCGGCATTATGCGAAGCACGGTCACAACCAACACTCGCAAGCTACCGATCCTCGGCGATATCCCGCTTCTCGGCGAACTCTTCAAGTCCCGAAGTAAGCAAGATATCAAAACCGAGCTTCTCGTCTTCCTGACGCCAAAAATCGTCCGAACTCCGGAAGATGCTCAGCGTCTACGCGAAACAGAGCAGTCGAAATTGAGCGAACCTTCACAAAAAGCTATCGATAGCACAATCAAGAAAGGAGAGAAACAATCGGCTGATTCTGGGGTCAAAAAAGGCCCGAAACAACCAGGGAAATAATCGCATGAAAAAAACTCTTCTTACTCTCATTGCTGTCTCAGTCCTAGCGATTGGCGCGGTAGCTCCGGCTAGCGCACAAGGTCGCGGACAAGGCGGCGGTCAACAAGGTGGCGGTGGTCAAGGACGCGGCCAAGGTGGCGGATTTGGCGGACAACGCGGCGGCATGATGGGTGGTGGCGCATCTGTTGCGCAGCTCGTGGGTCGCGCTGATGTTCAAAAAGACATCAAGCTCACCGACGAACAAAAGACCAAGATCGAAAAGATCAATGCCGACGCTCAAGCACAGCGACAAGCTATGTTCGAGGAAATGCGCAACGGTGGTGGTGGCGGCGATCGCCAAGCCATGATGAGCCAATTCCAAAAGATGCAGGAAGACATCGACAAGAAAGTCGAAGCTGTTCTGACTGCTGAGCAAAAGACTCGCATCACCCAAATCAAAGTTCAACTTCAAGGCGCACGCGCCCTGATGGACAATAAGATTCAGAACGAACTCAAGCTTTCTGTTGATCAAAAGAAGAAGATCGAAGATCTTCGCGCTAAGCAACAGCAAGCAATGCAAGAAGTGATGCGCCGTGTTCAAGACCAAGAAATCCAACGCGAAGACGTTGGCCCTCTTATGGAAAAGAACAACAAGATCATGGACGAAGAACTGATGAAAGTTCTCAACGATGATCAAAAGAAAGTCTTCGCCGACATGAAGGGCCCGGAATTCAAAGCTGATCCGAACCAAGGTCGACGCGGCGGCGGCGGAAACTAAATTCCGTACAACTCACAAAAGTCAAAGCCCGGTTCATTTGAACCGGGCTTTTCTTCTTTATCTACTTGATGGATGCGAAGCCGTCAGCCCACATCCCGTCCTCACGCAGGAAACGGAACAAAGGGCCATCTTGAGGATGCTCTTTCCACCAATCAAGAGGTGCCATACGCATGCGGAGAGTGCTCGGCTTACCGAGGAAATCACCTTTCACATCCAAAACACCGCTAGAGTTGATCGTGCCGGAAAATGTTGTCGTCTTTCCATCCACCGTCACTTTGACCGTTGCCTTCCCCGCATCCCATGTGATGTCGAATGAGATCGGCTTCATTGGGTCATCGCCATAGAAGGCGTTCCCATTCAGCTTGACCTCGCCTTTCTTATCGTAGGCGTATCTCTTCGGAAGCGGAACATCATACGCACCGTTAGACTGGCTGATAATCGCCCCAAGGAGCCAGTCAATGTCTTCTGGCTCTGCAACCTTGGCTAACTGCGCGACAAGTGCCGCGTGTGCCCATTTGTAGTTGGCATGCCCATTCGAGATGACCTCTTTCAAGGTCTCTTTATCGTGATCACCAAGAAGGTATTCACAAAGGAATTGAACCATCACTTGACCGTAGATCGGGTTCTCGACCTTGGAAAGGCTCTCACGGGCTTGAGAGTTCTCGCCCTTGACAATATGTTGATAAGCGTTGGCAATGTTCTGCCAATTTGAAGATTCAACACCTACAATTGACTTGACCTGATTAGCGAGTTCTGTCCTTCCATGTACTAAAAGTGCGCAAAAAACTTCTTTCTTAAAATCAAGAGCAACCAGAGGCATATCTGACTGAAGATCCTTCATGAACTTGACCACCTCATCCCATTTCGCATTGTTAGCGCAGTGGGAAAGCCAAATCTCGATCATATCCACCGATGGCTTACCGCGCTTGATCTCACGCTCAGCTACAAACGCCAGAACATCATCACGACCAATGGAGTAAGCCGCGTAAACAACTGCATTCCTCCACTGACCTGAAGCAGGCTTGTTGATCCTGAGCAAGTCAACAAGCATTGATTGATTCCATCCGCTGGCGGCAATATCAACAATGCCGGAAGTCGATTCTAGTACTGCTTGAGAGATTGCAGCATAGAACTCGGCGCGGTAATCCACCAGATACATACCAAGGGCGTCCAGTTCATCGGAGATTTTCCACTTGTCTGGCAAATCCTTCATTAGTGTTGCAAAGAGCACTGACTGTTGTGCGCGCAAACTGAATGGATACTTCTCTGCCGCCGCTTTGATTTCCTCAAAATGTTCACCCGCGCGGTCACCCCAACACCTGGTTGCTGTCCAAAGACGCTCTCCTGTTCCATCATTTGCCAGGAAATGAGGGGCCAAAGCAAACCTCTTTTCCTGGCTCAAATTTGAGAAAACATAGTTCCGTTCAATCACCTGCCAGTTCGTGCGAGAAACTTCGGTTTGCTGGCATTGCTCCAGCATCGTCATGATCTTTGCCGGATCTTTTGTCCGCTCAGCGATCAGATAGCCTAGTAGTTGAACATATTCAATCCGAACGTCATCAATCTCGACTAGCTCAAACTCGTTGTAAACAACGTCCGGATCCAGCAAGAAAGTCAGCGAGAATGCACTGAAGAACGCCCACGGGCCAGTCTCTTGCTCAAAACCTTTGGCAATCTCCTGAGCAACCTTTGCTTTATCCTGATCCGTCTTGGCGGGGTTTCGGAAGTAGCTCAAAAAGTACGCCATCCCCGCATCAACGGTCTTGGCTTTCTCCCAGAACGCTTTGGAGTTGACAATCCGCGCTTCGGGGTCAGACGTATTCAGCGACTTGTAGAGAAGCGAATGGTACTGGTCGGGAAACTTCGTCACCATCAGCTTGTAAACCTGCTCTGCTTCCTCAACCTGACCTACGTTATCAAGCTGAGTAGCTTCCAAAGCCAAGGATGCCCCCCAGCTCTTATCAAGCTGGCGAATTGTACGGAGGAACCCGATTGCCATGTTCGACTTCCCTTCTTCCGCTGCCTGAACGGCAAGTTGAAACAGCCGCTGAGAGTAAACATCGGCATCCAGGCTCTCTCGCTGAGACTCCATGAACTTGATAATCTCTGGCTTAAGACTTCCCTTGCCTCCGAACGCCCCCATCAAGATATCCTGGTTCTTTTGACACCAAACTGCCGGAACCTGACGGTCATCCTGACCTTGCTCCCGCGCAGTGAGAGTCTCAACTGACTTCTTCGCCGCATCGGCAATCGTGGAAATCCACTGTGCCCCGGAAAGAGGATCCACCAAGTTCTCGTCTTTCATGGCTTGAACGAGCATATAAGTAAGCGCACCTTGCCCAAACTGTGGAAGCTCATAACTCCTGCCGCCTGGCTCGCATCCAAGAATCACGGCAATGTTCGTGTCAATCCCCAACCGAACTAACTCTGTTCCAAACGGATTCTTCTGCCCACTCCGGCAAGCATCCATCACAAAAACTACGTTCTTGATTCCGGATTTCACGATCCGGTCAATCACCGATTTGACGGCGAGGCCATCCTTCTCGGCAGATTCAAACTTGGCATCGGTGGGAAGTAACAGGTCGGTCCCCTTCACTCCCAATCCATGCCCGGAAAAGTAAAACACAAGTAGATCACCCTTGGAAAGCGCAGGGTTTGCTAGAACCTGATCGAGCGTCTTGTTGATCTGCTCAACGGTGGGCTTCTCTTCCGCCCTTTCGCGCTTATCCGTGAGAGTCCGGACATTACCGACTGGAAACTTGTAATCCTCCACCAGTGCGCGAGAAAATGCTTCCGCATCTGATGCGGCATAGGGCAGTGATCCAAGATCGGGGTAATCGCTCGCACCTATGACAATCGCCCAGCGATTCGGGGCAAAAAATGAGACGTCGCTTTGGGCATAAGCGGTTCTGACCACGGCAAGCGTGGTCAGAACAGTGATAAGGGTGATGAGTCGTCGGAGCATGACCTAACGAGGAATCTTATCCCAATCATAAGGCGAAACAGTCACTCCGATCACCTGATCATCTTTCAAACAGACACCCATCATGAGGTTCGGCCAGTAGTTCCATGTTTCCAGCGAACCAGATCGCACAAACGGTACTTCCACCGAACCTTTCAGATTCAAGATGCCTTCGAGTTCGCTCTTCGACATTCCGACCTGGATGACATAGTCTTTGTCCAAAGCACCATCGCGTGGCTTCAGGATGACTTTGCTTCCCTCGCCATAGCTCGTCACGCGGTAGATGCCAAGGTCTTGGTCAAGCACACCCAGAATATGCAATTGCTGGTCATTCCAGATGTATTCCTTTACATCCTTATAGGTTTCGTTGAAGAAGAACGCTTTTGTTGCCGACCCAAAGACATCAATCGCCTTACGGATGGGCTCGAACAGCGAGAATTCATCGTCACCAACGACCAGCGTGGTTGCTTGACAAAGATAGGTGGGGAACGGTGTCAGATCGGCGACTTTGTAGCCGTACTTCTTACAAAGGTCTTCGTAGCTCTTCTTGATCGCCGCGTAATCGGGATGCGCACGGCTAGAGTTTTGCAACCATGTTTGGATAACCGAAACGGCGGTGCTGGCAATATCTTGAGTGACCTGTGTCGCTCCTTTCGACCCCATATTGAGGGCAAGATACGGGTTGTAAACCGAGATCGGCTCTTGTGTCTTCGCCATCACCTGTATCGCCTTGGTGAGTTCGTTGGCACGTTGATATCCAATCGCCATATTGTTGGCGTAGCGGAGCTTGTCGGCATCGGTCATTGCCTTCTTCATCAAGCCTTCGTAAGCTGTAATGCCAGCTGCGACAGTCGTGGCATTGCCGTCTGGATCAAGAACCTGCGAGAGTGCTTTCAAATCTTTTACGCGATTGTCATCCGAGTTCTTGGTTGCCGCAAGGTTGATCGCCTCAACTGCTTTCGCGTGGCGTGCTCGATCCGCATCTTCCAAAACGATTGCGCGACTTCCTAGTGGCGAATCCTGAATCACCGGCCCAAAATCTGGTCGAAACCACTGCTGCTTGATCCGCTGAGGAAGCTTGTCATAGTAATCCATCAGCAAAGCCTGTGCCTTATTGGTGTACGCCTCCTTGAGCTTAGATTCCTTCTCAATTGCCCGGTCGTATGCCGCAGCGGCGGCCGCATACCGCCGATTCTCCATGAAGGCGTTCCCGAGTTGGAACTCAGCGAGCGAGCGCCAAACCATCGGGTTATCATCCACTGCTGCCGCACGGGAAAATCCGGTCGGGTGATCAGCCCCAATGTTGTGCATCAATGGGGACTCTTTGCCGCTTTCATCCAACTTGCGGAGAAGTTTGATCATGTCGGCTTTATCAAATCCCGCCGCAATCATTGCCGCCGCTCCAACAGCGTCAGCTTCTAGCTCCAACTGGCGGAGAAAGAGGGCATTCAGATCGCCTGGCTTGAAACGACCACTCGTTGGGTGGCCCTTGCTCAGGTGAGCGAGTTCGTGGGCAACTACGGCCCGAATCAGCTTGATATCGCCTTTACAAAATTCAACAAGCCCGGTATTGACAACCATTTTTGCTTGCCACTTCTTATCGCCATCTTCAATAGGAACTACTGTGGCAGAAGCGTTAACAACATCAGTTGTACGAATTTCACAAAGAATCGGATATTGATACTCTTTGTAGTGTGGGAGGTGGGAATCTAGCTCAGCGACCATCTTCTCCAGATCGCTCATTGTAAATTCCGCAAAGGCGGAACAAAAACTCAGCAGGGCAACACAAGTTGCTCCCATGCGCAAACAAGAATGATTCATATCAAAAACCAAAAAATCGGATGACTCCTGCCATTGTGAACGACCAATGGCGAGCCGTGTTACAAATCTTGCGGAATGAGTCCCAAAATCAATGCTCATCAAGAAAGAGCCACCATTCGATCATCAGGTTCGAACGAGCGTGACAATGTCCGGATTGAAAGGAATTATTTGACAACCATCCGTGTTTATTTGAATAATTCAGTTTATGCGCTCTTTTATAAACCGCTTATCGTTGCCGGCTAAGCTTTTCTGGGCAACTTTGATTATCGTCATCCTTGGCTGTGGAGGCGCAGGAGGATTTCCGACCGGAATTGGACAAGAAGGCACCATTGACCTCAAACACAACGGAGCTTTGGGTTCCCCTTCCATTAGCACGACTTGGGGAACGACATCATCGCTCTACATCACAATTGATCTCTCGGGCACGAATACTGTCGGATTCCCCGATGCGATTCGCTTCTCTGAAATAGGAAGCAACTTCCAGACTATTCCGGATGTTACGGTAACTCCGCCAGCATCAGGAACTACAGTTTCAATGAGCATCCCGCTGGTCGCCAATTCTGGCAATGGTGCGGCAAGTGGTTCATTCCGTGCTCAAGCTGTATTCAGTGGGGTCGCCGACGATTCTTTCGGTACTGCAGAGATTTTCTACAGCATCACTTCTGTGGCCGCTTCGACACAAGTTCTCAAGGATTTCAACGTCACGACAGTCAACCAATCTCCAACTCTCGGGGATCACACGCTCACCATCAATTTGGACCAACTATTGTCGCCGGGCGAATTCTGCCGATTCAAAATTGGAACATCGTCCACCTCGACGGTAGAAATTGCCTATCCAGACACCGACGTGCAATTCAACTGGCCGAACCCGGACGACACTTCTCCAACCATCCGAAAAGAAGACGTTGAGGTTGCCTTGCTCAATCCATCACAAGCAAACGATACGGTTGTCCAGCAAGAAGCTCTCTTCAATAATCCCGGCGGTACGATTCACAACCGAACTCTGGCTGGTAGCTTCATGCACAATGGATCATCGGGAACATCAAGCCTTGTTCTCGTGCGTGTGCTCAATGATTTCCATCAGGGTATCCAAGCCTATGGACAGCGCACGGAAGCACGGCTCAACATCACCCACCCGGATGGAACGGAGAGCATCGTTCTCAACACGGCTATACCGTCGTCGGAATTTACGTTTGAAGGAGCTTCGACGAACTTTGGCAATGTAAGGGTCTGGGCACATACGCTCACGGCAACCACATTGACTTACCGAGTCAGCTTCTTCTTCGGAACGGGAATGCAGGATGACTTCGACATTGCCGTAACCCTCTAAGGAGCCATTTATCTCTCCCCAAGATCCTCCTTGTGGCCTTGGGGGGATCTCCATTGAATACCCGTATTCTTCGTAGTGGAAAGCCACTTACGGAAAGGAATAAGAATCCGGGGCAAAGGCGAAATGGGTTTTCGTGTCTATACATTACTAACATGCACTACAATTGCCGGATTTGCATTCGGCCAAGTTACTGGGAACGTTTCGATTCCCACCGCTGATGTCATCGGTGAGCGAGAAGGAGAGCTGGGCTACGCCCTCACTTCCATGAACGCAAACTTCAATTCACGGTACGGGTCATCGTCGTATTTTCTATTTGGACCACTGAATTCTTGGGAGATCGCGGTCGGAACCGACTTTGCCGCTGATCCGGGCTGGGGCTTCAAGTGGAACTTCTGGCAAAACGAAAGGAGCGGACTCGCTCTCGGTGCTGGACTCCAAGGTGTTGGCCCAGGGATGAAGTCATCGCCATTCTTCTCCGCTCGGAAAGCGTTTGATGTCTTCAATGTCCACGCCGGAATTCAAGAAGTAGAGGGAGATCGCCAGGGATTCTTTGGAGTTGACTGGACAATGAACGAAAAAGTTGTTCTGGGGGCCGATCACATCGCTGGAAGCATGGGCTCCACCTCGGTTGGCGCTTGGTACGACTTGGGGTCGGGATTTACGCTCAATGGAGCAGTTTTCTTCCCGAACCAAAAAAGCGAACCGAGAACGCATTCGCTCTCGGTTGCCTACGGATTCCGCTTCTAGGAAGCGGTTATCGCACAATTTTCAGGTCAGAGAGGGTCACAGATCCTCCTGACTTGACTTCTTTAAGGAAGGTCACTTTGAAGCCCTTTTGTAAGCCTTCTGTTCCATCAAATCGCATGTGGAACTTCTTGACCGTCAATTCCATTGTCTCCGAACCGTTTGAAAGAGTCACTGCCTGAGTCACAGCAGGGCCTCGTCGGCTGGTGTGCACCAAAGTAGTGTGAACTGAGTCAACTGTCCATGTGGGAGCGGCGGCAAAAACAAAGAGTGCGGTAGTCAGCATGATACGTATCTAGAGTATCAAATTTCGTGCCCTCTGACAAGCCGATCTGCAAAAGCCAGCAATTCTCTCAAATTCGCATTTTGATGATGACCTTCCGCATAATGGAGTCGCTATGAAAGCATTCGCATTAGCAATGGCGGCTCTGCTTGCCGTTGCGCCAATCCAAGATGATTTCAAGCGAGAGCGAAGCGGCAAGAACGATGAACTCAAAAATAGCTGGGAAGGCAAAGCGCCCCCGGCTTTGAAGGCATCGGCTTGGATCAATACCCCTTCCAATCTCCCCCTCAGTTGGGACAAGTTGAAAGGCAAAGTCGTTCTCATTGATCTCTGGGCTCACTGGTGAGGCCCCTGCCGAGCTTCCGTGCCGAAGCTCAACGAACTTCACGAGAAATACTCCAAAGATGGGCTGGTGATTCTCGCCATCCATAGTGACCCCGATGCCGAAAAAGGCAAAACCGCCGTCAAAGAAACGGGCATGAAATACCCCGTTGCTATTGAAAATGGCGAGTTTATGAAAACTCTGGGTTGCGATTCCTTCCCCGATTACGTTCTGATTGACCGCACCGGAAAAATCCGTGTTGTTGATCTGGCGAACGGAGATATCGAACGTGCTTCAAAAATCCTCTTGGATGAGAAGTGATTGACTGGGTGCCGCCAACTGGGCGGCACCCAAACCGACACCACAGTAGCCACGCATATGAGCGCTCAACAAATCAATATCCATCCCAAAGGAAACTGAATAGTTTCCAATCACGGCAGATTCTTCTCGAGTGCCGTATTCCGGACGATAAAACGAAACAGTACATCCATCTTCACCCTCCTTTGATTCCCCCGTACTCAAAATGAACCCCATATTGTCTCGATACTCCTGGGGTAGCCAACGTTCCCTAGGAGTAATGCCGTAGATAGTCAACGAGTTGCTCATATGACTCCAAAACTTCGAATTTTGTGGACGGTGTAATATGCTGGAATCAGCAATTAGCCGGAATTTCAGATCGCCGTACTTTCTATCTAAGTCCTCTTCCGGCATTGTATTCAGACACATAGCAATTGCAGTCCAAAATTCAAAGATGCCTGACTTCCAATTGTGCCCACTCCAATTGATCAAGTTGATCCACTGGTTCATTTCTTCAGGAGTCATATCATACGCAAAATCGCGTAGCTCCCGATATGTCTGAAGCGAATTGTATTTTCCGACTTGCTTCAACAGCTTCTCCCAGTCCATACGCGTATCAAATTCCACTGGTTTTTGATGTTCTACAATCACCCAGTCTCTTTCGTTGCGAACACTCAATTCAGGTGCCGCAACGCTCAACTTCTGACTTGACCAATCTCGCTGTACTGATACAAAGCCCTTGAAGTACGGGCCAACATAACTCATTTTCCGATCAATGGCGATACCACCTACTGCGGCCTTATGAACAGCGAAAAACAAGTCAGGAAACTCTGGATCAGGATGTTTTTGGTAGCGCTTGTAAAGGTATGTCCCCGGTTTTGTAATGTTCCATTTTTCATCAATCGGGTTTGCTGATTCTCTTGTCAGGTGAGTGAATTTCTCGGGTGGGAAGAAAAGAGAAACACTGATGTTATTGAGTTCATCATTATTGGTACCAAAAATCTGCATATACAGGCCCGACTCTGCGGACGCAAAACTCCCAACATCAAATCCAATGTGGCTCGACAGTTTGTCCCGGCTGTCCACAATACTCTTTTCGATATCGGGCTTACTATAGCGAAATCTCCTGAAGCTCTCCAGCCTATCAACCAGAATTCGAGAACGATCTTTGTTTTTTATGATTTCTTCTGCGATCTTTTCTCCATTTGAGTTGAGCGGAACTTGATCAAAAGCAAAACCAGATCGATAGATTTCGCTCGCCAATTGATCAAAATCCTGTGTGAGGATATGCTCGGTCAGAATGCGACCATAGGTTGATCCTGCCGCGTAAATGAGCCGAAGTTCTCGGAGCGTGTGATCATCTAACTTGGCTTCTGGATCTACGGGAAGTGTCTCGGCAAAGAGTTTTCCCAGTTCCTCCGCACTCATCTTCAAATACGGCTGAATATCCACCCTAAATTTCGCAAGTGCCCTCTTGATGTAGGTCATCCGATCATCAACTTCCGGGTAAGCAAGGCCAGTAAATGCAAACTCCCCTTCCCGCAGTTCACCTTTCAATCTCGTAGAAAAGGCGATGATATCCAAGTCCTCGTTGTCAAACTTTCTCCCATTCCAGTAGTAGACCACGGGGAAATTCTCAAGGCTTGGGTAGACCGTGATCTGAGTATCACAGTTAGGTTGCACCACCTCGACCACATACTGCTTAAGCGTCGTGAGCTTGAGTTCCGGCTCGGACTGAGCAGAAATCAGCACGGCGGCTAGAGAGAGCGAACTCAGCATGATCTGAGTATTTAGATTCAATCCATCAAAAGAGGGTTACCCCCGAGTCCACCAATCATCTTCCTTACGATCAGGGCCAATTTCTGTAAAAAAGAGCCCTCTCTTCCGGTCAATTTTGACTTTTACGGGATTCTGATAGCTTCCATGAAAGGCGTATGAATCCCAAACATCGGGCTCCACTTCAGTCCAAACACGATATGGCGACCTGAAAAGGGAATACTTCCAAAGAAGTTCGTCTCTTTCCTTCGTGTGATAAGTGCGAACATAATTGAGCTGAGTATCACGCTCGACTAACTCAAGCGATATGCGGTTGTCATGTTCTTCATCCGAAATCCAGCGGACAAAAAGAGCACGACCATCCCCCAGAGGAAATAGTGGTGCTCCGATTTCGTACAGACTCCCAATTGCTTCGAGAGACTCCTCCTTGATGTCGTAAGAATGCACTTTCGTCCATTTTTTCATCTCCGACTTGATGAAGCCCAGATCTCGACCATGCCTCATGGGAACAGAATGAGTCAGAAAGTAAGCATTGCCCGACATGACTGTGTCCCATACCTCCATGGCGATAGGCACCCGTTCATCTAATTGGATCACTTCACCAGTCTTGTTGACAAATTCAAGCCACTTGCCGTGTGGTGGCATCGGGTAATAATCCACATCCGCACTGATTGTGGGGATTGAATCCATATTGAAGTATCCAGGTGCCCGATGCACCATGTTCCCATAGCGCACTTCCGAGAGATAACGCTCCCCGGTACTTACATTGAAACGGCCCCACGTCATGCTCATCCCATTCGGATGCTCCACCTCTATCCGGAGCGGCGGCACGGCAAGAAACAAGAGGATGGAGTAGTACATTTCAGTAACTTAGATTTTACAAAAACGCAGTCATTCAGTGTTTGTATCCAAGATCAATTTCTCGAAAGCAACACGATCAGGTAACCCGCAAGAAAACTGAAGGCAACATAACCCACCCCATAATTCCGGCGAATCTTCCAGATACCAGGTGAGGAAATATATTCCTTCTTCCACCAAGGCACAGCCAGCCCAACGACAACAAGGGTCAATGCCCAGACCGCCCACAAAGTGCCAATGAACCAAGGTGCGTGAGGATTCAAACTGCCCTGAAAGAAATAGAGCGGCAAAGCAATGACTCCGAAAAGCATCAAGCCCATCCAAGGCAAAGGGACACACCCCATTCCAGGATCAACAATTGCTTGAGGATTTTTCTCCGATTCGACAGAAGATATCTCGATTACTTTAATCCCTGCAACAAGAATCAAGTGGGCGATCACTATGCCGATCAGTTTGAGAGTCGTCACATACTCTGGGCTGAATCTCACTCTTGTTCCTTACTCCCTATTTCAACAACTTCTGACGGAACTCACTGAAACTCAGTCAAACCCACGCCACTTCAGAAACATCACTAGCTGAACTATCAATAATAAAACTACATGGATTGCTGCCGCGAGCCTCGCCTCGTCTCCATGTTGAAGGACTCCCTCACCATAAAAAGGGATGATTTCTGCCTTTGCGAAACCGATGATATTCACAACCAACGGATAGCACAGCGCAATCAAACAAAGTAAGTAGAACCAGCGCCAAACGGGTTGCTTGGGCACGCTGCTTCTCCGCATTTCATCATCGAGCTTGCGCCAGAACCACATCGCTACCCGAGTCTACTGCTGTGAGATGAAGAAGGTTGCCAGGGCTTAAACAAAAATGGCGCGCTCGAGAGGATTCGAACCTCCGACCCCCAGCTCCGCAAGCTGGTGCTCTATCCGCTGAGCTACGAGCGCGTCAGGACAAGAAATATACCCCTGCTCCTCGCTCTCCCCTCGGACTTTGGGGAAACCAAACCTGGCATACTCCGTTTGTGAGTAACAGGGAGAATAAAAACAGGGCCATCGCCAGGTTCGATGAAGGCTACACCAATCAAGGGGTGATGTACGGCGCATACCAATTGATTGCCATCATCTTCGCTACTCGCTTCAGCCAGTTTGATACGAATTCCCTGCCAGCTACGATCACCTTCTGCATTGGATTCATCGTATTCTTCTGGCTGTCATTCCGCATTCTCCGAAAAGAACCGCGCGAATTCGAAATCTATCCCGAAGAGTTGAATGTCACAAGCCGTTATCAAAACACCCAACTTCCCCTCAATGAATGCATCTCCATTGAGGTCTACTCAGAGAACCAGGAAGGAAGGCGCAATGTTTGGATTGAAATCCGCTTCAAAGATCGAATTTTCCAGATTGACTCATGCCGAAGGGGCAAAGCTTTCACTCACAAGCTTGCAGAGTTGACAAACATTCGCGTATTGAATGTAGAACGCCTTGCCTGAATACTAAGAACGAATTTCACCCTCAAATCACCCTAAAGCTCCCGGCAAAAATACCGATACATCCAATGGGCCGCAACTGCGCCCCGGATTTTTACTAGGCTATGGCGTTCCTCAATCGGTTGTTCAAGCATACGGACCTCATGCTCGGCATGGGCATGATCCTGATGGTCGGGATGCTGATTCTCCCTCTCCCCGAGTTCGTTCTCGACTTTGGGCTAGTCATTGCCATTGCCACTGCGGTCATTGTCCTTCTCACCGCAGTGAACTGTGATGAGCCGCTGCACTTTAGCGTCTTCCCTTCACTCCTCATCGTCACAACGCTTTTCCGCGCTGGGCTCAGTATCGCGGCGATGAAGCTGATCCTGGGTTCAGGAAGCGCGGGTCACGTTATCCAAACGTTTGGTGAGTTCGTCCTCGGCGGAAACTTCGTTGTTGGTCTTATTAGCTTCTTGATTCTGATGATCGTGCAGTTCATCGTTATCACCAACGGTGCGACGCGGGTTTCCGAAGTTGTTGCTCGCTTTACTTTGGATGCAATGCCAGGTAAGCAGATGGCGATTGACGCCGACCTTGCCGCCGGATTGATTGATGAGCGCGAAGCAAAGAAACGCCGAAAAGCCGTCAAGCAAGAGGCCGACTTCTACGGTTCGATGGATGGTGCAAGTAAGTTCGTCAAAGGCGATGCCATTGCCAGCCTACTCATCATCACAATCAACATCATTGGTGGCTTTGTGATGGGGTTCATGCGCGGCGAAGGCAACGCAATGGACATCCTCAGCACCTATGCTCTGCTTTCGGTTGGTGAAGGCTTGGTCAGCCAGATTCCTGCCCTGCTCATCAGTACGGCGAGCGGTTTGCTTGTCACCCGGAACGGTCAAGAAACCGGCATGGGTGGCACGATGTTCGGGCAACTTCTCTCCCAGCCGAGAGTTCTGATGACCACGGGTATTGCTCTCGGAATCTTTGCTTTCGTGCCTGGCTTCCCCACCATCATTTTCCTCGGTTTAGGCGGAACACTGATTTTCCTCAGCCGCTTGATCAACAAGGATCCGGGAATCACTTCGAAACTACGCGGAGAACAACCGGATGAAGAGGCTCCCATCCAAGAAGCACCGGTCATGCCCTCTGGCCCCGAAGCTGTCATGAGCCTGGTGAATGTCGATGCCATTGAAATCGAGATTGGCTACTCACTCACCCGACTCGCCGATGCCCGCGCTGGAGGCGACCTTGCTGATCGCGTCGCCGCTACCCGGAGGCAAATCGCGCTTGACCTTGGCTATGTCATGCCGAGCGTCCGCATCCGTGATAACGCTGTTCTCAAACCTACCGAGTACGTTTTCAAAATCCGAGGCGAAGAAGTCATTCGCGCCGAAGCCATCCCCGATCAACTGCTTGCCATCGATAGCGGCATGGTGATCAACCCGGTACATGGCGCAGTCACGAAAGAACCCGTTTTCGGTCTTGATGCGATCTGGATCGAACCCGGCCTTCGAGAAACCGCTGAGCGCGCCGGATATACCGTTGTCGAGCCAGCTTCCATGATGACCACCCACCTGGGTGAAGTCATCAAAACCCACGCGGCGGAGCTTCTCACCCGCCAAGAGGTCAGTCAGCTTGTCGATAATGTCCGCGAAACGCATCAAGCGGTCGTCAATGAACTCGAGCCGAATAACGTCACCACTGGCGACATTCAAAAGGTCTTGCAACACCTTCTCCGTGAGAAAGTGCCGATCCGCGATATGGTTACCATCCTTGAAACGATCGTGGACTTTGCTGGTCGAGTGAAAGAGATGGAGCAAATGGGTGAACTTGTGCGCTCCGCCATTGCCCGCACTATCACTCGTCAATATTTGGATGAGGAAGGCTCTCTCCACTGTCTGACCATTGAGCCAGCAATGGAAAATGTCCTCCAAGAAGCGATTCAGGTCACCGCTGGTGGATCCGTTCTCAGCCTTGCTCCGGACATCTCCCGCGATGTCATCACAAAGATTAAAGACAACCAGGAGTCTGCCGCCGCCGCGGGTCATACTCCGATATTGATCTGCTCGACTCAGGTTCGGCTCCCGCTCCGAAGGTTGCTGGAACGAAATGGCATCGATCTCCCGATCGTGGCTTACAACGAAGTCTCGGCGCAGGCGAATGTGGAATTCGTTGGTCAGATCACCAACGGTCAACCCAACCCGGTGGGAACTTCAATCCCCGGCGAAGGTTCTGTCGCCTGATTCCGACCCAAATCAGTACGGTGTCTCAGGCATAATCCCTGCAAGGGATTGACATGACCGAACTCCAACTCCGTGCCGCAATTTGTGAAGTCGGACGCCGCCTCTGGCAGACTGGCTTGGTCGGAGGAACTGAAGGCAATATCTCTTGCCGACTCAGTGCCCGCCAACTTCTCGTTACACCAAGCGGGTTGAGCAAGGGTCACATGCGCCCCGACGATCTTGTCGTGACTGACCTCAAAGGCATCCCCGTCAAAGATGGCAAGGCCAGCAGCGAGATCAAGCTACACACCGCAATCTATCAGCACCGCGAGGACTGCATGGCGGTGGTTCACGCTCACCCTCCTGTTGCCACCGGATTTGCCCTCGCTGGCGAAGACATCCCGGACAACCTCCTGCCCGAGGCGGCGATTGTGCTGGGGAGCGTTGCAACTGTTCCCTTCGCGTTGACGGGAACGGACGAAGTCCCTCAAGCCATTGAGCCGCTTGTCCACGATCACAAGACCTTCCTGCTCTCACATCACGGAGCGGTGACGATGGGCAAAGACGTCTACGATGCTCTCTATCGCATGGAGACGCTGGAACGAGTAGCGAATGTCATCCAACACGCTAAGGTGATTGGTGCGCCACGCCCCATGCCGGATTACGCATTTGACTACCTGCTCGAAAATGCTCTCACGGGGAAGCTGGACTAACCGATGAAATACCAAGCTCCGCGCGGTACTAACGACATCCTCCCGATAGAACGCACAAAAGAGAAGGCGTTTGAAGTTCACCGTTGGCAGTGGGCCGAGATCCTTTGGTGGGAAACCGTCTCGCAATACGGTTACCAAGAAATCCGCACCCCGATCTTCGAAGATATTGATCTGTTCCTTCGCTCCTCCGGCGAAACTAGCGACATCGTGCAAAAGGAGATGTACGATTTCTATGACAAAGGCGAACGGCATATCGCCCTTCGCCCAGAAGGGACAGCCCCAGTCATGCGCGCCTACCTGGAACATGGAATCGGCAATCTTGGGCACCCCACACGCCTCGCTTATGAAGTCGAGTGCTTCCGATACGGACGCCCGGGCCAAGGTCGCTACCGCCAGCTTCACCAATTCGGGATGGAGCTCATCGGCTCAGAATCTCCCCAAGCCGATGCGGAGATCATTGCCGTCACCCACGAATTCTATAACCGCTGCGGGATTGATGAACTCAAAGTCAGTATCAACAGTATTGGTCGCCCTGCCGATCGCGCGGCTTACGGTGAGGCAATTCTGAAGCATCTCTCTGGCTGGCTCAAAGATCAAGAGGCAGAAGAGCAAGAGAAAGCGCGCAAGAACCCTCTCCGCCTGATTGACACAAAGAACCCTAAGCTCATCGAAGCTCTGGACGGCGTTCCGCAAATCCAAGACTACTTGGACGACCGGGCGAAATCCCACTTCGAAGGGGTCTGCTCGTATTTGGAAGAATCTGGCATCACCTACGAAGTTGATCAAGGCGTCGTCCGGGGACTGGATTACTATACAGATACTGTCTTTGAATTCACCACAAGCGCACTCGATGAAAAGCTAGCTCTTTGTGGTGGCGGTCGTTATGACGAACTTATACAACAGATGGGCGGACAACCGACTCCCAGCGTTGGCGTTGGCATAGGCATAGAGCGATTGCTCCTCGTCCTCACCAGCCTCGATCTGATCCCCAACCCCGATGCGCCGGACGCATTCCTCATTGCCGCAACCGATGATGCCCGGAAACCCGTACGGGATTTGGCGCGTCTGCTCCGATCAGAGGGCTACACCGTCCAATACGATATCGACGACAAGAAAATGAAGCAACAGTTCAAGCAAGCAGATCGTTTTGGAGCGCGGTATGCCGTCATCCTTGGCGAAGATGAAATGCGCGAAAACACCTACACAATCAAAGAGTTGGCGACCGGAGAACAGACCACCATCCCCCAAGATCAGCTGATCGAAAAACTGGCGCAATGAAACGACTTCTGATCCTCTCAACTCTGGCTCTCGGAACGCTGGCTCACGCTCAGTCAGAGATCGCGTTCTATACCGATCTCCGCCCGTCGCTACTCTATGAGAAGGAGTCCAAGTGGGTTTTCCGATGGAGCAACCCGAATGGTCAACCGAGCCTTGTAGGGTTCCGAATCAAGCTGGAAAACGGGAATCGCATTCTCATCAATCAGCGATTTCAGCGCATGCCCGGGAGTGGCGACCCAGATTCCATCCATGAATGGTGGATTGAAGATACAGGGGTTTGGCGTGTTGGGAAACAGGTGATCCCATTTGGCACCCGTAATCTGATCAACTCAACGGTTCCTGCCGCGCGCGTTGATACCCGCCTTTTGGTCGAAGACCTTCCCATCGTATTTGCCGTTTGCGATTTTGGGGAAAGTCGAACACGCGGCATTGTCTTTCGGATTGGGGATGAACGTGCCGGGTTTAGCGTAGCTTCTGGCGACCACTTCGGTATTCAGAGCACCGACCTGACACCCCTCCAACTTCCCAGCGAAGGTCTCGGCAAGGGCCGTGGCTGGGAAACCGCCTGGGGCTTTGATTTCACGATCAATGCGGCATCGGCAACGATCAAAGCGGAGTGGCTGTCCCTCCGAGGGGGCGAAACTCCTGCCGATGAGAACCGCGACATCAGCGATGTCAAAGCGATTTTCGTGCTTCCCGATTCACAAGACACACTCAGCTTTGGGTGGGCGCACGGGTGGGACAACCGCGTTGATCTGATGCGTCTTGAAGGTGATTTCTTCATTGATCACAAGATGTCGTACCAACCTTATCTGCGGTTCGATGGCACACGCCTCCGTGATCTGGGCGTGACTTTCCGGGTGAAACTCTAAATGACACTCACATGGATATTGATAATGTTTTTGCCGCTTCTCGGTATTGGAGCGGCACTCATTTGGATGCTAACCAGAAAACTGAAAAGCAACGAAGTCCACCCAGCTGAGCTCTCCCCACAATCCAGGAGCCTTGTCCGCCCTTTGCGAGAGTCGATTGAATCACTGGAAAAGCTCCTCAAAGCGCACGAAGATCGAACCGGCATCCCAATTCTTGGCAAGCAAGCTCTAGAAACAGCCAACACCCTATACAACGAATCCCTCAAGTACGCTTTGGTCGCCGATCAACTGCGGAGTAGCCCCGCAAAAAGTGGAGAGGCAAACCGTCGCGCCGATGCCATCCTCGACCGAATTCAGGATAAAGTCAATGAGGCAACCAACACAATCGACGAACTCAAGCTCAAATTCGCCGATTCCTTTGTAGAATCAGTTGTCCCCGAAAACGATGACAACTTCGACGCCCTCATCTCGCGTCTTGAAAATATCAACAATTCGTACACCGAAATCGATCAAACTTTGAACGTAAGAAACAATGAGTGAAGCCAAACGCGCCTACAATATCCTCCGCTCCTATGTCAATCGCGAATGGGATCGCATCAAAAATGTCGATCTGGATGCGTGGCGCGAGCTTGATGAGCCCAGCTCTGCTCCTAAGTCCACATCAACTTCTGAGCAGAATGCTGATTCCAGCTTGAGCGACCCAACCAACCCCGCCAATCGAACCGCAAACGATTTTGAAGCCACGGCTCGCACAATCCTTGGCGTGACGGCAAAGGCCGACTTCGACGAGATTCGCAAAGCTTACGAGAAAATCCACAAGCGATCACAACCAGACAATTTCAAAGAAGGCAGTGCAGAACAGGAACACGCCGCCGAGCTTCTTCGTAAAGCCACTTGGGCGTACAACTTCCTGACGAAAAACGTCAGTCAGTCAGAGAAGCGATTCCGCTCACTCGAAATCGAATGAAAACCAACAAGCTACTGCTTTTTATCCTGGCGGGTGCATTTCTGACAATGGGCATCGAAGTGCGGTACTTCCATGCCGGAATCACTCCCTATAAGCCGGTCGCCTGGACTCCTATCATTACTGCCGCCCTTGGTTTTCTCATCTGCCTCGTGGGAATGTTCGTTGGAAAGAAAGCCTCCAAAGGATTAGGAGTCACCATGCTCCTCCTCTCCCTCTCAGGGCTGGCTGGTTTCTACTTCCACCACGGCGGGGATTTTTCTCATCTTGTGCATTTGATTCAGGATGATTACTCCCAAGTCTTGCTGGAGAAAAATGGCTACCCAGCCCCACCAGAACTCGCGCCGCTCAGCTTCACTGGACTCAGTGTGATGGCGGGCATCCTGCTTCTGTCCCCGCAGAACAAAAAGTGAATGCCATAATCCCAGCATGTCTTTCAAGGTCGCTGTACTTCCCGGTGATGGGATTGGGCCCGAAGTTATTGATGAAGCCATCAAAGTTCTTAAAGCCGCTGGCTTCGATGGTGAATACGAGTTTGCCGCTTTTGGTGGTGCCGGCTACGATGAATGCGGCGACCCGCTCCCGCCAAAAACCCTTGATCTATGCAAAGCATCCGACGCAGTCTTGATGGGTGCCGTCGGTGGGCCGAAGTGGGACAATGTCCAACCAATCACCAAGCGACCAGAAATTGGCGGCCTACTTCCCCTCCGCCGAGAGCTCAACCTCTTTGCCAATTTACGACCAGCGAAGACTCTGCAAGCACTTCTCCATGCTTCCCCACTTAAAGAAGGGCGAAGCCGCATTGATCTCATGGTTGTGCGCGAGTTGACCGGAGGCATCTACTTTGGTGAGCCCCGCGAACGCCGCGACAACGGCAACACCGCGATTGACTCCATGGTTTACTCCCGCTCAGAAATTGAGCGCATTGCCAAACGCGGCTTTGAAGTCGCAATGTCCCGCCGCCAGCACCTTGTCAGCGTGGACAAAGCGAATGTCCTGGAAACAAGCCGACTCTGGCGCGAAGTTGTGGACGAAATGGCAAAGGATTATCCGAAGGTTTCCCTTTCGCACATGCTTGTGGATAACTGCGCGATGCAGCTCGTCCGCGATCCAAGCCAGTTCGATGTCATCCTCACCGAGAATATGTTCGGCGACATCCTCAGCGATGAAGCATCCATGATTACTGGTTCGCTCGGGCTCCTACCATCGGCGAGCCTCAGCGATGCCAAAGGCGATAACGTTTTTGGCCTCTACGAGCCGGTTCACGGCTCTGCACCGGATATCGCTGGTCAAGGACGGGCTAACCCGCTTGCGGCCATCCTCAGCGCATCTATGATGGTTAAATACTCATTCGGTGACGACGGCACCTCCGCGCGAATTGACAATGCGGTTGAGAAAGCGCTGGGGCAAGGTCTCCGCACTGCCGACATCTTTGAACCCGGCACCAACATTGTCTCAACCTCCGAGATGGGTAACGCCGTCGCTGAGTGCCTCACTCAAGAATGAGCCAAGAAATCATCATCGTCGGAGCCGGATTCGCTGGCTCTGAATGTGCGTGGGCGTGTGCGTCGAGGGGAGTGCCCGTCACTCTTTACGAGATGCGCCCGGTCAAGATGACTCCCGCTCACCAGACAGGTCATTTCTCGGAGCTTGTTTGTTCCAACAGCTTCAAATCGCAAGATCCCGATACCCCCGCCGGGCAGCTCAAAACCGAGATGACGGCCCTCGGCTCGCTCGTCATTCCCACCGGACAAAAGCACTCTGTCCCCGGTGGTTCCGCCCTCGCCGTTGATCGCGAAAACTACGCTGCAGAAGTCACCAAGACGCTCGAAGATCACCCTCTCATCACGGTCAAACGAGAAGAATTCACCCCCGAGATGGCGCAGGCTCACCTAGCCAATGGTGGACAGCTTGCCATTTGCACCGGTCCGCTCACAACCGATCCTCTGAGTCAGTGGCTCGCTGATCTGACTGGTCGGAAGCACCTCTATTTCTATGATGCAGTTTCCCCGACTGTGGAAGCCGACTCCCTGGACATGGACATCATCTTTGCCCAAAGCCGCTACGACAAAGGCGGCGGTGATGACTATCTCAACTGTCCATTCAATAAGGAAGAATACGATGCGTTCGTAGAAGCACTTGTCGCCGCGGAACAAGTGCCTCTCAAAGGCTTCGAGAAAGCCATCTACTTTGAAGGATGCAAGCCAATCGAGGAGATCGCTCGCAAAGGGCATGATTCTCTGCGGTTTGGAAACTTCAAGCCGGTTGGCCTCACCGATCCTCGGACGGATCGTCGTCCATGGGCGGCTCTCCAACTCCGCCCGGAAAACCGAGAAAAGACGCTTTACTCCCTCGTCGCTTGCCAAAACCGCCTGAAATGGGGTGTTCAGAAGGAAGTTCTGCAGATGGTTCCTGGGCTCAGGGATGCCGAGTTCGTGCGCCTTGGCGTCATCCACCGGAACACCTACATCGAAGCACCCAAAGCTTTGACCCCTTGGCTAGAATTCCGTGACCACCCCGGGCTATTTGTAGCCGGGCAGCTCACCGGTGTCGAAGGCTATGTGGAATCTGCCGCAATGGGGATCTATGTAGGGATCACTTTGGCTCGTCGAGCACAGGGGTTGGAGCCTGCCGTGCCTTCCCGGCCCAGCGCATACGGCAGCCTTGTCAGCCACCTGCAAGATGAAACCGAGCGTGATTTCGCCCCGATGAATATCAACTGGGGTCTCTTCCCTGACCCGCCAGATGCTCCGCGCAAGAAGGATGAGCGGCGTCAAAAGAAGCTTGACGCGGCAAGAGTGGCCTTCCAATCTTGGAAAGATCAACTCACCTAAGCGGCATCATCCAGCGATTGATCTTCCGATTGCAAAGACTTCGCATTCTCTGCGCTCTGGTAATCCCAGTTATCGCAGTCTTTGCGGCGGCAATGGATCATCCGCTGGAACGTGCCGTCGGCGAGTTCCACATTGGCGGTCTGCGAAAAACGGCACTCCATACAGAGTTCCGGCTCCAACAACCGCACGACTTTCAAGTGTTTGCGTGCCATCCGTGCACCTCAACCCAATCCTTGGGTATGAACTCATATTCGGAGAAAATTACTGGCCTCGTCCGTACAGAATTACTAGGATTCCTGAGAAACCCATGAGAAGACTTCGCCACCCCCAGCGCAAAAAGCGGCTCCATGAAGCGATGAATGCAGCATGGAAAGCGGCGCGGGCTTTTCAGAGTGATCCTGGGCTCAAAGAAGCGTACGAGACTCTTCCCCGCGCTCCGATCAAGATTGTTGCTTGCCGGATGAACAAAGCGGCCAATCACGGTGGGCTCATTCGACTCGCTGAGGCGTACCGGCTCGAAAGTCTGATGTTCGAGGCAGAAGAAGATGACACCTTCGATATGTCCGGCGTCCGGGGTGCCCAGCAATGGCTCGACTGGCAGTTTGGTGATGTGTACACGGAGGTTGATAAGCAGAAGGCCGCCGGGCGCAAAATCTATGGGCTCACGCTCTGTGACCGCGCGGTTCCGGTGCAAGAGATTGATTGGCTGTTCCCCGCCACACTCATTCTCGGGCGTGAGCTTCAGGGCTTGCCGTCAATCATGGAGCAGAAATGTGATGAGTGCATCGCAATCCCCATGTACGGACTCACGACTTCACTCAATGTGTATAGTGCCGCCGCAATCACGATTGATCGAATGGTAGAGGCGTATCGCCGGGCTCATCCTCAGTTTGAGCCCGCTCGGAATGCCAGCCGGAAGCTCCTCCAAATACCAGAAGCAGATTATTCGGAGTTCTTACTATCTGATTCGGATTCCGAAGATTCGAATGACTGATTGGTGATCACCCAAACCTTCAAATCGCCGGAATTATGGTGAAGCAGGGTGTCACTTCCCAACCTCGGATTGATCCCTTGATACACTTTGGCGCCTGTCCTCCTCCAAAGGAAATGAAGCGTGCTGCTTCCCGTGGCTTCATTGACTCTTATGGTTTCCGTCCAAAGCTTGCCTCTCGTTTCATAGTCTGCGATGGTGACTTCGTGGTCACTCAGATTGATCACCATCTGGGTAGTTGAACGGCTACACCCCGCGAAGAACACGAGGCAAAAGCATATGAGGGCGATCAGCCTCATTCCTCCCCTCCGAGCATGATGAGATAGTCACTGCCAACCTTCGATTTATCAGCATCATCCTCCTTGGAAACGCCATTCACCTCGTAGCGAATCATGTCCTTCACTTGGGCGCGCTGAACATAAATATCCTTTGCTGGCACAGTGAACTGTTCGCCTTTGTAGCGGACGGAAACGGCATCACTGGTCGGGTTTGCGAAGACGATGGAGCGTGTGTTTGTGAGGAAGAAAACGGCAACCACCGCCACTCCAGAAATGACTAAAAGCCAGAAAAAGGAAGTGACCAAAGGGCTTTGTTTGCTCACCTTTTCCTCGCGTTTCGCCCGAACTTCCGCTTCGCTGGGTCTGGATTCAAGCTCTCCGGAATCAAAACCAAATAGTAGTCTCTACTCCCAACCTCAAAACGTTCTATTTCTTCCAACCGAAACTCATACTGAGAATCTTTTGTCCATACAACAAATTCAATATCCTTGCTACACCATGCATGCCCTAAATATGCTTTGCCAGGTTCAAAAACCTCTCCCGACGCCTCAGTACTCCCTCCGATCCGTAGCGTTTCGCCAGTCAAATTGAGAATGTAAGCTGGGCTGATCCAACTACACCCGGACAAAGCCAAAAAACACGTTGCCAGTGCAAAGAATCCCAACCACCTCACGGCGAAACCTCGCTCAGCAAGACCTGACAAAGATCATCATCCTGCCATTTCCCATTCTTCGTGCAGTTCACCTTCATGTCCTTGCCATCAATCTTCACGCGGAAACTAGCCGAGCCAGGCCAGAGCGTCCGCTTGGATAAATAATCTCCGTGTTGAAATTCCTTCCAACCCACAACTGATGACTTGAATTGCACAGGCGTAGGGAGATCATTTACGACGACAACAATCTTCCGGCGCTGGTTGATATAGTCAGAAAAAGCTGGGCCGAGAAGAAAGAGTGCTAAAAACGCAATGCACCCGATGATCGGCAATCGGCGATCCTTCTTCACTGGTGTCTCTTGAAAGGACTGATGCTCACCCACACTGTTCCCAACAACTCCGAAACACATTTCATTCCCAACAAAAATCAAAACCCCCGGGCCGCAGTATGCAACGCGAGGGTTGTTTCGATTTTTCCCGAGAGGTCTGGTTCATGATCGAACCAAACTGTTGTCAGCTGGTTGACTAAAACCCGCGACTTCCCGGGAGGCGTTTACGATTAATCATTTATCTAGCACCACCTCCTATGGGTTAAGATTTGACGCCCAATCCGTGTTTCAGAACTGCGCGCCTGCCTATTATAACGAAGGAGTCGGGCTATTCGTTTCCAGATGCTTCCCGATCTTTCAAAAGTTTTTCGGCTAAGTTAGCATCGTTGTGCGCGGCCTCGGGCGACATTCGCAGAGCATCCATGCACCAGGTGTGTCCAAGTGCGGTGGTCATGCTCCGGTTCCCGGAAACAGTATCTTCAAAATCCAGCACCATGAGACGGATATTGCCATCTGTCCAGAAAGCATAGGTGGAGTGCTGGCTGGTGATCGTGAGTGGCTTACCGTACTGCACGGTATAAGCCTCAATCTCATTTCGCGCCTCATCAATCTTGATCTTCTCCCGCGTATCCATCGCCAATACGAGACCATCGCGGCTCCCAAGAGCGACGACTGTGCGCTCGGGGGTTTCCCATCCCAGCACCTTGAAGTTCTTACTAAACTTGGGAGGGATTTCCGTCAGCGAGGTTGCTGTGTCTGGCTTTGCCAGCGATCCGCTCAGGGCAACGTCCAGCGGCATACCGGGTCGGATCGTCACATCATCGTAATACAGCGCAAATGGAGATGCAAGATCGGTCGGGCTCAGCGCGATGTTCTCAATCGTAGGGGCTGCTTTTTCTTCCCCTTCGATCTGGGCAATCTCGCTACTTCCACACCCGACGAAGGCAATTGCAACAAAACAGCCGCTAGCTAATTTCCAGAACTTTGAAGCGATTGGTGCCTCCCGGCGTTTCAAATTCGATCTCATCACCTGCTTCCTTCCCCATTAGGGCGGCGCCCATTGGTGAAGAAACGGATATTTTGTCCATAGTCGGGTCGGCTTCAAATGCACCAACAAGTTCGATGCTCAACTCATCGCCAAACTCTTTGTCGAGCAATTTGACCATGCTTCCCAGGTGGATTCCCGTAAAGCCTTCTGGTTTTTCAATGACCTTAGCATGGTTCAAAACCGCCTCAATTTCGGCAATGCGGCTTTCCAAACGAGTCTGATTCAGTTTTGCCTCGTGGTACATTGCGTTTTCTCGAAGGTCACCGTGCGACTTTGCCTCGCGAATATTTTCCGCGATGCGCTGGCGCTCATCACCTTTCAAGAATTCCAGCTCCTTTTTGAGCTTTTCCAGCCCCTCAGGGGACAAGATCATTTCATCCGACATGGAAACCTCATTTTACTCTAGCGATAAAATACGGCAGGTTCGTTGTGCGAGTTAGCGTAATCATTGTTTCCTATAATACGAGCGACCTACTTCGGCAGGGGTTGCAGGCGTTAGCATCTGAGGATGTTCACGAGGTGATCGTCGTTGACAACGCCTCCAAAGACGGTAGCCCGGAGATGATCGAGTCCGATTTTCCGAATGTCAAGCTCATTCGCAACAACAAGAACCGAGGGTTTGGTGCCGCAAACAATCAAGGAATGGATGCGATGACCGGCGACGTTGCCCTTCTCTTGAACAGTGATGCCCGCCCCAAGCCGGGGGCCATCGCCAAACTCGCGCAAGTGATGGAAGATGAATCGGTGATCGCTTGCGGAGGAAAACTCCTCTTCCCCGATGGTCGTATTCAAGAATCAGCCTGTAACCCACTCACGCTTTGGGCGGTGTTCTGTGAGCAAACCTGGCTCGAGAAAATCTTCCCAAACTCCAAACTGTTCTCACCGTATTGGATTTCTAGTCGCCTCGCCGCACAAGGCAATGGCCCCCATGAAGTCGCTCAGGTGATGGGTGCCTGCCTAATGCTCCGCCCTGTCGAGCGGTTCAACGAGCAGTTCTTCCTCTATTGCGAGGACACTGAACTGTGCCATCGGCTGGCAAAGCACGGCAAGATCATGTATGCCCCAGAAGCCGAGTTCGTCCATGAACTCGGCGCAAGCTCCACCGCGACCCGCTGGGAATCGATCGCTCGCTATAACCGCGGAAAGGAGCTTTACTTCCAACTCCATCACGGAGAATGGCCCCGCCGCTGGTGTCTATTCTGGAATCGGATGGGTGCCAAAAAGCGCATGGAAATCTGGGGGCTGGCTACGATCTTAACTCTCGGGCTAGTCAAGCGATTCCGTAGCAAGGCGGCGATGTTTGCTAAGGTGCTTTTCTGCCCGAAGGCAGGGCCGCCACTTCCCCCCGACGCACGATAACCCGCTAAATTTCCCTGGATTCATCTTTCAATTCGTTTGAATCTGAAGCAAGTTATTGTATGATGAAGGTTCACGATTATGGACGTCACGCAGGAAACTGGCAACTGGGGAGCGGCAAAGAAGTTCCGACTCATTATCCGCGAACAAGGGCAAATGCGCGAGATGGGGGGCGAAGAAGTCTCTCTCGCCGTCAACATTGTTGACAACATCATGATGAACGCGCTCGATACCGCAACGAGCGACATCCACCTCCAGCCGGAACGCGATCAGCTTCGTATTCGCTTCCGTCAGGACGGTGTACTGCATGACAACGGTCAGCTTCCTCCAGAACAAGCTCAGAACGTCTTGGCTCGTCTCAAGCTCGCAGCGAGTATGCGTATTGATGAGCAGCGCGAGCCTCAAGACGGACGAATTGACATGGAGTACAACGGGCGACGGCTTTCCGCTCGTGCTTCGTGTGTGCCGTGTTTGAATGGTGAGAAGTTCGTCATGCGTCTTCTCGACCCTGAATCTATGAAGGTCAATCTTGCCGACCTCGGGATGATCCCGGAAGTCGAGGCAAAGTGGCGCGAAGCGATTGGAGTCCCTTACGGATTGATCCTTGTTACCGGTCCAACCGGTTCCGGTAAGACGTCCACGCTCTACGCATCGCTGAACCAGCTAGATTCCAAGACGCGAAACATCGTGACGGTTGAAGACCCAATCGAATACGAATTTGATAACAATATCGCCCAGGTTGGTGTAACGGAAAAAATGCCGTTCCCACGCGTCATGCGTGCGTTCCTCCGTCAAGACCCTGATGTTATGATGGTTGGTGAAATCCGCGACCCAGATTCGCTCGCTATTGCGATTCAAGCGGGTCTCACCGGACACTTGGTTATGTCCACGCTCCACACCAATAACGCGATTGAAGCGATTGGTCGTATGGTGGATATGGATGCCGAGTCGTACTTGGTCAGTGCGGTTATTGTTGCGATCATGGCGCAACGACTTGTCCGTCGCAACTGTCCGAAATGCGCCGAGCCATTCCCTTACCCGCGTGAAGAACTCGAGACTCTTGGTATTTCCGGGGCGGATATGCCGGGCGCAACTTTGCTGAAAGGCAAGGGCTGTGAGAACTGCCGCGGAACTGGCTTCAAAGGTCGAATTGGTGTCTTTGAATTGATTACCGGGAACCGAGAGTTCAAAAATGTAGTTGCGGCAGGTGGATCGTACGAAGACGTGCTGAATGCTGCTCGGAATCAGGGCTTCCATACAATGATGGAAGATGGGAAACAAAAGGTTCTGCGTGGTTTGACAACTCCAGATGAAGTTGCCAAGGCCGTTCTCACCCAAGCGATCGACTAATTTGCCTGAGGAGGCTCTTTGATATGACGACGTTTCGCAAAGTTTTGCTTGGTATTTTGGGAGTTACTGCCCTCTCTTTCGCTGTGGTTCGTGGCCCGGGGATTGTCAAAGCAAAAGCGCTTGAGAGTAAGGAATACGGTGCTGCCCTCAAAGCGCTCAAGGCGAATTCGTTGGCGGTTGAGACCGCTGGCTACGTCATGGCGCCTTCCACTCCCAATACGGGAGAGGAGGTCTCTGTCTATGACCGCGCAATTGAGAGTCAACCGGACATCAATGCAGCTGTTTCTTCTCGAGACGGCACGGTCATTATGCAGACGATCGCCACAAAACCTGAGGCATACCAAGAAGTTCTGAGTGCGATTCCCAAAGAAGGCTTAATACCTCTAGTCGAACGAGACATTTTGGAGATCGCTCGATCTCGAACAACTTCCATTTTCCTGGATGGGCTCGATCAATACGCACGGCAAAAGCTTCTGGATGGAGATCTTTCAGAAGCCCGGAAAGCGATGGAGATATCCTCCGAGTTTCTGCAGCATATCAAGTCTGATAACGAGCAAATGTCACTCGCGGTGCAATTTGGTTCTTGCGTCGATTTACTAGAGCGATATCACGCAGTTCTGATTCATCCTAAAGCATCCAAAGCGGATGTTGAGTGGGTCAAAAATCAGGTAACTGACTTTCAACACCCGATTACGCTCAGCGACTACGTGGCAAACCAAGTCTTCGAACGTATTCAAGCTATGGAGAACCGCGAAGCCTATGATGATGATGAGTGGCAAAACGTGAATATTGAGGGATATAACGAGTTCCTCATCGAAATCACACCTGTCTTCA
>JAGQUX010000021.1 GCA_020438215.1 Armatimonadota bacterium | reverse complement strand
CTCTGCTCCCAAAGCAGATGCGCTACCAAACTGCGCCACGCCTCGACGTCGTTACTATTATGGCTGAAAGCGATCAGGAGGCGAGGGGACGGGCTAAATGCCGGAGTTTTCTACTCCCAAAGATTGGGAGGAGGTTAGGAGGAGGGTTGAGCGTGAGATTTGGGTGCTTTGGGGTGATCAACCCTCACCACAGTCCTCTCCCGGTCTTCGGGAGAGGAGGACTTCACTGGCGATGCTGAAAGGAAGTAATAATACTGGTTACACCAGTGCCACACGCGTTTGCATCTCGACTTTCAAAGATTAGGTTAAAAGTGAGCTTCGGTTGCAAAGGGTGATCAACCTTCACTTCAGTCCTCTCCCGATCTTCGGAAAAGGAGGGCTTCACTGGTTTCACCAGTGCCACACAATGTTCGAAAACTACTTATGCCGGTCTTCGCTGGATGCCCGAGCGCGAAGTTCAATCGGGGTGCCTTCCATCGGGAACTGCTCGCGAATTTTGTTCTCAATAAAGCGCTGATAGCTGAAATGGAACAGGTCGATGTTGTTGCAGAAGGCGATGAATGTCGGCGGGCATGTGCTGGGCTGAGTGATGTAGCGCACCTTGAACGGGAGCCCCTTGCGAGTGAGCGGTCGCTCGAACTGTGCGTCTTGGACGATGCGGTTGAGGACGCCGGTGCCAACGCGGAAATTCCAATTCTCCACCGCTTTGAAGACGGCGTTCATCACGCCATCCATGCCGGATTCTTCTTGCGCGGAAGTGAACCGCTTGATGGCATAGCTGACTTCGGGAATTTCGTTGCCGAGGATGCGGAGCCAATCTTTTTTGATCGGGGAGGATTTGCCGAGGTTGCCGTCGGGCGGCTCCACGAGATCCCATTTGTTGATGGCAATCACGAGCGGCTTGCCCTCATCCTTTGACATCTTGGCGACGCGCTTGTCGCCGTCGGTCAGGCCCTCGCGACCATCCACAACGAGGAGGGCGCAGTCGGCACGCCGAATCGCTTTTTGAGCGCGGAGCACCATGTAGTATTCGATACTGCCTTGGGTTTTTCCACGGCGGCGAATCCCTGCCGTATCGATCAATCGGATGTTGCGGCCCTTGTAGGTGATGGGGGTATCAACAGCGTCGCGGGTGGTGCCGGGGATGTCGGAAACAATGACGCGATTCTCGCCGGTGAGGGCGTTCACCATTGATGATTTGCCGACGTTCGGGCGTCCGATAATTGCAAGTTTGAGTTCGTCATCTTCTTCTTTGAACGGGCTCGGTGCGGCATCCAGGGTTTTGATGATGTCGCGGAAAAGGATGTCGAAGCCCTTATCTTGGAGGGAGCTGACGGGATAGACATCGCCTATTCCCAGAGCGTGAAATTCTTGGGCGACTAGCGAGCGGTCTTCGTTATCCGACTTATTGGCAACAACAAAAATGGGTTGCTCAAAACTGCGGAGGCTGTTAGCCAAATCCCAGTCAGCGGAGTTGAGGCCCTCGGCAGAATCGGTGACGAACAGAACTAGGTCGGCTTCGGCCATCGCGACTTGCGCCTGGACACGAATCTGCTCGATCAGCGGGTCGTCGTCGCTAAAGAGGATTCCCCCGGTATCCACGATGCGGAAGCGGCGGTCTTTCCATTCCACCTCGGCGTAGAGGCGGTCGCGGGTGACGCCGGGCTGATCTTGCACCACGGCAATGCGGCGGCCCGCCAGCCGGTTGAACATGGTGGATTTTCCAACATTGGGCCGGCCCACGATGACAAGAGTGGGCAGTGATGCAGACATGGGGATTTGGAGATTATGGCAGAGGTGAGGGCGGTAACCTCGGGCCTGATTTTCTATGTCTGCGAGCGTTAGGTATGAACTGATCAAAGAGTGCCCCCACACAGGCGCACGACGGGGGCGACTGCACACTCCTCACGGTACGGTAGAGACGCCGGCCTTCATGCCGGTGGGAACGGTGGGGACGGTCAAGGGGATTAGCGCGGAAGACCTGGAAGAGATGGGATATGAGCAGGTTCTCTCCAACACCTACCACCTTTCTTTGCGTCCCGGCTCGGATCGCGTCGAGCGGCTCGGCGGGCTTCACAAGTTCATGGGGTGGCGCGGATCAATCCTGACAGACTCGGGCGGATACCAGGTGATGTCGCTCAGCCAGAACCGCAAGATCACCGATGAAGGGGTGACTTTCCGCTCGCATATTGATGGGAGCGAGCTGTTCCTTTCGCCGGAGCGGGCGATCCAGATTCAGGGGGAGTTGGGCGTGGATATCAGCATGGCTCTGGATGTTTGCCCGCCGTACCCCTGCACCAAAGATGAGGCGACAAAGGCGATGCAGCAAACGCATCGCTGGGCGCAGAGGAACTTAGACGCGGCACGGGAAGGGCAGGCGATCTTTGGGATTGTGCAGGGCGGGGTCCACGAGGATTTACGGCGGGAATCGGCCGATTTTATTTGTTCGTTGCCGTTTGCAGGGTTTGCGGTGGGGGGCGTGAGTGTGGGCGAGCCAACCGAGATGCAGTATCCGGTGGTGCAATTTGCCGCGCCGCTTTTGCCAAAGGATAAGGTGCGGTATCTGATGGGGGTGGGGCACCCGGGCGACATTCTTCATGCGGTGAGCTGCGGGATTGACCTGTTTGATTGTGTTTTGCCAACGCGGATGGCGCGGCATCACGCGCTTTACACTTTGCAGGGACGCGTGAATATCAAAGGGGCAAAGTGGGCGGAGCATGAAGGCCCGGTTGATCCGGGGTCGGTGTTCCCAGCAACCGAGCGGTACTCCGCCGCGTACTTAAGGCATCTCTTCCACTCCGGCGAGATGCTGGGGCAGAGGCTGGCATCTTTGCACAACTTGTGGTTTTATGCGCGGCTGATGCGGGAAATCCGCGAGGCGATTGAGGCGGGGACTTGGGGGGATTTGGTGAAACGGTATGAATTGGCATAGACAGCCACCGGATCATGATGGGCTGACAAATTCAGGTGAGTCGGTTTCTCAGTTTGGGCTTCCTAAAGCGTTTTGGGTGGTGCTGGTTTTGATCATTTTGTTCTTTTTGAGCATGGATAAGATTGCCGTTACTTTTTTTCCTGACAAAGGGGGAGAAGCGGTTACGAATTACGGGGCTGAGGTTCGGGACGCGGCGGGGACTCGGGAGTGAACTGGCTTGCGAATTGCGAACTCAAACCTAGTCCAAGATTTTAATGATCAACTGTATCAATCTCCAGATGTTTATTGGAGTGTCGAAGATGGATTCACAACCATCTTCTTTATATATTTTGTAATTACTTCCATTATTGATTATGCACTCCGGCGAATTGGTGTACAGCACTTATGGATAGTTGGTGTACTAGGCTTGGCGGTTTTTTTGGTCTTAATTTTACGCAATCTTAGGAGTTGGGAAGAATATCAAGAATGGAAAGACAAAGCTAAGCAGGCTGCGTCATTACTTGATACTGACACCGTAATAGAAATGTGTACAAGAAGGCACAGGCAATGGAAATTTTGCCAAGAAATAGTTTGGCAAAGAATTGAGGCAGGAGAAAGGGCCACAAAGGAAGCTGTATGGGTTTTCTATGGAGATCAATACTCAGGGAGAGATTTGGATGCCTTTGAGCTTGCAGAATTCGAAGGCATTTTTGGATTGTGGATCAAAGCTGAGGAAAGATATTCAAGTTCTCTTGCCCATCCAGTTTTGTTGGGGCTACTCATTGTTTCATACATATTGCTTTTTGTTTTTCCTGCTGCAAGTTCTGGATTAGCTGTATCCGTCGGAGTCGTGCTCCTTGTGGTTTGGAGAGTCACGATGTCTCTATTGCATAAATATGCCTTTCAAGATTTTGATGATTCCGATTTCAGGATGCGTATAGGGCACACTTAGGATCACTGGTTTCACCAGTGCCACACATATTTTTTTGCCTCTCCTCCCAAAGATTGGGAGGAGGTTAGGAGGAGGGTTGAGAGTGAGAGCAAGGTGTTTCGGGGGTGATCAACCCTCACCTCAGTCCTCTCCCGATCTTCAGGAGAGGAAGCTTTCACTGGCTATGCCAGTGCCACACAGCACTCTTAGAACCACTGGTTGCACCAGTGCCACGCATATGTAATAAAAGACGGCCCGCTGGGAGACGGGCCGCTTTGTTGTTTATGAGTGATCTGGATGAGGGGAATAAATTGGGAGTTATCCCTTAATGACATCCATAGGGTTGAAGGCTTGGCCAAGGACAACCTTGGAATCGGCTCCCATCCAGTTGTCCAGCGCGGTGGCGTAGACCTGGCGGAAGTCAATCTTGTGGATGAGGTCGCCTTGCGATAGTTCGTTGAAATCCGGGTTGCCGCCGTAGAAGCCACCCTTGACGTTTTTGCCAATGAGGAACATCGGGCCAGCTTTACCGTGGTCGGTGCCGGCGGAGCCGTTTTCGTAGGTGCGGCGTCCGAATTCGGAGAAGACGAGCACCATGACTTTATCGGCTTTGCCGACCGCTTCCATTTCTGCTTGGAAAGCGGCGACCGCTTTGCTGAATCCGCCGAGCAGGTTATTGTGGTTTTCCGCTTGCTTGGAGTGGGTATCGAATCCACCTGCAGAGAAGTAGACCACGCGGGTTTGTGGCGATGTTGCCACGATCTGGGCAATCTGTTTGAATCCGCGTCCGAACGCATCGTTTTGGTAGGCTTGCTTCGGCGAGAATTTTGCCAGTTGATCTTTGAGCGTGTTCATGGCATCCAGGGCGGTGTTGTTTGCCTTTTGGATGACGCTGACGCTAGAGCCGTCGTCAGCCATGCTGCCTTGGATTTCGCGGAGCATGCGCTCGGCGTCGGCATTGCCGACCATGTTCTGAATATCGTTGAGGCTGGCAAAGCAGGGGATGCTGGCATCGTGAGCTTGGAGCGCCAGCGGCTTACCAGTCGAGAGGCCGATGCCTGCGATAGCACTGAGTTCATTCTCTTTCGCGAAAATATCGAATGCGCGCCCGAGCCAACCGTATTTGAGTTTTCCATCCGGGCTGGCGGATTGCCAGATGTCCATCGATTTGAAGTGGGATCGGTTGGGATTCGCGTAGCCGACGTTGTTGATGACGGCAACTTTGCCTGCGGTGTAGAGCTTGGCAATGTCTTCCATCGCCGGGTGGAAGCCGAGATTAGAGCTGACGCGGTGAACTTCGGATTCGGGGATGGCGATGCTGGGCCGCGCTTCGTAATACGATTTGTCGGTAAAGGGGATTACGGTATTGAGGCCATCGTTTCCGCCGGAGAGTTGGCAGACAACGAGAACTGTATCCGGAGCGATGGGTGTGCCTTTAGCGGTTTTGACCAGATCAGCCTTGGTAATGGCGGAAAGCCACGGCGGTGCCATCATGCCGACGGCGAGCACACCGGTTTGTTTGAAAAGGTCGCGACGGGAAATCGGGTTGTTCATTTTCGTTGGCCTCCCATTTATCCTATGGCAAGTTTGGACGGATTCTGGGCCTCTCTGTTCAGTATATGTTGTGTAAGCTGTTAAAAGGATGGGGAATCGCGGTTTTTCGGCCAGTTCGGTGGTGAGCGCAGGAGTGCTTTCTGTGCTGACGCTGGCGACGTTCGCTTATTCCCGTGATCGCGGCCCGGAAAGTTCGGTACGGCGATTTCATCAGGCGATTGTGAGCCGCGACCTCAAAGAATTAGAGCGGGTGACGGTGAAGGACAAATCCGATGCACTGAATTACCTTGTTCAATCGGTGGATGGGATGATCCAGCGGTCGGATGCCGTGGTGTTGGATCGGGTAGAGCAGAGCGGTCGAGATGCTTATATCGACGTGAAATACCGGTTTCCGATGAACCGGGGAATTTTTACTCTGCGGTATGTTGTTGTATTGGATGGACGTCGTTGGAAGATCGATGCGAGGCAGACCTTAGCCTTGCGTGAGCAGATGAACGCGTTTTCGTAAGGTTTAATTGGCAGAAGATTTATGAAGGTACTGAAGCGGACGAGTTTTGTCGCCATTGCGGGTGGCATTGGCGCGGTGGTCGTGATTGTTTTGTTCTTGATGTCCGGTCAGACGGCACAGGGGCAGACGACCAAGTTCTTTGACGCTTTGGCTCGTTCCGATGCGAAAGAATTGGCGGCGACCTCCTATGTCGAGGGTCGCACTCAAGAAGAGATCGAGAAGGAGTGGGAAGAGGTTCTTGAGCGATCTAAATACTACCGATTTGCTTGGTTTGTGAAGAGTTCTGTTCAGCAAAGCCCGGATAAAGCGACCGTTCGATTGGGTGTGACAACGAACTACTATCCCGGCGCATTCGATGAAAACTACCAAGTGGACGTTCTAAAAGTTGACGGTGAGTGGCGGGTTCACTTGCCAACGATTAGCCGCGAGATGTATCCGTTTTTGCCGCGCTGGTAGTACATCCTTCGCAAGTTTTCAAAGACAGTTTCTTTTTTAGGAACTGTCTTTTTATTTCAAACGCTATCATTCATGAGTGATCTTATGAAGAGGTTTTGGGTGATTGTTTGTACGTTGTTGGCACTGTTTAGCCTTGCCGCGGCTTGTGAGTGGGATAGCGATACGCTGGCGCAAGAATTGCGTGGGATGCCTGATATCTTAGGTGTCATCGCCGGGCGGTTTGACCGCAATCCTCCTTTGTATTACGAAATGCGGCTCGATCGCGTGAACAAGGAGATTGGGTCGGGCGCAAAGGAGTTAGAGCTTTTTGATGATGCCGGGGTGGCTTGTGACAAACTCGGTCGCCCTGATGAAGCAATCGGCTGGATGGAGAAGAAGCGAGCGGTTTTGGACGGGCTAACTGCGCCGGATTCGGAGCACGAGTATCGGTATTACGCGAACCTGGGGACGTTCTATGTTCATCGCTGGTTCAAGACTCAAGATCGTGCGGATTTGAGTGATTTGAAGACGGGTTTGGCTCATTTGGAGCGGGGAATTGAGATCAATCCGGATGCTCACTTTGGGCGAGAGAAAGTTCAGGTCGCTCTGATCCAGCATATGATTTGGGAGTTTTCTGGTGCTGAGGGCACAATGCCTGCGGTCGGGGTTTCCAAAGAGGAAATGCGTGAGGGTTTGATTGGGATTATTGTTCTTGGTGGGGCATGGGAGTCTCCCGACGTATGGAACTGGCTAATGGGAACTTTTCCTTTTGAAGATTCCCATATTCAGTACATGATCAAGTGGCGCGTTGAGGGCTTAGTTGAGTCTGGGAAAGAGCGAATGCTTGAAAGGACACCGGATTTGCTCGATGACGGATATTCTATGCCGGAAGACGAGAAGGAAACTCGAACGTATTACGCTTCTCTACGGAAGAATGGTGAAGAGTTTCAACGAAATCGGGAGGAGTTCATGATAGCGAAACTCGAGGCTGGGAAGCATCCTGATACAGACAAAGATTTCTGGGATGGGTATGTGGAAACACCTCCGATTGGGGCGCCGAAAGAAGTTCCCATGCGACAAGTGCGGAATGAAGCGATGTTTAGTGGCTTCAATACCGGTATTTTTGTTGGGGCTATTCTTGGAGTAATTTTGACTCTTGTTTCTGTATTTGCTATTTCGTTAGTAAGGAAAAAGTTGAAGAAGAAAAGATCCGTTGCTCAATAGATTTTCGCCACGGAGCCGGGCCGCCACGCCGCTAGTGCGAGAGCCATAACGCAGTCATCGTGGCCGCTACTCGGGGCGTCGGGGCGACCGGTTTTCTCCGAGTAGTGGAATGCCTCTAGCTCCGCAGTTTGGATGGGGATGTCCAGAAGAGCGATCTCCTTGCTTTCTAATCTGAGGGCGAGGTTATCGAGGAGTTGTTGGCGTCGCATGGCAGAAAAGTGAATCGGTTCAACTCGCAGACCTTCGGATTGGAGCTGCTCAACAAAAGGATCACCGACGCCGGTGGCATCCACGCGGATTTGGCAGTCGAATTTTTTGGCAATTTGAGAAATTGCCTGGAGTTGGGCTCGCCAGGGCAGGTTACGCCACCGTTTCCAGACCACTTGCTGGCCCTTTGAATCGAGAATGGTGAGGACGGTGAAGTCGTGTTTGCGGGCAAGATCGAGCCCGGCGGTGTAGTGTTCTTCCACTCCGGGTTGCTCAATGATTTGAAGTGTTGGATTGATGCACGACCGGAAATCACGAAAGAATGCTCCTTCGTTTTGTTCAAATTGAGCCAAGAATTCTTGCCGAAAAGTGGATTCCGGAGTTGTTGCTTGGATGCGCTCAATCTCTTTTACAGGGATGTGAGGATTTGTGGCGGTTGGCATTTGCCAGGAGTGCCAGTCGCTAGTGTGATTCAGTCCCCGCTGCCAGAGCTGGTAGAAGTCGTTGTGTCCGTTGGGGGTACTGGCGAAGAGCGCTTCACCGCTAAGATCAACGAGAGTTGGCAGGATGCTTTCGTTCCAAATGGAAGCAAGATCGCGGACAAACGCGGCTTCGTCGATGATCCAGAGGGCATATTTAGTGCCGCGCCCAGCATTGTGATCAAGAAGGCTCCAGAATTGGATTGAACCGCCGGTCGAGAGTTCGATGCGGCGTTCGGAGAGGTTGATTTTGGCGTTTGCGGGGTGGACAAGACGCGAAAGAATCCGCAGTGGTTCGGCGAGAAGCTTGTATTGCGGGGCTCCCCATGCGACTGGCTTGCCCGCGATCATCGCGTGAACAGCAAGGTCGATGGCAAGCGTTGTTTTGCCCCAGCGGCGGCCACAAGCCAAGACATTGAACCGCGAAAGCTCATGTTTGACTTGGAGTTGGCCGTTGTGGAGTCGGGGGAGTTTGATTTCACTGATCATCGTAAACCACCCGGATTTCTTGAGGTTTTGATTTGTTTTGTTGTCCGTATCGCTTTGCTTCTAGCTTGGAAGCCCATGCCTTGATTGCATCCATGCGGGCTTTGCGATGTTCGGCAGTAAGGCTTGAATCTTCGGCGACTTCCATAAGGCGTTCCATCAAGCTTTCTTGTTGCCATTGGCGCGCGGTGCGATATTGGACGAGAAACTCGGGGACATGAAGCTCGCCGCCCGGCATGAGCCAGCGGTAAATGGTTGCCTCGGAAGGCATTTGCTCCTCACGGCAAATCTCCTTGAGGCTCTCCCCGCGGGCCAGGCGATTACAGATTTCCTCAGCAACGTCCGCGCTGTAAGTGCGCGAACGCTTAGTTTCTCTCCCCATTTGATTCCCCCTCTTTGGATTTTTAGTCGTCGTCGAGATCGAGCATTTCTTCGAGAAAGTCGATCATGCCATCGAGCATGTGGTCGCGTTTGGCGATCAGCTCTTCGATCGGTGCGTCCTGTTTTTCTGCCACCTTCCGGAGATCGGCGATGCGAATTCCTGGGAAGATCAATGCCCCTCGTAAGAACTTGCGGCCTGTGTCGCGCCCGAGAAGATACGCCAACTTGATGCTCGATCCGTTCAGCCCGAGCCGCCCCAGTATGAGGTCCACTGTTATTGACCTCCGACCAGGGCGGCAGCGAACCCACCACCAGAAAGCACCCCGATGAGTGCACGTTTGAAGGCTAAACCCCAATCAAACAGGGCACTCGGATCGTTCTGCTTTGATTTCCAGAATGCGTGATAGTCGGTTGCTATTGCGGTGACGAGGCCAGTAGCCACCATCCAAATCCAGTCTTGTTTCATGATTTGTGTTTCTCTCCCAATTCCGAGCGCATGGCGTTGATCGCATCACGCAAGTCCTCGATTGCGGAGCGGAATCCAGTCAGCAACTCGTGTAGGATTTGCCGGTCGGTTATCCACGCTCTTAAGATCTGGTGGATGAGGATGACGGCCACGACAGCCCATGCTCCCCCTTCGATAACTTTCTCCCATGCGATTTCGGTCATTGCTCTCCCCTTTCGCTTGGGATGAACGATTGCAAAAGATGATTTGCTACGAAAACAAGAAAAGACCCCAGCGATAATCGCTGAGGTCTTGAGATCGAAAAGCTATGAAAGCTTAGCGGTTTTGGATTTCTACGTAGGCTTTGTCGAGATCGCCTTCGTAGATGCAGCTTGGTCGGATGAGTCGGTTATTATCCAGCTGCTCAATTGCGTGAGCAGACCATCCAGACACACGAGCCATCACGAAGATCGGAGTGTAAAGCTCGATGGGGATACCGAGCAGGTAGTACGCGTAAGCGGCGGGGAAGTCTACGTTCGGGTAGATGTTCTTTTCTTCGCGCATCACTTTTTCCATGATGTCGGCGATATCGCCCCACTTGGTGTTACCTTTGCGTCGTCCGATTTCCTTAGCAACTTCGGTCAGATAGATTGCGCGACCGTCACCGACTTTGTATTCGCGGTGACCGAAGCCCATGATCTTTTTCTTGGTAGCCAGTGCATCTCGAATCCAAGCTTCCGCATTTTCTGGGGAGCCGACTTCGAGGAGCATTGCCATTGCCTCTTCATTCGCGCCACCGTGGAGAGGGCCTTTGAGAGTGCCAATTCCGGTGACGATGCCGCTGTAAATGTCGCTGAGAGTTGCGACGGTGACTCGGCAAGCAAAGGTCGAAGCGTTGAAAGTGTGCTCAGCGTAGAGAGTGAGGCTGGCATCCATGACCAACTCGGTGTACTCATCTTGCTCTTCGCCGTGGAGCATGTAAAGGAAGTTCGCGGCGGTGCGGAGACCACTCTTCGGAGCGATGGGGTCTTTCCCGTTTGCTACTCGGTATGCCGCAGTGACAATGGCCGGAGCTTTAGCAAGGATGCGGATCGCTTTGCGAACATTGACTTCGTGATCGGTCGGATCTTCTTGATCGTATTCCGGATCGTAGCCAGCTAGCACGCTGTATGCGGCCTTGAGCATGTCCATCGGGTGGGTGCCCGGTGCGCAAGCGCGAAGAGCATCAACGACTTGGCTGGGTATTGCTCGTTCTGCATCCAGGGTGGCGTTGAACTCATCGAGTTCGGCCTGGGTTGGGAGTTTGCCTTTCAGAAGGAGATAGGCAGTTTCTTCAAATGAACCCTTGGATGCGAGATCGTGGACATTGTAGCCACGATATTCCAGTCGGCTTTCTTCAACTGTGATTTTGGAAACTGATGTGATGCCACCGATGACGCCTTGGAGTCCGGGGCTGTAATTTTCGTACGTAGTCGCGCTCATGATTTCGCTCTTTATCCATCCGAATCTACGCGGTTTTGGGCTTGTTTATTTCTCGGCCCGGGCATTGCGACGCGGAGGAATTCGATCTTGGTTCGATTCTACCTACGGAGAGTTTGGGTTTTTGGTGGGGCCTGGGATGGTCAGCCGCTCAGCCCAGGGTTGCTGGGCCAAGCGGCTTGGAGTCAGGGCGATTATCGTCGTCCGTTGTCTTGGAAGTCAACGCGGATGCTTTCGCCGAATGATCCTTGGAAGGAGATTGCGGAGAAGGAGCGTCGCTCGCGGGTGATTTCGACCACGCCAGTTGCGGAGCCACGTCGATTGTCCATCTCGTTCAGTCGGAGGTTGATGGTGAGGTTTCGACCTCGAGACCAGGTTCCTTCGAACTTATGGATGCGGTCTGCGCGGACTTCGATATAGGCTTTGCCATCGGAAGTCAGCCGGACTTTGACTTGATTGACGCTTTCATCTTCGCGGCGACCGAGTTGCATACGACCTTCACCCTTTTCAGCGGTGTCGAGTTTGAACCCTTGAGGGAGTTCGATTGGGCCGCCAATGTCGCCGGTACCAGGTCGGTACCCGTCGTTGAAACGAGGGTCGTTGCGTCGGTTGTCGGGGCGTGCATCAATGACTGTTCGGTATGACATGTTGCCGTAGCCATCGTAGGTTGTGTTGAGGCTCAGCCGTTCGACGTAGCGTCGGTCATCGGTGAGATCAACCCAGCCATCGAGACGGGTGCTCCGATCACTGGAACTGAGCTTGACACGATTGCCATCCCATGTCCAATTGACGGGGATTGTTGCTGGCTCTCGGGCTGAGTTCACGTTGATCGCACCACGTCCATCACGTTGTAGGAAGACACGGATTTCTGAGTTGTCGTAGCGGAGTTTGCGGACTTCGCGCCCGTTGCGGAACTCCGTCCATTCCACTTTGTCATCCGTGCGGAAGGTGTGGGTGAGTTGGAACGGTTGTCCGAAGTTGCCAGGATTGCCAAAGTTTCCGTTGTTGCCAAATCGGCTGGATTCTAGGCGACCATTCAGGCGGACATCATAGCGTGCACCGAACTTATCGAAACGGAGGTCGAAGCCATCAATATCGTTCCAGTTGGTGCGGTAGGGGTCAATGTCACGAACGCCTCGGAAGGTGACGGAGCCATCGCCGTTGCCGTTGCCAAGGCCAGGCTCAGAGAACTTGGTGAGATAAACCTTGTTCGGGAATTTGCCGGATCGGTTTTCGTCAAACCAGAAGCCTTCGGCTGTCCAGCGTCCGTTATTGGAATCGCCTTCCATCCAGAAACGGTTGTCGCCCTTGTATTGGAACTTGACGTTACGGACTTGGGATCGTCGGTCGCCGCTGAGGGTGGAATCCGTCCAATATTCGACGGATTGATCCATGCCCATTCCTCGGGAAGGGCTTGCCCCCCGCACGACGTATTTGTCTCGTCCGAAGTCGCCGTCGATGGAGAGGAACTCGATTTCGCCGCGGTTGAGGCGCAGCACTGCATTGCCCCGGAACCGCTCGCTGTTCATTTGGTTCAAGCTGACGCGGATTTCGCCGGAGATATCGTTATAGAGATCACCTCGGAAATTGTGAGTTCCGATGTAGGTTTCTCGGCCGATGGTGATGCCGATTTCCCGGCGGTCGAAGGAGGTCTTCCATTCTGCCCCGCGCAGGTCTTGGACACTGTCACCACGGCGGTAAAAGCCGTTGAGCGAGTCTGCGCTCGCAATGCTCGCAAAACTGAGCACCGAGAGACCGATGACCGAAAGTTTGATTTGGGTTGTCATGTGTTTCACCTCCACACCCCATTAGACGAGGGGGATTATTCCGCGTTCCGAGACCAGGTTTCATCCTGGGACGTAAAGTCCGGGTAGTCGATGACATCATAGAGCTCAGCGCGAGTCACCATCTTTTCCATCCAATCGGCCTGGGTGCCGGTGGTGAGGAGATCGGAATAGAACTCATTGATTCGTTTGAGCATCACGCGTAGGGCTGTCACAGGGAAGATGACCATCTGGTAGCCGAGGTTGTGGAATTGCGCGGCGGTGATAAGCGGAGTCTTGCCGAATTCGGTCATGTTGGCAAGGAGAGGGACTCCGGGGAGTCCTTCCCGGAAAGCCGCAAATTCCTCTTCACTGTGGAGTCCTTCGGGGAAGATGGCATCGGCTCCGGCATCAACGTAGGCTTTGGCGCGGTCGATGGCAGATTCCACCCCTTCGACATTGCGGGCATCGGTGCGGGCGATGATGAGGAAGCTAGGGTCGGACTTGGAATCCACCGCAGCTCGGATTTTGGTGAGCATGTGGTCGGTGGGGATGACGGCTTTTCCATCCAGGTGACCACAGCGTTTTGGGCTCACTTGATCTTCCAGATGGATTCCCGCGAGCCCCGCGCGCTCCATTTCGATCACGGTGCGAGCAGTGTTCCAGGCTTCCCCGAAGCCGGTATCGGCATCGCAGATGATGGGGACAGGAGCCACCTGGCATGCCCGAGCCGCTGTTCCTGACATCTCCTCGAGAGTGATCAGCGCAATGTCGGGGAGGCCGGTAACGTTATTGGTGATCGCACCGCCGCTGAGATAGACCGCCTTTGCGCCTTGCTTATAAGCAGCAAGGGCCGAAAGCGCTGAGAATGCTCCAGGCATGACAACGATCTCTTCCTTCCACATCTCGCGGAGAATCTGGCCGGGCTTCTTGAGCGGGGGATTGAGCATGAGGAAAAGTTACCCTCTGGGTGGGGAGGGCTGGTTTCTTTCGGGGTGGTTTTCCAGGGATACTAGACAAATGGACATTGTTTCCGTTGTGATAGGGGCACTTTTGGGCGTGATCGGGATGGCGATCGTGGCCTGGGTGGTGTGGGGCAAGCGGGTTTCTTCGATTGGGGGGATCGAAGCAAAGCTCGAAGAGCGGACTCAGCGCCGCGATGAGTTGGAGAAGCAGATCTCGGTTTTGGAGACGGAGAACGAAGAGCTTTCCGGAAAGCTTGGTTCGGCGGAAGTCACGGTGGGAACTCTGCAAACGCGCATTGATGAGATCGAGGCGTCGCATGCTCAGCGGCTTAAGGATTTGAGCGATGCGAAAGAGGAGATGTCCAACCAGTTTAAGGTGCTTTCAGATGAGGCACTTCGGAAGAGCGCCGAAGATATGGTCAAGCAGGCCGACGCGGTTCTGAAGCAGTACAAAGAGGTCGCCGATGGGGATGAGAAGTCGCGTCGTCAGGAGATCGAGAAGCTGCTTGATCCCATGCGCGAGAAACTCAAAGCTCTTGATGAACAGAACCAGTTGATGGAGCGGAATCGGCAGGGCGCGTACTCAGGATTGATGGAGCAAGTGAAGTCTTTGAGCGAGCAACAGGTTGGTCTCCAGCGCGAGACAAGCCGCTTGACGAAAGCTCTGCAAGATCCTGGTTCGGCGGGGCAATGGGGAGAAATGCTTCTCGAGCAAGTTGTTGAAATGGCAGGCCTGGATAAGCACATGAGCTACGAAACTCAGAGCACGATCCAGACGGAAGAAGGGAATCAGCGGCCCGACATGATAATCAAATTACCGGGAGGGCGATGCTTGGTGATTGACTCAAAGGCTCCTATGCGGCAGTACCTTTCTGGGCTTGAGGATGAAAACGAAGCAAATCGCGGGGTTCTTTTTGCTGATCACGCTAAAAAACTGGGAGAGCACGCGAAGGTGCTTGGCAAGCGGGATTATGCGAAGATCGATTCCGCTCCGGACTTTACGATCATGTTTGTGCCGAGCGAGTCAGCATTCCGAGTGGCGTTAGAAAATCGCCCTGGATTGCTGGAAGATGCAATGGCGGTGAATGTTGTCATTGCTACGCCTTCGACATTGCTGGCTTTGCTCCGCGCGGTTAGCTATGGCTGGCGGCAGGAGAGATTGGCGGAAGAGGCGAAACGGATTCAGAAGTTGGGCTCTGAGCTTTACGACCGGTTCGAGGTGATGATGGGGCACTACGCTCGGCTAGGCAAGGCGATCAACGATTCGGCGAAGCATTACAATGCGGCGGGGGCATCTTTGCAATCGCGGGTGGTGCCAACTCTCAAGCGGTTCAAGGAAATGGGGATTGAATCCAGTAAGGAGATTGCGGATACTGCGGCGGTGGAGATGCAGGCGCAACCTCCGTCATTGCCGGAGCTGGAGTCTCAGGGGCTGTTTGGCGAGGATTGAGGCACGACCGAATCTCCAGATGCGACGTTGAGATAATCACCGTGGTTGAGAAGAGTAACGATCTTGGGGGGCAAGTCTTTGATGTGCTCTCGGACTTCTTTTGCGATTCTTCCGTGTGGTTTATATCCAAGTGCAACAAAAGATGAGACGACAAGTAGGAAGTAAGGCAATCTCGGAACATGAATGTTTTGCCATGAAAGTGAGGAGTGAATAATTGATAGATGCTCTTCTGAAAGAAGCTTGAGAGATTCAACGATCATATATGTCAAATTCATCAGCATGATCGCACCAATCGGGATGATAGTACGATTTGTTGATTTTTCCAATTTTGCCAATGTTTCAGCGTACGGGCTTGTGACTTCAATGAATCCCTCCGCAGCATTCGGGTTTTCAATCCAGTAATTGGTTTTGATCCAATAATCTGCTGCCAGCTCAGAAGGGTTCTTGTGTTCACGGCGGCTGGAAATCATATCATACCAATTTTTGTTTCTTTCATTACGTACAAGAATTGCAATATTCGTGAGTGAAGTACCCTGCGCTAAACGGATAGTGGAGCGTGTCCAATACCAACGATAGATAAGGCTGGGGAGCGAGATGAAAATTCCAAGAAGCAGGATTGCACCTTCGGTGCGGAATTGCTCAACAATGCGACTGTCTTGAAGTTGAAGGACTAGGGGTGTAGCAAGTGCAATGGCGAGACCTACCATGAGAATTGGCCACATCAATCGCTCGAAAAATGTTTTGGGAATGTAGAAGAACCCAATGCGGTTCAGACGCTCTTCCAGAGTGTCTGTTTTCCGAGGGAAGTTGCGGAGGAATTTGAGCATTTACGGTTCCAGGTCACGCGGGACGCCGTTCGGAAACTTGGCGGCAATCAACTCTTCCAACCTACCAATGCGGTTGCCCGGATCGGGGTGGGAGGACATGAATTCCGGCGGACGACCAGACTTTGTGGCTTCATCCAGAATTTCCATCACGCCGATCATCGCGCGTGGATCGTAGCCCGCTTGCACGCAGAGATCAATGCCCCATTCATCGGACTCGAGTTCGTCGTTGCGACCGTATTTCATATTGACCAGGTTGCCGACCATCTGTGCGACGGCGGCAGCGGCGGCAGTCCCCGGTTTTTCGGGATCATAGGCAGCCATTGCCGCGGCAGATGTGAGCCCTTGCGTGAGCTGCGCTTTCGCCATGTGCTCGGCTCCATGCCGCTCAATCACATGCCCAATTTCGTGGCCAAGCACGCCGGCGAGTTGTCCTTCGGTTTCTAAGCGGTTGTAAAGCGCGCGGGTGATGAACACCTGCCCGCCAGGGAGGGCAAACGCATTGATGACCTTTTCATCGGCGAGCAGATGGAACTCAAAGCGGTAGGGGTTTTCTTTATCCCGGAAATAGGTGCGAACAAGGTGCTGGCCCATTGCGTGAACCAACTCGGCATCCGGACCAGTTTTGACTTCACCGCCATGCTGTGCCGCCATTTGGGGAGCGGCCTCTAGCCCAAGTGCAACTTCTTGCGAAGTGGACATCGCGACGTGCTGAGACTCGCCGGTGACCGGGTTTGTCTGCTTCATATTGCAGTACGAGATCAGGGAGACGACGACAAGGCCGACGGCGATGATCCCGCGCATCCCGCATCCACCGCCACGGGGCCGGGGTTGGTTTTCTACGTATTGCGGGTCGCCGCCTTGGGGGTACATAATGGTATTTTACTCGTGGCCCGGTTCTCGGGGAATTAATTCGAAGATGCCAAATTGTCCGCGCTGTCAGAAAGGATTTGAAGAAGGAGCGACGTCTTGCTCCTACTGCGGACTGGACTTTAGCAAGGTGTCTTTTGAAAAGGAAATAGACGAGAACGCCAAGCCGTGTACCAACCACCCCAAGGTGACAACGGGCTTGACCTGCGGGCGGTGCGGACAACCGTTTTGCGACAAATGCCTTCAGTTAGGTACAGCCGGGCCTCGGTGCAGAGCCTGCGCCAAACACGATATTGCGTTTCGTCCGGGTGCGGTTGCGCTGGAGGCAAAGCGCGGCGTGCGAACTCTGTTCGGTGGGATGGGCGGTTGGGGTCGCTGGATCTTGGCGATGATCTTGCTCAGTGCGTTTTGGCGCGGGTGCAGCATGATCACGAGCCGCAATGAGCCCGTTTACGACGATCCGCCGCAATCGCAAGATCAGCAAAAAGAAGCCGAGTAGTTACTTGCGGACTGGTTCGAGAAGCATCTCTTTGGTGTAGATGAAGTCTTCTCGTTCGTAGTTGGCAAGCTCAAAATCTTTGCGGAGAACAATGGCACCGGTCGGGCACGCATCTTGGCAATAGCCGCAGAAAATACAGCGGAGCATATTGATTTCGTACCGCTCGGAGAAGCGTTCTCCGGGAGAGAACCGGGCTTCATCGGTGTTGTCCGCCGCTTGGACGTAGATACACCGCGCTGGGCAGGCACCTGCACAGAGCGAACAACCAATACAACGTTCCAGACCGGAGTCGTAGCGAGTGAGGACGTGGCGCCAGCGGGTGCGAGGGAATTGCTCGCGTCGCTCATCGGGGTACTGGACAGTGGCTTTTTCGCGGCGGAGCCGCTTTGCCGTGATCCCGAAGCCGCTAATGATCGGCTTGGCAACATCGCGCATTAGTTCGAAGCCCATCTTATGCCTCCACCTTCTCAATCACTCGTGGTTTGAGTTCGATCAGAGACATCTGCTTGTTGGTCTTCATTGCCTGCATCTTCATCTTGTTTTGCAGTTTGATGATGCCGTACATCAGGGCATCGGGGGATGGTGGGCAACCGGGAACATAGATATCCACGGGAACGACTTGATCGGCTCCTTGTACGATGGCGTAGTTGTTATATACGCCTCCTGAACTAGCACAGGCCCCCATGCTGATCACCCATTTGGGTTCAGGCATTTGATCGTAAATCTGGCGGAGGACGGGAGCCATCTTCTTGCTCAGGCGTCCAGCAATGATCATCACATCGGCTTGGCGAGGGGTGGCGCGGAAAGCTTCTGATCCAAAGCGAGCAAGGTCAAAACGAGCGGCAACCGTGGACATCATTTCGATGGCACAACACGCCAGGCCAAATGTGAGGGGCCAGAGAGCGTGGGCGCGAGCTTGGTTGAGGCCAACATCCAGCAGAGTTTTGGAGTTGGTGACCACGACGCTACCGCCTTTTTGGATATCCCCAATGACGGGAGTGGCACTATCGTGGAGGACGAGCGTTTCGACTCTTTTTGGCATCGCTTTGCTTGTGTGTGATTCTACTCAGGTTTGGCGGGCGAAGTTTGGTTTGGGTTGGGGCCGTCCGCAGATTCAAAGCCGTTTGAGAAGAACGTTTTTGAATTCCACCGGGTGGGATTCAGATTGCAGGGAGATTGTCCCGCCTACGACCTGGCGGCGATATTTGGGGAGGACGGGCTTGGTAGTTGCGTCGTTTTCGTCGTATTCCGCGTGGGTGTAGCGGTAGACCTCTTTGCCATTAATGCGGTGGATGATGAATTCAGGATTCACCTCAAGTTCGGCGGTGACCCAGGCATCGCCAGGGATGGAGGGGCCATTGACCTCAATCACATGCTGCTTGATAAGGTTGCCATCTTTGAGGATGTGGGTGCCGGGGGAGCAGACATTGCCGGTGCCGCGCTTTTGGTCGCCATCCGCACCGAGGAACTGGAATTCTGCGCTGACGGGGAAGGATTGGTCGAGGGCCATTGTGCTGGCTGGTTGCCCCAGGTACATAATTCCGCTGTTTTTGTATGCCCAGCCCGCACCGCCTTTGCATTGTTCGCCGATGAATCGGTAGTCCACGCGGAGGATGAAGTAGCGAAGCTCCCGCTCATAGAAGAGGTGGCCGTATCGCTCATTGAAGCCGTCGGTGTAGGCGTCGTAATTGACCATAATTACGCCGTTTTTGACTTGGAAAGTGTTGCCGAAGTTTTCGCCGAGGGGGTAGCCAGCGATCTTGGGTGTCCAGCCAGCCAGCGTTTTGCCATCGAAGATGGGCTGGAAGTCGGCGGGGGTGGTGGCGAGGGCAATGATCGCGGCAAGCATAAAGGGATTTTATCCCTGAATGCTCATCATTCGCATTTCAAATCGCTGAGATCAATGAATCCATAGCGATGGCGTTTCTGGAATGAGCGGAGGGTGCGCGTGCGTTTGTAGACGCCATCCCCTTCGCGTGAGCCAGCTTCACCATCGGTGTTGCCCTCAATCGTGCGGATGATGCCGAGCTTCCAGGTACTGAGGACAAACCCAATATGACCCCTGCCTTGTGAATCCAGCCAGAAGAACAGATCGCCACGTTTCGGTGTTGATCGCAAGCGCTCAGACTCTTCCGCCCAGCTTGCCCAGTTTCGGACGGCGGCGCATAGACCTGGCTTGGGGAGAGCACACCACTTGGCTCCTGCTTGGATGAGGCACCATGTGACAAAGCAAGCGCACCAAGCATATCCGCCCCCGCGACCAAGACCAGCGACACGCTGATACTCTTCGACCTGGCGTCCGCGGTTCCGACCTTTCTCACGAACTCCGACTTGGCTGTCCGCCCAGGCGATGGCTCGATGCGGGAGGGGAAGGCTTTCGTATTGGTTGTCGGTAAGCCAGCGCACGGGCGAGCTTTGCTTTGTGATTGTTGCCATGTGGAGCAAGGAACGACCAATAACTTGACTTTGTAGCACAAAAGTTGCCTGCCTCCTATATGGAAGGCAGGCATAGTCACAATTATCGCCTCTTCCAAGCTCGTATGGTTAGGCTCGCGACAGCAGTTGTAGCTGCACCCACAAGGGCGAAGATTAGCGGAGCATAAACTTTTTCAGCTTTGCTGGGGTCTTTTGCAAGTACCTTTTGTCCCTGAACAATATCAAAAACTTTATCGTTTTCAAAAGTTCGTGAGCTCTCTGAAAGCTGGAACGATTTGACTCTATCAGGGATAGCTCCCCATTCTTCGTTCAAGATCTTTATTTTTCGATTTTGAACGCCAAGCTGAGGGTGGCTTATTGATACATTATACACCCGATCGTGATTGGAGTAGTCTGGACTTTCCCCAATAGTATTCGTGCTGATGATTGCGCCTCCCGAATCTCTAATTGCCTGAGTCACTTTAGAGAGCGCAAGGTTTCCTGGCTGCCACTCCAAATCGAGAGTGCGCTCGTCAGCAATATTAACCCTCTCTGAAACAAAAATGTGGCTCGGTTCGAAAATCTGCTGATTTCGTGCTCTTTCAACAATATCTGTTAGTGAAGTGCTTCCATATCCATATAGCTTCAATACTAGCGACTCTACTGAGCGTCCTTCTGAAATAGTAGAGCGCGAAGTAGGCGAAGGCAAGGCTACCATTTGGTCAAGAACTTCACTTGGATTTGAGAAGATGCCTTCAAGCTTTGCTGCACCTGTACGGGTACTACCGTTTTGGTAAATATCGAATGCAACTTGCGGATTTTGAAGCGGAGCACCAGCTTCATATTTGACGATTGTGTCAGATCGAATAAACCCGTCCTCAACATAAATGCGTCGGTAGCGTGTATCGTCAGGGTATTCCTCTACTACAGTAAGCGTAAGGCCAGAATTCACTTTTCCCTTTACGTCTTGTAAGTGCAAGCGTAAGTCCTGGCTTTGGGCGAATGCAGCTGTTGACAAAGCTAATAAAGCTAGGCAGATGATTGATATGTTTTTCATTTTCTCTTCCCTTTGATTTAACTACACGTGTCTGTGTAGTTGTAAGTCACGCTGTAAGGATCTTCTTCGCAAAGGTCGTAGTATTTGACAGTGGTGCAAAGCACATGTGTGTTCCACAATGAGCAACTTGATGGCACCAAATTGAATCCGCATGTGTACCCGGGGTTTGGAACGATAGCGTAGAGTGCAATCGTTGAGCAAGACTTACTGGAGTTGCAAATGAGTTTGTTGCAAGCAATGAATGCAGCTCTGCCTGGTGTTGCTAATAACAGTACTAACGCGCAGAGCAGCCCAGTAGTAAACATTCGGATTACCTTCGCTGAACTATTGCGGGGGGGGGGGGGTAGTATTCATTTTTGTCTCCCGAGCAGAATATTTACTGCACTATTTCGTAGTATAGGAATTTTTCTTTCAAATTGCAACCCTTGTTTGTAAATTTTGTTTTTTCGAATTCTGGATTGTGATCAAACATTGTTTTTGCCCGGATTCGCCGTAACGCGTGAGATAGAATGGAGCTTATGGGCAAGTACGTCGTGAGCGTGGGCATGGAGGTTCACGCAGAACTCCTCACCAACAGCAAAATGTTCTGCCGGTGTCCGGTGGAATTTGGGGGGATGCCGAATACGCGAACGTGTCCGGTGTGTTTAGGCTTGCCGGGAACGCTTCCTGTGCCCAACAAAGCGGCGGTTGAGTTTGTTCTGAAAACGGCTCTTGCTCTCAACTGCAAGATTGCGAAACATTCAGTTTTCCACCGCAAAAATTACTTTTATCCTGACCTTCCGAAAGGCTATCAGGTGAGTCAATACGGAGAAACGAATCCGATTGGTTATCACGGATGGCTGGAGATTCCCGATGGAAATGGCGGTACGAAAAAGGTCAAGATTGCGCGCGTGCATCTGGAAGAAGACACGGGCAAATTGATGCACCTCCCGGGTGGTGGCGCAGGAGTTGACTACAACCGTGCGGGTGTTCCCCTGATGGAGATTGTGACGGCGTTTCCGCCGGATATTGAGAGCCCAGACGACGCACGAAACTATCTGATGCAACTGCGGCAAACGCTGATTTACTTGGGGGTTTGTGATGGGAAGATGGAGCAGGGCTCAATGCGATGCGAGCCGAACATCTCCGTACGTATTGAGGGAGCAACCGAATACGGCACCAAAACTGAACTGAAAAACCTGAACAGCTTTAAGTCGGTGCAGAACGGGGTGGCATTTGAGCACGAGCGCCAGGGCAAAGTTTTGGATGAGGGGGGAACGATCATCCAAGAGACGCGTGGCTGGAATGAGGATACGCAAACTAGCTATGTGATGCGGGTGAAAGAATCGGAGCAGGATTATCGCTATTTCCCCGATCCCGACCTGGTGCCGATGGAGTTTTCGGATGAATACATCGAGTCGGTGCGGGCAACGCTTCCTGAACTTCCGCTGGCCAAGCACCTGCGGTACGAAAATGACCTTGGTCTTTCAAATTATGATGCTGGTGTTTTGGTTTCGGATTTGGAGTGGTCGAAGTTCTTTGAATCGGCGATTGAGTTGGGTGGCGATGCTAAGTTGGTGACCAACTGGATGAACGGAGACTTTGCTCGGTTGCTGAACGAGACGGGCAAAACTGCGGAAGAATCGAACGTTTCGCCGAAGCATATTGTTGATCTGATTCAGTTGATCGAAGGTGGCAAGATCAGTGGAAAAACCGCGAAGGAAGTTTTTGAAGAGTCATTCCAAAGCGGCGATCTGCCTTCTCAGATCGTCGAAAAGAAAGGGCTCGGGATGATTTCTGATTCCGGAGCCATTGAAACCATGATCCAAGAAGTTTTGCAAGAAAGCACTGCACAGGTTGAACAATACAAGTCGGGCAAAGTTGGCTTGATTGGATTTTTTGTGGGTCAGGTGATGAAGAAATCGGGCGGTCAGGCCGATCCGAAAATGGTGCAGGAGATTCTGCGCAAGGAACTGGATGGATGAAAAAATCTTTGATTCTGCTCGGGCTATTGGGTTCTAGCTTTGCTTTTGGGCAAGCTGATCTAAATGAAGCCGATCGAGAGATCATGAGTGCGATGCGGAATCGCATGCAGATGCAACAGAGTCAGTGGTTTGAAGACGGGGATTTCCCTCATGCGATCCGGTCGCTAGAATTCCAAGTAAAGGTTTTACCGTTTGATTATGAGGCGGTGACGAATCTTTCTTACATGTACAAGAATGTCGAAGATTTTGGGAGCGAGCTTGCGATTCTGGTTTGGTTCAAAGAGACTTTCCCCGAGATGCCAGATTCGGCGTATCCTTTGGCTGAGTTTTATTATCTCAAACGCTCGTACCGGATGGTGGTGAGTTTGCTATCACCAGTAGTGGAGAAGTTCCCCAATCAGCACCCAAATACGTACAGAATTCTCGCTCATAGCTATGATCGAACGGGGATGTATAAGCAAGCATTGGCGACTTGGGATGCCTACATCAAGCTGGCTCCAACAGATGAAGCTGCCAAGGTGAACCGGGAGAAGGTTCAACAAAAGCTGAAAAAGTAACAAATTGCGCACCTTTAGTTCGCATTGCAACTATCCGAAAATCTCAACTAGACAGTCTATGCAATCTCAATCCGATGGTTCGGGGAAGTCAGTCACCGTTCAAGTGAAGCTGACACCCGGAGCGAGTCGGGAGGCGATTGAATGGGATGGCCAAGGTTGGAAAGCGTGGGTGAGAGCCAAGCCGAAGGATAACGAGGCGAACGGAGCTCTAGTCAAACTTTTTTCTAAATCCTTGAAGATTCCAAAATCGAAAGTTGTACTGATCCGCGGGCACAAATCTCGCGAGAAAGTTCTGGAGATTGATGGGATTGATGAAATTCAGTTGAAATCCAAACTGGGATTTGACTGAAACTGGGAATGGAATCGGGCTACAAGAAAACCGAGCTGAGTTGGGATGATCTCGACCAGGGAGGATATAGCGCAACTGATCGGACGAAGTACAAGCGGCGTTTGCAAGCTTGGCACTTGTTGCTTGCGTTTTCCCTTGCCTTCACTTGCTTGATTCTCTCATACAATTTTGCGACTCGAAGTCAGGCGGCGCTGGATGCCTCGGTTGCCGCGGGCACATTTTCAAGGCACATGCTCGACTGGGAAGACCAGTACAAAGAAGTTGTTGAGGAGTCGGAACGGGGCGTTTCTGCCGGGAACGACTTCCTGTTGAAGACGATTTTGCAGGGTAAAGACGGTTTCCAGCATATTGAGGAGACAGTTCGAAAGTCAGATCCTAAGATTGCGGCAGAGATTGGCAATATCTGGAGTGAAATCCGCCGTGATGCCTTGATTCCTAAGATCGACTCGGAAAAGCTCCGACAAGCGAAGCTGAAATCTGAGCGCGGCTCCCGAGACTTGGGTGATGCTGCCGATGCCTTTGCCCGCAATGAATGGCTTCTCCGCGCAACTGGATTCGGGCTCCTCTTCTTCTGTTTTATTGGCTCGATCCTCGCGGTTGGGAAACGCGAGGTGAAGGTTGTTGTTCAAAACGTTTTGACCGACGCAATGACCAACATCAAAGATGTCGAGATCAAGCAGTCTCACGTTGTGGCATCGGATGACATCTTTGAGCGGATGCCGGTGCCATTTGCTCGGTTCGGGCAGGACAGCAAGATTGACCTTTGGAACGCAGAAATCGAGGCAATTTTTGGTGTTTCCGCCGATGAGGTCATCGGGCGAGATTTGTTTGATGTGATGGGCTGGCATGTGCTTGGTGATGCCGCGAAAACGGCACTGTATCGCGTTTTTATCGGACAAGGGACAACGCCCCTTTCTTGGGTTTATAACCATGCTTCCGGTGAAAAGCTGGACTTACAAGCCAATATGGTGCCAGTTTTTGACCAGATGGGCGTGGTCAGCGGCGCCTACGTGATGGTGCGAGATATTAGCCAAGAATCGCGCCAGCGGGCAATGCTGATCGAATCTGATTTGACGAAAGCGGCGATGCTGAAAGCGATTCCCGATACGCTCCTACGATTTGACATCGAAGGCAACATGGTGGAGATCCACGATAACGCGAATCTCTTTGGGAAGATGGCTTATCAAATCGTGGGGGGCCAGCAGTGGCGAACGATTGTTCCGCCGAACGCCGCACAGCATATTGTTACGGCCATGAAGAAGTGCTTGGTGGAACGCGAGCCTTCTGAAGCAGAAATTCATGAAGTTCACAATAACAAGGAGTGGCACCTCAAGATTTACTTCACTCCTTGCGGATCGTCGGACATCCTGGCTGTTTTGCACGACGCAACATCCGAATACGCCGCGAGCCTACAGGTGAAAGAATCGAACGAGAGAATCCAAGAAGTGATGGCTGAGTCTTCGACAACCGATGGCCTCACTGGATTGCTCAATCACCACGCGATGCGCCCCTATCTGGAAGCAGCTTGCCAATATGCTTCGCAGCCTGTTGGTCGGGTGGCGTTTGCCTATTTCGACCTTGATAGCTTTGGTGACTTTGTTCGTCAGCATGGTGACGAGGCTGGCGACAACGCGCTCAAACTGTTCGCGAGCCGCATGAAATCTCTGGTGCGTAAGGACGACATCATTGCTCGCTCAGGCCCGGAAGAGTTCTTGGTCATCATGCCGGAGATTGCAGGCAAAGAAGCGCTTGAGTTAGCGCGGAAGATATCTGAATGCGGATTGATCAACACGCCTCATCCGTTCAGTGCATCTACAACCGTGATGGCTGTTTCCGGTGTCGCTATGACAAGCCGAGATGTACTGGAAACTCTCAAGCACGCGTTGGATGAGGGGAAGCAAGCCGGCCCCGGCATCGTCAAATTGATCGCACAAATACGACGAGCCGCTTAAGGGCGGATGCCGCTTGCATCGTAGATAGTCGTTCGGAGAGTGCCACGCTCCCTCACCACCCCGACGAGATATCCCAAACACTCGCCTTCCGCAATGCAGTCTTCGTACTTATTGTTGATCGGATGAAGCACAAAGTCGGTGCCGTTATGAGTGACCTGCTTGATCGTGATCCGATGATCTTCTGAGCGAAACATGATAATCGTGCCGATTTTGGGGATGCTGTCTTTCTGGAAAACGCAAACATCATCGGGTTCGAGGATCGGATACATGGAATCGGAGGCAACCCGGCAAGCGAAGCGTCCACGCACATCACCCATTTCGGGGGGGACGTATTCGAACGATTCACTTTCGAAGGGGTCGGTCCAGTTCACAGGGTCGCTCGCAGAGATGAAACCCAGATAGGGAATCGGGATGAGAAGTTGGCTGGCGGGAATGAGGGGCGGCCCAACTTCCGGCTGATATCCCAGCGCGATGAGGCTCTGAAGAACCTTGCGTTTTGGTTCACGGAGCCCGGTTTCATAGTTTGCATATCGGCTCCGTTTGATCTCCAATTTAGCCGCCATTTCCTCTTGGGTGAACCCAAGCGAATCGCGGAATTGGCGAAGGCGAGCGGCGTTCTCATCGTTTGGCATGGGATAACTTTATCACAAAATGTCACAAAAAGTCACGAAAGTGTTGACAAATAGTAAACTTGCGTCTACTATTATAGCATGAAGGACACGAATGGTCTTTCCAATGAATTTGGAACAGTTTGGAATAGTGACGTTGAGGAGAATGCTCGGCGGATCGCTCAGGTGTGGTCGAAGAAACTTGGCTTCAGCCAAGAGGACTCCGAGGACTTTGAGCAAGATGCTTTGGTATCGCTTTTTCAGAAGGTGAAAGCGGGCAAGATTTATGGTCGGGTTGGGTTCTGGGTGGCGATCCGGAATATGGCTTTGGATCGGCGATCTGAACTGATGCGGCGAGTTTCCTATCCTTTGGATTGGGAGCCGCTGGAGATTCACCGAGACCTAGAATTGCCCCTCTTGTTGGAAGCGATCGGTGAGAAATTTCCTGATCTTCGGGCCGTGGCAGAAGCCCGGGCTAACGGTTTCGAGTGGGAGCTGATCGCCGAGGCGTTTGATGTGCCTTGTGGGAGCCTCCGCGTCCAGTGGACGCGCTGGACTAAGAAAGCGCGAGAAGAATTCGGGGATACGATTGATCAGCTACTTGCCAGTGTCAACTAGCGTGGCAAATCGTGGCGTTATCCGATCAGGATCTTTTCTTCAGGGTAGTTGACGCGGCGCTTCGCCCCTCGGTGGGTGAGCGCAAGAAGCAATGTGAGTGCGCCCAAGCGTCCCCAGAACATCATAAACATGATGACAACCTGCCCGAAACCGGATAATTTGCTCGTGAAATCGAGGGTCAGCCCACAAGTTGCGAAGGCCGAAACGACTTCAAAGATGGCGGTTTGAGCATCGACATCGTGGGTCATCATGAGCAGCCAGGATGAGGTCAACACCGCAAACAAGGAGACTGTGAGAACCGCAGAAGCTTTTCGAATCATTTCGCCGGGGATCGCGCGTCCCCAGATGATTGGCGTTTGGTGATTCTTGAGATAGGCGAAGACAGCCAGTAGAAGAATAACGAATGTTCCGGTTGTCACACCGCCACCCATCGAAGCGGGCGCACACCCAATGAACATGAGTGTGATGATCAGAAGCTGTGCAGCGGGGTTGAGGGATTCGAAGTGGGGCATTCCAACAAAGCCTGCTGTTCGGCAGGAGATTGATTGGAAGAGGGCTAACCCTAGTTGCCGACCGATAGGGAGCCCATCGAGGACACCACCGGGTTGCGCTTCTGATATCCAAAGCCCGAACATCCCCCAAATCACAAGCCCTGTTGTGACGATGAAAGTGAGCTTTGTGTGAAGGGTGAATCGTCGGCGTTTCCAGTAGGTGATTGTGTCGAAAAGTACAGGAATTCCCAGTCCACCTAACCAGATCAGGATTCCCATAACGGTGAGGGTAGCTGAGTCAGTGGGGAACTCGCGGGAGCCGTTGAACAGGTCGAATCCCGCGTTACAGAACGAGCTGACGGCATGGAACATCGCGTGGAAAGCCGCGCGATCCGCGGGCATGATGTTGCGCCAGTTAAGCCAGAGGAGGACCGCTCCAACGAACTCAATGATGATGACGGTGACAAAGACGCGGATTGTGAGTTTGACGATCTCTCGAGAACTGATGAGGCCAAGCGCATCTTGGAGGGCCATGCGGTCACCAAGGGAGATTTCTCGTCCCAGGAAGCGCAGTACCATGATCGCCAGAACCATGTAGCCAACGCCACCACACTGGATTAATCCCATCAAAACGATCTTTCCGAACGGAGTGAGATCTACGGCAGGGGTGATGATGGAAAGCCCAGTCACGCTGAGGGCGGAAACGGCGGTGAAAATCGCTTCGTTAAAGGCAAGAGTGCCGTGCTTGGCGATCCCTGGCAACATGAGAATGCCAGTACCGATGAAAACGAACACCAGCAGCCCAAGAATGAGCTTGAGCGCACTGGGGATTGTGCGTTTCTTGTCGCGGTCTTTAATTGGAACCGAGCTTTTGGACAGCATCGCCCGATCCTATGACGACCATGAGGTCATCTTTGCGGAGCACCGACCCTTTCTTCGGTGAGACAAGAACGCTTTCGCCGCGCTGAATCGCGACCACGTTGAGTTCGTATTTGTTTCGGAGATCGATCTCTTCTAGCGTCAAACCGATCATGGAATCGGGGACTTTGACTTCAGAAACGCGAGTTCCGGGACAGAGCTCGATTTGCGTGACAACGCTCGGGGAGGTGATGTTCATTGCCAGCCGCTCACCCGCTTCATATTCCGGAAGTACGACTCGATCTACCCCGACACGGAGAAGAATGTCGCGTTGCATGAGCGTTGTGGCTTTGCAGATGACATTCTTGACGCCGATTTCTTTAAGGGCGACACTGGTCATCAAGTTGGCTTCGAAATTTGTTCCGATGGCGACGATGACGGTGCCGTAGGATTCAATATTGATTTCCTTGAGGGCTTCTTCGTCGGTGGAATCGAGTTGGGCGGTGTGAGTGATCTCGTGAGAATGGCGTTGCACGAGAGCCATGTCCCGATCGACGCCGAGAACCGTGTGTCCAGCGGCAACAAGTGTTCTTGCCACCGAGGTACCGAACCGTCCGAGCCCGATGACGGCGTATTCATCGGCTTTTGATTGATGCGACCCGTTTTTTGATTTTCCGAGCATGGAATGTGTTGCGAATATATTTTCGCCCTGCCCATTATTCCACGTCGGGAGAAAGTTGGTGGTTGAACAGGCTTAGGACGATCAAAGTTTTGTAAGATAGCGCTTGTGAAGCGTTTTGGTCTGTCGATGGTTTTGGCGTTTGCCTCGGTGGTCGCATTCGGGCAAGCCGAAGTTCCGAGCTATGCAACTCAGCAGGAATATGAGTTCTCAAAGAATTTGGGCGGAATCATTGACCCGTTGATTCTGAATGACCGAGTTTCTGTAACTTGGAGTAGCAATGGTGTTGGGGCACTTTATCGTTGGGAGACGGCTCATGGGGAATGGGAATGGAAGTTTGCCAACTGCATCACTGGGAACGTTGTGCGCGCCTTTGATCATTCGGCCTTGGCCAGCGCTTTGCGGGATGCGGAAGTGCGTAATGCGCAGGAAAAGCGGCTGAACTTACAGGTTATCTTCTTCGATTCTGCACTTTTGTCAATGGAGTTTTCGCTCGGGCAAAACCGCTGGGAATGGCGAGATCGTGAGAAGAAACTGACAAAACTGCCTGCGAGCGAGCGGCCTGGTCAGCAACGTCGCGGGAATATCAGCCCGGATGGAAAGTGGCGGATTGAGACAAAGGATTTCAATTTGCGGCTGGTTGCGATGGATGGATCATCGGAAATAGCTCTGACAGAGGACGGTAAGCAAACAGACTTCTTTGCCAGCGCGCTTTGGTCCCCCGATTCATCCAAAGTTTTGGCGATGCGCCGGAAACCCGGCGATCGCAAAGACATGTACCGCATCACGGTGAGGACAGCAGATGATGTCCGACCGAGCCTGACTCGCCAACCCTACGATCTTCCCGGCGATAAGTTGGATGCAGATCGGTGGGTGCTGATCGACATTCCCAGTGGGAAGGTGACGGATGTTCAGGCGCGGGAGATGGATTTTCCGTGGGATCGGCGAGTGTTTTGGTCGGCGGATTCTCGCTACTTTGTTTATTACGATTTGCACAGGGGCTATCAGCAAGTTGATGTAAACAAAGTAAGCGCATCGGATGGAAGCGTTGCGAGCCTGCTTTCGGATTCATCGAAGACTTTTGTTGATCCAAACAATTTTAAAGTAGAGCGCAGTCCGGATGGAAAATCGCTTTACTGGTTGAGCGAACGGAGTGGTTGGAATCAAATTTACAAGATTGATTGTGATAGCGGAAAAATAGACCAACTGACCGATGGTAAGTTTGTTGTCAACTCGTATCAATTTCCGCCCGGGGCATCTGGCGATATGCTAGTCGAAATCAGCGGAAGGGAATCTGGAAATCCTTACAACTCGTATTGGTATCGGCTCGATCAAAAGTCGAAGAAGCTCTCACTCCTGACTCCCGGAGATGGGCACCATACTGCGAGTGTTTCTCCCGATGGAAGATGGGTTTTTGATGCTTATTCTCGCCCTGATTTTCCGTTCCAATACTCCATCCGAGACGCATCGAATGGTAAGGAGAAAGTGAGCATGGGTGCTTGCGATGCGAGCGCATTCCTAAAAGCCGGATTTGAGTTTCCTAAACCTTACATCACTAAAGATAGGGATGGGAAGTTCGATATCTATGGTTTGGCTTGGGTGCCATCCAAGCGGGCAAGCCGAGGCAAACTCCCGGTGATTGAGTACATCTATGCGGGGCCACATGGTCACCACACTCCGACTTCGTTTGCTCCCTATTCTCGGAATCAGATGATTGCGGAGATGGGCTTCTATGTGTACCAAGTCGACGGTCGCGGAACGAATGGTCGTGGCAAAGCGTTTCAGGATTACTCCTATCAGAATCTCGGTGATGCGGGGTTGCCAGATCATATGAAATGGGCAAAAGAATTCACCGAGATTATCCCAGAGATGGATCTGACTCAGGGGGTTGGGATCTATGGTTATTCCGCAGGTGGATATGATTCAACTCGCGCTCTGATTGCCCACCCTGATTACTATAAAGCCGCTGTTTCCTTGTGCGGTAACCACGATCACCGTACGGACAAAGTGTGGTGGAATGAATTGTGGATGGGTTACCCGATAACTGATGCTTACAAAGAGCAATCGAATATAGAAAATGCAGCAAAGATTGAAGGTGATCTGCTCGTGATCGCCGGGTTAGATGATGATAACGTGAATCCGTTCGCAGGAACCATGCAATTGGTAGATGCGCTGGTCAAAGCGGATAAGCGATTCGATATGAAGTTGCTACCGGGCCGGAACCACAATCTGGGCGGGTGGTATGTCGATCGGATGATTATTGATCACTTTCTGCGTCACTTCCAGCGGAAGAGGGATGGAATGTCGCCGTAGGGAAGCGATTTCTCATAACACGGATAGCTTCTTCATTGCGATCCACAAGTACGGCATTGCGACCATTATTGATGGCGGCTTCCCCAGTTGTGCCGGAGCCAGCAAAGAAATCGAGCACCTTATCCCCGGGATTTGAGTGCACCCGGATGATGCGATTCAAAACTCCGAGTGGTTTTTGGGTGGGATAGCCGGTTTTCTCGCGACCTGTTGGGCTCACGATTGTGTGCCACCAGACATCGGTGGGCGTTTTTCCGCGAGCGGCTTTTTCCTCGGTGACGAGGCTCGGTGCCATGTATGGAATGCGATCAATTTCGTCGAAATTGTAGGTGTATTGCTCCGGGTTTTTTGCGTACCAGAGAATGGTGTCGTGCTTGGTCGGCCACTTCTTCTTGGAGCGTGCGCCGTAATCGTAAGCCCAGATGATCTCGTTCATAAACGCGTTGCGACCAAAGATGCGGTCGAGCTCGATCTTGGCGTAATGAACTTCGCGATAATCAAGATGCAGAAAAAAACTGCCTTCATCAGAGAGCAGTCGGTGGGCTTCCTCTAAGCGAGGGCGCAGAAAATTCATGTAATCGTCAAAGATATCGAGGTAGCTTTTCTCCCCGAGTTTCTCTGTGCGGTAGGTTGCGCCTTTGAACCCGGCGCGATCACCTTTGTCATCGCGGACGTTACGAAGTTCGAACTTCGTTTGGACTTTGCCAGTGTTGAACGGAGGGTCGATATAGATGAGCGGAAACGAGCCGCTCTCGAAGGTGGGGAGGAGTTCAAGATTGTCGGCGAAATAAATTTCGATGAAACTCCCCGAGGACATGAAGCGCAGGTTACCTAGATTAATTTGGGATTAATTTCGCCGTAAAAATTAATGTCCTTGATCTCAGAGTTATTGTTATTAATTCAACAAAAACCGTTGTAGCAACTTTGGAAATGCCGCCGTTATTAGCCCACGAACGGGAGAGGAACAGGAAAGAATGCGATGGGGGCAGAAAGCGTTGGGTTGGTTTACCCGCGGTTACGAAGATGAAGGAATCGGGGTGAGCGGCCTTGGTGCAACGACCAGTTTTGTATCGCTGAGGGAGAGGGATGCGCGCGGCAACAGCATTGTTATGGCCTGCGTGAATTGGGCGATGCGGAATGTTGGTCAGGCCCCCATCGTGGTGCAGGAGGAGACCGAGCGCGGTTGGGAAACAGTGAGTTTCCACCCAGCGACGCAAGTGCTCCGTCAGCCGCAAGGACAAGTGCGATCTCGGGATCGTAGCTTGATGACGGGTGGGAAGTTGCTGTCTTCGCTAGTCTATTCGCGGTTGCTGGATGGCAATGCTTACTTGCTCAAGCTCCGAGATGAAAACGGGCAAGTCGTGGGATTGGATTGGTTGCCGCACGGTTCGGTGAACCCGGTTTCCAAGAAAGATCGGATTGATCTGGTCGACTTTTATGAGGTGCGGACAGGTCGGGGGGTTGTGCGCGTTGGGAGAGATGACGTGATTCACGACCGGGACGGGGTTGATCCCGACCGTCCGCTTTTGGGGATGAGCCGGCTATCGGCAGTAGCGCGGCAGGTGGCAACGGATAATGCCATTGCTGCCTACTGCCAGTCGGTTTTGAAAAGCCCGGCACCGAGTCTGATGATCTCTGCTAAGACGGACGGCGTTCGGATCGGAGCGAAAGATGCGGAGTTACTCGCACAAAAAATCCAGGAGAAAACATCCGGCGGGCGAGCGGGAGGAGTCATTGTCCCGACGTTTCCGGCAGAGATTTCTAAGGTGGGTTACTCGCCTGATCAGATGGCGGTGGAGACACTCTCGCGCTTGCCGGAAGAACGGATAACCGCGGCATTTGGGATTCCGGCTATGGTTCTCGGGCTGGGCGCGGGGATGCAGCGTTCGACTTTCAATAATATGCGCGAGGCTCGCGAGGCGGCTACGGAAGAGTTTTTGGTTCCGCTTTGGCAGGACATCGCCGCGACGCTGACTGATCAGCTTTTGGTGGAGTTTGGCGAGGTGGATCGATTGCGAATCGCGTTCGATTTGAGCTCGGTGCGGGCTTTGCAAGAGGATCAAGAAAAACTTCATCAGCGGATCGCTCAAATGGTGTCTGGGAGATTCGTCTGGGGCAGCCCCCGCGGTAGCAAGCGTCAAGGCAGATGGCCCGACTCTGGGTGCCGGTTCCAGCATCGCCATCGGGAGAGTAGGCTAATGCCAACGATCCCCACCTCACTCGCGAGCCCACCGGCATCCACCTTTTCTAAAGGCGGGCTAGGACGGGGGCGAGTCATATTCATTGGTGACTCCTTCGCCGAGGGTGCCATTGGCGGCTCCGGCGCAGACCGAAAATCGTTCGCCCAGATGATGGTTGCCAAATCGCTGGGTCGGTATTTTCTTCCTGCGCATGGGGCAGGAGTCAATCTTGCGACCGGGGGGCACACTTCAACCCAAGTTGTGAACACTCAACTTCCCAATATCGCCAAATATGCCCCCGATATTGTGGTTGTGATGTGCGGCGGTAACGACTCGACTTGGCCGCTGTCCGGTGCTGAGCGCGATGCCATGCGCAGTAACTGGCGCACCATCGCAAACGAGATCACTCGAATCGGTGCGAAGCCCGTTTTCTGCACGATTCCACCCACAACCACGACGGCATCCTCTGCTAGCAAACTCGCTTCTCTTTGGAGCCAAAACCGTTGGCTAGAGATGTTCTGCTTGGCAAACGGTTACCTCTGTTGTCCTATCGGGGCCGTGCAAACGAACCCGCAAAATGGCATGCCTCTTGCCGCATACGATTCCGGCGATGGTGTTCATCCCAGCCGGGCAGGAGCGAGCGCTTGGGCAGACGTTTTGCTCGCTACCCTAGATGGAAACTCGCATGGTTACTATCCGTTCCTCGTGAACTCGAACGCCGAATTTTGGAGCACCGGTTTCGACGGAGCCAATATGGCCAACGCCAACGCTAATTCCTGTTTTATGGATAACACCGGCGCGGGCACAACGGCTGGTTGGACGAGTTCTGCAGGAGCAATTACAACCTTGGCTGCCACCGGTGTCGTCAAAGGTCGATGGCTCGAGCATTCCAAAGCGGCCGCAGGCTCTCAAACTGTCTATGGTGGAAACGTGAATCTATCCGGAAAATGGTCAGAAGGGGAAACCCTTGTCGCTTGTGGGCGGATGCAACGACTCAATCACGAAGGATCAATACATATGCGTGGTTTACAAATGCACCAACCTTCCTTCGCAAGCACTGACTTTGTGACAAGCGGAAGCAATTTCACGGATAACAATGGTGAGTACTACTTTATGGAATTCAAGCCGACGAGTGGTTCAACGATTATTGATCTTCGTCTATTCGTTTATGACAATGGGGGAAACACAGGGCAAACGCGAATCGCGCAGGCAACACTCTTTAATAAATCGCGCTTGGGATTCTGAAGTGGGAGGGGTTACCCCTTCCACATTTCACTACGATCATGCCAGTTGCGAACCTCACCTTTCTCCCGGATCAGCTCCAACTTCTCCAAATCCAGCTCAGCGGAGATCACGTCTTCTACATTCAGTTTGCTTTCGGCCAAGATCGGGCCATCAGGAAACTCGCGCATACTCGGTGCGATAATCGCGCTCGTCCCGTAATTGTTGAGATACGGCTCACGCCCAATTGAACCGACAATCGCGGCATGAATCACATAAATCTGGTTTTCAATCGCCCGCGCCAAACATGAGTAGCGCACCCTCCGGAAACCGTGAATATCCTCTGTACTGGAAGGAGCCGCCAAGACTACAACGCCTTGCTCGCATAGCGGGCGGATCAGGGCAGGGAATTCGGCATCATAGCAAACCGCAACCCCAACCCCATCAATCACCGGCTTATGTTGGAATCCCAAATACGATATCCCTTGCACGTCTTTCTCATAGGGAACAAGTAAAGCCTTACCGCGTATCAGTGGCTCTTGACCTGGCACCAAAACAGGACAAATATTTTGAACGATATCATCGGTTTTTCGGTACGCCGTACCACCAACAATAACAGCATTCATTGCATTCGACTTGTCACGCAAATACGCGACATAGTCATCAAAATATGGAGTTGTCGCAATGGCCGAAGTCTCCTCAGTATAGTCGCCAACAACACCGAGCAACTCACTTGCACAGTATTCGGGCAAAACAATTAGATCAGACCCTTCACATCGGGCAAAGAGCTCATCCAAATGGTCGTAAAACTCTTGCTCGCGGGCAATCTCCCGGAAACCAAACTGGATGACGGAAACCTTCACTGGCCCGGCTCCCAAACCAGCACACAAGCCGCATTTGCCGACTCAATATCCTCAATATAGTTCTCGATCACTCCTTCGCGCCGCAAACAATAGCGCAAAAGTGGGGAGAGTGTTCGATCGCTCAATTTGCCCATCTCCACGAGACGGCAGTATTCCTCCAAGTCTGCCCGAGATGCAGAATCCCGGCCAAACCACCCACGAAAGTCCGGGATTCGGCAAGCGGTTCCGTACCGCAATAATCCAGAATTTCGCACGAAATCGTAGCGGCACTGATACAACCCTCTCCCGACACCGCGCCCTCGAAACTCGGGATTGACGCTCACATCCGCACCATATAGAGTCGAACCTTGTGCATCAAAGCGATCAAAGAAGTACCCGCCAAGGGTTTCCTCCCAGGGAAGGTGTGCCTGCCAAGCATCTTCGGAAATCAAGCACGCACTCGCACTCGCAATCACCTTGCCCTCATGCAAAGCAACAAACTGTCCCTCGGGGAAAATCTCCAGATGGCGGGCGATATGCTCGGCCTGCCAAAGGAGTTCTTCCGGGAATGGCGGCGGGAAGCAAGCGCGTTGCAATTCCACCACTCCCGGAACGTCAGCCGGAGCCATCTGTCGAAAATGGATCACTGACTGATTGTAGCAATTACGAAGTTACGAGTTTCGGCGTTTCCGACGAATCAATGCGGCTGCGCCCAATGCGAGTGCCGCCATTGTTGTCGGTTCAGGAACGCTGTCAACAGTGAAATTATAGTTCGCGTAGGAACCTTTGCTATCGTTGCCACCGGCATTCACCAAGGCAAAGTTGGTGATACGATAGTGTCCAGCTGTCAAAGTACCGCTCGTTGAAAAGTTTGTGGGGTCTACCGCATCAAACGCGCTGTGGAACACAGAATTGTAGAAACCGCCGTTCAAAACTTCCAGGGTTACGCCGGCATAAACTGGGTTGAGAACCCAGGCTTCCGCACCGCCTGTCAGCGTGTAATCCAAATCTGAAGTGACATCAAATTCGAACTCTAAGATGTGGCCTGGAACTTCAGTGCCAATCGTTGCTACCCCGACTCCAGATGCAGAAGTCGTAGCCGCAGCAGACATATTCGAACTGATCGAAGTGAAGTTCGATGTTGTGCCGCCAATCGTATATTCGTGTCCAATTTCGAGCAAAACAGAAGCGGAGAAGTTCCCACCCGATTTCGCATCGGAAAAGAAATCCCCGAGTGAGTCAGCGGTATTGATGTCCGTCTCCATAAGGTCGACGTTCGGAGTACCAAGGTCACCACTCCAACCATAAACTGCTGACCAGTTGATGTGCGAAAGGCGGCTGGTAATGCTTTGAGCTTCAGCTTGAACTGCAGAGAGCGCGAACGCAGTAGCGCATGCGCCAAGTAATAGATTTTTAGTTTTCATGTCCGTCTCCAAGTGGAAATCAAAAGAATGAAAACTAAGAATACCACGAATTATTCAATTTTTCAACTTCTGCTCACTGATCAGTCTTCGGTGGACCTCAGTAGACCAAGTTCACGAATCAACTCTGCAGAAAAGGTTGGCTGCTTCCTTTCTCCCTTCTTCACTGCATCGTTATAGAAGATAAGTAGTTTCCGTGGATCCGTATAGCACTCAATCAACTTCTCGCGGCCAAGCTCCTTTTCAATAGTGATGGCGATGTGAAAGCCCACCGTATACCAAGGCCCTTGTACACCATAAAAGCTCCTCGCCTTCTCCATACTTTGTTGAGAATCCAACTTCCCAGAGGCACTCGCAATCAGAAATTCTTGTACAAGGCTGAAGTCGCGATCAAGATTTTTCATCCCGTCTGTCCACGCTTTCTGCACTTCATCCCCCATATCCCCAACCGGATTTGAGATATCTTTTGCCGCCGCCAAAACAGCAAACCCTTCACCATATGCGCCAAGCCATGTCCATGCCGTTTGCTGAGAATCAGTGAGATTGGACTTCCAAGAAATAAACTTCTGACTGGGACAACTCTTACCATAGCCAATGTGATGCAACTCGTGAGTGATCGTGGTTGCAACCTCTTCAGATGATTTAGCAGGGTCGAGAAATAAGAAAATCGCCGGATCTGAATCAATTTCCCAAACAAAGCTGTTCGGTTTTGGCTTGATACTGGGATAAACCGTAGTCGCTAAATCAGCACCTTGAGGGAGGTAACGTTTTGCACGGTTTGCCAGTGAAGAAAAGTCAATTTGACTCCAGTCATTCAAAGTTTTTCTCAGTCGATACCGGTGTGGAACTTGGGAGTCCAGATATTCCCGAAACTCAGAATGAGAAAACTCTCGGCCCATCCCAATCTCACGCTGACCAAGCCGGATAAACCCACGGGTATGACTGATTTCCTTAAACTCTTCATCTGATACTTGGCCATCTGAGATTGCCTCCAAGACCAATCTCGGTTCCTCGTCATCCCAACGAATCTCTTGGGCAAAGTTCGGTTGCATAAGCATCGCAACTAGCATCATGCGATGCTACGCCTCCAAAACTTCTGAGAGTTCCGTTACTCTCAAACAAGAAAGCCCCGCAGATCGCGGGGCTCATGAAAAAGTGGCTCGACTAGCTTATGCCGATTCGACGCAGTGCTCGCACAGCATTTTGCCGTCGTGCTCGTGAGCATCTTCTTTCGCCATTTCCATGCCGCACTTGTCGCACTTCACCATTTCAGCATTGGTGGAGGCGGTTTCCATGCCAGCGTCACTGGATTCTGTGGAAGATGTTGTTGGCGTATCGGTTGTGGCTGGCTCTTCTGTGGCACCATTACAGCCCACCAAAGCAACTCCGAGAGTCAAAATTCCTGCGAGGATCAATGTCGATTTCGTCATAACGTGTTCTCCTTCCCGAAGGAAGACCGGTAATCATCAATGGAATGCGGACAGGAAAAGTTCCAATTGGCATCGAGAAATAGGGAAATTGTATTGGGTAACTTTGGCTCGTGCTTGTTCCACTTCTCAGCCTGAGCCTCCCTCAATCCCCGCCGCCGAACATTGTATTCATCGTCAGCGATGATGCCGGTTACGGAGATTTTGGCTTTACGGGGAGCCTCCAAATCAAAACTCCAAACATCGATTCCATCGCCAATGAAGGTGTAGAGTTCACACAAGGATATGTCAGCGGACCAGTATGCAGCCCATCCCGCGCCGGGTTCCTAACCGGACGCTATCAAAGCCGTTTTGGCCATGAAGATAATCTCGCCATCGGTGAAGTCCAACCCGGCGACCAAAGAGAAGATATCGGCCTCCCCGTGGAAGAGCGCACCATCGCTGACTACATGAAGGCACAAGGCTACACGACTGGTTTGGTTGGCAAATGGCACCTCGGCGAAGAAGATAAGTTCCTCCCCAAAAGTCGTGGCTTTGATGAGTATTGGTTTTTGCCTGGGGGTAGCCGCCCCTACTTCGATCAAAAAGTCGGGAAAGCAATGGCGATCCAATCGAATTACGACCCCGAACCCAAGGTCACCTACACCACCGATGACTTTGGCGCGCAAGCCGCCGGGTTCATTACCCGCAACGCAAAGAAGCCGTTCTTCCTTTATCTCAGCTACACTGCGCCACACACTCCTCTCACGCCCAAACCCGAGGATGAAGAGGAGTTCGCCTACATCACCGATAACCGGCGCCGCAAATATTGCGGATTGATGAAGGGTCTCGACCGAAGCGTTGGCGTCGTCCTGGATGCCCTCAAAACGAACAAGCTGGATCAAAACACGCTGGTCATTTTCATCAATGACAATGGCGGTCAAATCCAAGCGGGTGCCGTGAATGCTCCGTATCGCGGGATGAAAGGTACATTTCTGGAAGGCGGTACGCGCATCGCTTATGCGATGAAATGGCCCGGAAAAATCAAAGCGGGCATGAAGTTCGATGGGCGCGTTTCAACTCTCGATATCTTGCCAACGGCACTCGGTGCGGCAAGCCAAGGCAAAAGCTACGAAGTCGCCAAACCGTTCGATGGGGTCGATCTCATGCCGTACCTTGCTCAATCAAAGTCCGGTGACCCGCACGAAACTCTCTACTGGCGCATGGGCTTTACTGGAGCCGTCCGCGATGGCGATTGGAAGCTCATCCGTATGCCCGATCGTCCGCCGATGCTTTACAACATCAAGCAAGATCCGCAAGAAATGAACAATCGTTTTGCCGAGAATCCAAACCTTGTCGCGAATCTCTTCAAAAAGCTATTTGCCTGGGAAAAGGACATGATCTATCCCCGTTGGAACACCGCTCCCGTTTGGTATCAGGATAACGCCCAGAGGTACGACCGCGATGGCTTGCTCACCCAGCCTCCAGGTAAGCCAGGGCTCTAAAACCGGCCCAATGAAAACTGCTTCAGCGCGTCCGGAATGCTGCCGGATTGGATTGCGGTGGCAACGTGCTCAGCGATGGCAGGCGCATACTTGAACCCGTGACCGGAGCAGCAACTCACAACTAGTATTTTGGCATGATTGGGGAGCCAATCGACAATAAAGTGATGGTCAGGAGTATTGGTGTAATAGCATGTCTCCTGCTTTGCCAAACCGGTAACCGTATTAGGGAATAGAGTCTGCGCTCTTTCCGCAATTTGATCACCCTTATTGAGTTCGCTATTACCTGGATCGACTGTGTTGTGCCGTCCAACTTTCATGAGTGGGTTGCCTGAGGTCGGCGGAAACCCATAGATGAAATCGGTATCGGTTTCATGGGCAAAAACAGGGAAGTCGGTAGGGCCACTTACTGAGCACCAGGCGATTGTCTGCTCAGTCACCTCAAGAGGCAAAGATTCTTCGCCAAGAAGGTCGTTCGTAAACCGCCCTGCCGCTATGATCACAGCATCAAATTTAGATTCAATTTCGGCGAGATTTGACACCTTTTGAATGCGCTCTTCCAGCCCCATTTCCAACGCTGCCATCCGCAGAGAACGTACGCACTCATCGGAGTAGAGCATCCCGGCTCCTTCCTCCAAAATCCAAACCTCATCATCCTTGAGATCGAACTGCGACCAGGGGAAATCCGCCTTGCTTCCCGAGCGAGTAGCCATTTTCTGCGAGAGAGCAACGCGCTTGCTTTCTCGGATCAGTTCACTGTCAGGTTTGCCAATATAAATACATCCACAAGAATTGATAAGAGATGTGCTTTGAAATTCTTCTAGTTCATGCCAAAGTGTGCGTGCTTGATTCATCAACTGGCAATACACATCTCCTTCAAATGTCGCATGGCGATAGATGCGAAGCAATCCGTGCGAAGATGAGCGCGTGTTCAGTGCGCCGTACTGCTCAAACAGAGTCACCGATTGGCCCGCCAGCAAGAGTCGCCAAGCTATGGAGTATCCGTAAACTCCCCCGCCGATGATCGCGACTCGCATCCTTTGATTATGGTGCGATAATGAGCCATGCCATCGCTCCACGACCACCTGAAAGGCCGACTCCAGCACACTCGCCGCGATCTGGATGAAGTGCTGGACAATATCGGTGACCTCAGCCTCGACTACTCGCCGAGCCCAGGCATGAACACCATTGGCGATCTGCTCTGCGAATTAGTCGCAACAGAGTGCCAGTTTCAAGATGAAATCCTGGGCAATAAACAGAAAAAATACTCCGACCTAGAGAAGCAGGGCAAACGGGGGACTGCCGGTGAATACCGAGAACTCCTCCACGCCACACGCGCCGAAACCAACCGCATTATCGATAGCCTGACAACTGCGGAACTAGAAAGAGAAGTGCCACTCAAAGGGGATTGGTGGCAGTTCACGAGCCAGCCCTCGGCCCCGCTCCATGAGGTCATCCGCACGATCTCGACTCACGAGTGGTATCACACCGGTCAGCTCGTCACCTACCTCTGGGCAAGCGGAAACGACCCCCGCAAGTGGTAGTCGAAATCGAGTAAATTATTCTCAATGCTGTCTGCCGCCCTTCTCATCGCGACCCAAGCCCCAACTCCCGCTATCAATCCCGCATCCGTTTACGGAATGCGCACCTACACCAAGAACGCCGCATTTGGATTCCTCGCCGAGAAAATGCAAGTCGGTTTTGTCCCCGACAACATCGAATCCATGACCACCCACATCCTCGATTCCCAGGGGCAAGAAGTCTATGGCGGCAAGTTTTACGAAGACCCGAGTAACTATCCTAACTTCCGCTTGATTCGCGTGCAAAGCAATCCCCAAGTGATGATTGAGAAGCCGGGCAAATACGCATTTGAGTTCCGCAATAACGGTCAACCTATTTCTAAATTCCCATTTGAGATCACGCGTAAGTCTACTGGTGATGAATTCAACCCAACTTACTCCTGGGAGTTCATCACTCCGGTTGACAAAATGGGTTATCTCTACTTCGATTCTAGCAAAGAAGATGGCAATGTTTATGTCGCCGCATGGATCGCACCTGGTCGTGAAAACCTACCCAACAAAGGCATGGCTGATGTATCTCTTACCTTCAACGGGAAGCAGGTTGCTGGATACAAAGGTGTCTACTTTACTGAGCCCCACAACCGCAAATATGTAATGAAGATGGGCAAGACGACAGCGATGGGTAAGTTCGCGTGGGGTGACTTGCAAAAGCTCACCGGAACCCTCGCCCTGAACATCACAATCAACGGAAAGGGCGTCCGCAAGTTTGTTTGGAATATTACGGCAGGAAAGCCGAAAGCGCATCCCCGATCCGCTTCTGATTACAGCCCCCGCACCGACTACTGGATCCCTCGCATCCTCGGTGGAATGGAAGAGGGTTACCAAAATTGGACGCTACTGGAGCAGTACTGGGCAACGAGCGCGTTCTAACCAACGCGCAATACTGCACAATAAATTCAACTTTAGGTTGTCATACTGTCAAAAGGAGCAGCATTTTGCTGAATTATTTCATGAGCTATTTGAAGCCTATTGCGTTGATTTCATTAGCGGCGGGGATCGTCGCGCACGCCCAAGCCGAGATATTCGTTTTTACTGATCGAGCCTTGTACCTCGATGCCCTGAACACCATGGGTTACACCCAGGTCAACGAAGGGTTCGAGAATGATGCCGTCTGGGGCGGTGTCCGCTCGACGATCACAGGAGGCAACCACACCGCTCCGAGCATCACCAATCACGGTATCACATGGACTTCCAATAATGCCGTCAGCCAAGTCACCACTAGCAATGGTGCCGCCCGCTCGGGAAGTTGGGGATTCTATTCTCTTCCGCACGGCCAGCCCCCCACCATCGGTGATGGATTCATCGGTCACGCGGATGAAACCATTTTCGGCGTTGGCGGTTTTATCCGCACGAATACTCCACCTGCAGGAATCTCGCTTTGGCTGGATAAGGAATCCACTAGCGAAGTCCAAATCGACTTTGGTGCTGCTGCCAGCATTTCCACTGGCTATCACTATTTCGGTGTCATCAAAACCGATGGCTTTACGCGCTTCGACTATTTGGAAACCGAATTTGATATCGACGAGCAGAAGTACATCTTCGCAGATGACTTTTCGTTTGCTAAAGCTCCCGTTCCCGAGCCGATGACCATGACCGTACTTGGACTCGGGCTACTCGGACTGATGAAGCGAAAGAAGAAGTAGCATTTGCTAAATCTGGGAAAAGATTGGTGCCCAGGAGAGGACTCGAACCTCCACGTCATTGCTGACACTGGCACCTGAAGCCAGCGCGTCTACCAATTTCACCACCTGGGCACGGGGGAAGTTCATGATACACCCAGACATCAAATTGACGCTAGGGTCCCCGACTTAAAGCAAAGCGGGAGCGGACTGCATCCGCTCCCGTCCAAGAACCAAGCGGCTTAGTTCTTCTTACGTCGGCGAAGTGCCACCAGAGCAAATCCACTGAGAGCAAACATCGTTGCCGGTTCCGGCACTGCATCCAGGTTCGTGAACCTAAAGACGTTGCTGACCGAATAGAACGTCGGCCCGAGAGGAGTTTCGGTTTGAGCAATCAACTTATATGTGCCCGAAGTCAATTGACCTGTGACATCGTAAGAACCAGCGTTACCAAGTCCCTGCAGGCGTGAATCCCAAATGGTCGAGAAGCCGCTACCGTTCCACTTCTGCATCATCACGTAAGCGTTCAATTGTGCGCCATTCACTTCATAGAAGAAGTTCCCGGCCAGGTTATAGTTGAACGCCGTTGCCGCATCAAAAGTGTGTTCCATGCGATTGCCAGGTACCGCAGATTGAATGCCTGCCGCGCCAATTCCCGTTGCAGCTTGCGCTTTAGTTCCATATTGGCTCCCAGTGATATAAACAAAGTCCGTCAGCGGGCCAATTACGGAGAAGAATTGGCCGATGTCAATTGCAACAGATGCCGTCCAGTTTCCAGGGAAGTCCCCGCTTTGCGTATCGGAAAACTGCATGGAATTGCTGAACGAATTTGTCAAGTTGCTTGCCGAGAACGAATCGCTCGGGGTGATGACTGTCGGGCCGCCACCATAAATGGCCGACCAGTTCATCGCTGTTGAGCGCGTGGTCATGTTGAGCGCGAAAGCAGGGGTGCATGCAAATAATGTGAGGGACAGAGCCGCAATAGGCTTGATCCCCAAGGAATATGATTTTTTCATGTGTGCCTCTCCAAATAAAGACTGAATAATTTTATCTGTATTCACATCAACTTGTCAAATTTTGCAGGTGATATTAATACCTAAAAATCTATACAAAGATGCCGTTGCCCTATTGAATTATTCACGAAAACAAAGAACCGAATTACTACAAATGCGCAAAGTAGGGTCAGGTAACGTCCCCTCCATGCTTTTCGAAACCCAGCGAGTCCGCGTCCAACTGTGGCAACCCGGTGATGAGGACAACATCTACACCATCTATGGCGACCCTCAAGTCGCCACTTATGTGGATGATGGTCAGCCCATCCCCTACGAAGATTGCGCCCGTTGGATCGAGATCACCCTCAAAAACTACGAATCTCGTGGCTATGGAATGCTCGCCTTTATCAGCAAAGAAACAGGAATATGGATCGGATGCGGCGGCTTTGTCCACCCTGGAGGTCAGCAAGAGCCCGAACTCAAATACGCCTTTGGCTCAGATCATTGGGGGCAGGGATACGCCACCGAAGTCCTCACCCAACTCGTTATCTTTGGGCGAGAATCCTGGGCTCTGAAAAGCATCATCGCGACCGTCCACCCGGAAAACTCCGCTTCCCAGCACGTCCTCAGCAAACTCGGATTCACTCGCGGCGAAGATCGGATTGAAGATGATGGGGAGGTCACCCAAGTCTGGGAACTGGACTAGCGCAAATCCTTCGGAATCACCAGCTTCAATGAACTCAGTTCATCATTGAACTTAGCAACCTTCACATCCACAAGGCCATTGTCTCGAGCGAAATCTCGGACATGGTTTTCTCCAAACTCCTTGCGGCCCTTGCGCCATACCGCCCAGATCATCCCGGCAGGTTGAATCTTTCCTCGTGCTTCCATCATCGCGCCAAGCTCCTCCGCGGAATCCAAGCGCACAAACACGCAGTCCAGAGGCTCGTTACCTTCGTTACCGGCACGATCAGTAAGCTCCCCCGCAAACTCATCATCAAAATCGCCCCATGCTTGGTAACTCATCCCCGGCTTAAGCCCGAATTTATCAATCCGGCTCTTAGGGTTCAGAATGTCGTGTTGCCATTTCTCCGCCTGATCCCCAAGATGAAACACCGCCTCCTGATCCCCTTTCCGGACGATCAATAGCCCATCAGAAGCGGAAACCGAAGTTAAATCCTTCCAGAACCACCGAAAACGAAAGTCGCCACGAAAGTCGATCTCCAGGTCACCACAGTGCGCCTTGCCAAACGACTCTTGACCATCCAGCACCACCCGACATTCGCGCTCTTTTCCCATCCCTTCATCGTACTCAATTCCTATTCGCTTCGCAAAAGTCTCTGACCACCAAGGCGCAGGGGTAAAACGTCTAGCGGCATGTCGCAAGGGAAGTCGGTTCTCGTTCTGGGGTCTGGGCCAATCCGGATTGGTCAGGGAATCGAATTTGATTACTCCTGTGTGCATTGTGTGTGGGCTTTGGAGGAGATGGGCTACCAAGCCAAGATCGTCAACAATAACCCCGAGACGGTCAGCACCGATTTTGATACCGGCGATGGCCTTTACTTCGAGCCGGTCACCTTTGAAGACGTCACCGATATCGTCAATCATGTCCAACCCGAGGGTGTGGTCGTTCAGTTTGGCGGTCAAACCGCCATCAACCTTGCCGATCATCTTGCGGCAGCAGGTATCCAAGTTCTCGGTACCAGCCCCGAATCCATTGCCCTTGCCGAAGACCGTGATCAATTTGAAAAGCTGCTGAATCAGCTAGAAATCCCCAAGCCTCCCGGTCGCGCGGTCAAGAGTCTCCGTGAAGCTCTGGAAGTCGCTGAGGAAGTCACTTATCCGGTTCTTGTTCGCCCGAGTTTTGTTCTTGGTGGGCGGGCAATGGAAATCGTCCACGATGCCAGCCACATGCGCAACTTCTACCAATTGGCCGAAGATGCCAACCCTGGGCAGCCGGTTCTGGTCGATAAGTATTACGAAGGGCAAGAAGCCGAAGTCGATGTGATTTCGGACGGCACCGATACGCTCGTCCCCGGAATCATGGAGCATGTCGAACGAGCCGGCGTCCACTCCGGAGACTCGATGGCGGTCTATCCCCCCGTCTCCATTAGCCGCGATCTGCAAGCCCAAATGGTCGAGCAAGCCGCCAAAATCGCCAAAGCGATGAATGTTCGCGGCATGATGAACATCCAGTTCGTTCTCGTGGATGGACAATCGTATGTGTTGGAAGTCAACCCCCGCGCGAGCCGAACGGTTCCGTATTTGAGCAAGGTCACTGGCATCCAGATGGTCAAGCTTGCTACCCGCTGCATGATGGGCGAAAGCCTCGCCGAAATGGGCTATACATCCGGGCTTTGGGTGCCGCAGGATAGCTCAGGCACTCCGCTGAACAACCCGCAGGTACCGACCCTCGCCAACGGTTCGATCTGGTCGCTTGATCAGATCAAGAAGACTGATGTTCCTGCTCACCTCTACGCGGTCAAAGCCCCTGTTTTCAGTTTCCAAAAGCTTGGACAAGTCGAGCCTTCGCTCGGCCCAGAAATGAAATCCACCGGTGAAGTCCTCGGCGTCGATACAACTTATGAGGCCGCCCTTTACAAAGCCCTCATCGCCAGCGGGATCGTCTTCAAACCGAAAGGCCAAGTCATTCTCACTGTAAGCGATCAAGATAAATCCGAAGTCGCTGAAGTCGCTCAGCAACTCCACGGAAAGGGCTACGCTCTCGCCGCAACGGGAGGCACTCATCAAGCAATTGATTCCGCCGGAATCCCCTGCGAGAAACTCCATAAGATTCAACAGGGTTCGCCCAATATTTTGGAGCGGCTCTATCAAGGAGAAGTCAGCTTGATGGTCAACACTCCCGGGCCAGGCCAGTCGGTTGGTTCGGATGCGGCACGGATTCGCCGTGCTTGTATTGAAACCGGCGTCGCTTGTGTCACGAGTATTGACACGGCTCGCGCTCTCGCCCGATCACTCGAATATTTTGAAAACCCCGAGCGGGCGCAATGCCTGACCATCGGCGAATATCTTAGAGGAGCGGAGGTACCCTGATCTCATGGCGGAAGACCGCTTCGAAGATCAAGATGACCTGAACCGGCCTCCGTCGTTTTTCCCTTACGACGGCGATGCTCCGGATATGGAAGAAGACATCGAACCCGGTGAGCCAGTTGAGTGCCAGGTCGAAGCAGTTTTTGCCACCCACACCGACGAAAATATCCAACGGTTTGTACTCCTCAGCGACGGTCGGCGCAAGCTCCCCATCGTCATCGGAGCGTTCGAGGCCAGCGCGATCACCATGGCTCTCGAAGGTCTGCAAGCCGACCGCCCGATGACCCACGATTTGCTGAAGAACATCATCGAAAAGCTAGATGCCACCGTTGATCGCATCCTGATTGATGATATGTTCAACGACACCTACTACGCCAAGATTTGGATTGTGGATGGGGAAGACACTTACCCCATCGATTCGCGCCCGAGCGACGCGATCGCTGTTGCTCTCCGGTTCAATGCTCCGATCCTCGTGGCAGACGGAATCCTTGAAGCAAACAGCCAGTGATTAAGCGATCAAATCGTTGAGCGAGTAGATCGTGATGTCCGGTTCCGGACCATCTTCCGGCTTTTCTTCTGGTTTGCCCGTGCGTGAACTGGGCGCAACGTCGGAATCCCGCCGAATCCATGCTGTGCGCCATCCCGCTTCAAGCGCAGGTAGGAAGTCGTGCTTGTAGCTATTCCCAACAAAAAGGATCTCGTGTGGCTCTACCCCAACCGATTCCTGCGCGAGTTCAAACACTTTTGGATTCGGTTTACCAAATCCCATTTCCCCTTCAATAAAAACATGGGGGAAATACTCAGCAATCTGGAGTTTCTCAATCTCTTGTCTTTGAATATCCGCCGGGCCGTTAGTGATCAAACCCAAATGATAATCTGGGGCAAGAACCTTAATGACTGGTAAGGCCTCATCAAAGAGAATCAGCGCCGCTTGCCTCTCAACATGATAAGTATGAGAAAGTCGATATGCTAACTCGTCATCGTAAATGCCAAGTCTTTCTAATGTGCGGCGCATCAATTCTGCGCGAGTGATTTCCCCGCTGGTGAGATACTTTTCGTACCAGTGCGTCTTGCCAATCGTCTCGACAAACTCCCGAAACGCAATTGACCACTGCGCTAAGAGCTGCTCTTCGGTGTAGCCATGTTCTGGGTGATCGTTGAACGCCCGCCGGAGCCCATACTTCGCCGCATCCCAATACGCACAGAGCGTGTCATCAAGATCAAAATAGACCGCTTTGACATCAGAAAACTGAGGGATGAGGCTCATGATTTACCGTAACCCCATCGCGCTTTTCACCTGACGCATCGTTTCTTCTGCCACTGCACGTGCCCGTTCCGCACCATCAGCAAGGATGCGATCAATCTCGCCCTCGTCGAGCTGAGCGCGTCGCTCGCGCATCGGACGGAACTTCTCGTTGATGACCTCAATCAATTCCTTCTTGTTCTGCATACATCCACGCAGGCCCTGCCGATCCTCATCCCACTGGGTTTCCCAATCTGGGGAGTACAGTTTCAGATACTGGCAAACCGCGCATCCTTCGGGGATGCCTGGGTCATCTTTGCGGATTTTTGTCGGCGTCGTAAAGGCACTCTTAATCTTTTGTGCCGTTTCATCATCAGAATCCGATAAGTTGATTCCGTTATCATAACTCTTTGACATTTTCCGCATGTCCAAACCAGGCAATGTCGCTCGGCTCTCGTCCTCGGGGATCATGTACTTGTAAGGTGTGAAAACTTCACAGTCGTACAAACTGTTAAACCGTCCGGCGATGTCGTTCCCAATCTCAAGGTGAGGGGCTTGATCCTTTCCAACCGGAACCCCATACGGGCGGTAGAGCAAGATGTCCGCTGTTTGCAAAACCGGATACCCGAGCAAGCCGTACGGCTCGCGTTCTGCTGACCCCAGATCTTGCTTCTTATCCTTATAAGTTGGGCATCGTTCCAGCCAGCCCAGCGGAGTCATCATGCTGAAAAGCAGATGAAGTTCTGCGTGCTCCTTCACATCGGATTGCACGAACACGGCTGATTTCTCGGGATCAATCCCTGCGGCGATGTAATCCTTCGCCACCTCGCGAGAGTTATAAGCCACTTCCTGCGGCTTATCAAACATTGTGGTGAGTGCGTGCCAGTCCGCCACCATGCAAAACATCTCATATCCTTGATCCTGCAGGTCAACCCAATTGCGAAGGGCCCCTTCATAGTTTCCAAGGTGAAGTTTCGGATTGGTGCTCCGCATCCCGCTCAGGATGCGTTTATTGGCTGGCAAACTCATCAAGGATTATTATGGCCCGGCTTACATAGGGAACCCGGTAAGAGCTTGGAAGATTAGCTGTGCAGGTTTCCAAATGATCGAACCAATGAGATCAATTTTTAAGATTTGCGGAATGAGAATCAACCCCAAAAAGAGAAATCCACCCGCCTTGCGATTGAACTGAAACCAACTCGTTCGAGTCGGTTCTGGCAACAGC
>JAGQUX010000020.1 GCA_020438215.1 Armatimonadota bacterium | reverse complement strand
CATGGTTTGTTCTCAAATATCTCCTTGGCTATCATCACGTCAGAAACTATGATGGGAGTTGGACGGAATGGGGGAACGGTGTCGGTCTCCCCATAGAGAAATGAAAACAAAGCCGCCACACCTCGAGCAGTTTTTGTCTGACCTCGCCCAGTTGTCAGATAGGAATGAGCGTATCGAATATCTGATTAGCCTTGCGCACGATTTCGTCCCTTATGCAGATGCACCCGACCCGTTGCCCGAAGATAATCGCGTCCGTGGATGCGAAAGCGAAGTGTTCGCTTTTTCCACCGCACCCGAAGGCAAAATCCACTTAGAATTCGTTGTGCTGAACAAACAGGGCCTTTCCGCTATGGCCCTTGGCAAAATTCTCCAAGACTCCTTCAACGGAATGCCCGTCGATTCGATTCAATGCATCGACCAGGACATTGTCAAAGAGATTTTTGGACGCGAGCTTTCCATGGGGAAAGCGGTTGGGCTTGCCAACACGGTTTCCATGGTGAAAAGCCAACTGCTGAGTTCCTGTAGCAAGTAATTTCTGACCCTCCCCGCTCGGCAATCCCGATATGCGACAAAATTGGAGCAATGCTGAGCGGAACCCTTGCCTTCCTGATCGCCCAAGCTGTCCCCCAATCTTCAAGATTTGAATGGGTTGCACCGCTCGGACTCCCTCCGGTGAAGATTCATGCGGACTTGGCAAAACACGGCATCGCTCAATCCACCGCAACTCGGCAAGGACTTCAAGCTCGCATTCTCTGGGTGGACGCCACCGCAAATCTTGGTCGCTACAATTCTGAAGAGAAGGTCGCCGAAATCTGCGCGAAAGCGAAGGAAGTTGGGTTCAACACCATCGCATTTGATGTCAAGCCAATCGTTGGATATACGGTCTATCCCAGCAAACTGACCGAACAGATCACTCGCTGGCGCAACGAGACCTTAGAGCCAGGCTACGACCCGCTCAAGCACTTTGTCACCTATTCCCACAAGAATGATCTCAAACTCCTGGTCGCAATGAACGCGTTCAGCGAAGGGCACTCGTACTCCAAGCGCGATTCCAACCAAGATCCCAACCCGTTCTTCAAGCCAGGATGGGGATACGATCATCCAGAACTCCAAACGGTTCGCTATGTCGCTAAGCCGACATTTCGCGGACTAGATGTCTTCCCGTCCATGAACCCGGCAAAGTGGGACACACCGTGCGCGGTTTTCAGCCGTGTGCCCAGCGCAGAAGATATCGGAGCCTACGTCTTCGTTGACAACAAAGATTTTGTCGTGGGCGTCTCTGCGACCAAACCCGAAATGGTTCCGGGTGCCGCACTCTACTGTGGTCGAGGAGAAGGAGCCTCCGCCCTTCTCAGCCTCAGTGAGGGTGACCGCTTTGTTCTTGGTTCACGGGCGGAATACGTCCGCATCGGGGATGACCAAAACCAAATCCCCCTGATGATGAACCCGCACATCGAAACAAATCAAAAGCGGGCTTTAGATTTCATCAACGAAGTGGCATCGCAATATGAAGTGGATGGGTTCCTCTATGATGACCGGCTTCGGTTTGGCGGATTAGATTCTGATTTCAGCGAATCTACTCGCGCCGAATTTGAAAACAGAATTGGGGCCAAAATCAACTGGCCCAACGACATCTACCGCGTCACATACTCCCCCAGCTTGACTCCTGGGGTTCGACCCGGAAAATTCTACGATGACTGGCTGACTTTCCGCTCCGTAACCATGCGAAAGTGGGTTCAAAGAGCGAGCACAACGTTCAAGTCTCATCGACCGGACGGCATCTTTGGTGTGTATGCAGGCAGTTGGTACGGCGATTACCAGAAGTACGGCAATAACTACGCATCTAGCGAGCTGAATGCCGGCTTCCCTTTCCTGACCCATGCTTACAAACAAACAGGATTCGCCGGAGATATTGATCTCCTGATCACGGGTTGCTACTATCCGTTTGGAACTGTATTCGAGGCGATACAACGCAACTCCGCGCCTGGTCGAACAGTAGAAGCCGCCGGCATCCTGAGCAATCGAGTCGTTCGAGATTCTGCATGGACAGTCGCAGGAATCCAGCTCTCCAACTTCTGGGATGATCCCGAGAAAGTCGAGCCTGCTCTCCAAGCCGCCGTCGCGACAACTCAGGGCGTGATGGTCTTCGACCTTTCCCACCGCATCGAAGAGTTCTGGACCGTGTTTGCAAGGGCGTTCCGCACCCCAGCCCAAGCCCCATACGCGAACAATTCGATTCTCAAACAAGTCAGAGAACAGAGAAGAATGTTCACCGAGAAAGGATTTGTTGATCCCCCATTCCCGATGTTTGAAGGAGCACCAGGAACAGGTTTCTGATCCCAATTTCTGCCCGAAAATGAACCGAATAAGGCAGATTCGGCGTTACTTGAGATGAGAACGCCAGAATCCGCCACAATACTAGGTGGAGACCTCTCAAGAATCCGATGAGCCAAAGCCCGCCCGATACGCTGGGGAAATACCAGATCATCCGGGAAATCGCACGCTCGAACGACATTGTCTACGAAGCGTACGATGCCCAGATGAATCGGCGCGTCGCGGTCAAGGAGCTGGCGATGCCGAGCGGCAGTACCGATCAACAAAAAGCCGATCGGATCAAGCGGTTTATGCGCGAAGCCAAGGCCGCTGGCTCGCTCGTCCACCCCAACATCGTCACGGTTTACGAAGTCAGTAAGCAGGAAGAACGCCACTACCTGGCAATGGAGTTCTTAGATGGCGACACGCTCCGCAAGCTGATTGAAAAAGACGGCGCTCTCACTGCTGAGAAGGCGATCAATGTTGCGGTTGAAGTTCTCAAAGGGCTCGCTTTTGCCCACGAAAACGGCGTTGTTCACCGCGATGTCAAGCCGGAAAACATTCAAATCCTAGAAAACGGCTCGATCAAGCTCACCGACTTCGGGATTGCTCGCCTGACATTCGAGCCTAACATCACGATGGATGGGCAAGTATTCGGGACTCCGAGCTACATGTCCCCTGAGCAGATCAATGGTAAAGACATTGATGCTCGGAGCGACATTTTCAGCGTCGGCATCATCCTTTACGAAATGCTCGCCGGGGTCAAGCCATTCACCGGCGATAACGTGATGGCGATCACCTACGCGATCATGAACAAGGATCCCGACATGATCCCCGGCGTAGATCCACGGCTTTGGGATGTCATTCGGGTTGCGCTGGACAAAACCTCATCCATGCGCTACGATTCCGCGAACGCGATGAAGGCGGACTTGCTGAAAGTCGAGCGCGAACTGAGCACACCTGCTCCTGCACCTCAGCCACAGATGCCTGCCCAACCTTATGCAGTTCCGGCGCAACAACAACCGAACCCTTACGCGGCGCAATACACTCCTTACGGGACGCCAAATCCGTATCAACAAGGCACGGGCGCACCCCCGATTCAAACTCACAACCCCTATGGTGGAGCAGTTCCCCAACCGTATGGTCAGCCCTACCAGGCTCCTTACGGAAACACACAACCTTATGGTGGATATCAAAACCCGGTTGCGATTCCGCAATACTATCCGCCACCGCCACGCCGCCCATTGCTCTCCGCGGAAGCAAAGTCGTCCATTGGCAAATTCATCATAACGCTGATTGTGTTAGGTGCACTTTTTGGACTAGTTTTCGTCGGGTTGGGAGCTATCGGCCGCACATCCACCGGAAGTGGAGAAATCCCAAGGTCAGTCGAAAACACAATCAACCGAGTCGGGGAAACGGCTGACCGAGTTACGCGACCGCTCAGCCCTGCCCCACCAAATAACAGCCAAAATCAGACCGCAGAATCACCCTCCCAAACTCCTGAGCAAACTCCAAATACAATCGCCCCGCCAACAAAAACGCAACCCAGTAATCCGCAACCACAATCACTTTTTGATCCTGAAGGATTAATGGCACAGGGTGACCAAATGGTGGATCAGGGTAAGAACGCTGACCGTGAAGAACAGACCAGCATTTGGTCAGCAGCTAGCGTCGCTTACTCAATGGCGATCACCGACGGAGGAAACAACGCGTCGTCCCTGCAAGACCGCGCCGTTATGAAGTTCGTCGGTGTTGCTGATGACCTCATCGTACAAGGTCGGCGGCAAGAAGCGCGCATCGCCCTCAACTACGCAAACAGCCTCGCCCAAGGCAACCAAAACCTTGAGCAACGAGTTGATCTCAGCTACCGCCGCGCCGGAGGCTAGGACGGGCAATTCACCTGACCACCATCAACCAAAAGGTTAATTCCACTAATAAACGATGCTCGTTTGGATGCAAGAAAGGCAACCGCCGCTCCGATTTCATCCGCTTGCCCCAAACGCCCGACGGGAAGAGTTTGCCCCCGCTGAGTCAAGGCTTCTTCGACTGATATTTCGTCCCTGGCACTCACAACTTCGGCGAGATGCACCTGCCGATCCGTCATTGTGTGCCCTGGAAGAACTCCATTCACCGTAACCCCATAGGGTGCCAACTCTTTCGATTGCAGGAGTGTCAACGACATCAACCCACTCCGCAGTGTCGAGGAGATGGGAAGCAATGCGCTCGGCTCCTTTGCGACCACACTCGTGATGTGGATAATGCGCCCCCAGCCCTGTGCTTTCATAGTTGGCGCTACCATCTCGACCATCCGAGTGACGTTCAAGACCGTGCTTTCAAAACCCGATTGCCAGTGATCGTCGTTCATCTCCGTCCAGTGCCCCGCCGGAGGGCCACCTGTATTCGTCACGAGGATATCAACGCCACCCCACGACTGATTCACTTCATCCACCCATGCTTGGAGGTCGTTACGGCTTGTGACATCGCAAACTTGGAAGTGCAGGTCTGCATCGGGTGCTTCTGATCGGATGTGCTCAGCGGCAACGGCAAACTTGGCTTCGTCCCGAGCGCAAATGCTGACTCGGCAACCTTCTTTAGCTAGTTCGGTGGCGCAGGCAAGGCCAATCCCTTTTGTTCCGGCAGCGACCATCGCTCGCTTTCCTTTGATTCCTAGATCCATGCCCCCAGGATATCCCCGTTGCGCCCTGCCGAGTCTAGGTAGAATTCACTCTCCCGATTCGCCAGGAGGGATGGCAGAGTGGTCGATTGCGACGGTCTTGAAAACCGTTAAGGTGAAAGCCTTCAGGGGTTCGAATCCCCTTCCCTCCTCCATCTCATTTTTTTTGCTTCACAGGCGAACCACATATGCTTCCGCACACTTGCTCCCAAGTAAACTAGAGGCATGACACGCGTCCTTGTCGGCGTTGATACGGCGGGCACCTACCGCCCGATCCTTTCCCTGCTTGCCCGGATGGAATTCGAGAATCTCGAAATCCATCTGCTGAACGTAATGCAGTCGTTTCTGCCGGACGGTTCCTTCCCGCAGCTAACCCCCGAGCATGGGATGTTCAAAATCTTCCAAATGATCGAGGAAGATGGGCGCGCAGAACTCAAATGGGCGGACAAGTGGTGCGAAGATCACGGTATCCCCGCACGGACTTTCCAAGGGCAAGGCGACCCTGCTGTACAACTCACCCAGCACGCGGAAAAGCACGAATGTCAGCTCATCGCCATCCGTAGCCAAGCCAAGGGCAACTACGGCACGCTATTTTTCGGGAGCGTTGCAAAGGGGTTGGTCAGCGGCTCATCGCAAAGCCTTTTGATCGTCAAAAATGATCACGCCGAAACTGGAAAGATCAATGCCGTCCTGGCAACGGATCACTCGGAGTATATGGGCAAATGCCTTTCCGAACTTGAAACGCTCAACCCACATGGTTTCGGCAAACTCCATGTCGTCACCGCTTTCGAATCGATTGATCAAATTGCTCCCAAGTATGTGGAAATGATCAGTGGATTAGGCGAAATGGAACGAGGGCAAACCCTCGCCGAACTTGATCGCAAGAACCGCCTCACCATCCACAAACTCGAAGGAATGGCGGAGAGCTTTGAATCCGAAGTTGCACAGGGTCACCCGAACGAAGCCATGAACGCGGCAATGAAGAGCACTAGCTCAGAACTGTTGATCCTGGGGGCGCAAGGGCACAACTTCTTTGACCGGATGAAGATGGGAAGCAAGTCATTCCACCAAGTTGTGGCGGAACCTCACTCGGTGCTTGTCTTGCGCCCTTGAACTGGAACAAAAGCCAGAACCAAGCTTAAAGCTAAAGCGATCCATCCAAACCAACTCCGATAGCGAAAGCCATCGGGAATATCGGGGAGTTCAACTTCTACCGTATCAGCGCGGCGTTCTCGTAAAGGAGCTTTGTAAACGATATTGCCCCGCGCATCGGTCGCTAGAGTCTGACCGAGTGCACCTACGCGCACGACCGGCATTCCACTCTCAATAGAGCGCCAAACCGTTGATCCCCAAAGCTGTTCAAATGCTGGCGTGTCGATATACCAATCATCAATGGACATCTGTACCAGCAGGTTCGCACCGTTCGCCTGATGTTTCTCGGGAATATCCGCAAACACACCTTCAAAGCAGATCAAGCACCCAAACTTCGCGCCATCGGTCTTCAGAGTAGTGACCTGCTTCGCCGGACTGAGATCGCCATCCCCTAAATTGAAATTTTTGAGGAACGGCAAGTACTTGCGGAAAGGCACATACTCACCAAAGACAACGAGGCGCGTCTTGTCGGCATGATGCCACTGAGTTCCGTCCCACAGAAGTGCCGACTGAAAGAACTCATCTCCTTCCTTCCATTGCCCCCCCATGATGACGGGCACTGCCGGCTCCGGGCCCAAATAAGTAGCTGGAGGAAGCGCACTCTGAACCCCAGCAAAACCCTCCGGAAGCACTAGGAGGTCTGCATCGCTAGCATCAGCGGAGGGAACGATGTCCGTGGTCGCCTCTGCAAGTAAGCGGGCTTCTTCGTTGGGTTCAGTGAACGCCATATCCACCCCGACCTGCCCGAGAGTCACACGAAACGGCTTGGTTGTTTGTGACCCCATCACCCTCGGAAGATTGCTCAGCATTAGCCCGAACACAGCCAACGTCATCCACAGAGTCTGCCGACCGTATTGCTTGTGGTCATCCTCTTGGCGGTAAACCATCAGCATTACGATGAGGTTGATGGCAATCACCCACGCGGAAACTAACACGATTGTCCCGTACCCTGAGAACTGAACGAGAGCCGGGAAACGAAACAGAGGAAACGCCGCCAGCCCCCAAGGAAACGCGAGCATCGGCATGAAACTCCGCAAGGTCTCGATTCCTGCCCAAGCAAAAGGGATCGCCCACACTCGTTTGCTGGCAAAACATCGCTGGATCAGCCAACCCAGAAGCAAAAAGTACAGCCCACCAATACAACTCGCGACCACCCAAGGTATAGCCGCTAGGAACACGCTCCCCGTCCATTTATAAACAAACGGCAGCAGCCACGCCATCTGCGCCAAATAGAAAAGCACCCCAAAAAGATAACCCCGACCGAGTGCCTGCTTCCCTGTCGAATCACGGAGAACAAGTAGAAACGGAACCGTCGCCACTAAGCAAAGGAAGAAAAGATTGTAAGGCGGAAATGCGAGAGTGTAAATTGCCACACTCGCGAGTAGAGAGGCGAAAATCTTCGTTCGCTTTCCCCACTTCGTTTCTAAAAACTGCTTCATCGCAAGTGGCTAGTGTCGGCAAATCGGATCAACTGAAAAATTCCGTCGGGCCGACGGCGAAGCTCAGTAATCGCGCCATTTTCAAAACGAAAGCTGGATGCCGTTGCGACTTGCGAACGAATCAATCGAGCAAGTAGCAATCCACACGTTCCTCCGTGGGTAAACAACGCCACATTCCTCGATTCGCGTTCCAAAGTACGGTGAATTTTGCCGAGTCTTTTCCAGACATCTTTTAGCGATTCCCCGCCCTCAGGACGGATTTCAAACGGCTCCAAACCTTGCACTCGACTCTCCGCACTGAAATATGCGCGGATTTCTGTGTAGTGCGATCCTTCCAACTCCCCAAACGTTCTTTCGCGCAGATCAGAATAAGTTTGAAGGTCAATACCTAAACGATTCACAAGCGGGTCAGCGGTTTCGATACATCGCTGAAGATCACTACTAAAGATCTTATTGATCCCTTCTTCTTCCAGAACGCCAGCAACTTTTTCGGCCTGCGCATAGCCGGTTTCGTCAAGCCCGACATCGGAGTGTCCCTGGGCTCGGCCAGCGACATTCCACTCGGTTTGACCGTGCCTGACGAGAAAGACGCGCATTGGGCGTAGTTATACCGTCCACGGAGCCTGAGTCTCACTCTCTTTGCCGTTCTCTTCGACTCGCAGGGCACCAATTTTCAAGACTTTCACCGGAGCAGGAACCACGGCAGGAGACGACACTCTCATCAATCGTTTCTGCAAATCAAAACTGTGGATACGCCCAAGCCCAATCTCTTCCCCCGATTCCAGAGCCAAGCTACAGATCAATCCCACATACTTGCTTGGACGAACGAGAATTGAGCGACTTGCATGAGCATGATCCATTGCAACGGAGACATCTTGGTCATCCAGCTCTTGATCAGTGACAACCAATAGCACTCCCCCCGAGACTTCGCAGATGGCATCGTCCAGTTCCCCATTGACGGCTTGCCCACTCCCAAGGCGGACTCCTTCCAAACGCACCTGGTCCAACCAAACTTCGTGGAGCTCAGAATTTTCAAGGAGTTCAAGCCACCGCGATTGCCTTTGCGCGGTGCGAACAAGAGGCGGGACGCCTTCCTCCCACTCCATTTCTTCCGGCCCGATTGGCCAGGGCCATTCCCTGCATCCGTGCCCGGATGGAATGTGAATTTCATCCCAAGCTGCCTGATGAGCGATGCCCAGCAAAATCTGCTTGCTAATGGGAGTAAGGCTGACCGGCGGGGCAATAACAATCAAGTTCTCTCCCGCAAGCGGTAAAAGCCGCGTCATCCCGACGAGCAATGCAAGGGGACTCCGGCTTGCTTGAATTGCCCCGGTGAACCATGTCGCCGTGACCTTTCCTTGCTGGATAAGCAGGCAACGTGTCGGGGCGGCGAAATCGGAGTTCGCCGGATCAAGAATCAGGAGATCGTGATCCGGCGCATATTCCTTTTGCCAAGCGCGCCAATTTTCGCGGCCAGAATGAACCAGCAGGGTTCGGCCCATATCTCCTGATTATGCGTCGTCGTCAGAGCGATCCGCGCTGGGACGAGCCCGAAGTTTTGCCCATTCGCGCAGCATGGCAATGTCCTCTTTCATCATTCGGCTGAGCGGAACCTGTGCTTCTGCCTCCTGTTTGAGATCCTTATGGGTGAGCTCTCGCTCATCAAAGAACGCCTGGTTGAGTGCCCCAATCACAACTTGCTCAATCTCAGCCCCGCTAAACCCAATCGTTGCCTTCGACATTTCGCCGGTCTTGAACTTGCTGGGCGTGCGATTACGCTTTTTGAGGTGAATATCAAAAATCTCTTTCCGTTCTTTCGCATCAGGAAGATCAACAAAAAAGATTTCGTCAAAGCGACCTTTCCGCATGAGTTCGGGCGGAAGTTGGGCCACGTTGTTCCCCGTCGCTATTAGGAAAACAGGCTTGGTCTTATCCTGCATCCATGTCAGGAATGTGCTGAATACGCGGGCTGTTGTTCCACTATCGCTCACCCCACCGGACATTCCTGCAAACCCTTTTTCAAGCTCATCAATCCAGAGTACGCATGGAGCGAGAGATTCGGCAATCCGTATCGCACGGCGCATATTCTCCTCACTTTGCCCCACCAAGCTCCCAAACACACGTCCGACATCCAGCTTGAGCATCGGCAGGTTCCAAGCACTTGCCACGGCCTTTGCAACTAGCGACTTCCCGCATCCCTGAATCCCAATAATCAAAACCCCTTTCGGGAACGGAATACCGAAGTCACGTGCAGCATCGGTAAAGCTCTTACTCCGCCGGTTCAGCCACTCTTTGAGCAGTTCGTGCCCCCCAACATCAGTGAGTTTGCTGGTGCTCGGATAGAACTCCAGAATCCCTGTCTTGCGGACAATCTGTTTCTTTTCCTCGATGATCTTATCAACGGAAATCTTCTTGTCTTCGACCATGCTTCGAGCGAGGGCACTCTCGATTTCGTCTGCGGTCAAACCTTGAGCTGACCGAATCACCGACTCGCGATCTTCATCGGTCAACTCGACATTGACCGTCGGATTATCTTTCATCGCGTCAATAATCCCGTCGAGTTGCTTACTGATGTCGTCCGCATCAGGGAGCGGGAATTCCAGAACCGTGACCTCCTTTTCTAATTCCACTGGGAGTTGAAGCTGCGGAGAGACGATAATCAGAGTCTGAGCGCGACCGCGGAGACGTCCGGCTAGATCGCGAAGTAAACGAACAACCCGCGTGTCTTTCAAGTACGGGTGGAAATCTTTGAGCAGGAAAACCGTGTATTCTGCCGATTCGTGGCACTGAGCAAGGGCTTCTAATTCACCCGGCAGGCTGGATGCTTTGACCGGGCCAGAAGCGCGTCGCACGCTTGGTTGCATCCCTTGCGTAACAGACCACGTGTGGAGTTGTCGCTGGAGCTTCTCCGCGACTTGGCGCACCGCTGTCTCAACACGTCGCTCCTCCCATGATGTGATGTAAAGAATCGGGTACTTCGCCCGGACTAAGACTTCGATCTCCCGAATCGGATCCATGCTCAAACTCTACCTAGCAACCGCCTACTCCGTTGCGATGACGCCGGAAATCTTGGGTCTTTACTTGGGATTAGCCGACTCCGATTGGCTTGACCCCAATGCCATATCCAGTAGGGAGCACGGCCTTACCGTTTTGCAATAGCTCAACCCCGCTTATGGAAGAACTCAAGTGTTCATGGTGAGCGTCAAGATCATAATAGACAATGTTAGGACAAGCCGCAGCAAGGTGCGCGGCGGCAGTGACTCCGAGCCGTGTTTCCACCATCCCCCCCATCATGCAGGGAATATTGTGATCTGCTGCGAATTGAGCAATGTCGTATGCTTCGTACAATCCGCCAGCTTTGCTCAGCTTGATGTTAATCATATGGCACGCCTCTTTCTCCACCAAAAGGTGAGCATCAAAAAGGCTGAAGCAACTTTCGTCCGCCATGATGGGGATGGGTGACCTTTTGGTGAGAAACGCCATCCCTTCTAAGTCGTCGCGACGTACCGGCTGTTCGCAGAATTGGATGTCAAATTTCTCTAATTGGTTGAGGAGTTTATGTGCTTCAGGAAGCGCATAGGCTTGATTTGCATCAACTCGAATTTTTATCTCGCTTCCAACTTGATCTCGAACCGCGCTAACCCGTGCAACGTCGTTTTCCACCCCACCCCCTAATTTGACTTTAATAATGGAGTGCCCGGCATAAATGACCTCCTGTGCTTTGACTTTTGCTTCATCAGGGCCAACAATTGGGATGGTTAAATCGGTGTTCAACTCATTGTTTTCACCTCCAAAGTAATCACACAGCCTTACTTCATCTATATGACAAAAGGCATCAATTACAGCCATGTCAACAGCACTAATCGCCGCAACTTGGCTCGGCAGCATCTTATTCATCAAATAGTGAACTTCATCAGGACTAACGGTTTGATCAAGCAGTATATGCCGCAGGAACGGCATAGACGCCATCACGGTTTCTTGTGTCTCGCCATTGATTGAGTGAAGGGGATTCGCTTCCCCCCAACCGACAAACTCCTCATCTAACTCCACACGCACAAAGACACCGCGTGCCGCTGATGTCACCATCGTAGCAATACGGAAAGGCTTCCGCAGTGGAACTTCAAACGGAAAGAATTCGATCTTTGTGATCGTCGCCATAGAAGCTGAATTCTACGCGGATCAGACGCGCTTTTTCTTCTTTCGTGCCAAGAATGCGGCACCAAGCCCAAGTCCGATCATCGTCATCGGCTCTGGGGTTGGTGACTGAGCAAAGTTATCGAGGAACACTTGATAATCGCTATGCCCTTCCACACCTGTAAAGGCAATGTGCTCCAAAACATATCCACCAGTGCTATCCAGAATCCCGTTTCCAGTAAAGCCCGCGACCTTGCCCGGTTGGGGCGTCCCCAAACCAATCGACTGCAAGTTAATTTGAACTTGGTGCCACTGATTCTCAGCATAAAGCTGTCCGCCCGGATCGAAAACTTGTCCATCCGTGCGGAGATCAAAACCACTCACCCATTCGATAGCTCCGCTCGTGCCCCCGTTAGAGCCTGGCGCACCGTCGACCGGAACTTCGCGCAACCCAAGCGCAACTCGGATTGGCGCATTCGTCCACATCTGAAAATAAAGCTTCTGCGAGAAATCAATACGAGGGTTCGGGGTGCCGGTAGCGTTGAAAGTCGTCAAGCGCACCCAATTGTGGGGAGCATCCCATTTGAAGCTCCAACTCGCTTCATACACCCGACCAGAACCACCATTCGGGTTTGGCGGCAATGGCATATTGATCACACGACCAATGTTCGGATCTGGTTCCAGATTCCCAGAAGTTGAACCGCTGAATCCCGGCGCACGAAACATCCACTGAGAATCCAAAGTGGCGGAATCGAAGTTCTCGATGATCACGCCAAAACTCTGAGTGGCAACCGTGATCACCCCCAACACCAAACTCCAACGCATAACTTTCATAGCAAGTCCAAAGGAGCGACTATTTTACTGGATCAAGCGCGAGCCGGCACATTGCTTCCACGCAATCCGGGATCACCGCATCATTGAAATCGAACCTGGGGGTATGTACATTTGCTGGGTTTTCATCGCCTTCTCGGCGAAGCCCAACAAAGTAGAACGCGGCGGGAGCATGGAGCCCGTAATAGCTGAAATCTTCCCCACCCATAATTGGCACTTCGAGTTCATGCAGGCGATCATCACCGAACTGCTTTCGCGCCATATCACGGAAGCGATCCGCCGCAACTGAATCGTTGAATGTCACGGGATAGCCGTCGTGCCAATCAATTTCGGCTTTGCACCCCATGGCAAGGCTGATACCCTCGACAATCTCATAGAAACGCTTCTTACCCATCTCCCGTGTTTCAGGGAGGAGAGTTCGCATCGTCCCTTTTAGGCTCACCGCTTCGGGGATCACGTTGTGGGCGGCCCCACCATTGATCGCGCCGACCGTGAAGACAATGCTGTCCAGGGGATCAGCGTTTCGGCTCGCTACGGATTGCAATGCCGTAATCACTTGCGCGGAAGCCACCACCGGATCGTTTGCTAGATGCGGAGTTGCGGCGTGCCCTCCTTGCCCATGGATCGTCACACGGAATTCGTCGGTTGCCGCGAGCATCGGTCCATTCCGGATAAAGAACTGTCCGACATCTTCCGCAGGCCAACCGTGGAGGCCAAAGACGTAATCGACCGGCTCACCGAAGATCGTTCCGTTCAGCACCCCGTCTTGACACATCCGCTCACCGCCTGCCCCGCCCTCTTCGGCGGGTTGGAACATAAACAGGATATCGTTCGGGCGATTTTCTTCGCTCACCAGCGCGCGCAATGCCCCGAGCAGAATCGCCGTGTGTCCATCGTGACCGCAGGCGTGCATCTTGCCGGGAGTCTGGCTGGCGTAAGGCAGACCAGTTTCTTCATGAATCGGTAGTGCATCCATATCCGCACGAAGAGCGACGGTGCCAACTTTCTCGCCAGATGCGGGGAGATAAGCGAGGATCCCAGTGCCACCAGCCAATCCCGCTTTGAACTGAATTCCTGTTTGCTCCAAAGTCTTGCGAACCTGCTCGGAAGTTCGATGCTCCTCATACATCAACTCCGGATGCTGGTGCAAGTCTTGGCGGAATGCGGCGAGGAAATCAGCGTCTTGATCAATACGTTGGCGAAGAGACATGCAGGCAATCTACCTTTTTGAGTTGTGCATCTGGTATGCCTGATCCATGGCAAATTCTCCCGAAGTCGTTCAGAACTGTATTGACTTACTCAGCCCACTCGGCACAATCCGCAACAAGCCGATGTTTGGCGGAAACGGCTTGTATTGCGATGATCTGTTCTTTGCCCTCATCGCCATTGACGATCTCTATCTGAAAGTCGATGATGAAAACCGGGAAGCTTTTGAATCAGCGGGATGTGGGCCTTTCATTTACAGCGGCGGAGAAAAACCAATGGCGATGAGCTATTACAATCCCCCCGCCGAGGCATTTGAAAGCCCAGAGGCCATGCGCCCCTGGGCGGAATTAGGTTTAGGTGCCGCACGCCGCGCCGCTGCCAAGAAGACGCCGAAGAAGGCTAAGACAAAGTAACTGCTTTCACACTCGGAGATACGGAAAATGCCGCTTCCGTCTTCTCATCAATCTCGCTGACTTCAACGCCGGGTGCAGTTTCAATCAACACCAATCCATCCGTTCCCACTTCGAACACAGCAAGGTCGGTGATGATCATGTTCACGCACCCTTTGCCTGTGAGTGGGAGCGTGCATTTCTTCAAAATCTTCGATTCGCCGCGCTTGTTCGTGTGCTCCATCACGACAACAACCTTCTTGACGCCGGCAACCAAGTCCATTGCCCCGCCCATGCCTTTCACCATCTTGCCGGGGATCATCCAGTTCGCAAGATCACCGTTTTCTGCAACTTCCATCGCGCCCAGAATCGAGAGGTCAATGTGTCCGCCGCGGATCATTCCGAATGAATCAGCTGAGCTAAAGAACGCCGTCCCCGGAATCTCTGTGATCGTCTGCTTCCCCGCATTGATGAGGTCAGGATCGGCTTCACCTTCAAACGGGAATGGCCCCATACCAAGCATCCCGTTTTCGCTCTGAAGCACGACTTCTACTCCGCTCGGAATGTAATTCGCCACCAGCGTTGGTATCCCGATTCCAAGGTTCACATAGAATCCATCTTGGAGTTCCTGCGCCGCGCGCATCGCCATCTCATCTCGCGTCATTGCCATGCGCCAATTCTACTTGAACCAAGCTCACTGTTTGATTGACTTGTTTCCCGAACCGAACTGGATGCCTTTGAGAACTCGTCTGAAGAATGTGAAAAGCCCCCAGGATTCTGTTCCTGGGGGCTTTCGCATGAGGACTGTGGATCAGTTTATGCTGCCTGTTGATACTCTTCTGAAGACACTTCCGCAGAGGGCATTCCCATGTCATAGCGGAACTTGGACATCATTACCTTCAGTGTCTCTGCTGTGGCTGCGAGTTCCTGGCTCATAGCGCTCATTTCGCTAATCAATCCAACTTGCTCCCCAACGCTTCGGTTGACTTCTTCAACACTTGCGCTCATTTCTTCGCTGCTTGCGCTGAGTTCCTGAGCACCGGCAGCTGTTTGTTGAGAAATGGCGGCAACTTGTCCAACCGTTCCTTCCACAACTCCAGCATTTTGAGACATGGATTTCACAAGTTTCGCATTCTGATTCGCAGAATCCTGCACTCGTGATACGGCATTGATAATGCCTTCCAATGCTTCACGTGCTTCGCCAGAGAACGAGGTTCCGTCCGCAACTTTCTCCATGCTTTCTTCCATCGCAACAATGGATTGGTTGACACCTTCGCTGACCGATCCGATCAAATCACTGATTTCTTGAGTTGCATTGGCACATCGCTCAGCCAGCTTCCGAACTTCTTCGGCAACGACTGCAAAACCCTTGCCATGTTCGCCCGCTCGAGCGGCTTCAATCGCCGCATTGAGAGCCAACAAATTCGTTTGGGAAGCAATGTCATCAATCGTCTGAACAATGTTCCCGATCTGTGCTTGCTTTTGACCCAAGTCTTGGATGACGGCCGCACAAGCGGAGACTTTGCTTTCGATTTCACCCATGCTGGAGATGGTTCGCTTGACGGCTTCCCCACCTTGACCAGCAATCTCAGAAGCTTCTTCAGTGATTGAGCCCTGCTCTTGGGTTGCGGCCAATACCCCTTCGATTGCTTGAGTCAAGCTATCGACGGCATTCGAAGCGTCTTGTGCTTCAGCGGCCAGCTTTTGAGCACCAATCGCAATTTGCTCACTGGTGGAGCTCGTTTCATTGACGGCATGACCGACTTGGTTCATTGTTTCGCCGGTCGAATTAGCCAATTCCGTTGTGGTCGTTGCCGAGCCAGCGAGTTGTTGGCTAGAAGCCGCAACACCGTTTGCCTGGGCATCAATCTCGGACATCACGCCTCGAAGCGTGCCAAGGCAATCGTTGTAACCGAGCAACGCACTTTGAGCAGTTTTCAGTGTGGTATCGAAGATTTGACAAATTTCGCCAATTTCATCTTTTGCATCGTAGTTGACGGTATTCGTCACCGGCATCACCTCACCACAGAGGTCACCGTTTTGCAAACCACCAATACTGTTGGCAAGACCTGTAATACAGTTTGCGCCTAACGATGCAAGCTGCTTCTTCAGGTCAATGAGAGGTGAGACAACGCTCTTCGTTGTAATGCGAGCAAAGAATATTGCGATCGCAAAACTGATGAGTGAGACAATAATCGTTGTATTCCGTGAGGTAGCGAAGAAACTCATGATTTGATCGTTTCTCAACGAACCTTGATCAACGTTCCACTGAACCATCTCTTGTAATTTCGGAGTTAATTTTTCATGAAAAATGGGTGCAAGCTTTGAGTTTGCTAACGCGAGACCCTCTGCTCCTTTCCCTTTATCCATAAGAGCTTCGATCTCTTCGGATACGCCCTTGTACTCATCAAAAATTGTGTTAAGTTCTGCCCAATTCGCTTTGTCATCTGGCAAGACAACGGTTACGTCATACGCATTCCAGATTTCGTCACGTTGGACATCCAGCTTTTCCATTCGAGCATCAAGTTCTTCCGGCACCTTGCCTTCCGTGTTCAAATGGTTGAGCATTTCATAGAGTAGAGAGCGATCTTCACCTGTATTGGCATACAACTTGGTGATATTCTCAGTCCCCTGAACACCGTCCGTGTACAGGCGATCGACACTTTCCCTCGCAATTCCTTGATTGTAAAATGTCAATCCAACCAGGATTCCCATCATCGCGCAGATTGCACCAAATGCCAGCGCGAGCTTTTTACCGACTTTTAAATTCTTGAACCACATTTCCTCAGTCCATGGCCAGGCAAATATGCAAAAATGCCGGGCCGCCAACTTAGGTTTCGGTTCCTAATGCTACCTTTCCTTAGCAAACCTTACGAAAGAGTCTTCATTCTCTAGCTTATGATCGCCAGGATTGTTTTGAACTCCGCAAGAAATGAATATTCTTATGCGCGTTCACGAGTCGTCAGTCGCTCGATTCGTTTCTCAAAATGATCACCAACGACCACCGAATCCACAAAAATGGATGGCGTATCAATCCGGTCGGCATCCAGCCCGCCGACTTCGACAAGCTCTTCCACTTCCGCGATGCAGACTTTGCCCGCCGTCGCCATCATCGGATTGAAGTTGCGCGCCGTCTTGCGATAGATCAGGTTGCCCCAGCGATCGGCTTTCCACGCTTTCACTATAGAAAGGTCAGCTTTCAGAGCGGTCTCCATCACATACATCTCGCCATCGAACTCGCGAGTTTCCTTCCCTTCCGCGATCACGGTTCCGAATCCGGTCTTGACAAAGAACGCAGGGATTCCTGCCCCACCAGCACGGATGCGCTCAGCCAGCGTGCCCTGCGGATTGAACTCTAGCTCCAGCTCCTTTTCCAGAAACTGCCGCTCAAATTCGGCGTTCTCGCCGACATAGCTGCTCACCATTTTCTTGATCTGCTTGGTTTGCAAAAGTAGCCCCAGCCCAAAATCATCCACGCCACAGTTATTGCTGATGACGGTGATGTCTTTCACGCCGGAATCGCGGATGGCGAGGATCAGATGTTCGGGGATACCACACAACCCAAACCCGCCCGACATGATCGTCATTCCATCAAAAAGGTGTCCTGCCAGCGCCTCGGTCGCATTCTTCTTAACCTTGTCCATAGATGGCTTCAGTTTAGCGCGAAACCCACCCGGGTTAACAGAAAAGCGGCAAGCGAGCAAAGCTCACTTGCCAACTCACATGGATACTGCTCCATGAATCCAGTCGCAAAAGACAATTGGTTGACCGGAGTTCCGGGGTGGATGTTCCAAAAATGCCGCAGAACCAGTAAAATTACTGGCTCATCTCACATCGGTCTGTTGCTTGCGATCAAACAATCTTTTCAGCGACTCCTTGCTAGGGAAATAATAGAGCACAATCGTAGCAACCAATCCTCCGAATGACCATTTGATAAGCGAAGTTAATGTCTCGATTGCCAAATCATCAACACTCCAACCCCATGCTGATTTACCTACGAGGATGATCACCAATCCCAAAACGAATGTTGAGAATAAGATCGGAATGAACCATGCCAAAAATTTTCTTACTCGGTCACGTATCTCTGCTGAGCTGTAGCCTTGAATCCTAATAGATTCTTGAAGTCCAATTTCTTGGTCTACGAGCTTCTCAACGACCTTATTTTTCAATTGGTCATCACCATAACAGGCAAGGAGCATCATTACATAGCTTCTTGACTGGTGAAGTTGCTCAGGAGAATGAACAAATTCCCCCGGATTCGAATACGATTTTCGCCAATCCTCCCAGAGGCTCTTGGAATCTTCGCCTGAACTTACTTCTGGGTTCCGTGACTTTTGAAGCTTTTCAATGTTCTCTTGGGGATCATTCACGCTAGTTTCCGTTCAACTCTTCCAAAAGTTGGGCATAGTAGTCTCTAATAACGGAGTTATTGATTAATTTGTTACTAGATATTTTTGTTCCACCCTCTGTTACGCTATGCCACGGTGTTCCCGGCTTATGAGTCAATTCGATGAGTTGAGGGCCAGTCAACCTACCATAAACATCGTAAACATAATCCAAAAGTTGAATCTCCCAAGCCTGAGGGGAGTGGTTAGAAATATCCGGGACAAAAATGTGTCCATCAACTTCATCTGTAGCAAAATCAGTAATCGGGCGGCTACCGAATTGCGCAAACTCCTCCCATAGACGAGGAATCACGGGCCCATACTTCCAAGCAAAAATTGCTTCCGCAATTATCCCGTCTGTGTTTACAGAGGAGGCTAAATGCCATCCATGCGCGATGTAGACAAGCTTCTGCAACTGAAGCTGAGTGATAGCCTTCTGGTCACCTTGAAATTTCTTAATAAACCAGTTTGCAACGGCTTCGCAGGGGTAAGAACCAGTCATTTTTCCTCCTGTAATTTATTGTACCATAATAGTGCATATTTGTCTACTATTACGTTTTCGGAGCATCGTTTGTTACACCTCATTCAACAGCTTCTCCAGCTTGAACGTAATCTCACTATTGGTCGCCAAGCGATCACAGCCCATCTCTTTTCCGACTTCGAGTTTTTCCTTTTCCTTATGACCAGCGTGCCCGATCACATACACATTTCGACCGCGCAACCGCGCGATCAGCCCCTTCATCTCTTCATCCGGCCCATACGCCAGATTCAAGATCGCGCAATCCGCCACCGGAAACTCATCAGGGATTTGCTCGAATAGCACCGCCTTGTGCCCCAGCCCCTGCACCGATTTCATCAATCGCGGTGACCACATCAAGTTGTTTTCAAAGATCAAAACCGTCATGGATGCCCCCAGTATGCCGAGTTGAAATGGGACGCCCTCGGTACACTGGCCTCATGTCTCAAACCATCCGGCCTTCTATCCAAACCCTGCCGAAATATGTGGCGGGTAAGCCGATTGAGGAGGTTCAGCGCGAACTAGGCTTGGATCGCGTGGTCAAACTCGCCAGCAACGAAAACCCGCTTGGAGCCAGCCCCCATGCCATCGCCGCAATGCAAGAGGCGGTGACCAAAATCCACCTCTATCCCGATGCCTCCGGATACGAACTCCGCCATGCCATTGCCAAGTTTTATAGCTTGGAATCCAATCAAGTCGTGCTGGGCAACGGCTCTGATGAACTGCTGACTCTGCTGGGCTCGGTTTATCTGGTACCGGGAACGGAGATCATTGTGGGCGACCCTACATTCGTCCGCTACAACGCCGCCGCCACCATCACCGGAGCGAAAGAGGTGCGCGTGCCACTCCGCGATGACATGACCCACGATCTTCCGGCAATGGCCAAGGCACTCACCGAGAAGACTCGTCTAGTCTTTCTACCGAACCCACACAACCCAACCGGAACCGTCGTCAAAAAGGCGGAAGTTGATGCGTTTCTGAACGACCTCCCTAAAGGGGCCATGCTCGTGCTTGACGAAGCCTATGTCGAATACGCCGCCGACCTCCCCGATTTCCCCAACGGCCTCGACTATGTGAAAGACGGCAAGCCGGTCATCGCTCTCCGAACGTTCAGCAAAGGTTACGGCTTAGCGGGAATTCGTATCGGATACGGACTCGCCTCACCCGAGGTAATCGACGCGATGGATCGCGCCCGACCACCATTCAACGCGAACGCCGTCGCCCAAGCCGGCGCCGTTGCCGCTCTGGAAGATCAAAGCCACGTTGCCGCATCACGAAAAGTCAATCAAGAGGGGCTGGATCGTGTCGCTAAAATCGCCGCTGATATGGGCTTACGTTCCATTCCTAGTGCGGCAAACTTCATCTGTGTGGATGTGCAACGCGACGATAAGGAAGTATTCGATGAACTGCTCAAACGGGGAGTGATCGTTCGTGCGGGCGGGCCACTCGGTTTGCCGCAGATCATCCGTGTGAGCATCGGCACCCGCGAAGAAATGGACATCTTCGAATCCGCGTTCCGCGAAGTCATGGCGGCGACGGCACTCACCTCCTGACGAGTAAACTTTAGTTCAGATGAGAGATCGCGTTGTCCTCTTGGCCGGAGCCGGAAATGTGCGGTGTGCGCCGCCTGTGCTCGCTAGTCTTGCCACTTGGTACCCGGATGATGTCGTCACTCTCTCGCTGTTCGATGCCAACTTGGAGCGGCTTGATCTGATTGATCGCCTTGCCCGGAAGTTGTTCGACGATTTCAATCGCGATCTCCTGATCCGCTCATCCACCGACCTATCCGAAGCCAGCGAAGGCACCACCGACCTCGTGCTGATGCTGAATGAAGATGGGTCGCGGCGGATGGTAGGGGCTGTCAGTTCCGACAAACTCCAGGCGTTTGAAGAGATGGAGGAAGACCCGTTCGAGCTTCGCAAGGGGGATCGGAACCGGCCCACACCTCCCGAGCAGCTTTCTCCTGCCACGCGCAATATGCTCAGTCAGCCCAAAGCCACCGGCCCGCGTGATGAAGTCATCCTCGCCGCCGCGAATTTGGTTTTGGAGCAAACTCCCGATAGCCGTACCGTGAGCCTCATGCGCGGGGTCGTACTCCCCAGTGGCACGGAGCACCTGCATCTGAATTGGCCCGAGCCGATTGACGAGATGAAGCTCCCGCTGATCCCCCACCAGATTCTGCGGTGGATATATTGCGATGAACCAACAAACGATCTGATTGAAGCGGGGCGGAACAATCCTTTCCGCGCTTGGTTAGAAGATTAGCTTTCGAATCCTTCTATGATTTTCTTAGTCTCATTAGCGTATTCATGCTGACCAATCAGACTAAGAAAGTTGAATTTTTCCTGGAGCGTTTTGATGGTTACGTCAATTTTCTTGGAAGCCTTCGCTGTTTCAATTTTACGATCAACTATAGTTAGCCAGTCTTGAGGATATGAATCAGAAGTCACGACTTCCAATGCATCATCATAACATTCCAATGCCTTATCATAATATTGCACATCCATACTCTTTCCAAGCAAATGATAAACCCAACCAACATTCCTCATCATTCTTGCCCACTCATAGGGTTTATCATTCAAATTGAATACATCAGCAGACTTGTAATAATATTCAATGCTTTCAAGCAAACTTATATCCAATCCTGATTCATAAAAATCTCTAATGCAGTTGCCAATATTCATACAAGCTTTAGCGTATTCATTCGGATGCAATGACTTTGAAACATAACGCAATGATCTTCTATATCGACGCATTGCACGCCTGAAATACAAGCTCAAATTCTCCTCCCTCATCGAACAATAACAAATTCCAATATTATTTTGCAATTTGCTACTACTTTGAACCTCTTCTGATTCAACCCTCAAACTCAACCCCTTAACATACGCTAGAATTGCCTTACGCTTATTCTCATGCAAATTCAGTGGGTCAAATAGATATGCATTTCCAAGATTCGTCATTATTTGAGAATACAGCACTCTGTGCTCAGTTTCATTAATTTCATTCAAAACATCAGTTAGTAACTTACGTGCTTCCTCAAAACTGACGATCGGGTCATCTACTGGAGCATGAACTAGTGCATTTGCCAAATTTAATGAACACATGCTCCACAACTCGAAATCCTCAAACCTTGAACTAAAGCGCATAGCTTGACGCAAAAAATGAAGCCCTTTCATCTTGCTTGAAGAACTCGCATCATAGTGATTCTTGAAATACGCCATTCCAAGAACTGACAATATGTATGATTGATTCAACTTGTTATTGCGAACTACTTCATAAGTCAAACAGTCTTCCAGTATCTTGACGCCAGTAAAGAAATAAAAAGAACCAAGATACCTTTCAACCTCTAGATAAGAAAGACCAAGCCTAGATCTAACCGTCACATAAAATCCTTGATCCTTATTTCTGGAGACAAATGAAATCTCTTCATACCTAGCTATGGCGTCCAATAAGTCTTGCTTCCTATTACCGTCCTGTCTCAATTCCAAAGCATATGCAAGGGCAAACTTAGCGTCCAAGGATTTTGCATCCAGTTCCTCAGCCTCGCGAGCATGAATGACAGCTTCTATAAATTGACCCATTTCTCGGCAATGATGTGATTTTTCAATTAACTCAACTATTCCCGGGCTACCTTGCTCCTTAGAAGACTGTACATTTTTATGCAACATTCCCAAATTATCCCATTCTTTATGTTTGTACTGTGATAATCTTTCATTGAGTTTTTGTATCTCCAGAGTAAGTTTTGCCTTTTCACGCCTCAGATCATTTTTTTCTTCTTGCACATTTTGAAGCAAATCTACTAAACCCATATTCATTTCAGATGCCAGTTCAGCAATGTGTGATAGACTCTTGTTTGATTCCAGGATTTCTTTAATATGATTTTCAAATTTGATAGCACTTTGGGAAACACAAGTGCTCAACTTGCTTTCAATTTCATCCTGGGTTGAAAAATTCGTCAACTTTACATTCTTCACATCAAATTCACTAAAACCCAAAATGATTATCGAAAACCTCTTATACGCTGAATTATGCTTTTCTTCGGTCAGTAAACGAATAAATGAACAACGAAAAATTTCCGTTACTATGGTCAAAGACTTACCATAGTCTTCAAGTGTAGTTCGATCATCAATCAGCTTCCGAAATATGGCATTCTCCACACAAATTCTCACTTCATCAAAATCATTCAATAAAATTGATTCTGCTAGCCTATGGTCAAATGAGTCTGAAAGTGCATCTAATTGTGATGGAATATGTTGACGTATCTCCGAATGTAGTAATTGTAAATCAGAACTCGTAGAAGACAGTTTTTCAAGTTCAGAAATACTACGCGACCAAGTATCCTTGAGGAGTTCTAGAATGTCCCTAAAATTATCAGATCTACCTGAGAACTTGGCTACAAGTTTTGGAATTACCCGCTTGGCGGCGCTCAGGCCCTCATCAGTAAGTATCCCTTGCAGGATAGATGGCAGTGACACGTTGCAATTATACTAAAATCTACTTGCAACCTCGTCCTTGAAAGTGTGGTTCGTCCAATCCAACGAGACCGGCGTTACAGAAACGTAGTGCTCACTCACCGCCCAAACATCGGTGTCGGGAACATCCGGCTTCATCACCACTGAGCCGCCCTGCCAGTAGTAGGTGCGCCCCCAAGGATCTTCGCGGTGCTCCACCCGATCCTGATACACACGCTGCCCCATCCCGACGACGCGCACCCCTTCGATCTCAGCGTGAGCGATCGCAGGGACATTCACATTGAGGAACGTCAGTTCAGGTAAGTCGATCTCAGTGAGCTTTTGGATATTTTCGGCGATCCACCTCTCACCCGTTTCCATGTGGAGGGGCGCGCCATCCACAAAAAGTGCCATCGAAAAAGCCATCGACTTGATGCCGTTGATGCACCCTTCCATTGCTCCCGCGACCGTGCCGGAATAGGTGACATCAAAGCCGAGATTTGGGCCGTTATTGATGCCACTCAGAACCAAATCGCAGCCATCGGGGAACGCGACGGTCAGGGCGAGGTTCACGCAGTCCACTGGCACCCCATTCACTTCCAGAGCGCGGCACCCTTCAACTTCGGTTTCCTTGAAGCGAAGCGGATCACGGAGGGTCATTGCGTGCCCACACGCCGAACGCTCCCGGTCGGGAGCAGAGACAATGATCTCACTGGCTATCGGCTGGACCGCTCGCACCAGCGCGGCAATCCCCGGCGCATACACTCCATCGTCGTTCGTGATCAGAATTCGCATCTGACGATCATCCTACCGCTGGTCACGATTCGTTAACCCGGCCCTGACGCTCATCCCGCTGTGAACCCACAATAACCAGCAGTGCAAGAGGAAAAATCGCCACAGTTTTCGCGCTGGTCACTTGTTGTGACCCTTGCGTTCTCGGCGATCTTTGGTTTGCAAATATGGAAGATGGGGCAACTCCAATTCCCGATCTTTGCTCCGCTCCTACTCTTACTCACAACGGGGCTCGCGGCAGGTTTGATCCCAAGCCTCAAGCCAATCCAGATGCGGCTGATGTTTCTCGCCGCGTATGGATCAGCATTCCTTCTTCTCTGGGCGAAAGGAAACCCCAACGCCGACCTCCCACTCACTCGGACATGGATTGTCACCACGCTCACTCTGTTGGGCGTGATTTTCACATTGACTTGGGTTCACACCCGCTCGAACAAACGCGGGTGGCCGTGGGCTCTGGCAGGAGCCGTCGCATTTGGGCTCTTCATTGCTTACTTTAGCGGACCTGCCGGCGGACCCGGATGGATGGCAAAAATGATCGGGCAACTGTTAGGAACCGACGATTGGCGCGTCATCAAAGCATGGGTGATTGCGATCCGAAAAACGCTCCACGTCACCGGATACGGTGGTGCCGCATTCTGTACCGCGTGGGCGGCTTACCGGCAAGGCACCACAAAAAAGATATCCGCCCTTGCCGCATATGCTTGGCTCATCCCCCTCGCAACCTTTGACGAATGGACTCAAGCCAGTGCCGGGAACCGCACAGGACGACCTCAAGATGTGCTCCTTGACACGCTGGGAATGACGCTGTTTCTCGGACTATTTTGGTGGAGAACCTCCAGGCAAGAGGGTAAACCCAGCACCGAGCAGTGAGCCATCGCATCGTACTAATTTTCAAAGGGCTGAGCGGAGGAACAGAAGGTGATTCTGTCCTCCGCGAACTTGGCGGTGTGTGGCCTGTGCTTCTTGAACGCGCTCAAGTAGGAGTGCTTCAAACCCACCAAGATGTATTGACTCCTGAAGTCGCTTACTTCGGAATCTCCCCTGTGCGATTCCCCGTCGCTGCCGGCCCGCTCATGGTTTCTGCGCTCGGAGTCGACCCTCCTGATCGTTCGGTGCACTTTCATTTGAGCTGGCTTTCGGTGGATGAAGCCGGACAACTCGGGTTTGCTCCTGGAAAAGTTTCTGCACAAGAACTGGACGCTTTGAACCAAGTCTTCGAGCAACTCCAAACAAAGCGGCTAATCCCGGTCTTAGGCGAAGGAACTGATCACGCCTTAGTTTGGGAAGATGGCTCGCTTGATCTTGGTGTGACCGCCCCTTCTCAAGCGGCTGGCCAGCCCTGGGATTCCTGCCTCCCGGAAGGTGATGGCGAACGCATCCTCCGCCAGTTGATTGAGGACTCGCTCAACATTCTCGACGACCACGAGATCAACCGTATTCGCCGAGAGGAGGGTGAACCTCCACTCAATGTTCTCTGGCCTTGGGGATTTGGCTTCCGCCCTTCCCTTCCGAATCTCGCTTTACGGCGCGGTGAAGTCGTGGAGGTGCGAAGCAACTCTCTGAGGCTACAAGGATTGGCGCGATTGGTTGGGTATCGCCACTCCGAGCGTTCCCGATTCCTGAAAGGTGTCCACGTCAACCCTAAAGTGCTGAAGGACACTTTCAATTCAAGCTCCAACCAGATTGTCGTTCTCAATCTAGAAGAAATGCGACAGCAAAACCGCATGGAAGAGATCGAATACAGCCTGCGGGTTGTCGGAGAAAATCTCGTTGAGCCAATCCTCTCCCAACCCGAGCCAGAGCACGAAATCCTGATCCTCGCACCTGGAAACCCCGGATTGTTCGCGTTCTGCGCTAGCTACGCCATCGCTGAATCCAATCTCCCCTTCGATGAACGCATCCTCGATGAACCCAAAGCTCCGAAACGCCGAATGGAAGAGCTGATCGATCAGTTTTTGACACCCAAAACAACCGGCTAAACGGATAAACTCATCCCATGTGGAAAACCTGGGCAAAACTCGCAATGACTGCAGTCTGTGCCCTTCCTCTCGTGACAATTTCTTCCGCCCAATTCACCGACCGTGAAAAAGAAGGCTTGGAGTCAGCTCTCTACATCGGACACATGACTTGGGAAGACCTCAAGTACGCACGCGATCCTTTTCCCGACATGCCGGTGTTGCCGTTCATCCGCAGAGGGATGAGCGACCCAATGGAAGCGGCCGAGGAGCTCATGGCTCTCCACACCGACGGAAACGAAGAATCGTTTGCTCGAGTCGTTGAGATTGCCCTTTCCAAAATCGCTGGGGCAGTCAAGGTTCTTCCCGCCGCAACCCCTGTCACCGTTGAAGGAAATATCCCGACGGAAATGAAGCCGATCATCGGACAACTCACCGCCGATATCCTGAAAGCAGATGAAGAAATTCGTATTGCTTTGTCTAAGTATTCTGTTCAAGAATTGCGCTTATTGATTGAATCTCTTCCTGTTCTCGCAGTAGAAGAACCCAAGGTCAAATTTGAATTTGTGCGAGAGACACCTCTCAATCGCGACCAAGTTGTCTCGCTCCTCGCGCGAATGGATTGGGCAAAAATGTGGTCGGCAACGCGCACCGTCACTGAAAGCGCAGATGTTGCTTCCCTAAAGCTTGCCGCCCTCAAATCCACATGGACAGGCAAAGTCAAACTCAATGTTGGGGGCTTACCCATTGTTATCGCAGGCGTTGGAAACGATGAACACTCAGAGCGCGATGCCCGCATCACCATCGACCTCGGTGGAAACGACACATACACCGGTCGGCACGGTGCGGGAGTTGGTTACTCTTCCGTCCTTATCGACCTGAGCGGTGACGACAAATACAACGTTCCCGACCTCAGCATTGGGGCAGGCGTGATGGGTGTCGGAGTGGCCATTGATAATGGTGGCAACGACCAATTCACCGGGCAATCCATCAACTTCGGAGCCGGTCTGGGAGGCGCAGGAGTTTTCCACAAGCTCGGCGGGAATGACAACTACAATAACGTTGCTTTGTCCCAAGGGTTTGGGATGTATGGTTTGGGAATCTGCCTTGATCGGAGCGGCGATGATGATTACCGCCTCAAGCTCTTTGGACAAGGCGCGGGGCGCACTGCTGGCCTTGGATGGCTCATTGACCGAACCGGCACAGATATCTACTTTGCCGGTGGATTAGCACTCAACTCCCCGCTCTTTGCGCGGGCACATTACAGTTTTGCCCAAGGCTACGGGATGGGTTACCGCGAGGATTCCGGAGGAGTTGGGGGCGGAATCGGGCTTCTCACCGATGGAAGCGGCGACGATTCCTATCTCGGCGAAACCTATATGCAAGGAGCAAGCTATTGGTATAGCCTGGGCTCTTTGTGTGATTTTACAGGGCAAGACTTGTACTCAGGGACACACTATTGCCAGGCCAGTGCTATGCACATGACCGCCGGTTATCTATTCGATCTGAACGGAGATGACACTTACACAATCAAGGTGGGGGCCGGGCAAGGCATCGGTCACGACTACGGAACCGCCTTCCTATTTGACCGAGAAGGCGATGATCTCTATGCCAGCCGCGATGCCCGCGCCGCCACTGGTGTCGCTAACGGAATTGGCATCTTCCTTGACGCGGCGGGGATAGACCGCTACGCCAACACCCCAACAACCGCCCGATCCGCACGGGGCTCGGGATCGTTAGCCGTGTTCGCCGACCTCGACCAAAACGACTTTTACTCCTTGCCGTTCACCAATGGCATTGCAACGGTCGGGGAAACCTGGGCGGTGGGATACGACAAACCCACTTCGGGAGCAACAGGTGCAGCTCCGCCGCAAAACACTCCTCCAATCCGACCGGGAGCAAAACCAAATCCAGGCGATGCGGAATTGGAGCGGCTCTACAACCTCGCAACCCAATGGGGGGTCGGGACAGCGCAAAAAGAAGTACAAGATAGCCTTGAGGAACTTGCACGAATCGGGGTGCCTGCTTTTGAATGGATGCTGGACAAGAAGCTAGCATCTGCTAATCGGTTACACCTCCGCGCGTTCGCATATATGGCTGGGTTACTCCGCGAAGATGCCGCACGCCTCATGGGGATCAAGGGCTTGAACGGCACTGAGATTGAACAAGAGAACATCATCCGGATAGCCACCCAAGCCAACGTCACCGATGTTGGGGCTCTACTCCCCAACTACATCCGCACAAAGCCAGGTCTACGGATGCGAGCCGTCGAAGCTGCCGGAACTCTCAAAGCGGTTGCGGCAATTCCAGCGATCCAGCCGCTCCTGTTCGAAAAGGAGAATCCCATGCTGGTTCGTGCATCCATGATCGCGCTAGCCCAAATCGGAGACAAGGAAGCCTTCGGTTCGGCGGTATCGATGCTGAAATCCGCTGATCTCCCAACCAGAAAGGCCGCTTTCCAACTCGTGATCAAGTTCCCGGAACAAGCAATGCCGATTGCCGACACGATGCTCGCCGATGCCGATGAGTTTACTGCGCGGACAGCAATTGAAATTCTCAACAAAATGGAATCGATGGAAGCTCAAGCGAAAATTGTAGATGCCTTGCTCGATCCGCGCCCAGGAGTCCGCATTTCGGCACTCCAGGCACTAGATGGTCGCTTCCCTGCTTCTGCAATCGAAACCCTCAAACTTCTCCGCGACGACCCCATCCCCACTGTTCGCGCAGTGGCCAATGGAGTGAAACAATGACTGCAATCCACCGATTCGTAGAATCCTGCCGCGAAGGCACTCACCCCAGCCTTGTCACAAAAATGCCGAGTGGCTGGGTGATCATGGGAGAAATCCAGGTTGTTGAAGGCTATTGCCTTCTCCTCCCCGATCCAGTGGTGCCTCACCTTAATGCGCTGGATGAAAATGGACGTGCGCAATTCCTCACTGATATGGCGCGGATTGGTGATGCAGTTCTTGCCGTTACCGGAGCTGATCGTATCAACTACGAAATGCTTGGCAACCTGGAGCCAGCACTCCACGCTCATGTCTTACCGCGCTCTAACACAGAACTGGAGGAGCTCCGCACAAAGCCGATCTGGTTCTACGATTGGAACATCGCTCCCCGGTTTTCTCCCGAAGTTCACGGCGAACTTCTCCAGAAGATTCGGGCTCATATTGAAAAGGATTGACACTCCCGAACCCAGTTTGATCGTCTCAATAAACATGAATCGCTTTGTTTGGATTGGCCTTGTTGCCATCGTCTCCACCAGTCTCATCGGTTGCGGGAATAAGAAGAATGCTAATCTCACTCCCCGCGAGAAGGAACTGATTGAGACCGGCAACGACCCCAGCCGCATGAGCCAACCTCAAGGCAAGAACGCGGCGACCTCCAACAAGAAGCAAACCAAAATCGTCAACGACCAAGACTTTGCTTCTTACGGTCTGGCCCTCTATCCGAACAGTGTCGCCGCCGACAAAGCCTCGTACGAAACGGATGCCAACGATTACGAGGAATACACCTACGAACTCGAATCGGAAGACGGAGATGAGAAAGTCATCGACTTCTATTCTCAGCAATTCGATAAGCCGGACGTGCAATCCGCTGGAGCGACCACCTTTATCATCGGCAACATTGATGAGGAGCGAATGGCGTTCATAGAAGTCACAAAAGCGGAAGCTGGATCAAGTATTCGCGTTCGCATTATGAAAGGCAAGCAACAGTAATGTCCGTTGAGCTTGCCAGAACCTACCAAATCTGCGCGGAACACACGGCCTACCTCCTCGACCAACTCTCGGAAGAACAACTGGATGTCAAGCTTCCAAAGGGTCAGGGAGTTCGCGCCACTTTTCGGCACATTTATACCGTTCGGCGCATGTGGCTAGAGCAATTCAATAAGGCAAAGTGGAGTGAGGCTCTCCCCAAATGGGACAAGAACTACAAGGTCACTACCGAAGATCTGCGCCAAGCCTTGGAGGTCAGCAAACAAGCCTGGATCGAAGAGTTCACGAATTGGGAACCGGACAAGAAGAAAAGTAGCAAGTCTGCTTCGGATCAACTGGGATACCTGGTCGCTCACGAATCTTATCACTGGGCGATGATTGAGATCGCCCTTCGCCACGCCGAGTGCGAACTCAGTCAATCCCAATCTTACAGCTTGTGGGAATGGGGCAAAACCCGCAATCGTTGAACCGAATTGACGCGGTAAGCGTATGGAATGATGGCGATGAAAGCACTCAAAGTGATTGGTGGTCTGGCGGTACTCGGAGCGTTTGGCTACGGAGCTTACAGCCTGGGGCAAGGCTCCCTCAAAATTCCCGGCGTCGGCACGGCTAAGAAAGAGGTTGTGACCGTCAAACCGGGCACAGAGATCGGCTTTGTCCTTCTTGAGACTATCGATGCTGGTGGCTCAAAGGAAGGCGAGACAATCGACCTGGCCGTTATGAACGATGTCATGGTTGGAAACACCGTCGTGATTACAAAAGGGACTCGCGCTCATGCCACCGTCACTCGATCACGTGGTGCAAGCCTTGCCAATGCGGTCGCAAACCGCCCTGCTCGCCTTGAAATGGAGTTCGGAGAACTCACCCTCTCCGATGGACGCAAGATTGACCTCACCGGCATGTCGGGCGAAGACACATTCGAGTTCACCCAAGAAAACACCGCCGACCGGGTGGATGCTGCTTCCATCGACAAGCTTTGGCAGAACCCCGAAAGCCGAGAAGCCCTAGCCAGCATCGTCGAGAAGATTGAAAACGGCGAGAAGGTGGACGAATCCCGCGAAGAATTCAAGAAGCTGAGCGAAGAACTTGGGCTGAAGAAAACCACGGAGATCATGGACGAACCCGGCAAGAACAGTAAGAAGCTCTCGCTTGGCACTGCACTCGATGCATTCACTCGCGGAGAAGTTTCCAGCTTAGTCGGAGTCGATGCTGTCGTTGCCGCCCAAGCAATGGGCGAGATCACTGATCTCGTTTCCAGCGTTGATCACAAGCTACGGGGCATCTTCAAACAGCGCACAATTCGCGCAACGATTGGAACGCCCGTCAAGGCGAAGACGACAGAAGCCTTCCAGATCGAGAAGATCGCTATTGATAAAGAGAAGAAGTGAGCGTTACCCGCTCACTTTCATCCTCGTGATTTCCACGTAGCCAGGGCCAGCATCAACCAACCGAATTTGGAGCATATGCCCGGGAACCAAATCGAGCTCCCACTCTACGCGATTCGACTTCCCTTTCTCCGGTTGATCACTGCGGAGCATCTTGCGGTCCGTCATGTCCCAAAGCTGGACGGAATTCTCGCCTTCACCCATCAGATCAAACGACACTGTGCCCTTATAGCCAAAGAATTGGGCCGAAGTGATCGTCCCGGCCGGCAGCGCGGATCGGCCGCCCGTCTTATTGTCAGCCGTGCTCAGGATGTAGTCGAAGTTGGCATAGAGCGTAGGACAACCGATGGCATCAAGACCACCGCTCCGAGTCCATCCTCGTGGCCCAAAACTGACATCTAACTTCTCTGGCGGGCTCAGCAGAATGTCGAAGGACTGCTGGATTTGATAACCATCCAATTCTCCCGTGATTAGGAAGTTCTCTTTTGGCAATGTAGCTGGATTCAATTTGGTTTCGAATCCTCGTGCGCCCGCTTTCATGGCAGAGCGAGACGTTCCAAAAACCACTGAGACGTCCCTCTTTTTCGGTTCATTTCCAGTCAAGGAGTTCCCCGGTGAGGCAATCAGATACACGTCTTGATCTCGGAGATGAGGCTCGGCAAATGCAATCGTCGGCCATCCACGATCCACTTCGATTTTTGTGGCGGTGCCTTTTGCGTCCACGCTCGTTGTGTGAGGCACTCCAGTTGCATAAGGAAGCACATTCCCGAGAAGCAGGTTTGCAAAGTGTCCGTCTTCCCGTCGTGCAATCGCATCTATTGGAATCCAGTTGCCTGATTGAGAACGATAAACCGAACCGAAACTCAAATCAAAGAGTGCCAACACACCCAGCAATGCACCGTCGGTTGATTCACGGCGGTAGCTGGGCTTACCCGCCAAATCAGTTCCGGCCTCGCACATGTAGCTTGTCATCACTGACTCCGTACCAAAGCCGAGCTCGGAGTTTTCCGCAATCAAGTTCCCTTGCGCAAATGTCGCTCGGATCCCCAACACACCGCGCTTGATCAGCATGTCACGCTCTCTCGCTTGCCCATTCAAAGCCAATGCGAAAGAACCCAGAATAGAGTAAGTATTCCAAGGGCGTGCCTGAGGACCGATCAATCCAAAGTGGCGAGGATCGGTCGGATTCTGATTTTGTAAAGCCATGAATGCTCTATCTGCATCCACGGTTGGGTCAGCCAAAATCGCCCATGTCCAGCCTGCCAAGTCACCATTGGAGAGCGGCTTGATCTGCGGTTTTTCGCCAAACAGGCTCGCAAGCGCCATCTGAGCAGGGGTTCGATTCGAGCCTTGCATTCGGGAGTGTGCCTCCCTCGCCGACTTGATGAGATCAGCCGCCAGTGCCTCGTCTGTCGTCAAGCCTGCATATTTGAACATCCAAAATGCCGTTGCCGCTTCGTCATCCGTTGTTCCAATCTTCCACTTCTTTTCGAGGAGATCGAATTCACCACCTATCCGACCGGGAGGAGTTGTCATCGCTAGTCGCGCGATTTGATCCGCAAGCACTTGCCACGAGCCTTGCTTCATCTTCGTGCCCCAATAATGGAGCCCAATCGCAGGAAGCATTGAGTTCTCATCACGGGTGAATCGAGCAGTTTTGCTCCCCGCCGGTGCCGCAACCTTCACTCCGTTCACCTCGCCGCGCCACCACCGATCCTTAGTGATCTCACCCGGATATCCCACTTCGTTCCAATGCTGAGGAAAGAACCGTGCCTTGACGATCTCCGCAGCGTAATGCTGGAACGGAACCATCTGTGGAGCGGGTTGCATGAACAGATCTTCACCAGCCGCACCCGTCAGATTTTCCTTCCAAATCAAATCGGACAGGGGTTCTGAGCCGGGATTCAAGTCAATCTCATACGAGAAAGCGAGTTTGTGCGGAGGAACGCGCTTGCTTGCAGAAACGAAACCGTATTCACCGGGCTTATCGACAACGGGCCATCCGCCGAACCGTGCCTCCCACTGCCGATTCGGAATGATATTGAACTTCGCTGAACCCGAGAATGCATCAGTGTAGCGGAGTCCTTTCACTTGGGAGGGGTCAGCAAATTCGTAAGTCTGGGTGATTTGCAGGCGACTCTTGGAATCACCCGCTCCTATGCTCGTGACAACACGCCCACCGTCAAATTGTGCCCCAAATCCTGTCTGCCCGACCCTAGCTGTCCAGCCATATGGAAGTTTCCAATCCAAGCTTTTGCCTTGATATCGAAGCTCTTGGCGGGGGCGATCCCCCATGAATCGCACTAATTTCACATCTGAATTCGGAAAACTGACAATTTCCGTCTTTTCTTGTGATGTGAGCGTAATGAGGGAAAAAAGGAGGGCATTCATAGGTTCAATTGAACTAACGGTTCAGCCCTAGCAAAAGTTCTGCTGGTGAATCTTCTGCCTGGCAAAGTCTCCGTCAGTAACTTCTCCTGAGTTTAGTCCAACCCTGGTAACCGTGCTAGCCAAACCATCTCAAAACGTGACTGAGGCGTGGAAAACATCACTTGTTCTTAGTTTTGAATTCCAAGGAAACACCAAGGAAACCCTCTAATATGATGACACTAGTTACATTCTTCGTCGCTATTGCAGCTATTGCCGGAGCCTGGGGGCTCACTCGAGACGCTCTCGCGGAGACCGACCGATGACGCCACCGGATCACGACTAGGCACTACCACCGTTTTTACATTCTGATCATGCCCATGGCGAGCGTGTGCGCCTAACCTCGATCAGCATATCAAAACACCCTGGAGGGGACTCGCGGATCTGCGATGTCCCCCTGTTCTCTATAACTTCCACGAAAACCCGCTGAAATCGGGATACTATTAATATATGGCCAATGCCGCAGACGTCGCCGCAAACAAAATGGCGCGACAAGAATTCAGTAAGCGCAATCTTGACACCACCCGCGCCGATATCCGCGTGACCCACGGTGTGTGCTATGTTCGCGGTGCCGTTGGGACAATCAAAGGTGGTCCGAGCGACGTTCGCGCTGAAGTTGAGACGATTGCTAAAGTGCTCCGCACCCGGCAAGGCATCAAAGATGTTGTGCTGGACTGTACCTACCGCACCTAACGGAGCCGGCTCTTAAGCTGAGCCACAGCGTCTTCCATTTCTTTGCGCCCAACCCACTCTTCTGGGTTGGGTGTTGTATCTCTAAAGGTCGTCATTCCCCAATCTTTCGGGATTGTTTCCGGAATGAACTCCGGAACATCCAATCCACTTGCGGCCAAAAACGCTGCCGACCACATGCGGGGGACATTAGCAAGGTCGTAGCCTCCTCCACCGCAAACCACCATCGGAATATCCAGGTCATGAACCAACTTCACCGCTCCTAGCCAATCTTGGACGGCGCAGTTCAAATGTCCAAGCGGGTCGCTACGATGAGCGTCGCATCCGCATTGAAGAACTATCGCCCCCGGCTTGAACCAATCAATGATTCGAGGGGCAATTTCGGAGAATCCGAGGAGCCAAGTATCGCCAGTCGACATCGGTTCAAGCGGCAGATTGAACGCCGTACCCGCAAACCCCTCATCCTGCACGAACCCTGTCCCGGGATAGAGTGTCCGTCCTGTTTCATGGATGCTAAAAGTGAGGACATCTGGATCATCATCAAAGATGAACTCCACGCCATCGCCGTGATGGAGATCAATGTCGATATACATCACCCGTTCGAACTTTTGTTTCAGCGTGACAATAGACAACGCGCAGTCATTGAACACGCAAAAGCCACTCGACTTGTGCCGCTGAGCGTGGTGAAGCCCTCCGGCAATATTGAAAGCTCGTTTGGCTCCCGCATTGACGCGCTCAGCCGCTTCGATGGCCGCTCCGCAGTAGGGCAAGCACGCTTCCCACATCCCAAGGAATGGAGGCGTGTCGTGCGAACTAAATCCAAAAGCAAACCGATCCTCAGGGGAAACATCTTCACCTTGACTCATCGCCTGAACAATCTCAATGAGCTCGTCATCGTGAACCTGACCGATCTCGCTTGCGGTTGCATTTCGGGGCGAGATGCACTCCAGTTCCCCATCCAAAACCGCATTGAGAACAGCTACTGTTCGTTCCAGCCGTACTGGTTTAAGAGGATGTTGCGGGCCAAAATCGTACGCCCGCATGGATGGAGTGTAAAAAAAATTTGGAACCGAAGACGCCACGACTCTGCCGATTCTATCTGAAACTAGAAGCGCAGACCGTAATCAAGGCGGAGACCCCAATCGCGGGTGTTATCCGGACGACCATCAATCCAGTTCAATCGTTCAAGGCTGAAGCTGAAGCTTTGGTTCGGGCCAGGGCGTTGGTTGAAGGTCAACCCGAATGCGTGAGCCAAGGAACGATCTCCACGGCGATCCCATTGTTGCAATCCGTAGCTGATGTCAATCGGGCTTGGATTGTTCGCGAACAAGGTCATGTTCAACTTGGCTTCGCGTCGCAAAGATTCGTTAGTATTCAAACGCTTAGTTTCATTCCAACTCAGGTCGAACTTGAAGCGAGCATCGTTTTGATACTTCGCATTCCAACTGGATTTGCGCTCATCAATTGGAGCGGTACCGAGAAGAACGTTGTTCTTCTTTTGCGCGGGGTTGGTGAGCAGTGAATGCTCAATTGCGAAATTCTTACTTGCTTGGTACGCCAGCTTGTAATCCCGGATCATGATGTCTTTATCATCCGGAGTGGTGCGAACACCGTACTTGAACTCGCCACGCAGTCGATCTTTGTTCGTTCGATCCGTGGTCAGCGAGAAAGTGCGGTCGATCGCACGTGCGCCAGAAGGATTGATTTGACTCAAGTAGTCATATCCTAATCCAACTTGACCAAGCGACATTCCTGCACCGAACGCGAGATCTTCCTTGCGCCAAGCAAAGTTCTCCTTCTGCGTGTTGGTGCGGTAATAGAAAGTGAAATTCTGAACAGCACCGAACTGGAACGGCTTCGAGCTACTTAAGCTCACATTACCGAGGTGTTGCTCGCGCTGACCATCAATCCGATTGTGATTGTAAGTTGCGCCGTCTACTTTGATGCCGCCAGCTTCTCCGCCACTCAAAGTAGTGGAGGATTGCAAGCCGCCGTTGACGTCGTCTTTCAGGTTGCGCTTGTAGCCATAGTTCAGCTTAATGCCTGAACCGAAATCAATCCAAAAGCCGTAATCGCGGCGTGCTTCATCAGGCAGCTCGCCGTCACGATTCACGCGGACATCAGTCACTGAGAGTCCGAAACGATCGGTCAGCTTTGTACTGACGGAGTTCGCCGATTGAGTTTCTTTGGTTCCATCAGCAAAGTCGATCTTCGTTTGCTCGGTCGAAACCGAAGTCTTCTTGTCGATCTGGTGCTCGTACTTGATCGTTTTCGCGTCCGAACTCGGAAGCGGATCGTTAAGACCATTGAACTCGCGCTTGGTGTCGGTGACGGTCAATGCACCGTTACCCATTTTCTGCGTCACAGAAACAGAGTTGAACTGCTGATCGTGGAGCATTTCGCCCGCTTCACTCAGCGATTGCGCGGCGGAATTCACTTGGATCGAAGTGTTCTTACTCAGATTCCAGTTCACTTGCGCGTTACGGAAACTAGTGGCTTGATCCATGATGGAATTCACGCCATCGGATTTCTGGAAGCCAAGTTTGAGTGTGTTATTGACTTGCCACTCGCCCAAAATTTCGGTTTGATCGAATCCAAGCAGGCTTTGCAAAAGCTGTCGCTCTGGATCAACCAGTCGCCCGACTTGGTTGAACTCTTGATCGACTGATCGTCGGTTGTAGCTGACGTTGAAGTTCTTGCGGGAGATGCCAATTGCTTCTCGGAAAGCACCGCCCGTCGGGTCACTTGCCGACATACGGCTAAACGAGAACCCTGTTCCCAGGAAGTTCGTTTTGAATCCAAAATCGTCCTTGCTCAGTCCGTTGATGGTGCCAAGGATGTTTTGCTCGGTAAACAGAAGCTGACCTTGGTTATTGAAATCGCCAGTTGATTTCTGAGTGCTGATGGCGATTTCCGTCGGGCCAAATTTTGCACTTGCGGTTTGGAGGTTGATACCACCATCTTCGCTACCAACTGTCACTTGATTGAAGTTCAACCAAGGATTCTTCGCATCACCAATTCCAAGTCGGAAGCCGTTGCGATCCGTACCATTCAAAGTTCGGATACCGCGATTATCGTTGCCGTGCGGCTTGTACTGCGCCCCGTACATCGCAACAATATCGTTGGTGAAAAGTTTGTTATCTCCGCCATCAAATGCGTTGAAACCGTTGAAGTCTTCGTCGATGGAGCGGTTCCAGGTTTGAACTGAAACACCTGGCAAGCTAATGCCAGCATCCATCGCGCTGAATCCGTTGTTCTCCTCTTGCAGGCTCCAAGAGTTGAAGTTCACCGCGAACGAATTGAGGCTCACCCCGATGTCGTAGTTGAAGCGCGACATCCCGCGCTCTTTCGCGAGTTGACCACGATCATTTTCGCGGAGGTCATTGAAGCGAGTGAATTCTTGGTCAACACGCTGATCGAGCATGTTGGCTTTCAGCCACGGAAGCTCGACCTTGGATGTGTTGCGATAAACGCCCGCACCATCATCAGTGGTGACAGCAAAACCGTCAAAAGCGAGTTTCCCGCCAGAGATGTTGCCCGCCATCCCAAACGCTTCGCGCATCAGCCCTTTCTCTTTCATGAGCTGCTTGGCATCGGATTCGCGGATGTTGTTGAACTTATTGAAACCTTTATCGACGTACTGGCTGGAGTAATTGAACTGAATTCCGCCCACGTTGAGTGCGGTGTTGCGCCAGCTGATCTTGCCCTTGTCGTCGCCGACCGAGTTCATTCCGATGCCGAATCGGAATCCATCCACACCCGCATTAGCGAGTTGGAACCCAGATCGCTTGAGCCCGGCTTCTTTGACAAGGTTGTTTGCCGTTTCCTTACTTGCGCCCGCATCCACGAAAGCCTGCGCGGAGGTAAATCGGCTATCAACGTCTTGGTAGTTCAGCTTGAGAGTTCCGCCGAGCGCGCCAGAAGAAAGTTCTTGGACAATTGCCGATCCTTGATCTTCATCGACGTCGCCGCGGCCCTGCTGACCAGTGATCATGTCGGAGGATTGCTCTTTCTCAGACTGACCGAGCATGAAGAATCCATTCAGGCTTGAGCTTCCGCCCAGCTTGAACGAGTTGTTCATTCCAAAGACGTTGGTGGTGACAATCGTGCCATCGGCACGTCGCTCGGTGATGCCCATACCAACAAACGCTTTCGCGCCGTCGCTGAGTTGGAAATTGAATGCGTTGGATGATCCGCCCATGAACGACGAACCGAATTCACCCGTTTGCTTTTTCGTGTCGTCGTAGCGGTACTGAACGCGGAGGCTTTGCCCCACGCGAATGCTGGTTCGGATTGCTACCGTCCCTGATACCAGGTCAATGGAGTAATCCTTGTCTTCGACCAGAGCTTTGCCGTCCAATTCAACGCGGACGGAGCCAGCAATGATGTTCCCCTTGCGAAGCGGGAAGGTAAATCGCTCCTTCGTGATAGGAATGAGGTCGAAGCCGTTCTTGCCTTGGAGAGTGGCGGATTCGGTCTTTTTCAGCTCTTGGCCGTCGGAGTTAAGCGTGAATTGTGCGCAAGCGGGAAGCGTTCCCGCTGCACATGCAATTAGCGCATATCTTCGCAGCCAAGCCCTCATAAATTTTAGATGGTCTGAGACCTAGTGATATTATGGCTCATTTCTGCCTCAAACTAGACTCAAAACCCAACTTCTACACAAAAACTTTATGCACAGAAGTTGTCCCTCTGTTCAGTACAACGATTCATCCTGGTAAGAGTTTCGTGGTTTCTGAGAAAAAGTGTGGAATAAAACACACGGCGAGGGAATGAAAAACCTGGAACGCGAAGTCGTCGTAGAGCTTTCTTACGACGAAGCATATGAGATTCTCAACCGTTGTCTGCAGAGTTCAGACGACGATACACCGCTGTTCCGTGATGCCCTCCGACGCCTGGCTTGGGCTATTGAAAAGGGTCGTTTAGATGACGACGCCGCCTAAATTTTCACCCAGCTGCGGCTCTCACTCGACCGGTCAACAGCATCCAAAACTCGCTGATTTTGTAACCCATCGTATAAGTTTGGGCTTGTTTCTTGATCATTACAAATCGCAGAGAACGCATCGGCGAGCAAGTTGATAAACGTGTGTTCGTAACCGATGATGTGTCCGCTCGGCCAGAAGTTTCCAGCGTAAGGATGCTCCGCCGCCGTCGCCTGGATCACCCGAAATCCTTGCTGCTCTGTTGGCTCCGTATTATCGTAATACTCCAACTCGTTCATCCGCTCCAGATCGAAGACAACACTCCCCTTCGAGCCATTGATTTCAAAGGTGTTGTGGTTCTTGCGACCGACAGCAAAACGTGATGCTTCAAATGAGCCAAGGGTCCCATCGCCAAGACGAGCCATCCAGATTGCGGCGTCATCGACGTCCACTTGGTCGCGTCCGCCTTGCCCATCTGGGCGTTCGGAGATGAAAGTATGAGTCATCCCACAAACCTCCGAAAACTCTCCCACTAAGTGCCGAGCCAGGTCGATAATATGGCTTCCGATATCCCCCAAAGCTCCCGATCCTGTCGTCGCTTTCTTCAACCGCCACACCATCGGAAACTCAGGGTCTGCAATCCAATCTTGAAGGTATCGCGCCCGAAAATGATGGATTTCGCCAAGCTTTCCGCTTGCCACCCATTTCTTAGCAAGAGCCACCGCCGGGGCCTTGCGATAGTTATGAAAGACTGCACTCGGCTTTCCACTCTTCTCGACTGCCGCCCACATCCGCTCCGCTTCATCCAAAGTGTTACCAATTGGCTTCTCGCAGAACACGATCTTTCCTGCTTCGGCGGCGGCAATCGCAATTTCACAGTGAGTGTTGCCAGGGGTGGAAATATCAATAATATCAATCTCGGGGTCGGCAATTACGGCCCGCCAATCGGTGGCATATCCTTCCCATCCCAGCTGATCTGCCGCTTCCTTCACCGCTGACTCTGTCCGACCACAAACGGTTTTCATCCTCACGTCGCAGGGCAGATCGAAGAAGCGGCCCACTTGCCGATACGCATTGCTGTGGGCGCGACCCATGAATTGATAACCGATCATTCCGACAGTGAGGACAGGCTTTGACATCTCCGCGAGAGTATCCCAATCCCTGTCAGTTTTGCCCAGGCCACACGCTCAAATCGCGGCATAATTGACCCGCCCATGGCGAGCGGTTCCCCATCGAAATATCCAGGTTTTAGCGTTGGATCTATAAAGGTCGACGTTCCGCTACTTCTTGCGCCGATGGAAGATGTGAGCAATCTCGCCTTCCGAAAAATCTGTAAACGCATCGGGAATCCCGGGCTGATGTTCACCGAATTCGTAAGCGCGATGGCCATCCATTACGGAGCTAAAAAGACTTACAAGAAGATGGTGATCGTGCCGGAAGAACGACCGCTCGGCATCCAGATCTTTGGAGGCGAACCGGATGTCATGGCAGAAACCGCTCGCGTCGCCGAGGGGTTCGGGGCCGACATCATCGACATCAACATGGGGTGCTGGGTGCCGAAGGTTTGCAAAACCGGCTCTGGCGCTGCCCTTCTCAAAGACCCCGAACTCGCTGAGAAAATTGTTGCCGCCGTAGTCAAAGCCGTCAAGGTTCCGGTGACGGTCAAAGTCCGTGCCGGATGGGATTATTCGCTCTTTGCTGCCCCCGATCTCGCTCGGCGATTTCAGGATGCCGGCGCACAGATGATTACCCTCCATGCGCGGTTCGCCAAACAAGGATTCGAGGGCGAAGCGAATTGGCAACTGATCAAAGATTTGCGCGAATCAGTACAAGTTCCCCTAATCGGGAATGGAGATATCAAAACCTCGGATGATGCTATCCGCATGATGGACGAGACCGGCTGCGATGGGGTCATGGTTGGGAGAGCCGCTATTTCTAACCCTTGGGCAATGGCAAAAATCCATGCCGGATTGACGGGACAACCGGAGCCTCCTGACCCGACCCTTGACGAGCGGATCGCCGTTGCCATCGAGCACTCAAAGCTCATGGTGCAACACGAATCGGATGCTGACCCAGACGAAAAGCCAGAAGTTATCGAGCTCCGGGGAATCCGTGCATTGCGTGGGCAACTCCCACTCTATATCAAGGGGTATCCAGGCGCACCTGGAATACGCGGAAAGCTGTCCCGTGTGGAATCGGTTGCTGAACTAGAAGACATCCTTTTCACTTACCGCGATGGACTCTTGGCCGGAACAGTCCCGGAATTGGATGGCTAGGCAGTAGAATTTCGACCGGCTCTGCCACTTCTTATTTGAACTCATGGTGTTTCGCACGCTGATTTTGAAAGTCTCTGGACTGCCTGTTATCCGTAACTTTGTGCGGAATTCCAAGCTCGTTCGCCCCGTGGTTGGGCGATTCATTGCCGGTGAGAGACTTTCCCAGGCAATGTCCACGGCAGAATCTCTCGCCGACGAAGGGTTCCTCGTTTCTCTTGATCTGCTCGGCGAAAACGTCGCTTCTGTTGAAGAGGCTGCCCTCGCCGCCGATGCGTATATTGAAGTCATCGAGGCGATTGCCAAGAGCCACCATTGCGAAAAAATCAACATCTCTATCAAGCTCACCGCTCTGGGTTTGGATCAAGGTGATGAGATCGCCGAAGCCAACTATCGCCGACTTCTTGAAGCAGCAAAGCCACACAGCATTTTTATTCGGGCCGATATGGAAGGAAGTCCGTATACCGAGCGCACGGTTGAGATGGTCGAGAAAGTGCATCGTGATTTCCCTGGTCTGACCGGCACAGTTCTGCAGACCTATCTCTATCGAACCCGCGATGATCTCGACCGGCTTGTTGGGCAAAACATCCGCCTCCGCTGGGTCAAAGGAGCATATCTTGAGCCAGAAACCGTTGCTTTCCAAGACAAGGCGAAAGTGGATGAAGACTACTTAGAACTCGGCAAACGACTCCTCGTTCGGGCGCGATATCCAGCCATCGCCAGCCATGATGAAGCGATCATCACTCAACTCAAAGAGTTCGCTGAAAGCCGTGATATCCCTAAGCACCTTTTCGAGTGGCAGATGCTCTACGGAATCCGCCGAGATTTGCAAGGCTTATTAAAAGAAGAAGGCTATAACGTGCGCGTTTATGTTCCATATGGCGATGCGTGGTATCCCTATTTCAGCCGACGGCTCGCCGAGCGTCCTGCGAACGTACTGTTCATCCTGCGCTCACTGTTCAAAAAATGAGATGACCTCTGACTGGGCATTCGCAACCTCGCCCAGGTAAATTCGTCTCAACGAACATGTCAGCCAGCACAGGAATTCAAGCGAGCTATATTGCTCAAGGATTGTCCGCAGAACAGGTCAATCAAATTGCCGCCATCAGCGAAATTATCACCGTAGTTGATGGCGCAGAGATCATTTCCGAGTTCGATAGCGCCGCTGATATCTTCGTTTTGATCGAAGGCAAAGTTCGTGTGACCACCAATCAAGGTGACCCGATTGCTCGGCTCGATAAAGGCGCGATCATTGGCGAAATTGCTCTCTTTGATGAATCAGAAAGATCAGCAACTGTTGTGAGTGCTGGAGAATCACAACTCGTCAAGATTTCTGGTGAAAAATTCACTCAACTCATGTACGATGAACCCACAATTGGTGTGATTGTTCTGCGTAATATTGGAAAAACTCTCTGCCAGCGATTGCGAAGCAGTAACGTGCAGCTCGAATCCGTTCTCGCCGCGCTCTAATCGCGCAAACGATTCTCAAGAAGTTCAGTCTGCTCAGACTGAACTTCTTTGTTTTCAGCTTGCTCTAAATTCTGGCGTAATTCGCGGTTTTCTTCGTCAACCTTCGCAACCATGTCATCGAATTTTTTGCGAAGCGCCTTGGTGCTCCACTTATTAATTTGAGTACCAATCAAAAACCCCAATGCAACAACGCTAGTAATGAGCGCTATTCCAACCCCCGCACCAAGCTTCACTCCCCTTTCATCCAGTGATGCAATCGTAACTACTGAGGCTATAAATGTTGGATACATGGACACAAAGAATGAGAAGAATGGATTGGTTTTCATCTTCATTCTTGTACGCCCATTGCGAGAAGACATTTGAAACTGACCGCGCGTCAATCCACCCCAAATTTGCGCATGAACGGATCGCCCAATTTGCACCGGCGTCATCGTGTGACGTCGCTGTTTCATCGTATTAGAAAATTGTAAATCCTCGATGATCACATCAAAGTGTTCTGGCGGGAGTTCCCCTTCTATCACCGCTTCATATTCCCGAGAAAACGGTGTCCCAAAGAAGTTCTCTTCCGGCTTCTTCTCTTTGATTGAAAATCCACCTGCTGGCGGTCGCTCAATGGCCCGGAGAACATATTTCTCGTCAACGCCCAACTCCTTCGCCATCTTTTTGAGTTCGCTCAGAGTCAAACCAGGGATGTATTCATCGCCTTCCTCAGGGAGTTCTTCTTGCAGCTTGGCGGCGCGAATAAGAATATCACTCGCTTCTTTCTCAGAGAAAATCTTGTCGTCCGCCATTGATCCTTCCTATTGTACGGCTTTCAGGCGTTTTCGGTTGAGTGAGTCTCAGCGGTTGATTCGTTCGCGTTCGATGCGTTCTCCAGGTTATTCCGAAGGTTCGCATTTTCTTTGATGATGAGTTGCTCAAGGGTGTCGGTGCGTTCTTTGAGGGCATCCAGAGATTTGTTCGTCAGAGCCCGTGTTCCGATCCACGCTAAAAAATTCAAACCACCTAATAAACCTAGTGTTAAGAGCCAACTCAACTTCCCATTAGCAGAAGCAATCATCGGGAATAAACAAATGATATTTGCCGGATAGAATGTCGCAAAGAAGTTCAGGAAAGGCTGTAACTTTGTCTTGATACGAGTTCGCCCATTGCGAGATGTAATCTGAAATGATGCATACCCAGTCTTAGTTCGGATCTTACCTTGGATGGATCGACCGACTTGCTGGATCATGTTTTGCATTCCCGTAGATGCAATGGGATCATTGAGCATTAGCTCCTCCATCAAAATATCGAACTTCTCGGGAGGAAGCTCACCATCAACAACGCGCTCCAGCTCGGCTTTTGTCACCATCCCGAGCCACTTCTTCACTTCCGCTTGCGACCCAGACGCTACCGTCTGATTCAGAACTTGGGAAAGATACTTCTCATCAACCCCCAGTTCTTTCGCCATGCGCATTAACTCGTCATAAGTAAGCCCAGCCGTATACGTTGTCTCATTCGGCTGTTCTTCCTGCAATTTCGCCGCTTTAATCAGAAGATCAGCGGCTTCTTGCTCCGAGAAAATGCGCTTGCGTTCGCTCATAGGCTTCTAATGGGGAGTTGCATTCCGGAATCCGTCCGCCAAACCCCATGCATTGGATTCTATACGCTCGCTGCCTTCTGAACGTGCTGAACTCGATCCAGACAAGCTTGCCGCCGAAACCAGATTGCCAAGTTCTGCAGGCAGTTCTTCGCTCGGCTTCCACTCGCCAAACTCACGCCCAAGGAATCCGGTATCAAACTCAGCAATGGCAAATCCTGGGTGAGAAACCACATCCAGCAGATAGCTGATGTTGGTCTTCACTCCGAGAACATGCGTGTCACGCAGCGCGACTTTCAACCGATCTGTTGCGACCGTTCGGTTATCGCCGCCGACAATCAGCTTTGCCAGCATCGAATCGTAAAAGCGTGACACTTCATCACCGCCTGTAAATCCAGTGTCAAAGCGAATGCGAGGGCCACTCGGCTCGGCCCAACCCAAAATCTTGCCAATGCTTGGCATGAATCCCGCGCTCGGATCTTCCGCAATGATCCGCGCTTCTATCGCGTGACCGCGGATTGCGGTTCGGTCACCGGTCATCAGAGCCTCTGGGAGAGCGAGTTTCTCGCCATCAGCGATTCGGATTTGCCATTGCACCAAATCAACCCCCGTGATCATCTCGGTGACTGGGTGTTCAACCTGCAAACGAGCATTGACTTCGAGAAAATAGAATTCGCCAGACGTATCGTCCACCATGAACTCAACAGTCCCGGCTCCGTAATACTTCGCCGCTTGGATGAGCCGCCGCGCCGCACCCGACATCTTTTGCCAAAGCTCGTCGGTCATAACCGGACTGGGTGCTTCCTCGAGAATCTTCTGGTGCCGACGCTGGAGACTGCATTCTCGCTCGAACAAACACGCGACATTCCCGTGTTTGTCAGCAAGGATTTGCACCTCAATATGGCGCGGCTTTTCGATCAGCTTTTCGACCATCATTGCGCGATCGCCGAACGCTTTTTCCGATTCTTCCTGCGCGAGATTGCATGCGGATTCAAACTCAGAAGGATCACGCACGACACGCATTCCGCGTCCGCCACCACCCGCACTCGCTTTCAGCATCACCGGGTATCCGATGTCCGCAGCAGCTTGCATAAGCTTTTCGGTTGTTGCCCCCGGCTCGAAGAAACCAGGAGTGATCGGAACTTCGTTCTCAACCGCTAAAGTTTTTGCCTCGATCTTCCCGCCAAGAAGCTTCATCGACTCCGCGCTCGGGCCAATGAAGGCCAGCCCCGCTTTCTCACATGCCTCGACAAAGGCGGGACGCTCGCTGAGAAAACCGTAGCCCGGATGGACGAGAGTTGCACCTGTCTGTACCGCCGCGCTAATCACCTTTTCAATATCCAGATAGCTCTGGCTGGGCTCGCTTCCACCGATCAGAACGACCTCGTCGGCGTATTGAGCGGCAAGACTTTTCTGATCCGCTTCGCTGACCACCAAGACTGTGCCGAGCCCCATCTCTCGGGCGGCCCGGATTACACGGAGGGCGATTTCGCCACGGTTGGCGATCAGGATATTCTTCAAGAAATCTCCTCCACAAACACCGCTTTGCGCTTGTCGAGGAACGCTTCGACGCCTTCCTTGCCTTCCTCGGATGCGCGTGCCTTAGCCAGCAACTTGGAAGTCTCGTCCTTTGTCATCGCGGGTTGATTAGCAAGCCATTTACTCATCGCAACCGCCTCAGGGCCATTGCGAAGCACATCTTTGATTTTCGCCATTGCCATCGTGTGCAGTTCGTCCGGACGAGCAACATCGTGGATCAAGCCAATGCGCAGCGCTTTCTCGGTTTGAAACACTTCGCCCGTAGTAAAAAGTGCGCGCGCGTGACCTGCACCAATCTTTGGGACAACGAACGCCGAGATCGTAGCTGGAACCAGACCAAGGCGCACTTCGGAGAATGAGAACTTCGTGCCTTCTTCGGCGACGGCGACATCCGCCGCACAGACCAAACCACATCCTCCTCCGAAGGCCGCTCCAGAGACTTTAGCAACAACTACCGCTCGGCAAGTGCTGATTGCTTCAAAGAGTTCGGCAAGTTTGAAGGCATCTGCCGCGTTCTGCTCCTCGGTGTAGCCGGATGCCTTTCGCATCCAATTCAAATCTCCTCCGGCGCTAAACACACTCCCTTCGCCTTCCAGCAAGACCGCGCGCACTTTCGAATCAAGGTTTTTGAAGGTATCGTTCAGCGCGGCGATGAGTTCGTCGTTGAAGGCGTTGCGGACTTCGGGCCGGTTCAATTTCACCGTCATCCAAGAGCCGTGGGATTCAACAGAAAGCATGGTTTTCAGTATGGCTCAGATCAATACAAAAACCCCGGGAGATTGAGCGCAATCTCACGGGGTTTGTATTCAAGATACTGATGAAGTTACTTGCGTTTGCGTCGGAGCAAAGCCGCCGCACCAAGACCAAGAATCGCCAAAGTAGTCGGTTCTGGAACCGCTGTCACTTGCTCAATCCACTCTTTGTTACCCGCCGAGTTGATTCGCATGAAGCCACTAAAGTCGCCATAGTCACCATTGGTAACACCGTCGAGGTTCGCGTAAAACGAAGTGATTCCTGCGACTTTCCACTGCCCATTTTGGAACAACATCAAGCTACCGCCGGAATCGCCGGGAGCTACATTGAATTCAAGGTCTTCCGGGGTTGCGTCACCGATGAAGTTATCGTTTGCATCGCCGCTATCGAAGTCGGTCAGGAAGACTGTTTCGCGGCTATCCAGATACTCATCCAGAGCGTTATGTCCCGCTCGCTTGGTACCACCAGAGCCGGGAACGCGACCGGTCAATCCTGTACCAGTTTCACCAAAACCAATTGCCGTTCCGATTTGACTCAATTCATCGGTTCCGGAGTAAAGCCAGTAGGTGTCGGTGTTCGTGATCGCTGTCGAAAGTCGAATCAGAGCGATGTCCATCCCGTTGCCGAGATCGCTAGGGTTGTAGCCAGGATTCACAAAAATCGCGCTAGAAGATCGGGTCACACCGCCAGCAGTAAAGTTTGTAGAAGAAACGCCAGCAACAACGTGGGCGGCAGTAATCACCCACTCGGAGGTCAAAAGCGTGCCTGTTCCACCGCTGTGAACGCGACCAACTCCGGAAAATGAGTTGCCGAGGTTCGTGTATTCGGAATCGGCCACGTCGTGGCGGATGACAATTGCTTGAGACACCAAGGGTACGGCGACCAATGCCGCCAATGCAAAACTTCTTTTCATAGTCCTCACCGGAAAACACTCGCCAAAGACAATTCAATGGCGTGAATGAACACATTGTATTCGATTTGCATGCCCGCAACAAAACAAAAATTACCGGGTTTGAAAATCCACCCGGTAATTCTTTCTTGCGGCGATTTTGCCGCTAGGCTTTGCCAGGAATTCCCGGCTCGGTGAGCAACGCAGGGTCAAGAACCTTCGCAAGAGTTTCTTCGTCCATCAGGTTCTTTTCACGCACAACCTCTGGAATTGACTTCCCTTCCTTGAGTGCCGTCTTCACAACGTCCGCCGCGACTTGATAGCCAACATACGCGTTGAGAGCCGTGGCAAGTGATGGCGATGTCTCTGCGTACATCTTGCAACGCCCTTCGTTCGCCGTAATTCCCACAATGCAGTTGTCAACGAATGTCTCAATGGTGTTCGCTAGAATCTGCAGTGCGAACTGGGCGGAAAACGCCATACTTGGCATCATAACGTTAAGTTCAAGCTGCCCACCTTGAACACATCCATCGAGCGCCTGGCATTGCCCCAGCACTTGGTAGAGCACCAAATTCATGTTCTCTGCCATCGAAGGATTGACTTTTCCTGGCATGATCGAAGAGCCGGGCTGAACCGCTGGCATCGTGATTTCAGCAAGGCCGGTCAAAGGGCCAGAACTCAACAAACGCAAGTCATTGGTGATGCGAGTCATCTCCAAGCAGAACAGTCGCAAACCGGAAGACAGTGCCGCCATACAGAATTGGCTTTGCATGGCATCGCGCAGATCTTCGGTCGGGCGGAAATTGATCCCCGTGTAGCTCTTCAGGTTATCCACCACCATGAAGCGATACTTGGGGTGAGTGTTCAACCCAGTACCAGCGGCAGAACCACCAATCCCGAGCTCTTCCAGTTCATTCGCCGCCGCTTCCAGCCATTTACGGGAACGACGAATCGCAACGGAGTAAGCCGTAAATTCTTGCCCGAGCCGGATGGGCACCGCATCTTGCAGGTGGGTGCGCCCAGATTTGAGAACGTGGTCGAATTCCTTCCCTTTTGCCTCCAAAGCATCCGCCAGGCGATCCACTTGCTCAAAAAGCGGCTCCATCATCGTGCGCGCCATCACACGCATTGCAGTGGGGAAAGTATCGTTGGTTGATTGACCGTAGTTCACATGGTCGTTGGGATTGACCAGCTTGTAATCACCCTTGTTGCCGCCCAAAATCTCCTCGGCCCGGTTCGCCAACACCTCATTGGTGTTCATATTGAAGCTGGTGCCCGCGCCCATATGGAACACATCCACCGGGAACTGATCGCGGAGCTTGCCACCTAGAATTTCATCGGCAGCCTGGACAATCGCTTTGCCCTGAGTCTCTTCCAGCAGCCCGAGTTCGGTATTCGCCTCAGCACATGCCTTCTTCAGCATGACGTAGGCATCAATCATCCTCGGGTGCTCGGTCAGGCCGGAAATTCGGAAAAGGTTGCGGCTCCGTTCAGCCTGCGAACCCCAGTAGGCATCCGCCGGGACAGGAACTTCACCAATGCTATCGCGCTCAATGCGGGTGGACATGGTTTTAGTCTAACCGAGCCGCATTCTGGTCCTTGGGGGAGCCAGCTTTTCCTTCCATGCAATTACACCTTCGGCATCACAATCTTCCGAACCTGACCGTCCGCTTTCCGCGACCGCTCCGCCTCAAAACCAATGAGATGGCTTTCCATCGCTCCCGCCAGATCAACACTCAAGAACGAATCATCCTGGTGGCCAACCGCCTGCGCCCAATCGCGGAACATCCGCTCATCACCGCCGCCGTGTCCACCAAGATCTTTGAAGTCCTTCTGGACATCCCAGCGGATCATCTCGCGCTTTTCAAAGTTGTAAACATCCAGGAATCGCTCGTCCCCAACAACATCACCGAGCGTTCCCATTAGGCGGGTGCGACGACCACCATAACTGGTCATTGCTTCCATATTGAAGGCGCAAGTTCCTCCGCCCTCAAACTGCAGATTGACCACCTGGTGATCGGCAACATCGTTGTCGTTATGATAAACGCATCGTCCGTAGTCACCTTTCTCTAACTCGCGGAGGATGCTCTGCGGTGAGCGATCGCGGGTCACGATATGGTGCGTGCCCCACAGCTTCTTCTGGACATAGACATTCCCTGCGTGGTAGATACAGGAATCCTCAACCGGACACCCATCCAAGCAATGAGTTGGTGCACCCATTGGCGCATGATCCCGCTGGAAGTACTTCAATCCGCCAAAACTAGACACTCGCTCGCACGGTTTGTTCATCAGCCATTTGATAATGTCCAGGTCGTGGCAAGACTTCGCAAGGAGGCTCGGGTTGCTATCTTTCTCGTTGTGCCACGGGCCTCGCACATAGCTATGAGCAAAGTGCAGATAATGGATCGGCTCCATATGCTGGATGCTCACGAGATCGCCAATCACACCTTGCTCCACAAGAGCGTGCATCTGCACAAAGTACGGCGCGTATCGCAAAACATGGCAAACCCCAACGATTGCGCCTTTCTTCTTCGCGAGTCGGAGAATGTCTTCGCACTCTTTCCAGCTTTGAGCAATCGGTTTTTCGAGGAGTAAGTTGTAGCCCATCTCAAGTGCTCGCATCGCTGGGCCGTAGTGGAGCCGATCTGGTGTTCCGATAATGATTGCATCGGCAAACTTCGGGCGATCAAAAACGTGCTCCCATGTCACAAACTGGTTTTCCTTCGGGATTTTGTGACGGCTGACCGCGAGTTCGGTGCGGTAATCCACCGGCTCGGCAACCCCAACAATCTCAACTTGAGCTTCGGGGTTTGTCGCCATTGATCCGTAATATCCGCCGCGGCCCCCGTATCCACAGATCACCGCTGTGATCGGCTTCTTGATCGGTTCGTACTTGCGTTGTTTTGGCGGAGGGAGTTCGCCCTGAACTTGTTTGAAATCACCCAAGACACTGCCAAACATTGCCGTGCCAGCGGCTACACCAGCACCCTTCAAGACATCGCGACGAGAAAAACCAGCCATGAAGGCATTCTAACCGTTACTTCTCTCGCTCAGCAACCCTGAGGTATGGTGAAATCAACCACAGTCGTATGGACGAATTCGACCAACCCCAATCCGATCTTGCCGGCAGTCTCATTACAATGGAATTCGGTGCGGGCGGACGAATCAATCAGCTTTGGGCTTCTGACCCTGCGCTCCCCGAAGAAGGCGAAGACTTTCAGTTCGTCTTGCCCCCGATCCAGTTCGGAGAAGAAGCCAGCGACGACTACAACCCAGGCACCATCTTGATCGGTGTTCGCACCAGCCCCGATGAACCGTGGATGGTCAGCCGGAACCGTGGGGTCAAGCCGGTCGATGAAGACTTCGATTCATACGATCCCAGCACCATTGAATTTCAGTACGAGTTTCCGCTTCTCGATTCCATCACGGTCAACGGCAAGTTCTTTGAACTACCAGGACAACTGCCGCAAATCGTTTGGCAGATCACGATCAAAAACGAGGGTCGCCGCACAGTGGAAATCGGAGAACTCGGTTTCCCGATGGCGTTCAACAATTTTTATGATGGGTTTGGCTGGAACGACGACCAACTCAAACGACTTTGGCAAAGCCGGTGCTACATCCATAAGTTCATCGGGGGAGCAGCAAGTTGGCTATTTGCTCAACGGATGACCGCAGAGACTCCTGGGCTCCTCGTATTCCCTGGCGACAATACAAGCTGGGAGTTCTATACCCATGTCCGCAGTAGCCTGAACACGCCTTACCAATGGGAGGGCATCCCCATTGTTTACATCCATAGTAAGGCAACCATCGAGCGCGAAGAGTGGCCGACTTGGTTCAACGAGCACACCTCCCTCATCCTCGAACCCGGTGACCAGCAAGTGGTCGAGCTCCGGTTTGTCCCAATTGAAAGCGACAAGGTCGATGGCATCAACCAGGCCCTCTCCATCTGTGGACGCCCCACAATCAAAGTGCTCCCCAGCGCGGTCGCGCCAACCGATGTCGGCATCGCCGTGGAAGTCGGCGGATGTTCCCCCAGCCGGTTTTATGTCAGCCGAGAGGCTGTCACCGAAGTGGATACCGACGAGAACGGCGGCTTCTGTTTCGTTAAGCCAAAGGAGCCAGGCCCGATTATCGTCAGCTTCCAAGACCGGTTCGGCAAGATGTGCCACGCCCACCTTATGTTCACCGATCCGATTGGTGAACTCATCCAGCGGCGGGCAAGATGGATTGCCGAAAACCAGATCGTCCACAACCCAGATTCCCTGCTCAACCAAGCCCCTGTTCTGACCAATATTGTTGACAACAAGCAGATACTGGATAAGGATGAGTACCTCATCTCCTCTGGTTTGGAATGCGCTATGGGCGAGGCTCTTTTCCTCGCCGAGAAGAACGCCAACTACCCAGACCGGAAGCAGATTGAGATCCTCGAAACCTTCATTGATGAGTTCCTGATGGACGACATCCAAAACCCAGGAACGCTCGCCGTTTCCAGCTTGATCTCGGAGCAAGGCGCGGGGTTCTTTGGCCGCCCGATGAGCTATCCATCCGTCGCTAACTTTTATCATTCTATGGCGCGGATTGCCGAGCACATCCCCGGCGGCAAGCGGTCAGCTATCGAATATCTCCAACTCGCTGAGGGCACGATTGACGCCATGTTCCGTTTCGGCTGGCGACTGTATGTCCGAACGGTCGGAGTTCTTGGGTTTGCCCGCATTTACGAGTTGCTCGATGATCTGGAACGTCACGGATTGGCAAACGAAGCCCTCCGGCTCCAGAACAACATTGACTTCAAAGCCACCGAACTCACTCAACTCAAATACCCCTATGCGGGCGAAACCGTGATGGACACATCCGGCTTTGAAGAAGTCTTCTGCGCCGCCCGTTATCTGGATGACGACGATCACATTGAGCGAACGGCTCGCGCAGCATTTGCCACCCGATCCCTCGCAGCAAGTTGGTGGTGGTACGGCAGCGACAAACGGCATTGGGATGGCGGCGATTCCAGCCCGCTCAAGGCTTTGCTTGATCATGGCGAAGCCTGCCTCAGCCACACGACGATCCCAAACTCCCTGATCTTTTTCGGGCTCATGGATCGTGATTACCTGGCTCTCCCCGAAGCGTATGTCCGCATGGCGTTCGGGGGGATGATCGGGCCGTGGGCACTCGTCCGGAATGATGGGGCCGCTTCCATGTGCTACTGCCCCGATCTTGCCTCGGCGCAGGCCGGATACAACGCTTTCACAGGATCCAGCGGTCTGGGTTACTACCACTATCTGCGGGGTGCAGGAGCCTACTATCTCCCCAACCGCGATTCCGGCGATTACAACTTCGGATGCCACTACAACTTGGATGGAGATAGCCATGTCATCCGCCCATGGGATGGAGTGGGACGCCGCATCATCCTCCGGCAAATTGGCGCACGTTTTGAACTCAGTTTTGGCCAGTTCCGCGAACTCCGGCTCGACACCCGGCTCCGCAAAGCCACCGTCCAAATCTGGAATCCGTTTGATGAGCCAGTCACCACGCGGCTCTCGGTTGAAGGGCTCTGGGGGCGCACCTACAACATTGGAGGCACCCACGTCACCCCGGTTGATGGCGTTGCCACCGTCGAAGTCACACTGCCTCCACAGGAACTCAGCACTATCGGCATGGAAGCTCTGCCCAACTAGCCCGCCTCCCGGGTAAAGTTGGCATGTGGGCAACCCTCCCGAATGGTGGCTGACCGTCTCCGGTCTCTATTTCGTTCTCGCGTCAATCGTGATGATCGTCACCCTTGCGTTGCTCGCCACCCTCATCCGGCTCACAATGGATTTGATCTCCGCGGTCAAAACCATGAACAAGCGCGTGCAATCACTCACCGACCGCGTGGAAGCCATTGCCGAAACTGTCCAGGATGTCACCAACGACGTTGGTTCACGCACCAAGGGCATCGTCAAAGTCGTGGATGATAACGCGCTCGCCGCTTTTGATTTGGTGGAGAAATACGCACCGGTTCTAGTGGGCGCGGCGATTGTGTTGAAGTTGGGGAGCCTGTTCCGGGGTCGACGACGGGGCTGAGTTCGCTCTGCACTGAGTTTTCTCCTTCGGCTCTCCCTTATTAACGAGGCGATGGGTTGGCAAACCTGATGCGCTAAATACGTGGGCAGCGACTTACTGGCTTGCCGCGCAGATGCAGAAGGCGAAGGCAAGAAAAACCCGATTCCCAATAGATGCGGAAATCAAACTTTTCGACAGCCAATCATTGGTCTGCCGCGTAGCGGCAGAAGGCGATCCGGGGGCAGAGGAGCGGAGCGACGAGGGCGTGGCCTCGGGCCGGATCGCCGCCAATTCGTAGGACCGCTAGCATCACATTCGCTTAACCTGCCACACTATCGTCTCACACCGCGGGGTGGAGCAGCCAGGTAGCTCGTCGGGCTCATAACCCGGAGGTCGCAGGTTCAAATCCTGCCCCCGCACCCAATCCTCCTGAAGTCTTCGATTTCGGGAGGATTTTTCTTTTAGCTGACGCAAAAATTAGCGCACAGCATCATCGCCGCGCTCGCCCGTCCGTATCCTGACGGCTTCCAGCACTTCGCTGACAAAAATCTTCCCATCCCCCAGTTCCCCGGTATGAGCGGCGGATGTAATCGCCTCTATCGCATCTTCCACCAGATCATCCGGCACAACAATCTCCAGCCGAGTTTTGGGAACCAGGTTCATGGCGTACGTTGATCCCCGGAACGTCTCG
>JAGQUX010000001.1 GCA_020438215.1 Armatimonadota bacterium | reverse complement strand
AATCTTTTCGGGGTTGATATTGACGGTGGTCAATCGCGGAGCGGTGGAAGAAAGGGTTGGGCGAGGCTTCGGAAGTTCTGCTTCAATGACATCAAGAATCTTGAAGCGAGCATCCTTGGCTTGCATCAGCGCATCGCTGAGAACTTTTTCCGGAATTCCGTCGAGCTTGGTGTCCAACTGGAGTGCGGTGATCCCTTCTCGGGTTCCTGCCACCTTGAAGTCCATGTCGCCAGTGAAGTCTTCGACGCCTTGAATGTCGGTGAGAACCTTGAATTTCTTACCGTCGCTCATCAAGCCCATTGCAATCCCAGCAACCGGAGCTTTGATCGGTACACCCGCATCCATCAGAGCGAGGGTGGAACCGCAAACGGAAGCCATTGAGGTGGAACCGTTGGATTCCAGAACTTCGCTGACCATGTGAACGGTGTAAGGGAAGTCTTCATCATCCAGCGGAATCACCGGAACAAGTGCACGCTCTGCCAATGCACCGTGCCCAACTTCGCGGCGACCAGGGCCACGGAGCATTCGGCACTCCCCAACGCTGTACGGCGGGAAGTTGTAGAAGTGCATGTAGCGTTGGTCAATACCTTTTTCATCCAATTGGTCAACAATGTCGCTGAACTGAGCTTCTTTCGGCATACCCAGTGTACAGATCGTCATGACCTGGGTTTGACCGCGAGTAAAGAGTCCGGAACCGTGGACGCGAGGAAGAAGACCAGCCACCGCTTCGAGTGATCGCAGTTCGTCGGTTTTTCGTCCGTCCGGTCGCTTGCCATCATTGATGATTGCGCTTCGGTAGGTTTCCTTGATCGCGCTGTCGATCAACTCAGGAACTTGTCCGAGAAGTAATTCGTCATCGGCAAACTTCTCTTTGTATTTGGCGATCAGCTTGTCGGTGATTTCTGATGCCGCGTCTTCGCGGTTCGCCTTGTCTGCACCAAAGATGTTGGCGGCGATTTCCTTGCCATCGTCTTTGAGGATCTTTTCGAGAACCTTCTTGTCGTAGACGTTGAGCGGGATTTCTCGCTTTTCGGTACCGACTTTCTTTGCGAAGTCAGCAAATTCTTTACAGATCTTTTGGATGCACTCGTGAGCGTAGACGAGAGCCTTGACCATCACCGCTTCGTCAACTTCGTTACATCCTGCTTCCACCATGCTGATCGCACCTTCGTGGCCAGCAACAACGAGATCGAGTTCGGAAACTGCGAGTTCGTCGTCGTTCGGGAAAAGAACAAATTCGCCGTCAATGCGGCCAACGCGAACACATGCCGCCGGGCCTTTGAACGGAACATCGCTGACGGAGAGAGCAGCACATGCTGCGTTCACCGCAAGGACATCAACCGGGCGACCTTTTTCAACCGCAAAAGCCATGGTGATGACTTGGATTTCGTTGCGGCATCCTTTCGGGAAGAGAGGTCGGATCGGTCGGTCAATGAGACGAGAAATGAGGGTTGCCTTTGTGGAAGGGCGACCGCCTCGCTTGATCATTCCACCTGGAATGCGTCCGATTGCGTACTTGCGCTCTTCAAAATCGCAGACGAGAGGAAGAAAGTCAATGCCTTCTCGAGGTTTCTTAGAAATGGTGGCGGTTCCGAGTACAACGGATTCGCCCATACCGAGAAGAACTGCGCCGCCGGCTTGTTTGGCTACGCGACCTGTTTCGAGATGGAAGGTTTTGCCTTCCACCTCGAATTCGTGTGTATGAATCATTATTTTCAGCCTTAGATGAACCGAGTCAACGGTTATCGAGGCCGAACTTCGCGAATGCCGAGCTTAGCAATGAGCTCGCGATATTTCACAATATCTTTTGCACGGAGATATCCTTCCAGCCTTCGTCGTTTACCAACGAGCTTGAGGAGTCCTGCGCGGGAGTGAAAGTCCTTCTTATTGGATCGAAGGTGATCGGTGATTTGAACGATTCGTGCTTGCAGAAGAGCAATCTGCACTTCGGGAGAGCCGCTATCGCTATCGCTCAGCCCGTATTCTTTCATCAATTCAGCTTTCTTTTCTTTACTAAGTGGCATTGTTTGTTGTTCAGCCTTGTTTGAGATCCCAGGTGCGCCGTATTTCTCGAACGCTCCAGGTGGCCTAATTTGCCAATGCCGCTCTTTGCAACCTACCGCGATAGACTCCAAACAACGGCGCTCGGCACATTTCGACCTCGGCTACTATACCTTCTTTTGAACTGAGCCGGGACGGTCCTCTGGCGGGTATCTTGAAGCGGATGGACGTTGTTGTATTTGGTGCGGGAAGCTGGGGTACGGCCCTCACATTAATTCTGGCCCGCAATGGTCACAACGTTTTTTTGGCGGATCATACCGAACACGATGCGGAGTTGCTCCGCTCTGATCGGGAAAACAAGCGATATCTGCCCGGCTTTGAGTTTCCCGAGAATATCACCATCCTCGGCCCGAACGATGATGTTCCGAATAGCGCTTTCTCGGTTCTTGCGATCCCGACCGCATTCGTGAGGTCAAATCTCGCGCGGTTTGAAGGACAAAGCGTAGTCTGTGTTGCGAGCAAGGGGCTCGACCCCGAAACTGGCGGCACGCTTTCACAAGTGGTTTCGGAGGGTGTGTCTGGTGTCAAAGTCGTGTCGCTTTCGGGGCCGAACCTCGCGGTGGAGTTGGCGCGCGGAATTCCGACAGCGGCGGTTTCTGCTTCTCTTGAAGAGGCGGCAGCTAATCTCGTCCGTAATGCATTCATGGGGCCGACTTATCGGGTGTATCTGAGTCAAGATCCGCTCGGAGTCGAGCTTGCCGGCGCCCTGAAAAATGTGATTGCCATTGGCGCAGGAATCAGCGACGGAATGGGGTTCGGTGACAACACGAAAGGGGCTTTTCTTGCACGCGGCCTCGGTGAGATGACCAAACTTGGGATGGCCCTCGGTGCGCGAATGGAGACTTTTCTTGGTCTTGCCGGTGTGGGTGATCTTTTTGCCACTGCCGCTAGTAAGTTATCGCGGAACTACCGAGTGGGGTTCGCATTGGGGCAGGGGATTTCGTTAGATGAAGCGGTCGCCAGCCTCGGGCAAGTGGCAGAAGGGGTTCCGACTTGCAAAGTGGCACTCCGCCTTGCGGCAGAAAAAGGTGTTGAAGTTCCTCTCATGACAACGCTATACGAAGTCATGCACGCGGAAATTGAAGTTGGAGAAGCCCTCACCCGATTGATGGAACGCCGCACTCCCACCGAACTCAACTAATCGCAAAAATCGAACCTAATCCTAGCAAAAATATCAGCCGATAATTTTGCTGATGTCTCAGTCTCGAACGTGGGTTTGGTGCGCCGCATTTGCTGGTGCAGTGGTCTTGATCACCGGGTGCGGTGGTGGAGGAGGAACCGGTACGACCGGTCTGACTTCTACTGGCGGCGGTTCTTCAACCGGAACTTCTACCGGAACGACCACCGGTACCACCACGAGCACAACAACAGGGACGACTACGTCTGGCACCACCGGAACAACGACATCAACTACCGGGACGACGACGGGATCTACAACTTCTGGAACAACGGGAACAACGACCGGTTCGACAACCACTGCGGGAACGACTGGCTCCACCACAACAGGAAGTACTACGGGCTCAACGACTGGTACCACGACCGGAACGACAACTGGGACAACCACTGGCTCTACAACGGGAACTACGGGTAGCACGACTGGCGGAACGACAGGCTTTACCCAGCCGCAGGTCATCTTCACCAGTAACGAAGGTTTGGCCGATCGCGTTTATCGAATGAACCTAGATGGCACTGGCGAAGTAGCGATCACGAGTTCGTCACAGGCACACTTGAACGGATCAGTTTCTGCCGGACTGAACAAAGTCGTTTACCAATCGGCTAAGAGCGGCAATTTGGAAATTTATAGCTCAGACATTGATGGCAATGGAGAACTGAACCTTACGAATTTCTCCGGCCCCGATTTCAAGCCAACGATTAGTGAAGATGGTTCCAAAATCGCTTTCCTGAGTACTCGGAGCGGAAGCACTGGGCTCTATGTGATGAATTCGGACGGAACCGGTCAGCTTCTGCTGACAACCTTGACCGATGTGGATGATCCCGCCATCAGCCCAGACGGTACCAAGATTGCATTCTCAGCATCCCCGAATGGTGCGCCGCAGATCTATGTTATCAACTCGAATGGAACAGGATTGGCAAACCTTTCCAATAACCTCACCGCGTTTGATTTGGCTCCGAGCTTCTCGCCGGATGGAACAAAGCTCATTTTCACTCGCGATGATGATCTGTACGAGATGACAACCACTGGTGCGGGCTTACACCTGGTTTATAACTTTGTTGATTTCACCGATCACCCGAGCTACACCAGCGATGGTCTGAGCATTGTCTTTATGGGCAATAACGGTCTGGCGTGGGATATCTACAAAGTCAGCACGACGGGAACGGGCTTGGTGAATATCACCAACAGTAGCCGTAGCGAGTTCCGAATCTCCAGCTATATTGGGTTGTAATTTGCCACGTTCTAGGCGGCGGTTACGTCGAATGGATAAAGGGAGAACGTTGGTCAAACGCAATCGCTGATGCCGGAGTATCGATTCCAAGCTCAAGACACGCACGGGCAACCCCATAGCGGGGTGCTCAACGCGGATACGGCAGATGCCGCCATCCGTGATTTGGGTCAACGTGGTTTGCGAGTGAAGTCAATTCAGGTTAATCGTGGGGGGGCTCCAGTTTCTCCGGTTGCCCCGAAACCCGCTCCCATTGCGCAACAACCGGCTCCCGTAATCAATTCCGGGGTGGGAACCGTACCGCCCTCGGTGGTGATGAACCAGCCGCAGAGCCAGGCTTCAACCCCCGGGCCGCGGGCGATGGCCCACGAAATGGGGAAGCTTGGATTTCTCCGCGATAGCGATCTGGGGATGCTGTTTGCCCGCATCGCTAACCAACTCAAAGCAGGGATCAACCCCGCATCAACTTTTGCGGAAATGGCTCGAACAGGTGCGGTGAGAGAGCAGTTTCGAGCGACCTTCGAGGACGTGGCAAAACGCACTGCCGAAGGAGGATCGCTTGCCGATGCGATGGCGGCACACCCCCAAGTGTTTCCTGCGGCGGCAGTTGGAGCCATTCGTGCGGGGGAAGCGGGCGGCTATGTCCCTGAGGCGGCAGAGGTGTATTCCGAGGCAATGCTGAGTGCTTCGCGCTTGCGGAAGACGATGTTCTTTTTCAATTTCTCGGTCGCGAATATCATCATCACGATTCCGTTCATCTTTGTTGCCCTGAAGGGGATGGGCGCGATGCTGGAATGGATCAATGATCCGCAGGGAACGACCGGACAAGCGTTCTGGCGTGGAATCAAGGAGGGGATGATCGGCCCGTTTGGTTTTCTGACCATTGCCTTGATCTTAGGATCGATTTTTGCACCGAGAATTCTCGGTCAGCCCAAGTTCACTCAGTTTCGGCATTTCTGGGGAGCGAAAGCAGGTGGTGCCAGGAAGCGCGCGACTTATGAAAGCTCTAACTTGCTCTCTTTCCATCTTGCGAAGCTCGGGCAGGCCGGGCTCTCTCCGCAACGATCTTGGAGTCTTGCCGCTGATGCAGTCACGAACCGAGTTCACGCTGAGGAGTTCCTTCGGGCTGGCGCGCATGCTCGCCCAGAAACACCACTTTCCGACATCTTGATTCGGTGCCACGGATTCCCACAAGAGCACGTTCCTATTGTCAAGACAGGGGAGCAGACGGGAACCGTTCCGAATGCGCTCAACCAGGCGATAGAAGTCTCGCGTCGCTCGATGAATTCTGCCGAGAACTTTTTCAAGTTTCGAGTCAAGATTTGGGCAGGAATCCTGGTTCTCTGCGTGGGATTTCTCCTGATTCATATGTTCTATCGCGGCTTTTATGACCAGATGTTTGACATCATTCTCCGCGACACCTGATAGGATAGAGAAACACGATGCCAGTCTTTGAATTTCAAGCCATTGACCAAGAAGGGAAGCCGCATAAGGGGGTTCTCCACGGCACATCGCTAGATGTGGTTGCTCAGCAACTGGCCGCCAAGGGCTGGAGCATTCAGAACTTGCAAATGGCATCGTCTGTTGGCGATCCGCTGGCAGATCAACCGATGGCACCGCGGGGAGCGAACCCACCTGTCCAAATGGAGCGTCCTCTACAAGCTGGACGGGTGCAGATGGACACGAATGCTCAGTCGGTGAGCGGCGTTAAGTTGGAGCATTTGGGATTCTTCTTCCGGCAGTTCGGAACGATGCTGAACGCAGGGATCAACCCGGCGCAGGCGTTCAAGACTTTGGCGGGTCAATCCTCATCCCCGGGTTTGAAAGCGATCTTGTTCGAGATGTCTGATTCTGTTGTGGAAGGGCGCGGAGTCTCGGAAGGGTTCGAGCGGTACCCGCATGTTTTCACTCCACTTATGCTCTCGATGGTGCGGACCGGGGAAGAAGGTGGCTTCCTTGCTGAACAATGCAATCGCCTTGCCGACTACATCCAGCGTGATGTTGAACTTCGGAATTTGATCCGCCGAGAAACGGCGTATCCCAAAATGGTTTTGGGCGCATCCGCGTTGATCATTATCGGCACCAACATTTTTATCAAATCAATGGGCAAATCCGGCGGGATTGGCGCACCACTAATGATCTGGTTTACATTCCTTGCTCTGGTTGTGGCGGGATATATTTTCTTCAAATACGCTTTGCGCAATCAAGCGGTTTTGAAGGGTTGGAATAACTTCGTCCTCGCGCTCCCTGTGTTCGGGAACATCGCGATGGGCTTTTCGATGGCGAAGTTCGGGCGAGCTTTTGGAGCTCTTTGGAATTCTGGGGTGCCGCTTTCTAAAGCGACTCGCCTCGCCGCCGATGCGTGCGGGAACGAAGCATTGCGCGAAAAAATGTATCCGGCGGCAGCTCAACTTGATTCAGGGCAAGGAGTTGCCGATACCTTCATGATGACCGGAGCATTCAGCCCAATCACGCTCGATATGATGCGAACGGGTGAGGCAACTGGAAATATGAATGAGATGATGGAAAAAGTTGCCGAATATTATGAAGACGAGAGCACAACAAAGGCGCGTCAGTCGGCACTGTTCCTCGGCGTGTTCTGTTTGCTCGCGGTCGGAGCGTATGTTGCCTACATCGTGATTAGCTTCTACACAGGCTATTACGGTGGACTCGGCGGCGCACTCTAAAACACTGTTTTGTCAGATCGGAACTTGCCCCAGCATTTTCTGACGCTTGAGCTAGAGCTCAGCGCGTCGGAGAGCGAAATCAAGTCGGCGTATCGCCGACTTGCCCGGCAGTTTCACCCCGACCTTAACTCGTCCCCTGAAGCCAAAACCAAGTTTCTTGCCGTGAAAGAAGCCTATGAAGTGCTTTCGGTTGCCGAAAAACGAGCGAATCATATTCAGGCGTGGGAATGGCAAAACAAGATTGATCGAAAGCGGGAAGACGAGCATCGGCATCACCAATTTCAGGCTGCCGAAGAAGCGCGCAAAGCCAAAGAAGCCGAAGAAAAAGCCAAGTGGATCGAAGCCAAAGAGCTTCGCGCGAAGCTGGCGAATGTTCTCAACTTAGGGAAGTACGCGGAAGCAGAAACCATTGCTCGCCGTTTGCTGGAGCTGAACAAACGCGATCCGCTGGCTCAGGCAGCTCTCGGAGATGTCTTCCGGAGCCGTGGCGACTTTATCAATGCAAGTCGGCACTATGCTTACGCTGCGCAATTTGATCCGGATAACGACCTGTATCAACGCAAGTACGAAGATCTGATGGATGCGGCGGAAGATAGCGAGAAAGCCAAACGCATCCGTGAAGGCACTGATGTAAATGTCGGGCCGCTACTTGTGCTGGTCTTCGTTGTGATTACGGCGGCGGTCTATCCGTTCTTCGCGCAGGAGTCTCCGCTTTTCCCCGAGCTACCTGCGGTCAATCAGCTGACGTTCGGGTTGATTGGGATGCTCGCGCTAGCGGGTGTTGCTTTGGGAGGTTGCCTTTCGGCATCTGGGGCACTGGATCGAATTCACGCGAGTCTTGGCTCGGCAACTTCAAAGATTTCTCCCGGCGTGTTGCTGGCGATGATTGCCGTGTTCAATTTCTGGTTGGCTTTGGGGTTGTATGTTCTTGTCGGGATGAGCCAGGGTGCATTCCAACGATCTGTTTCGCGGCTGTTGACCGGGGTGATCGCTGTGATTGTCGTCTTTACGATTTCCGGGATGCTGACCTCAAACGATCTTGCTTTGCAAACTATGATCTGGAGCGGCAACCTGATCTATCTTGGCGCGATTTGTGGTTGGTATGTCGCCGACGCTTTCCGCCCACGGTCAGTATAAAAAACGCCCCTGGCCAGTTGACCAAAGGCGTTTTTGTGACCTGATTTTCCCGATGGATTACTTCTTGGTGACCCAGTCTCGGAGTGGCTCAGCATTGAAGCTGGTGGCTACTGTTCCCACAACCATGTTGTAGCCGGGGATTTTGTAGTTACTTGCCTCGCGGACGTACTGAACAACAAAGCTGTTTCCGTTGTTCGGTTTGATGTCTACCTTGCCGCCTTTGACTCGGTTTGCGACCGCCGGAACCTTTTCGTAGTACGGATCAGCCGCATTACCTGCCGAAACCAAGATTCCATTGACTTCCAAGTTTCCTGTGATCTTGATCCCACCTAGCGCAGACATAACCATTCCGTAACGAGATGTCGAGTTCGATGAAATCGTGATACCGTCGGTGTACGGGCTCAGACTGATCAGGGCCGAGTTACTGTATACGGTTGGCAGATCAGGGAATGGAGAATCTTGTTGATCCACTTTGTATTCCGCCGCTGCCGCATCGGAGTAGCCCTCCTCGGCAACAAGGGTGACGCCCAGGTTGTAGAGCATTCCCGCATTGGAGATTTTGCCTTTGACATAGACAATATTGTCTTCCGGGCAAGCGGCACAGGGTCGCATTTTCAAGAGCTGACCCGAAGCCAGATCCAAATCACCATCAATGTAGGCAGGAGCCTGAATTACCTTCTGACCGTTTGCATTCGCGGGCACATCCGACCACTTGACGGAGGTTCCTGTGCTGGGCGTGAACTTAGTCGCCGCCGGATTGCCAGCGGTTTCGTTTAGCCAGATCGTTTTGTAACTTTGAACATCAGCCGCTTTCGGGAAAGAACGAGGTTGTCCCATCGCCGTGATCTCATCCTTGTTCACGGTGTACGGGTCGCTACCGTTGAGGTGGGCTGCCGCCGTGCGGTAGTTTTTCATCCCGTTTGGGTTGCCCAGTCCGTTGACGCCCTTTGTCATATCGACAAAAGTGTTATCCGGTTGGCTAGCAACAAGAACGTGCCCTTCAAAGTCCAAAATGTTGGGATTGACGTAAGTGTTTTTTGAACCACTATACGGGAGCCAAGTAACGCCTTTGTTGGCGATCACATGGGCTTCTTTATCAATAGCGGCAGAGTCCATTGTTCGGACACCTTGATTCGTGACAATATCCACGGTCGTTGCCGACTGGATTGCGCCAGGATAGATCTTCCACTGCCCGGCACCAACTCCCGATGAAGGATCATTGGTCACCAGCTTTGCGGTGAACGACGCGCGTACTTCGCTTTGAACGCCGTTTGGAGCTTGTCCAACTCCTTGAATCAAAAAGTTGTAGGTGTATTCAATCGTGCCATCTGCCTGACCAGGAGCAGGAGTTTTGGTGCTGACTTGGGTATCCAAGACAGTTCCGTTGTATGTTCCAGCGGTTTTGGTTACGCCATCGAATACGGTTACCGATGTGCTACCCAGTGACGCAGGAGCAGATTGCCCGGTTGCGATCTTGCGAATGATTTCATCATAGAGAAGATTCACCGCGGTTTCCGCCAGAGCAGTCGCCTGTGTTTTTTGGACGCCACGCTCGGCCATACGGTCGGCAGTTTGGGTGACCCCGATTGCGGCGATCGTCACCACTCCGACGACCATGAAGAACATCATCGCCATCGGCAATGCGTTGCCGAGCCGTTTGCTGTATTTCAGTTGTTTTGTTTTCATATGATGTTCTCCTGCTTATCCTTTAAAGTTTTGGAGCGTGATGCTATATGACTCGTTGCGTTTCACTTCGCCTTCCGATTCCGTGCTGCCCGAGCCAGAATTCGACTCTCCGTCCACTTGCTCTTTTTTGAACTTGACCTTCATATCCACGATGTTGATCAGAGAGCCACCACCAGCGAGGGGCGCGTATCGTGGATCCACTTTGGCTTCAATATCGATAACTGTTCCTGCTTGGGCTAGGCCAGGCAGAGTCACGACATTTGCAGCGACAGGTGGCAAAACGCCGACATTCCCAGGAACATCGACATTCAGTCCGATTGCTGAACTTTTCATCTTGATAATTTGTGCATTCGTTGCCGATGCGCCACTGGACGATGCATTGAAATTGAGCGGCACGGTGATCCCAGCACTGGCTACACGAACTTGTGCCATATACCGATAAGTCCAAGTCACTTTCTCAACGTTGTAAACAATTTCTCGTGGGGCCGAAAAATTGCCGATGGTTGATCCATTGATGGTTGACGTTCGAGCATAGATGATGCCTGGCTTCTTCTTCTTATCGCTTGTAGATTGATAGTAGTACCAAACCACTTGGCTTTGATTCGCAATGCGATTCCCAAGTGCGTTGAAGACCGGCTTCTTAATAAGAAGATTTTCTTTGCTTGTATCTACGGTCTGGTCGGCTGTGTGGGTGGAGAGCACCATATCAGCCGTCCGGATTGAGTTGATGAGCGAATCCATCCCGGTTCTGAGGTCATCGTTGGTTTGGGTGGCTTGCATTGCCCCCGCGCTGACCTTGACGGACTTGAGCATCACGTCGAAGCTCATGTAGACAACACCCACCATGACAGTGCTTGCCACCGCCACTTCCATGGTGGTCAAACCGGCCCTCTTAGTGAGTCGTTTCATTATTTACTTCCTCCGAGCAGTGAGCTTGCTGCTGCCCTTGCGGTCTGTGCGGCGCTGGTAGCAGTTCCGCCAATTGTTCCCGCAGGTGATGTTGCTGCCTCAGGAGCAGTAATTGAGCCCGGCTTAACGGTCACTGTGGTCAGGCGTACTTCTGACCATGGGCGGGTTGCATTCGACTCGGGAGTAGCGGCGTTGCGCCATCGAATCCGAACGGTGATCTTCTTTTGGGTTGTCGTCACCGACTCCACGCGATAGTGGCTGGTGACTTCATATTTTGAATTCGTAGTGCCAGTGCTTGATACGGTCGAACCGGGCAGGGAAGCAATCACCTCTGCCGGGATGTTAAAGGAGGTATCTCCCACGGCTTGCAGATTGTCAAAGGAAGTAGTCTTTAGCATCTCTGCTTGTTGGAAAGCGAGTTGGTATGCAGAAGCGCGCAATCGGCTCTGCAATCCCACCTTGTTAGCCAGGACAGCCATAGAACAGAAGGTCAGGACACCCACGAGCAATGTGTACATTGCTACGGTGGTCTCCAAAAGCATAAACCCGCGTCGATGCCGCTTTCGACTGCAAGTTCGTATTTGACGTACGGGTTTGGTCACGATCTGATCGTCGGACCCTTTTTGAAAATACTTGAGGGCGCAACTACCTGGATTTTGGAAAGTCCGGTAAGGGTACGAGGATTGGTATGCATCGAACCTGGAATCACGCGAGAATTTGCGGTCGGAGTGAAGGGGAATTGAGTTCGGTAGACTCACCGAATTCTATGGCAAAACGGCACTACGTCACGACCCCCATCTACTATGTCAACTCCGTTCCCCACGTTGGGCACGCATTGACAATGATGTGCTGCGACGTAGAAAAGCGGTATCGCGAGTTGCTCGGCGAAGACCCCTACTTCTTGACGGGAACCGATGAGAACGGCTTGAAAGTCATGACCGCAGCACAGGAAGCGGGCGAAGACCCGATGGCCTTTGTTGATCGAATATCTGAAACATTCCGTGTGTGTGCCGATCTGCTGAATGTCGATTACGATGTCTTTTTCCGAACGACGAGCGATCAGCATCGGAAGGCCGCTCAAGCACTTTTTGAGCGCATTCGCGATAACGGCTACATCTTCCAAGACAAATACGAAGGTTGGTACGACATCTCGGCGGAGACGTTTGTCAAAGAATCTGAGATTGTGGATGGCAAGTCACCCGATGGCAACGAAGTTACTTGGGTGGAGGAAGAAAACTGGTTCTTCAAGCTTTCTGCCTTTGAAAAGCCGCTTCTGGATAAGATTGAATCGGAACCGGATTGGCTACTCCCTCATACACGCAAGAACGAAGTGGTTTCGTTCATCAAGCAGGGGCTGCGCGATATCTGTATCACGCGTGCGAATCCTGGCTGGGGCATTCCCGTTCCCGGCGATGAAACCAAGGTTATTTACGTCTGGTTTGATGCTCTGATCAACTATCTCGCTGCCACAGGCTGGCCCGATGCGGGTTGGGAAGAGCTTTGGCCCGCCGATGTGCACTGGATGGCGAAGGAGATTTTCACTCGGTTCCACGCAACACTCTGGCCGGCAATGCTGATGGCGGCGGAATTACCCCTGCCGAAGGCGGTGGTCGCGCACGGATGGTTTGTGTTCCGCGATGGGAAGATGAGCAAATCACGCGGGAACGTGATTGCTGCTGAGGAGCTTGTGAAGTATTACCAGGAGATGGCGGGTTGCGCCCATGATCTTGCAGTAGATGTGGTGCGCTGGTCGCTGATCCGTTCGTTCCCGTTTGAAGGGGACACGGATTACTCGAAATTTGAGGTTGCGAATCTCTACAATAGCGAACTCGTGAACGACTTTGGCAATGCCCTCAACCGGGGGCTCAGCATGGCGCACAAGTTTGCGGATGGGGTTGTGCCTGATGCTCCGATTGATTCGGAAATGATCGCCGCAATCGAGAAGGCTAAGACCGACTACACCGTGTATATGGATGGGCATCGCCTTTCTGATGCGGCGGGTGCAGCACTTGATCTTGTGCGCGCTTTGAACAAATATGTGGATGACAAAGCACCGTGGGCGATGGCAAAAAACGAAGACCCCGCTTTGCCGAGCGTGATTCGCACAATGCTGTTTGTCTGCCGTGCATCTGAAGGAATGCTTCGTCCAGTCATTCCTGCTGCGTGTGACGCGGTCGCACGGCAATTGAATCTGGAGCCGCTCACCAAATGGTCAGATATTGGAACGGAAGCATCGCTTCCGGTTGGGACAAAACTCAACCAACCTGAGCCGATTTTCCCGCGATTGGATAAGAAAATCATGGAACAACTCAAACAAGGGGACGCCCCCGCCGAACAGCCAAAAGCTGAAAAGCCCGTCAAGAAGGACAAGCAAAAATTCGAGCCTCCTGCAGAAATCGAGTTTCCTGATTTCATGAAAGTCAACCTTAAGGTGGCGCGGGTTATCGAAGCTGAGCCGGTCGAAGGTAGCGACAAACTCATGAAGCTTCAAGTCAAGATTGGCGATGAGTCACGGCAGATTGTCGCAGGGATCAAGAAAGTGTATGCACCCGAAGATTTGATCGGTCGCCAGGTGGTAGTGGTTTATAACCTCAAGCCTGCGAAACTCATGGGGATTGAATCTCAGGGCATGGTTCTCGCCGCTGATGATGCAGATGGAAATGCGATTCTGCTTCAACCGGATAAGGAAGCCCCTGAAGGCTCCTCCGTTCATTAATCGCCTGATTTACTCGGGACGAAAAGCATCCTGCTCATGCCGGATGCTTTTTTCGTCTAAGGTGATCAGATCGTAGCGCGAGGGCATGGGCGGATGATCGGCTTTCGCGAGATATTCTTTCACCGCTTGGTGGAATCTCTGTTGCTTCGTCCACCCGACGGCTTCTGCGGCCCGTTCGTGTCCCCTGGCGCGGTATTTCACTTCGACAAAAACAAGGGTTTCTCCATCGAGTGCGATCAAATCAATCTCGCCGCGAGAGGATTTGAACCGCCGGGTGACAAGCGTATAGCCAAGTCCGAGCAGATAGTTAGCCGCGCGATCTTCGGCTTGTTTCCCTACAGATCGAGTGTCAGACATGGCTGGTTGATGAGCGATTTGATTGGCTCAAAAGACTTGCGGTGGATGGGGCAAGGGCCGAGCGATTTGATCGCTCCGAGGTGGGAGGGGGCTCCGTATCCGACATGCCCTTCAAAACCGTAGCCAGGATAATTGTCAGCCATTTCCACCATATGGTTGTCTCGGGCGACTTTGGCGAGGATAGATGCGGCGGCGATGGAGGCGTCTTTGCTGTCACCTTTCACGAGGGTTGTTGCGGGGCAGGGCAGCCCGGGAGGAAGCTGGTTTCCATCAATGATCGCTTCGTTTGCCTTGAGCTGGATAAGGGATTCACGCATGGCGTCCAGTGTTGCGCGGAGGACGTTTTTTGCATCAATCTCTTCTGCACTGGCAAAGAGGATGGTGTATCGTGCTTCGGCGCGGATGCGTTCGGCGGCTTCTTCTCGCTGGGCGGCGGAAAGGGCTTTAGAGTCAATGATTCCAATGGTGTCGAATTCGGGTGGGAGGATCACGGCGGCAACCACGACCGGGCCAGCAAGGGCTCCGCGCCCGACTTCGTCCACTCCGGCAACGCCGGGAGTGTAGGGGAGCGGTTCGCGTGGCATGGTTCAGTTTATCACCGCTATGTGATTGCGGGGCCAAACCACCCCCACAAACCGATCAGCATAGCAACGAGAGGAGTAGGAAGCCAGAGGAAATCCTCAGGATGTTCGCCAATTCGTACCTTTTCTCGCAAGCTCCGTTTGCCTTTCGGGATCAAGAGATTTGCCGACAAGAGCAGTCCAATAACGATTGAGTAAGTGAGAGTAGATTGAGCATCAAAGCTAGGTGGCGTGGAAGTAAACCAGAAGAATATGGCGGCGGCTCCCGAGCCAAAAATTGCGGCCCATGCTCGCTTCTGCCTCGGCCATTCATCAAAGGTGGCGGCGTGCTTCTCAAAGTAACGAGCGACCGTGACTCCAATGAGAAGGAGTAAGCAAAGCGGGAAAACGAAAATCATTTCGATTTAGTCTTGTATCTGGGGACGCTTGTTTTTCTCCAAGTGTCGCCACTAAGCCGCAGTCCCTTGACCAGACTGCCCCGATCAGATACAATTTCCGTTCACGCGGCGGATGTAGCTCAGTGGTTAGAGTGCCTGACTGTGACTCAGGAGGTCGCGGGTTCAAGTCCCGTCTTCCGCCCCATTTCCCTCTTATTCATCACCCAGCTGATCAAGCGAACTTGCGCCGCCACCAGCCGCCGTATCCAGAGCCTTTTTCTTTGCCGCTTGCTGGACACCGCCGCCACCGCCGCCAAGATTCTCTGTGCCTGTGACAGGAGCGATGCCGCCTGCGCCGCCAGTGTGAATCTGAACGGAGCCAGAACTTCCTCCAGAACTGCCACCAGTTCCGCCCGCACCCATATCCGTTCCGCCGCCTGTACCAGGAGCAGAGGCTTGGCTACCTTCCGGTGGCAAGGAGCTTTCATCCGAGCCCGGTGCTTGAGAGCATCCTATCACGAGAAGCGTAGAGAGAAGAGCGAGGGGCCAGAATTTCATATTCCTATTGTATCGCGTGGCGGAGAAAAAGCGATCAATTGTGAATAAAGTGTCGATATTTGTCTACCCATCTTGGTATTCTCGCTGAGTTCATGTCCCAAGAAAAGATCGTTGTTGTCGGTGCGCGTGAAAATAACCTGAAGAACATCACGGTGGAGATCCCCCGCGATCAGTTGGTTGTCATTACCGGGCTGAGTGGAAGCGGGAAATCGAGCCTGGCTTTCGACACGATCTATGCTGAAGGACAGCGGCGATATGTAGAGAGTTTGAGTTCCTACGCCCGCCAGTTCTTAGGGCAGATGGATAAGCCGGATGTGGACTCGGTGGAAGGGCTCAGCCCGGCGATTTCGATTGACCAAAAGTCCACCAGCCGCAACCCCCGCTCCACGGTGGGGACGGTCACCGAGATTTATGACTATCTCCGGATTCTGTATGCGCGGGTGGGAATTCCCTATTCTCCCGCGACGGGCAAGCCGATTGAACGCCAAACCACCGATCAGATAGTAGATGCCGCGCAGAAACTCCCCGAGGGTGCTCGATTACAAATTCTCGCGCCCATTGTGCGCGGACGGAAAGGCACATATCAGAAGGAGATCACCGATGTTCAGAAAGCGGGTTATGTGCGTCTCCGCGTTGATGGTGAGATGTACGAAGTCACCGATGACATCCCGATGGATCGGTATAAGCAACACACGATTGAGGTCGTCATTGACCGGCTGGTGGTGAAAGAAGGGATTGATCGCCGATTGGCCGATTCGATTGAGACGGCACTGAAACTCGGGAAAGGGCTAGTCACACTCAGTCATCAGGCTCCGGATGAGAAAGAAACTTGGACTGACGAACTGTTTTCGGAGCATTATTCTTGTCCGGAAAGCGGCTTTACCATGCCGGAGCTTGAGCCACGAATGTTCTCGTTCAACTCTCCATTCGGGGCATGTCCAGAATGCACGGGCCTTGGCACGAAGACAGAATTTGACCCCGATCTAGCCATCCCCGATCACTCCAAACCGGTTCGTGATGGCGCAATTCTGCCGTTTGTTTATAAAAGCGGGGAAGTCAAAGAATGGTGGCCACAGGTTCTGGATGGACTCGGCAAAGCGATGGGATTCGATGCCAGTGGCCCAGTTTCTGATCTCAATGAAGAGCAGATGCACGCCCTTCTTCATGGGTTGGATGAGCAGGTTGATGTGGTGATGTCGTACTCTAAAACCACGCGGACGTTCAAATCCAAGTGGGATGGGGTGTTGAACGTTCTTCGCAAGAAGTACGAAAACACCGAGTCAGAATGGGTGCGGCAGGATCTGGATCAGTACATCCAGACAATTGACTGCCCAGCTTGTCAGGGGCAAAGGCTCAAGCCAGAGACTCTCTGCGTGAAGATTGCGGATCGGAATATTGCCGACGTCACGGTTCTGTCTGTGGGCGATGCACTTGAGTTCTTCGATGGCCTGATGGATCAGCTGAATGCTCGACAAAAGGCAATTGGTGAGCGAGCCGTCAAGGAGATTGCCGAACGGCTTCGGTTCCTGGCAGATGTGGGGCTCTCTTATCTCAATCTGGATCGACGGGCGAATACTCTTGCCGGGGGCGAAGCACAACGCATTCGGCTTGCCACTCAGATCGGCTCGGGCCTGATGGGCTGCCTTTATGTTTTGGATGAGCCGAGCATTGGCCTCCACCAGCGCGATAACCGCCGTCTGATCGACACCTTGCTCAGGCTCAAGAGCCTTGGCAACACGGTGATCGTTGTCGAGCACGACGAGGACACTATGCGCGCGGCGGATTGGCTGATTGACATTGGCCCTGGCGCTGGTGAGCATGGCGGAAAGATTGTCAATGAAGGGCACTACGACGACTTCATCACTCGATCGTCGCCAACGGCGGATTATCTGACCGGGAAAGAGGTGATTGAGGTGCCAGCGAAGCGTCGTCAGCCTCGGTCGAAGTGTCCGGTGGGAGGAAAGAAGTAATGGCGAAGAAAACGTGGGCTGAGAAGCTCCATGTCAAACATGAATCCAAAGTAGAAGTCGTAGAGAAAGACTTTTCTTGGGTGAAAGCGGGTACGAAAATTCTGATTTCAACGCCCCTCATTTTCAAAGAGCGGGTGGATGTTATCCCGCACGGGCAGTTCCGATCTGTGCCGCATATCCGCGAGGAATTGGCGAACGAGGCGGGTGCGGATATGACGTGTCCAATGTCCGCTGGCATCTTCATGCGAATAGTCTGCGAGGCGGCTTGGGATGAGCATTTGGAAGGGGCACCTCTGGATTCAATCACGCCGTTTTGGCGGGCTGTGGATGCGAATTCTAACCTTGGGAAGAAGCTCCGATGCGGAGTGGATTTCATAAAGGCGAAGCAGACGGAGGAGGGAATTCAATGAGCGATTGGCTAGTCATTCGTAATGCGCGGGGGCACAACCTGAAAGGGGTGGATGTCGCAATCCCGATGGGGCTGTTCACCTGCGTCACCGGCGTGAGCGGAAGCGGGAAATCAACGCTGGTTCAAGAGACGCTCTTCCCGCGATTGCAATACGAACTGCACGGCACCCGCGGAGCATGGGAGCCGCATGATGTCCTCGAAGGTCACGAAGAGATCGACAAGGTGATTGATATTGACCAGTCGCCGATTGGCCGTACTCCGCGTTCGAACCCAGCCACTTACACGGGCACGTTTGACATGATCCGTGACCTGTTTAGCAAAACCCCAGATGCCAAGTTACGGGGTTACAAGCAAGGCCGGTTCAGTTTCAATGTCAAGGGTGGACGATGCGAAGCCTGTCGCGGCGATGGGATCATCAAGATTGAGATGCACTTCCTGCCGGATGTGTATGTGCCGTGCGAACTCTGCAAGGGCAAACGCTACAACCGCGAGACGTTGGAGGTGCGCTATAAGAACAAGAACATCTCCGAAGTTCTGGACATGACGATTGATGAGGCGTGTGCATTCTTCCAGCCGATCCCGAAGATCTACCGCAAGTTAGAAACGTTGCAACAAGTGGGCTTGGGATATCTTCGCATGGGACAACCTGCGACAACGCTTTCGGGTGGGGAAGCTCAGCGCGTCAAGCTGGCGACCGAGCTCAGCAAGCGTTCTACTGGGCGAACACTCTATATTCTCGACGAGCCGACAACCGGACTCCACTTTGAGGATGTGCGACGGCTTCTCAAGGTGCTCCACCAATTGGTGGAACAAGGGAATACAGTCCTCGTTATCGAGCACAATTTGGATGTTATCAAAACAGCGGATTGGCTGATCGATATGGGGCCAGAGGGAGGCTCTGGCGGCGGGGAAGTCGTCACTTTTGGTCCGCCGGAAGATGTCGCCAAGAATAAGGTGAGCCACACCGCTCACTTCTTGCGGGAAATCCTAAAAACGCCGGTAAAAGCTTAGACCGTCTGTACCACGGCAATGACGACCGGCTTCTGGCTAGTGCGGTGGTAGATGAATCGTCGAGCTGCCTTTTCCAGTTCGTTCTTGATCGCTTCTGCGGAGGAAAACGCTTCTGTTTTGAACCGAGAACATCCCTTAATCAGGTCGTCCATGATGTCTTCGATAGCATCATTGTCGCCCACGAACCCGCTGGAATAACTGGTTGGTTTGCCCACAAAGCACTGGTCGTCGGTATCAATCAATGCAGAGATGATGAAGATGCCGTCATTGGCCAGAGCGGTACGCTGGCGTAAACACGAATCGGTAACGACTGCATTTCCGTGCTGGTCAATCCAGACATCACCCGCTTGAACCTTGTCGGCGATCCATGCCTTTTGCTCATCAATTTGCAGAACATCGCCGTTCGCCAAGATGAACTTGCGGTGACCAGGATGCCCGAGGTCATCGAGTAACCGCGAGAAATGGATTTGGTGGCGCGGTTCGCCATGAACCGGAGCCACATAAAACGGCTTGGTCATCTGGTACATCAAACGGATTTCGTCTTCGTAGCCGTGGCCCGAAACGTGGATCGGAGTGCCGTAATCGGTGATGACATCTGCGCCCAACTTGAAAAGGCGATTGATTGTTCGCCAGATTCCGCCCTCGTTGCCGGGAATCGCACGCGCCGAATAGACAATGGTGTCGCCCTGGACAACTTTCATGCGGGAATATTCGCCGCGGCTCATTTGGCTGAGTGCGGCCATCTGCTCGCCTTGGCTGCCGGTGACCAGCACCACGATCTCATCGTGTTTGTATTTGTTCAGATCTTCGTTGGGGACGTAGATGTCGTCCGGCACGGAGAGGTACTTCATGTTCCGGCACATCTGGAAGACTTGATCCATGCGTCGTCCGCAGACGCTGACGTACCGTCCGGTTGCCTTGGCAGCGTTGACCACCTGTTGCATCCGGTGGATTTGACTGCTGAACGTGGTGACTAAAACGCGTCCTTCCGCGTTTTTGAAAATGGATTCCAGCCCCGATTCGACTTCGGATTCCGAGCGGCTCCAACCCTTTTGATCGACATTGGTGGAGTCCGAAACGAGCAGAAGAACGCCTTCGTCGCCCATTTCTGTCAGGCGGTTGAAATCGGATTGGATGCGATCCACTGGGTTCATGTCGAACTTGAAATCGGCGGTGAAAAGGATGCGTCCGTGCTCGGTGGTGATGCTGATGGCGTGCGTTTCCGGGATGGAGTGGGTGACGCGAACCGGTTCAATTGTGAACGGGCCAATTTTGAACGGCTTACCAGCAGGGAGGGGTTTGAACTCGATGTCTTTGAGATGGACGCGTTCCTCAAGCTTGCTACGAACAAGTGCTTCCGTCAGTGGGCTGGCATAGAGGGGAACATTGACTTCTTTGAGCAGGAAACTGAGGGCGCCGACGTGATCCTCGTGAGCATGGGTGAGGATGATGCCGCGGAGCTTGTCTCGGTTCTCCAAGATGTAAGTGAAATCGGGGATGACGATGTCCACACCGTGGTGCTCTTCATGCGGGAAAGAAATGCCGCAATCCACGATGATCATGTCGTCGTCTTGTTCAACGACGGTGCAGTTTTTACCGATCTCTCCCGATCCGCCCAGGGGGATAAGTCTTACGATTCCCATGCCACGCGAGAGGGTACCTGCGAGGCAGAAATCCGCTTGGGAATCGAAAACTTTGGCACTATACCGGTGCCGCAAACGTTAAGAAACTTGACATGAAAAGGATTCCATTCGGGATGCTTCTTCTGGCGATGACATTTGTTTTCGCTGGATGTAGCCAACCCAAAGTAGAGCCGAAGGATGAGCCAACAACGGAAGCACCTTCGACCACTCAAACTGCAGAATCCACCCATGATGATTCGCAAGCCGCCAAGTTCGAGGAAGAGTTCGCTGTTGACTCTCTCTCCGACACGGTCGCGCTTGGCAAACCTGCCCCAGATTTCTCAATCAAAGATGAGAACGGGGAAGAGTGGAAGCTCTCTGACTATAAAGGTCAGGTGGTTGTTCTGGATTTCTGGGGATTCTGGTGAAGCACGTGCGTTGAGGAGCTCGGTGAGCTCCAATCGATGAACGAGCACTACGAAGGCAAAGATTTTGCCCTGATCGGTATTCATGTGGATGAAGAGATCCCGAAGGATTTTGCCGAGCAGCTGGCAGAATCTCCGATCAAGTATCGGCAAGGTTTGTCAACTTTTGAATCTGAAATGATGGGAGATTATGCTGTCAGCATGTACCCGACAAAAGTTCTGATTGACAAAGAAGGCGTTGTGCGGAAGATCAGCGTGATGATTAGCCGGGCAACAATCGACAAGTACCTTTAATCTGAAACGACCCTCCTGAATAACCTTAAGGAGGGTCGTTTTTTTGTTTGAAATTTCTTAGCCGCGCCGGAACTGAGCACCGTTATCCCAGAGCGATTTACTCGCCGCTTCGAGCTGGTCTCCTGAGAGCTTGGTGCCGATTTTCAGCATCTTAATGAAGTGGGCAATTTCATCTTTTTCAACCGGGAAGCCAATGTTGCCGGGTTTATCTTCATTTGGATTGCTGTTGGCGAGCATTTTCCCTTCTGGCGTAAGGATTGCGAAGAATGGAATTCCCGTTTTTGCACCACCAAGCTTTTCGAGGAGCTCGGCACCGCCGGGATTCTCGTCGGCTTTGTGCTTCTCGTCTTCCAAAACCGTGATGTGAACAATTACCACTGATTTGGCGACCATTTTGCCTTGCTCATTTTTGGTGAGCCAGTCATCCATGCGGTGGCACCAGGTGCACCAGCTTGCATGGAACATCACCATGACATTCTTGCCTTCAGCTTTGGCTTGCTTGTTTGCTGCGGCCAAAACATGATCGACCGGATGGACTTGCTTGTGATCTTGGGCAAACACAGGAATTGCCATAAGCATCAGGGCGAAGAGGGGAAGCAACTTCTTCATTGTTTTGAATTCTCCTGATGGAAACTGTACCTGCGAAATAAGAAAGCCGGATTCAAATTTGAATCCGGCTTTTGATCAGACAATGTCTGGATTTGTCTTAGCTCTTCTTGCGGCGTCGCAGGAGAGCGGCAGCGCCGAGACCGAGAACAGCCATGGTGGCTGGTTCCGGCACAGCATCAGTCTTGAAGTTTGGGCCAACGCGCCCAGCATTTCCAACCGTGTTACCTCCTGGCATTACGAAACCAAGAGCTTCAGCATCTGGAAATACAGCGTTGACCAAATTCACATTGGAGTCTGTACCGTAGGTTCCTTCGGAAATGTATCCATCAAGACCGCCAAACCAGTATGCCGCTGCAACGATGTAGTCGACGCCTGCAGTTAGGGCAACTGATGAACCCAGTGCCTCAAAGTAGAAGTCTCCTTCAAGAACGTCTGCATTGCTAATGAATGCACTTGCAAGCAGAGCACCATCAGAGACACGCCACAGGCCAACCTGGTGTTCTTCATCCAGACCAGAAGTGTCATTGTCAGCCCAGATACCCAAATGAGTCATATTGGTATTTGCATTGACGTTGAACTTGAAACCGACCATTCCTGGATCGGTAGGAGTATCACCCGCGTGATAGTTGACGAATCGTGTTCCGCCAGAGATTGATGTAATTGCAGCACCGTCAGCCATTGCCACAGCAGACAGGCCGACTAACGCAAAGATAAGTGTTTTTTTCATATTAACCACTCCGATAAAAAAAGGCATTCAGAATATTTCCGAAGAGCACAACTCGCTTTTACCAGGAGCTTGGTGTGACGATCAACTGGGCCAGGAATATCAGCGGAGAAACAGGTATTTGTGCTGGAAAACGAGTTGCTCGATCCTAGCTATTGCATGAAAACGACTCAAATCATTCGTAGCTACGTGATTGAAGATAGTTATGGTAATGCAATGTCCGGGTTGAGTGTATGAGAATCTCGACTAAGCCAAGGCTTAGACGTTAAAGCGGAAAAGCATCACATCGCCTTCTTGAACGGTGTAATCCTTGCCTTCCGAGCGCACTTTTCCCTTGTCCTTCGCCGCGTTCATAGATCCCGCATCAACGAGATCGGTAAAGCTCACCGTTTCTGCCCGGATGAACCCTTTCTCAAAATCGGTGTGGATGACCCCGGCGGCTTGAGGAGCCTTCATGCCTTTGGTGATTGTCCAGGCGCGGGTTTCTTTCGGGCCGGTGGTGAAGTAGGTTTGTAGACCAAGCAGATCGTATGTTGCGCGGATCAGGGATTTCAAACCGCCTTCCGTAGCACCCAAGCTGGCAAGAAACTCCTCTCGATCTTCTTCTGGAAGCTCAACCAATTCCGCCTCCACTTGCGCGGAGATGACGATCACTTCGGCACTCTCTTCTTTTGCAAGTTTGCGAACTTCGTCCACCCATTTGTTGCCTTCGCTCAAGTCGTTTTCGGACACGTTGGCGGCGTAGATCACCGGCTTTGCTGTCAGGAAGCCGAGGTGCTTAATTGCTTCCAGCTCTTCCTCTTCCAATGCCATTGAACGCACGGACTTTCCATCGTTCAGGTGGGTGATGATTCGATCCAGCACATCCGCTTCGAGTTGCGCTTCTTTCTTTTGCTTAGCGTCCTTGCGGGCACGTTCAACGCGCTTCTCCGCCTGGCCAAGGTCGGAGTAAATCAACTCCAGATTGATGATTTCAATGTCACGCAGAGGATCAACTGAGCCGTGGACATGGGTAATGTCATCGTTCTCAAAGCAGCGCACAACGTGGACGATCGCATCGACTTCGCGGATGTTAGCGAGAAACTGGTTGCCGAGACCCTCGCCTTTGCTGGCTCCCTTGACAAGGCCAGCAATATCGACAAACTCAACACGAGCAGGGAGGATGTTTTCGCTCCCGCTGATCTTGGCGAGAGTTTCCAGTCGCTCATCGGGGACGCTCACGATGCCGACGTTCGGCTCAATCGTACAAAATGGAAAGTTCGCCGCTTGCGCTTGGGCATTGGCAACAACAGCGTTGAAGAGTGTCGATTTCCCGACGTTTGGCAGACCTACATTCCCGGCTCTGAGCATGGTGGACGGGATGAATTATGAAGCGTTGGATGAGTTTTGCGGCGGGACGGGAGGTTTTCTAATTCCATTCCTTGAAAACCTCCCGATTGCTTATTAGTTCTTTTTGCGTCGTCGGATCACGAGCAAACCAAGTGCTGACAGCCCGATCATGGATGCCGGCTCTGGAACTGGAGTAGCAAGATAGGCGTGAGTTTGCGTCCCGACAGTCATGCTTCCAGCAATAAACCCTGTATCGCTTATCGATTGGGCATCCAGTAGATTATTGGTAGTTCCTACTTTCAGATCGTTCAGGTTTTGCGTGCCATTGATAGCATCCCAGATAATGGCATTGGATCCGTGCGATCCGACAGCAACTCCAACGTTGTTGACCTCATTGAGGAGTGTGTTTCCAGATATACCAGACAGTCCATCAATCAGATGTAATCCAGCTGATGCTGAATAGTGAAACTGCCGAGCCTGGAAATTTACGACTGCTCCACCGAGGAAATCGCCAACATCATTGATATCCGTTACTGAAAAATCCTGGAGAGAAGATGGAAGGATTGCTGAAAGACTTCGCATTCCGTTTACTGAGTCCCAGATATAGGCTTCGGTGCCGCCTGACGAGTTTTGGCTTCCTCCAACAATTTCACCTAAATTGTTCATATCGGAAACACTGCTACTGCCATTAGCACCAGCCAAAGAACCAATGCGCTGTTTGCCCATCGTAGAATCCCAGAAAAAACCCTGGTTGATGCCTCCAACAACGTTTTCTCCAGCAATTTGCCCAGAGTCATTGATCTTCCAAGCAAAACTACTCTCCTCCCCTGCCATGCTAGTGAGAACTTGCATCCCTGAGATCGGATCCCACTTGACTGCAACGTTTGTATTTCCGAAACCTGTCGAGGCTATTGAACTTCCTGCGATGTGTCCAGAAGCATTGATTGAACTAGCTTGACTGAAATTGATTGTTGTCGAAGCAGACCCAATCGAAACCATACCGGTGGAAGAAGACCAATAAAAACCATTTCGCTTGCTAAAGGAGCTTTCCTGCGAAACACCAGTGACTTCACCCAAATTGTTAACGCCAGTTGCAAAACTAGTAATGTGATTACCTGGCAATACACCAAGATCAGTGATCATGTATTGGACGGCATGCGCCCCACTGGATATTCCAATGCAGGCAAACGAAAGTAAAAATAACCTTTTCATATCCCCTCAGCAACGTTCAAAAACGCGAGTGAAAACATTATTTCAGAATAATGCACTGAAGTGACCTGGTATTTTCACTAGTTGGCAGCTAGCTCCCATAAGGAACCCAAATATTCTTCACCTGTGTAGCCCGACGGAGAAACTCTACACTTGTGGAAGTGAAATCGATATTCTTCCCATAGCTGCTCCAAGTCTGTTTAAGATTTCCGGCGGAAAGCTCCTGCACGGTCGAGGCAGAAGTGACCGTACTGAAGTGCCACAGTCCATCCACTCCCAGGTGATCGGCCAGAGTCTTTTCAAGCTCGGCATGGTGACCTGTCAGGATATTCCAGACACCTGCGGGAACATCGGAAGCCTCAATAATTCGCATAAGTTCTACAGCCGGAAGTGGATTTGACTCGCTCGCCACGGCAACAACAGCGTTGCCCATCGCGATAAGGGGGAGCGTGACGCCAAGGAACCCCAGCAGGCTCGGTGATTCGGGCGCGAGAGTCGCCACAACACCAATCGCTTCATTCTGAGTGTAAGTGAACCCTCGGAACGGGGGTTGGTGGACTGTCCCTTCGTACTTATCTGCCATCGCCGCGTAGTGAAGGACAAGTTCAATGGCCTGCTCGAATTCTTCGGAAGCCGAATCACCACCAGTTGGTTGGATTGCGGCAATCAATTGCTCCCTTGCACCTTCCATATTCTCGGCAAGGTAGTAAAGGATTTGGCTTCGTGTGAACGCAGCGGTTTTAGCCCAGCTAGCTTGTGCTGAAGCTGCCACTTCAACTGCGTTGCGAGCATCTTTCCGGTTCGCTATCGCGAACTCTTGTCCAACCGCTTCATAAGAATAACCACCGTCGGGACGAACTTGTTTGCCACCAATGTAGAGCTTGTGGGTGCGATCGATCTTTGGTAGCGATTCGCCGGAAGTTTGTTTGGTTTCCGAAATGGTTGGAGTCTTCCATTTCAGGTATTCGTAAAGCCCTTCGCGACCACCTTCTCGCCCAAAACCGGATTCGCGATAACCGCCGAACCCGCAACTGGCATCGAATTGGTTGGTGCAGTTCACCCAAATCGCGCCCGCTTTGAGTTGGGCGGCGATGTCGTGAGCAATGTCAAGATTCTGTGTCCAGACGCTTGCGGCAAGTCCGTAAACCGTGTTGTTGCCGAGTGCTACGGCTTCGGCAGGCGTGCGGAATGTCATGGCAACCAGAACCGGGCCAAATATTTCGGTCTGGGCTACGGTGCTGGCTGGTTCCACATCGGTGAGGAGTGTTGGGGGGAAATAGAATCCATCGGCAGGAAGATCGCAAGGGGATTGATACTTCGTTGCTCCTTCTTCGACGCCTTTTTCAACCAAACTGTTAATCCTCTCCAGTTGCGAACGATCTACAATCGCGCCGAGATCAACCGCTTTATCAAGAGGGCTTCCCACCCGCAGAGTCGCCATTCTTGTGCGGATCTTGGCGTAAACCTTCTCCGCAACACCTTCTTGTACAAGAAGGCGTGAGCCTGCACAGCAGACCTGGCCTTGGTTGAACCAAATCGCATCCACCAATCCTTCGACGGCGCTGTCCAGATCAGCATCTTCAAAAACGATAAAAGGAGACTTTCCGCCGAGCTCTAGTGAGAGTTTCTTTTCTGTTCCGGCAGTCGCCTTTCGGATAATGCGTCCGACTTCCGTCGAACCTGTGAAGGCAATCTTGTCAATATTGGGGTGCTCAACAATCGCGCGACCGACTTCGCCATCACCCGTGATGATATTGACGACTCCAGCCGGAACACCCGCTTCGTGGCAAATCTCAGCGAACAATATAGCGGATAGGGAAGTGAATTCCGCCGGTTTGAGGATGACGGTATTGCCCATTGCGAGTGCGGGAGCAATCTTCCATGCGAGCATTAGGAGTGGAAAGTTCCAAGGGATGATCTGCCCGCATACACCAACTGGTTGATAATCGGGGAACTCGGCTTCCATGACTTTGGCCCAACCGGCATGGTAATAGAAGTGGCGGGCTACGAGCGGAACATCAATGTCGCGGGTTTCGCGGATTGGCTTGCCGTTGTCCATGGTTTCCAGAACGGCAAAGAGTCGAGAATGCTTTTGGACTTTGCGGGCGATTGCGTAGAGAATTTTTGCTCGCGCCGTTCCTCCCATCGCTTGCCATTCCGGAAGAGCTTTGCGAGCTGCGGCTACAGCTTGATTGACCTGCTCATTTGATGCTTGCGCAATTGAGCCAAGCACAGTGCCATCGGCGGGATTGACGCTCTCAAAATGAGATTCACCGCTTAGCCACTCGCCGCCAACATAGATGCCGAACTTTCGCCCGTGGTCTTCTAACCATTTGGCGGTAGCTTTTGCATCCTCAGGCGCAGGGCCATAGGGGAGAGTTTCCAGAATATCAGCGACTTTGCTCATTGTTTATCCCATCGGGTGGCGGTTGAAAGCGGAGTAGCGACCGGAGATATAGTGCTCAAGCTGTCGCTCAATATCGGCGAGGAGAGTGGAAGCGCCGATGCGGAACAGGTGAGGCGATAGCCAGTCATCGCCGAGTTCGTCCTTCATCAGCATTAGATAGTCCAGGGATTGCTTTGCCGTTCGGATACCACCAGCGGGTTTGAATCCAATCTTGGCTCCAGTGCGCTCTTGATATTCACGAATCAAACGAGCCATGACAAACGCATAGGGGAGCGTTGCATTGACTGGCTCTTTCCCAGTGGAGGTTTTGATGAAATCGGCTCCGGCCATCATACAAACCGCTGATGCTCGGGCGACATTGGTGAGCGTTCCGAGTTCGCCAGTCGCCAGAATTGCTTTGACATGCGCCTCACCGCACGCTTCTCGGAAAGCCTTCATCTCATCGTACAGCGCATCCCAATCTCCGCGCAAAACATGAGAACGTGTGATGACAATGTCGATTTCATCAGCGCCATCACTCACCGAATGGTGGATTTCCTCAAGTCGTTGTTTGAATGGAGACAAGCCCGCAGGGAAACCAGTGCTGACGGCAGCGACAGGAATTCCTGAACCTTTCAGAAATCGTACGGCATCCGAAACATATTGGTGATAAACGCAGACTGCTCCGGTGTGGACGCTCTCTATTCCCAGAGATTCCAAAAGCTCGCCGCTAAGCGGGTTACGGGCCTTCATGCACAGACGGTGGACATTGCCGGTTGTGTCATCACCGCTCAGTGTGGTGAGATCAATACACTCAATCGCCCGGATAAGCCAGGCTGCTTGCCACTCTTTCTTCACCGTGCGCCGCTTAGGGAAGGTATCTGCCCGGCGCTCGACCGCAGATCGGTTGACGACCAGCGATTGCACCCAGTCCAGATCAAGGTGTTGACCAGGGTTGCGCTGGAGTTCATGCGGGATCAACGAATCCCCGCCAATGGGGTCAGAAATCTGGGCCACGAGAGACCCCTATTATACAGCCGAACCTTGTTCCCGCCTAGTCTTGGAATTCTCTGAGTTTGGCTTTGGTAGCTTCAATAAATCGCTGGATATCCCGGTTTTCTGCTTCCATGTACCGAGACATGGATTCCTTGGCCTTGGCCTCATTGCGAGTGTTATTGAGCTTCGCCCATGTATCGACAAAGTAATTTGGGTCTGACTTCATCAAATAGTCTTCCAACGATTTACTGTAGTAGTGGTTGAGGCGAATCTTGTTCGCGGTTGGATGAAGTGCCGAGCCGCCTTGAATCGGTTTATGGTTCTCATCGACGCACTGGCTCCAGCCTTTGTGAATCCAGTAATGAGAATTCTTGTTGAGGATGACCGACCGCGGATCAATGATCGACTTCACATTACGACTGAGCTTGTCGCCACAACCGGTGTAAGCCTCAATCACAAGTCCATCGGGTCGCTTCTCGTGATTGGAACTTCCGAAAAATAGGTTCGCAACGCTAATCCCTTTGTGCGCTTCAAATTCCTGAAGGATCGGCACAAGGGAATCACCTTCGACAGGGAAGACAAACTCGTCGGCATCAATGCACATCAACCATCGAGTTTTGTCACGACACCGGACAACACAGTCCACGTCGGCGGTAGGTGAAGGGGGTTTGTTCGGCCAGAGTACGTGAGTCACCACGCCGCGCTCGACCCAAGGCTTCAAGACCTCGGCGGTGTTGTCCTTGCTCGCGTTGTCATAGATGTAGATATGATCGACACCCATCGCGAGATGGAAAGCAATGAATTCATCCAGATAAATGCCTTCATTGAAACACCGGACGAAAATCGAGAGATAGTGCTCGAATTCCTTCGGCTCTGGGCCAGTGTAGGGAGGAACTTGCGCCCCTTTTGCCGGGATATTGAGGAGTTTCCGAATCTGAAACCCCAGATTTGTGAAGAAATTCTTTGGCCAAAATAGCACCACCTGACCAACAGGAGTCAGCTTGAATTTGTAGCGCACGACAATAAGCGCTTGGATGATCTTCTTCAAAAATGGCGGCATGGCTTCCGGCGACGAGCCCAACCATTATGGTCGGAGAACGGTTAAGTGATCAACACCCTCAATTTGAATCTGGCGAAAGATGATCTGATACTTGTTGTCAACAACATGCTCATACAGGATTCCCAGGCGATCATCGGCGAACCGGCAGAGCGAGGAGTATTGGAATGAGCCTTCCTCAATCACTTGCGTGAATGGCCAGGTGCGCCCTTCATCAAAACTGAGGCGGATCACGCCGTTTTTGCGCCCCGATTGGTCGGCGGGATTAGAGAATGCGATCAAACCTGGCTGACCACTATTCGGCCAAGCCGACCGGAGAATCGAGCCTTGGCAGGTTGGGTCAGGGAGGTTCGTGTCCAGGCTGATTGGCGTCCAAGTCTCACCGAAATCGTGGCTGAGGGCAACACATCGCATTTTGGCGGAGGCTTGGTTGCGCGCATTGAGAAGGATAGCTCCTTCGGCTAACTCCACGAATTGGACTTCATTGGCATGAACCTCCGGTGCGCTGGTGGCGGGTTGCCCCATACGCCAAGAGTTGCCATTGTCGTCACTAATCGCCGCATAAACCGTGAACCTCTGCCCGATCCGCTGGTTGTAAGGCATTAGGAGGCGTCCGCGTTTCTTGCCGCGCTCTAATTTGATTCCCACACCCGGGCCACTAGCGAGAGTGTGCGCCTCCTTCGATTTGATTTGCTCCGTCAGGCGGATTGCTGGCGACCAAGTTTTTCCTTGGTCGCGGCTCTTGATTTGGTATGCCTGCACGGCTCTCTCGCCTGTCCAGCCGGGCGGAACATCGAATTCATGTGTGCCCGCCGGGTAGTGCTGGTAGTGGAGAATCAGCTCGCCTTTCGATGTCTCGACAATACAGGGGTTATTGAAACTTCCGCCTTCGGGTTTCGCGATGGTGCGCTGCGTGCCCCAGGTTTTGCCTTCATCGGTGCTGGTGCGGAGCACCAACGAGTTGTTGGCGGCATCGGCTTGGCTGGCGCGGCCCTCCACAAAAGCGAGGGTTGTTCCCTTGGTGGTGTGATAGAGGCTCGGGATGCGGTAGGTGTGGAAGCCTCCCTCGCCGCTTTGGAAGACGGTGGTCGGGCTGGAGAGGATGATGGCGAGGGCACTCACGAGCATTTTTTCAGTTTACGCAAAGTGCCAAGTAAACTGAATCCATGCCTCCTGGCCCGAGAACTATAAAGATTGCTCGAGAATTTGAGCTGTTTGTGCAAGATTTTTATCGTAGTCAAGGTTTTGAAATTGTCGATACTGCGGGCAGAAAGGAGTGCGGGTTAGACTTCATCGCCAAGAAGGAATTGACCAGAATTGGAGTGCAAGTGAAATGTAATCCCCGACGCGGAGCTGGGGTCAGCGCAGTCCGTCAAACACTAAAGGGACATAAGTTATACAAGTGCACATTTTGTCATTTGGTTGTGTTACAGGATTTTTCAAGAGATGCTGTCAAGCTAGCAAATCAAGTTGGGCAAAATCAGGTGCGGCTCATTAATTCAGAAAAATTCATGGAAAAGCTGGATGCTGGAAAAGTTGAGGGTTTTCGGCTTCTGCAGATAATGGCTGAACATGCTATGGAGAATGATCTTATCGAAAAAGTTGCAGTCAGACTACATCCTGACGATAGCGTATTTGATACTTGATGAAGGTACCGTAGCAATATGATCATCACCGCCATCGCCACCCTCGCCGTTGCCGATATCGAAACTAAGCTCAAACCAGTGAGCCCGGGCGCGGAAACTGGGAGCCTGCGCTGGTCGCCCAAAGGCGCACAGATCACGCTCAAAAAGGACGGCAATAACCTCGTTGGTTCATTCTCGCTCGGATTGAAAGGTTCGAAACAAATCCAGGTACAGCTTTCAAAAACCGTGGATGCCAAATACTTCGATCATTTGAGCGTGGATATGAACCGCGATGGCATGTTCAGCGAGGACGAAGTCTGGAAAACGACCCCCAACGAGCGCACGGGGAAATGGTGGTCGAGCTTCGCAACATCCGATGTCCCGGTGCCGGTGAATGATCACTTGGCGCGGCCCTATCCGATCAGCTTTTGGTATGTCGAAGACCCACTGACACCGGATGCCGCTCCGTTGCTCCGGTGGTCGCGGCGCGGCTGGCACGAAGGCACGGTGGACATTGATGGCAAACCTGCCTATGTCCTCATCACCGAGATGGTGATGGATGGGCAGTTCGATCAGCGGGATGCTTGGTTCATAGCGCGGTCGCGGAATGATCTGCTCGCCGCACTCTCTCGGGGGATGGAGGATCATGCTTGGCTGGATGGTAAGGCGTACCGTCTCACAAAAATTGACCCGAGCGGCCTGACAATCAGCTTCCAGTCGTTTGATCCCGGCTGGACGCAAGCCGAAGAGGAGGCGAATCGTGACACACTCGCTCCGGATAAAGCGGCCAGGAAAGCGGAGAAGCCAGTTCCTTTCTCCCACGATTATGAAGCGGCAATGACACGCTCTTCACAAGAGAAAAAACGCGTTCTGATTGACTTTGAAGCGACATGGTGCGGCCCATGCAAGACGATGGATGAACTCGTCTACACCGCGCAGGATGTGGTGAATGCCGCATCTGGGATCGTGTGTGTGAAAGTGGATGGGGACGAACGCCGCGACCTCACCGAGAAGTTCAACGTGGGTGCCTATCCAACTATGATCCTGCTGGACGAAAACGGCAAGGAAATCGGACGGGAAGTCGGCTATCGAAGTGTTAACCAAATGGTCGCTTTCTTGAAGAAGAAATGATGAAATACTGATGAAATCAGAATTTTGATTGTATAAGGAATAGATGGCAAAGTTTGATGAGCCTATTGGCGATGCACTTGAAAGTTGGGCTGATATTGGGAATTCCTATAAATCCTCGGGAATTCTAATCGGAAACGGGGCTAGCCGGTTCGTTTGGGACAATTTCAAGTACGAATCTCTGTTAGATATCGCAAAGAGGCTAGATGGCGGAAATGGGCTTCGAGCAGTAGACAATCAGCTATTTAATGGTTTGGATACGTCCAATTTTGAGTTTGTACTCCAATCTCTCTTGACGGCAGAAAAAGTACTTAACTCGATCGGTAAGCATGATGCTGAACTGATGGAGCAATACAGGCACATTCGACAATCATTGGTCCATGCTGTACATGGAACACATGTTGCGCATGGATCTGTAGATGCAGCTAAGCTGGATGCAATTGCGAGCGAACTAAAAAACTACTACTATGTATACTCAACAAACTATGATTTGTTAATTTACTGGTCAATCATGCAAAGCCACACGAAGGAATTTAAAGATTTTTTTTGGTCTGAAGGGAATTCGTTTGATGTTTCAGATTCAGATATCAGAGGTAAGGTTACTAGAATCCTGTTTATCCATGGTGCTTTACACATTTATACTGATAGTAAGGGGACAGTTTGCAAATATGTCTCTGATGCTAGGGAAAATTTACTTGAAAAATTTTCTGCTAGCTCAGACGTGCCTCTATTTGTATCTGAAGGTAATAGCGAAGATAAGTTGTCGTCGATATTTCGTTCTGAGTATTTATCCTTTGCGTATACAACTCTAAGACAACATAGTGGTCCGCTAGTAGTATTTGGGCAAGGTTTAGGAGAATCTGACAAGCATATTGTTGATGCTATCAATAGTGCTCAAACTCAGCATCTTGTAATAGGTATTTATCCAAGTAGCAATGAGGGGGTAATCGAAAGTAAGACGCATTACAGACAGTGTTTCCCGAAAAAGAACTTAGCATTCTTTGACTCCACAACACATCCGCTCGGCTTACCATCTCTAAGGGTACAGGTTATTTAACTTGCACAACAAAAAAGTCAATCTCAATGAGAAGTTTGGGCTCTTCTCCGATCATTGGTCGCCCAAGATCGTCGGTGAATTGAATGGTCAAGCGGTGAAGTTAGCGAAGTTTCAGGGAGCGTTTGATTGGCACAGCCACGCCGAGGAAGACGAGTTGTTCCTGGTTCATCGCGGCGAGTTTCGGATGGAATTCCGCGACCGCACCGTGACTCTTAGGGAAGGCGAATTCCTGATTGTTCCACGCGGGGTGGAGCATCGCCCGGTTGCGGAAGAAGAGGTGGAAGTCATCTTGTTCGAGCCGATGACCACCATCAATACCGGGGATGCGATCTCAGAGCGGACGGTCACCGAACTGGACCGAATTTAGACTCGGAGACAGCCCCGAAATCCGCGCGAAGCGTAGTACGATTCCGCCCCGTTGTGATAGGTGAAAACGTGGTTGAACCGCCGATCCCCAAATATCGCGCCGCCCAGATCGCGGATGGAATCAGGGGTGAGGAGCCAGCTCGATGTCTTGGTATCAAATTCGCCGAGCGTTTGCAGGTGGGCGTACTGCTCCTCGGTGAGAATCGTGATGCCCATCTCCGCCGCAGCGGTCATGGCATTGCCCTTCGGCTTATGCTCCTTGCGGCTGTCCAGGGCGGCTTGGTCGTAGCAGAGGCTCCGGCGATTCTTCGGGCTTTCCGCCGCACAATCGAAGAAGAGGTAATCGCCCGTTTCTGGGTCGTGGGCGACAACATCGGGTTCGCCACCGGATTCTTCCATTTTGGTGAGGCTGGCGAGTTTGTCCGGGTTGGCTTCGAGCTTGGCTTGGACGTCCGCCCAGGCGATGCCTTGGTGGCGGGCTGGGTGCTTTTCAAAGCGGGCTTTGAGGATGGCGATGAGTTCGGTTTTGGTGGGCATTGGATGCTCTCAAATTTCAAAATAGCCTTTGTCAATTCGATAGACGGTGAAAATCTCCTCTGTTGTAACACCCAGTCCACAGGAGATCATTAACTCGGCGAGCTCTTCGCCATCAATTAATGAAACTTGAACAGTAGATGCCTTTTCAACTGCCTCACGAGCTGACTTTGAAAAAGTAGATGTCGTTATGAAAACACCTTTTCTAGCACCGCGTGCCGTCAAGGCACCAATGAAACTATGCACTTCGCCAATTCCAACTGTATTGTCAGCATATTTCTTGGCTTGGAGTAAAACACTTTCAAGTCCGAGGCGATCTTGGTGCACAACTCCATCAATGCCACCATCTCCGGACTTTCCTGTGACACTTCCGCTTTCTTTATCATCCCATCCATAGCCAAGACGAAGCATCAATTCCACGATGACATGCTCAAAGTAGGTCGGCGAGGAATTTTTCAGGTTATCAAGAAGGTCGCGCTTGGTTGATTCTAGAAGGGTGGAGTGAACTTGCCTGATTTGCTCTGTTGGTGTAACTTGGCTCGTGTTCTCATCCGAGTTCGCATTCTGCCTTTGATTTGGACTTCGATCGTGAAAACTTGCAAATTCAGGAAATTGTAATAACCATTTTGGATCAATAGTTTCGGGCAGATTATTAAGGTGTTTTGCCCCGCGGTCAGTAATCGTACTATGCCCTTTGTTTGTGTGAATTAGCTTCGCTTGTCTAAGATAAGTCAAACTCCATAATGTCCGATCAATGTATCTCGGACGCCCAGATTTGATAGTGTCAGCTTTATCTTCTTCTGATAGATTAAGTGCAATTGCTGCTTTTTCAGCAACGTCGCTATTATGGATCTTTGGATTCTCCGCAATGATCAGCATCACGGGTTTCATGAAGTGGATGAAGCTAGGAACCATGGAACGCTAAGAAGGCTAGCACAAAAATTATAAGAGCCATATGAAAATTGAATTTCATATGGCTGCCGGACTAGGATTCGAACCTAGACTGACGGCACCAAAAACCGCTGTCCTGCCATTAGACGATCCGGCAAACCGAGGAAAAAGATACCCGATCCCGAGCACCTCTCAGTCATACTTTCGGGACATGTTGGCCCAACTTTATGCAGATCGGATCAAAAGGCTTGCCGAAGTCTTGACGCAGGCGGGGGTGGATGCGGTGATGCTCCATTCGCCGGTGGATATGGAATTCATGACCGGATTCAACGAGGGAGCGGCGGAACGCTTCATGGCATTGACCATCAGCAACCGGGGGCAAGTGGTTCTGCTCTGCCCAATGTTGAGCGTGAATCAAGCTGCTCGCGCCGGGATTGAAGACATCCGCCCGATTAGGGATGGCGAAATTGTGGATGCCAAGCTGCAGGCGTTGGCGACAGAGTTTGGGATTCACAACAAGCTGGCGGTGGACGATTTCATGCCCGCGAGTTTGGTGCTGCAAATCCAACGCGCTCTTCCCGCGATGACACTGGTGCCAGGGTCAATCTATCCCGGGCAGTTGAATCGCACCAAGGGGCCAGCCGAGATCAAGGAACTGGATGAAGCTGGGCGCATTGCGGATGAATCTCTTGCTGCCATCACTGGCAATATCAAAGCGGGCATGACTGAGAACGATCTGGGTGAGATGCTCCAAGCGGAAATGCAAAAGAGAGGTGGGATACCGGCTTTCTCCATTGTTGCCGCTGGCCCGAATGGGGCAGAGCCTCATCACCACACTGATGACACGGTGCTCCGCGAAGGCGATGTTGTGATTGTGGACTTTGGATGCAAGGTCAACGGCTATCACAGCGACACGACTCGAGCCTTTGCTGTGGGTTCAGCGAGCGATAAGGCGAAGGAAGTCTATGATGTTGTGTTGCGGGCGCACCATGCGGCTAGAGCCGTGCTGAAGCCTGGCGTGATGTCTGGGGATGTAGACGCTGCCGCCCGTAAAGTGATCGAGGATGCAGGCTACGGCGAGTTCTTTACTCACCGGGTGGGGCATGGCCTCGGGTTGAAAGTTCACGAGGAGCCGTACATTGTTGCGAACTCGCAGATTGAACTCAAAGTGGGGGATGTGTTCTCCATTGAGCCGGGGATCTACCTACCGGGTGAATTCGGCGTCCGGATTGAGAATATCGTGACGATTACCGAGGGCGGTCATCACTCGTTTAATGGTGAGCCACCGAGCGAGATTCCGGTGTACTGAACAAAAAAATTCAAGCCCTCTTGCGATTTGCAAGAGGGCTTGATTGATGATTGCTAGTTGTTTCTGGAAGTGGTTTTACTAAGAATTCACTTCTTACGTCGCTTGCGTGCGGCGATCATGAGGCCACCGGCAGCGAGGATTGTCATAGTTGCTGGCTCCGGCACCGGATCGTTGCCACCATCCACAAGGAATGGCACAGCCGCAACCGGCAGAAGGAAGCCTGGGTTGAACCGAGCGGCAGATGCGATGCTCGTGATATCCATCGGGGGAGCCGCAGTGAACGGCAACGCGCTGGATTCAATATCAACCGGAAGGGTCGAACTGGTTGGGGGAACCGGCATGGTTTCCGCCGCAACGCTGGACATCGAGGTTCCTGGGGTCATTTCTGCATTGAATGGAGCAGAAACAGCAACATTGGATTTATCGGTACCGCGAAGAACGGGGTTACCGCAGGAGACTTTAAGGACGTAATTGCCATCTTGGTCTGCCCACATTTCCGTTCCCTTTCGGTAGAGGATGGCTCGCGCTCGGATTTCTTCCGATTCCGGCACGTTGTAAATCAAGTAGACCGAATCTTCGGTTGTTTTGACCATGTGAAGGGTGCTCATGAAAGCAACGACTTCATCTTCGGTCATACCAAAGTGTCGGGTGTACCGGCTCATCACTTCTTTATCCGACTTGACTTGTTTGACAAGCGCGGATACCGTGCGAGCGTTGGTATTCAAAAACGAGTTCGGCTCGGTTCGCCCAAAGGCGACCGCTCCGACGGCGATAATGGCAACTAGGGCCGACAATTTATAGAGAGTTCTGCACATAAAAACCCACTCCGAAACAAATGGAACGCAAAACGCGTGCCAAAGCTATTTGTTTTTTCCTCAAAAAATCAAAAAATTGATCTGGATACCCAGAATCGTTCCTATTATGAAGCCGTTTGAGGGGAGTTTGTTCGCAGGATCACAAGAATTGGTGAAAATACGGGGCGAACGTTTGGACTAGGTTCAGATAAGGTCGAAGCCCTGTGGATCTTGTTTGAGGCGTCTGGCCCGTTCGATCACTTCGATGGCATCTTTGGCCGCGCTTTGCTCGGCTTCTTTCTTAGATCGCCCGTGACCTTCGCCCATCACTTCGTTATCGAAGAGAACCTGCATCGAGAAGCGTTTATCGTGCGCTTGCCCGTTTTCAGTTGTGAGGCGATAGGTGGGCGTGAGTCGCCACATGGCCTGAGCAATCTCTTGAAGACGGGATTTGAAGTCGTTCGGACTGATGTCGCCGCTACTGACTTGAGCCAGGAATCCGTGGAGTTGTTCGAGGATGAACCACCTCGCTTTTTCAAGTCCGCTTTCGATATAGATAGCACCAATGACCGCTTCAAAAATATCGCAAAGGATGCCTGGCCGCTCGCGCCCACCGGTGGATTCTTCGCCTGGGCCAAGTTCAAGAAGTTGGTCTAGCCCGAGCTTGAGAGCAGTTTCCGCAAGCGGTGCTTCTTGAACAACGCTGGATCGCGCCTTGGACATCATCCCTTGATCCCAATCTGGATGATGCTCATACAAATACTGCGCGATGACGAGACTCAATACGGCATCACCGTAGAACTCCAAACGCTCGTAGCTATCATGAACAGGATCGCTTGCCGCCGAACGGTGTCGCATGGCAAGTTTGAAAAGCTCTTCATTTTTGAGCGGAATCGCTTTTGGGATGATCACGGTCAGGATGTCAATGCCCCCTTCAATCGGTTTAAGCCTTCGGTGAGTTCGGCGCGGCTACAGGCATAGCTGAGTCTGAGGAACCCGTCGGCTTCAAAAACAGAACCAGGAACGGTGGCAATGTGAGCTTGATCTAGCAATTTTTCTGCCAATGCCAGATCGTCGGGGCAATCTCCGCCGAGGTGCTCACGAATGTCGATGAAAAAGTAGAATGCACCTTTGGGATCAGCGGCTTTCACGCCAGGGATTGAGTGGATGATTTCCAGCCCCAAGTCTTTGCGCGCCTCGAACTCCGAACGCATACCTTCAATAATCTCTGGATTGAGGTTTAGCGCGGCAACAGCGGCGTATTGAGCAATGCTGGTGGCGTTGCTGGTCACCTGATCTTGGAAATTCGCCATTGCGCTGGTGATCTCAGGAGGAGCGATGGAAAAGCCGATCCGCCATCCGGTCATCGCGTAGCTTTTGCTGCAACCAAGGATGGTGATGGTTCGCTCAGCGACTTCTTTGCCGAGCGTGGCGACCGAGGTGTGCTCGTGATTGTAAGTGAGATGCTCGTAAATCTCGTCGCTGACAATCCAAAGATTGTGTTTGATGGCGAGCGCGGCAAGCTCTTTGATTTCTTGCCGAGTGAAGGCTGTCCCCGTCGGGTTACACGGGCTATTGACAACAATGGCCTTTGTCTTCGGTGTGATTGCCGCTTTGACCGCATTCACATCAAGGGAGAAATTGTTACTCGAATCAGTGTGAACTGTCACAGGAACCCCGCCGCTCAAAAGCACCTGATCCTTGTAAGTCATCCAATAGGGAGCGAGCAGAATGACCTCATCGCCCGGATCAAGGAGAACGCGGAAGGTGTTGTAGAGCGAATGCTTTGCCCCACACGACACTACGATCTGATTCAAATCAGTCTGAAACTTATTTTCGCGAGCGACTTTTTCGACAATGGCGTTGCGGAGAGCAGGGAATCCGCGGCTTGGGCCGTACTTGGTGTGACCATCGTCAATGGCCTTTTTTGCTGCTTCGCAAATCGGAGAAGGGGTGTTGAAATCGGGTTCGCCAGCCGCAAAGGCGATCACGTTGATGCCTTGGGCTTGAAGTTCGCGGGCTCGCGTGGTCATAGCCAGAGTTGGCGATGGCTTAAGAAGCTTTGTCCAGTGAGCGAGTCCGGGTTTGGTCACCGAGGCGATTGTACCGGAGTAACATCAGGGGCGTGCACCGTCCTAAGCTGACTTTCCCATTGCTCTGCTGCTTGGGCGGGATTGTGCTAGTTTTCTTGCTTCATGTTGGGTTAGGAGGGTCTGTTCGGCTCAGCCCCAGCGAGATCATCGCCGAGCTGCTCCGTGGGCCAACTGGCGGGGAGAGCATGGCCAACTCAATCCTTTGGGATATTCGTTTGCCGCGCTCAATTGCCGCGATCTTGGCAGGAGGAGTTCTTGGGGCGATTGGGACAGCGTTTCAATCATTTTTCCGCAATGCACTCGCCGAGCCTTACGTCGTGGGAGTTTCAAGTGGGGCAGGGCTATTCGGGACAATCGCGTTGATTTCCGGTGCTGGGCTCGCGATGAATGGACTGCTTGTTCCGATGGTCGCAACGATTGGGGGAATGCTCAGCCTTGGCCTCGTTATGCTGATTGGTTGGTCGAAGGGGCGGCTAGATGTGCTCCGGCTCTTAATTGGTGGGATTGTGGTGGGTCAGATTCTTTCCGCGTGTATGACGGTGGTTCTGCTCGCTAGCGGAGAAGACACGAATCAGGTTTTGCGGTGGCTGATGGGGAGTCTCACGCCGATGGATTTTCAACAGGTGATTGTCCTTGCCGTCGCGCTCATCATTTCGAAGGTCTTGCTGGGATTTACGGCACGGCAACTCAATGTCATTGCCGTTGATCACGTTTTGGCTGAGCGCCTGGGGATCAATGTCAAGAAGCTGTCCTTTTGGGTGCTGGGGCTGGGGGCATTCGCCGTTTCTCTTGTTGTGGGAACGGTAGGGATTATTGGCTTGGTGGGGTTGGTCGCTCCCCATATCGCTAGGAGCTGGCTGGGAGCAGATACCCGCAAGGTTTGGCCGATTGCGACAAGTATTGGAGCCATGCTTCTTGGGCTTGCCGATCTTGCCGCTCAACGGATTATCCCTAGCGCGGAACTGCCTGTCGGAGCAGTCACCGCCATTGTCGGCGCACCCGTATTGATCTGGATTCTGCGCCGACCGATGATGAAGCTCGTGGCTTAGTTCTTGACGTATGGTCGGCAGAGAGGGTCACCGATCACGATGTCCTTCCACTTGATGACCAGGCTCGCAGCATAGAACGCTTCGGCAAGGTTGAATCCTTCGACGTACCGATCAAAGAGGATGTCTGGTTGGGCAAGCGCGAAGGTGTATGGCTCGCTGACATAGCCCTTCACACCGGTCACTTGGTTCTTGATGAGATCCGCGATGAGTGACTGTCCGCCGGTTGTTGGCTCAAAAGTGCGTCCACTGGTGGAAACGAATGTTTCGCAGATTGCGCCGGGTAGGAATTTGACCTTACGGTAGGTGTCCAGGTTGAATGCGCCATCATTGCTGCCCCAGGTGCAGTAACCCATCAACGGGCGACCAGGGAGGATGTAATCCTTATCGCGATCAATCTGGACATCGAAGCCTTTGGTTTTGAGATTTTCATAAGAACGCTCCATCATCTGCTCCATCTGACCGTAGCCACCGGAGGTTCGGTTGCCAGCTTTGTCAAGGAAGAATGGGCCATCGACTCGCTTAGCGGCGAGCGAATTATCGACTAGCTTCTTGGCATCTTCGACGGTGTATCCGGTCAACCGCGTGACCAAGTACATATTCCATTTCTCGCTGGAGAATCGCTCCGTAGATCCGTAATACGGGTTCTGTGAGCGCGTGATGTTCTCTTTGTTCAGTTCACCGATTGGTTGAATCGGGAGGTTCATGGAAGCCAGGTGACCATCGACGCTAAAGCCGGCATTGTTCTCCAATCGAATAGGAGTCCCCTTGGTCAAAACGATGTAGTTGATCTTGTTCTTGCTGTTCTTGATCGCTTCTTTGATCGGTGCTTCAATTCCACTGGTGTACTCTGATCGGCTGACGTTTTCAGTTCGGGAAACCGAAATCATCAGCACGTTTTCTTTCGGGATTTGCCGCTTGATGCGATAGTAAGCACCAATCTCAACACTTTCAGTGCTTGCCTTATTGATCACCAACAAGACTGACTTGGCCTCTTCGGCGGCATCCGCAGATGGAGCGACTACGGGTTCAGTGTCCGGAAGTTCGATTTTGACTTCGCCCACTTTGGTTGAACCGGTCAAATCCGGGCCGGGCTTGCATCCGGTGAAAGTGAGGGATGCAATTGCAAGAAGTGTGGTGATCATGGTGATTTTCATACCGACAAAAATGCTGGGCTACTGCCTATTGTGGCAGAGATGCACTTTGATTCCGAGCAATAGACGTGCCAAGCTCGGGCCCCGCAACACTTGGGAGCCCCTATCCGTCTCAACATCTTAGTGAGCGTCGCCGTGCCCGAATCTCTCTTCGATTTTGAACCTGAATCTAGTTCAATCGAAGTACCGGAAGTCAATCTCATAGGAATGTCGATCACATCACCGATCGGAGAATTGATTGCCGTTTCGGATCATCGCGGGATTTGCTGGTTGGGATATCCGGGCCATAAGGAGAGCGATTCGGGCTGGGCTTTCGCGAAGAATCGCCTGGGTGCAGACATTGATCAAGGAACCGACGAGTTTCTCGAGAAACTCAAATCGGAACTCTGCGAATACTTTGATGGGCAGCGCGAAGAGTTTTCGGTTCCACTCCGGTTGAAGGGAACTGACTTCCAAAAACAGGTTTGGGCGGCATTGCAAGAGATCCCGTTTGGGCAGACCCTCTCCTATTCGGGTTTGGCTGAGAAGCTAGCGATCAAGAATGGTCAGCGTGCGGTAGGGAAGGCGAATGGAGATAATCCGGTCTCGATTCTTGTGCCATGCCACCGAATTGTCCGTGCGGATGGCGATCTTTGTGGATACGCCGGAGGCATTTGGCGCAAGCAGTTTCTTCTCGCTTTAGAAAGTGGTCAGACGCCACTTTTTTGATTGTCACGCTGAATAATAGCGATTGTCGGAACTCAAAGTAGGTTCAAAGCATTATAATACGGTTGACATGAAGCGGTTTGTTCTCCCCCTACTGCTTGCGCTGGCCTCAACCGCATTTGCGCAAGAACTAAAACCCCTAACCATTGGCGATCCCGCGCCGGCATTCCCGGTTGATGGCTTCATCAAAGGTGAAAAGGTCTCGAAGCTCGAAAAGGGCAAGATGTACATCGTCGAATTTTGGGCAACCTGGTGTGGCCCCTGTATCGCTGTATTCCCCCACCTCAGCGACCTGACCGCGAAGTACGAAGGTCAAGTCACTACGGTGAGTGTTAACACCTGGGATTATCGAGGCGATGCGGATAAAGACGCTCACGTCAAGCGCGTCAACGAATTCGTTGAAAAGCAAGGCGACAAGATGGCTTATAACATCGTTCTTGACGATGACAAAGACACCATTTCGACCACTTGGATGCGAGCTGCAGGCCGAAACGGTATTCCGTGTGCATTCATCGTGAACGAAGAAGGCTTGATCGCTTGGATCGGTCACCCTGCTTCCATGGATAAGCCACTTGAGCAAATCGTTGCGAAGACTTGGGATCTGCAAGCATTCAAAAAGCAGTTCGATGCGGAAGCAGCAAAGGCTCGCGAAGCGGCCGCTCTACAAGCTGAAGTGCTCAAGATTTCAAAAGCAGGTGACATGGATGCCTTCGACAAGATTGTCGAAAAGATGGGCGCGCAACAAGCACTCTATGCGGCAATCAATGGTGAAGCTAACTTTGCAGTCCGTGTCCTCGAAAAGTACGCCGGCAAAACCGAGATCGTTGATCATGGCACCGTTTGTAGCATGGCGGCTTATCTGGTCGGCAAAAAAGAAATGACGAGCGAAAGCAAAGAAAAAGTGGCGAAGATGTCCGAAGCATGTGCAGGCATGGAAGCAGAATCCAAGCAAGCATTGGCAGCGGCTTATCATGCACGCGTTTTGTTCGGAATGGGCCAGAAAGATGCAGCTATGGAATGGATCACCAAAGCAGAAGCTTTGGCTGACAAGTACGAGCCAAAAGCTCAGCAAGCGAGCATCAAGAAATTCATCGCTGACACGAAGAAATCGTTCGGCGCATAAGCTCCGATCTTGAAGCACAAAAAGTCCCCGCCTGAATATCAGGCGGGGATTTTTCGTTCGTCGATCAAACTGCGCTGGTTTCGCCAACGAACGATTTCAAGGCATGGATGATCGTGGCGACTTGCTCATCGCTCAGGTGTTGATTCACCGGGATGCTGAGGCATTCTCTGCTCACTTGCTCGGTCACGGGGAATGAGCCCTCGCCATTGGCGAACTGCGCATACGGCTCATGAAGGTGGAGCGGCACAGGATAGAAGATCGCACTCGGGATGCCTTGCTCACCCAGATACTTCATCAAATCGTCACGGCGGGGGTGTCGAATGGTGTACTGGTGCCAGACGTGGTAGTTGCCATCATGCGTTGCGGGAGCGATGATTTCTGAATCCGCGAGAGCCGAATTGTATTGGGCGGCGATTTCGTTGCGCCGGACATTCCACTCATCAAGCTTGGTGATCTTGGCGGCAAGAACGGCGGCTTGGATTTCCGCCATACGACTGGTGTAGCCCACTTCGTCGTAGTAGTAGCGTTCGCGCCCCATACCGTGAATGCGGAGACTGATACATCGCCGTGCGACTTCGTCATCGTTGGTCAGGATCATCCCGCCATCGCCCGCTGCGCCGAGATTCTTGGTGACGTAATAGCTAATTCCGGCGAACTTGCCCCAGTTTCCGGTGTAAACGCCGTCGTGATGGGCGTAGATCACTTGAGCGGAATCTTCAAACACCATCAAGCCGTGCTTCTCGGCAATCGCTTTGATTTCTTTGACCTGCGCCAACTGCCCGAATAGGTGGATTGGCATGATCGCCTTGGTTCGTGGAGTGATTGCCGCTTCGATTTTGCTGATATCAATATCGAAGGTGTCAGGGTTGATGTCCACCATCACCGGCACGGCCCCGAGTTGAACGATCGTTTCCACCGTGGCGACAAATGTGAAGGCAGTGGTGATGATCTCGTCGCCGGGCTGGATGTCGCACGCCTGCATCCCAATTCGGAGGGCATCGGTACCGCTATTGACCGCAATCGCGTGCTCGACTCCGTGCTTATTGGCGACAGTCTCTTCCAGGCTCTTGTTATATTTGCCGAGGACGTACCCGCCAGACTCAAAAATCTCTTGGATCGAGCTGTCAATTAGGTCTTTGACATCGTGGTATTGGGCTTTCAGGTCGACGAAGGGGATGGCCACGCGGCTATTTTACACCTGGGTCGGGTGAGAGACTTGGGGTCACAATGACAAGTAATGTTCTCAGTGAATTACCCAGTGATCCTGGCAAGTGCATCTCCGCGCCGACATGACCTGCTCAAGGAATTGATCTCTGATTTTCAGGTGATTTCCGCGGATATAGATGAAGACGCCCTCACTGATCCCGATCCGTTTGTCACCGCTCAGCGGCTGGCCAAGGAGAAGGTGTTTGCCGTCTACTCCCAGCATCCAGATTCTCTCGTGATTGGCGGAGATACGGTTGTGGCTCTCCCCGACGGTGATGGCTGGCGGCAACTCACCAAGCCAACCGATGAGGGCGATGCGGCGCGGATTCTGGGTGAGCTTTCCGGGCAAACCCATACCGTTATCACTGGCGTTTGCATCAAGTGGCCGAAAGGGTTTCACGCCTTCACAGAATCAAGTGAAGTGGCATTCAAGCAAATGTCCGCTGAGGAAATCCGGGCTTACATCGCTACCGGTGAGCCGATGGACAAGGCGGGAGCATACGGATTACAGGGCGGGGCAAGGCCGTTCATCTCCGAAGTGAAAGGGAGCGTGAACAACGTCATCGGGCTCCCCACCGAACGACTCGAAGAAGCTCTGCGGGAGATTGAGTAGAGCCATGAGCGACCTCAAGCTAGAGGATTGCACCAACAAGCTTTGTCCTTTTAGCGGTGACCCGGTTCAAGCCGATTCCCTGACCGAGTATCAAGGCAAAACCGTGGGCTTCTGTAACCCAGGATGCCGTGACAATTTTGCCGCGAACCCATCGGATCATCCAGAGGCAGTGGCGTACTTCCGAGCCACGATGGTTGAGGGTGCAGTCTGGCAGAAGACTTGGGCTTCGATGTCAGAAGCGGTCGCCAACACGCCCTTCGCAGAGGTCTTTCAGGATCGGAATATCCAAATTGAACTCTACGCTCCGGATAAGCGCGACAAGCAGACTCCCCATGATCGCGATGAAGTCTATCTTGTGATTTCCGGCTCTGGCAGGTTCCGCAAGGGCGACGAAGTGGTGCATTTCGGGCCTGGCGATCTGATTTATGTCCCCAAGCATGAAGACCACCGTTTTGAAGAGTTCACGAACGACTTCAAAACCTGGGTGATCTTCTACGAATAACGCTCAGTTGAAGAAGATCGGCTTGGGCTCTGGTTGATTGCTTTGCGAGGTGATCGCGGTTGCGAGTCTTTGCTTAGCTTGCTCGGCATCACTTTGGTTCGCGGCGTGGATTCGGAAGATTGTCTGACCAGTTTCAACTTGGTCGCCGACTTTGGCTATGCACTCAACTCCCACCGCAGGATTGATTTCGTCGGACTTCTTCTTGCGTCCGCCTCCGAGATCAATCACGGCAAGCCCGACGGCTTCGGCATCCAAGTCAGAAACCCAGCCTGGCTCACCGCTCCATTCCACCGTCTCAGTGACTGGAGCGTGCCCCCAATCATCGGAATCACAGACACTCGGGTCGCCTCCCTGAGCTTCCATCCACTGCCGCGTTTTCTCCAGTGCAGCTCCGGAATCAAGGACATCCATCACCTTTTGCTCAGCATTCGGAATCCCCGTCAGCTCGAGTGCCGATGCTGCCAGCCCAAAACAAAGATCGCGGAAGCGCCCCCGCTCCTCGCCCCGGAGGACAGCCATTGCCTCCTTGACTTCTAAAGCGTTTCCAGCACACCGCCCGAGCGGTTCGTCCATGTCGGTGATGCGGGCGCGGACTTTGAGACCGAGCTCGCACCCCACCTGCTCCAATTGACTGGCAAGAACCTGCGCGTCAGCAGGAGTTTTCATAAACGCTCCCGCCCCACACTTGACATCAAAGACCACATGATCGGCCCCACCAGCAACCTTTTTGCTGAGGATGCTACTGACAATCAGAGGGATGCTCGGAACGGTAGCGGTGACATCACGGAGGGCGTACAATCGCCCATCAGCGGGGGCAAGACGCGGTGTCTGTCCTGTGATGGCGAGCCCGATCTTGTTGGCTTGCGCCTTCATTTCTTCCGGACTGAGATCGAGCCGAAAACCGGGGATCGCACCGAGTTTATCCACCGTCCCGCCCGTGATTCCGAGCCCGCGACCGGACATCTTGACGACGGTTAGCCCACACGCCGCCATGATCGGGAGGAAGACGAGAGTCGTCTTATCACCCACCCCGCCGGTGGAGTGCTTATCAAGCCAAGGGTGGGGAAGCCCGGAGAGATCAATCCGCTCGCCGCTTTCCGCCATTGCTTTCGTGAGCCAGGCGGTCTCTTGGAGGTTCAGCGGATTCAAAAACGCAGCCATAAGCCAAGCGGCAAGTTGGTAGTCAGGAATGGAATCTTGCGCCGCACCGTTGGCGATGAACTCCAACTCTTCAAAAGTGTGAGTCTGATTCTCTCGCCTCTTAGCAATGAGTTCGACCATGTTCATCAGTTGCTGCTCCATTGGGTTCGCGGCATCGGGATAGGTTCACCGGTTTCTTTGCTGATCGGCATCTGGGCGTTCATGCGTTGAAGTTCACGTGACATGGCTCCAATCATCTTGATCTTAAGATCACGGCTGGCAGAGCCAATTATGTTCTTCTGCTCACCAATATCGCTTTGGAGATCATACAGTTGGTAACCCAAATCGCGATGGGTGTAGGTGAGCTTGTACCTTCCCCAGATCAAAGAGGTGAACGGCTCAATTCCAGGGGCGTTCACTCCCCAGAAGTGGGGCATATGGAACAGGAGCGGGCGATCACCTTCGACTTCAATACGGCGACCATCCACTGAATCCACAGAATTGATTCCTGCATAGCCGAGGATCGAAGGGAACAAGTCCATGCTAACGACTCGATTATCCGTTCGCCCGGCTGGCTTGCCCGGACGGTGGACGATGAGCGGAATCCGAATCCCGCCGTCGTAAATGCTCCCTTTCCCGCCCCGAAGTGGAGCGTTCCGATCGTCTTTGCCCGCGCGGGAGTGGACAGAGAGTCCACCGTTATCGCTGGTGAAAATGAAGACCGTATTGTCGTATTCGCCCGTCGCTTGCAAAGTGGAAACAAGGTCGCCAATCGCCGCATCGTAGCTTTCTATCATGGTTGCGTAAGCGGCTTCTCGCTGATCAAGGCCCGCGTACTTGGAAAGGTAGCGCTTGTTCGCCATGATCGGGGCATGGACGGCATAAGGGGCAAAGTTCATGAAGAACGGCTTCCCATCGCCTTTCGATTCTCGAATGACATCACACGCTTTCTGCGTGAGTGCTTCCGTCAAATAGATGTCTTTGCCATGGAACTCTTCTAATCCAGGGATATCCCAGACGCTCGGCTCAGAAGGTTTGCCTTGCCGCAGGGAAGTGCTGAAATTATGAGTGCCATAAAAGCTCCCCGGGCCACCTGCTGCATGTCCGGCAATATTGACTTGAAAACCAATCGCTTTCGGGTCGGCGGCGTACTTTCCGATGGCCCCGAAATGCGCTTTTCCAACGTGGATGGTCTTGTATCCGTAATCGCTCAAGATTTGGGGAAGGAACGGCCCATCCTTTGGGAGTAACCCTTCCATTTGCCACGCCGGGGGTTTTGTTTTGGGATCATTGGCGGAAGTATCGCCTTGCAGAGTCCAGTAGCTGATATGGGTTCGCGCTGGGTTCTTCCCTGTCATGATCGATGTGCGCGTTGGGGTGCAGACCGGGCTCGCTGAATACGCCCGTGTGTAGATCATGGAGTTTTTCGCTAGCTCGGCAAGATGGGGCGTTTGATACCGCTTGTTGAATTCGGTTGGCTCGGTGTGGAGGGGGATTGAGAGGTCTTGCCACCCCAGATCGTCCACGATAAAGAGCACGACGTTTGGACGTTGGTCGGGCTGGATAGCAGTGGTGAGCAAGCCGGGAATCATGAGAAATTGTAGGGGTAAGAAAACACCCCAAGCTCCGTAACGATATTAGAGATCAAGTCAGCGGGTGTGACATCAAATCCGGGGTTGAAAACGGGGCATCCTTCCGGGGCTATGCGGCGACGATCCACCTCTGTGAGTTCGCTTGGGTCCCGTTCTTCAATCGGGATGTGCGCCCCCGTTTGCATTTCCGAATCGATTGTAGTTGTTGGTGCGGCAATGACGAAAGGGATGTCAAACCGTTTGGCGCAGATGGCCAGCATCAGAGTTCCGATCTTGTTGGCAGAGTCCCCGTTTGCGGCGATGCGGTCGGCTCCGGCAACAACAAAATCAACGTTTCCCGCTTGCATAAGTGACGCGGCCGCAGAATCCGGGATGCTTTGGAAAGGGATGCCGTCCCTTAGCAATTCCCAGGCGGTGAGCTTGAGCCCTTGCTGGCGTGGCCGAGTTTCGCAGGAATACACATGCTGTACCTTGCCTTGCACGTGGGCAGTGCGGATGATTCCGAGCGCAGTGCCAATGCCGGCGGTAGCAAGGGAGCCGGTGTTACAGATCGTCAAGATACGAGCGTGTTCAGGGACGAGAGCGGCTCCGAGTTCGCCAATGCGTTGGCAAAGTGCTCGATCTTCGCTTTCTATTTCGATGGCTTCCTTCTCAATTGCCTCCGGAGAGTGGTATTCCAGTTGTTCAATGCGCTCTAACGCCCAAAACAGGTTGACGGCGGTTGGTCGGCTAGCGGCAAGACCATCGTGGGCTTGGCGGAGGTCATCGCCAGAGCGGGCGGCAATGGCCATTCCGTATGCGGCAGTCACTCCAATCGCTGGAGCACCCCGAACGACCATATCTCGGATGGCGTCGCGAACCTCTTCCCATGTAGTCAGGGTGAGCCATTCTTCCTTGTGCGGAAGATGGCGTTGGTCGAGGAGGTGAAGCTTGCCGTCATCCCACCGGATCGCTTGGATCATTACGGGATCAAGCGTACCAGGCAGACTAATCGATGGGCGGACGTTCTTTGATCGGTTTGCAAGGATGGCCAGCGCAGATCATTCCTTCTGGCTGATCTTTCGTGACGACTGACCGCGAAGCAACAATCGCGCGATCCCCGATGGTCACCCCCGGCCCGACAAAGCAATCAGCGGCAACCCAGGCACCATCACCGATAGAGATGGGGAAGAAAACGAGCGGAAAATCTGGCTTGACGTAATCGTGGGAGCCGGTGCACAGGTAGCTGTATTGACTGACAACGGACATGGTGCCGATCGTCACTTTGGCGTAGTTGTAGATGTCCACATTCCAGCCCACCCAAGAGCCATCGCCGATTTCTAGCTCCCAGGGGTAAAGCACCTTGACCGTATTGGCGATGCGAACGGAGTGTCCGATCTTCGCTCCAAAAAGTCGAAGGAGAAACACGCGCCAGCTATCAAAGAAAACTCGTGGTGAGGGGCGGAAAAAGAGCGTCCAGACGATGCCCCACAACACGCGCTTGATCAAGATTGCCTTTGACCACTTTGTTTTGCTGGTGGTGAGATCGAGTTGGTTTTCGGGCATCCTTGTCGGCTCCATACTCATTTTGCCCGCAAAGTCCGTTCCAATCCCGAGTTATTTGTTCGGCTTCTTGCCTTTCAGGATGTCTTCCAGCGATTGCACGTTCCCTTCGAGCGTGATCGCTTGGTTTCCGCCCGGTCGCTGTGGGGAAGGAGCAAGCTGCAAAGGGTTGCCCTTCGCATTGCGGTTGATATCGCTACTATCGAAGGTAAGCGGAGTGGTTTCTGGATTCTCAAAATCGTCGGAGTAGCCCTCCGAAAGCTTCTCATTGAAGGCGTATCCAAATCCGAGTGGGTTATCTGCGGTGACCGCGGGATTTCGGAGTTTCTTTTCCGCTTCTTCTTGGGTCATATCACCGGCTTTCATATACGGCCAGATGGCATCCATCCATCCACTGGCGTTGGGGAGCATCCCCTCGGAATTCTGGTAGAGCATCAATGCGGTGTGTTGCTCTTTCAGGTTTTGCATGGAATTACCTTTGTACTCCCGCATGACTTTGTCATCAAGAATTCCGGTCTTTTTAGCAACTTTCCAGACTGGGAGGAGGAAGTACCAAACAGCCAGCAAGATGCCGATGCAGATTCCCATGCATCCGAACATCATGCGTTTATTGCGCTTTGGTGCTTCGCTTTCCATATTTTCCTTATTATATTCGGCAAAATTACCAGGCTTCGGGAGAGCGTCCCGCCCAGAAGTGTTGGTTTTTTGCTCAATACAGTGACAAGATATATCTTGTGACGTTCGAGTCCATTTCGCTGTTTCCTTTGCCTACTCCCCTCCACCGTTTGGAGCGGCTGGATTCGGGTTCAAATTGCGAGCTTTGGGTCAAGCGTGATGACCTGACCGGTTTTGCAATGGGAGGGAATAAGGGGCGCAAACTTCAGTATCTGGCTCACGAAATCAAAGCGTCGAGTTGCGATGTTGTGGTGAGTTGTGGGCAGGTGCAATCCAATTTCCTACGCCAACTGGGGGCAACTTGCGCGGTGCTGGGTGTTGAGTGTGTGGCCGTATGTATGGAGCGGCCTTATCAAGATTTGGATCGTAAGCCGAATGAGGTGATCGGTTTGCAAGGCGGGAATCTTGCACTGGATGAATGGACGGGGCTCCAAAGAAAACTGATTCCCGACGGCACTTGGGATGCGATGGATGAGGCGATCGAATTGGAAGCCTCTCGGTTGCGAGATCAGGGTAAGAAAGTGAAAGTGATTCCGCTGGGGGGAAGTTCTCCACAGGGGGTTCATGCTTTTTATGAGGCGGGCAAAGAAATCTCCCAGCAAGTGGATTTTGAGTTTGATTTCATTGTTGCCGCCAGTAGTAGCGGGAGCACCCAAGTTGGATTGACACATTACTTCCGAGGCTCAAAAACGAAGGTGATCGGCATCGCTGTTGATCCCGAACCGGAGGTTCTGGACGACATGGTCTTGTTGAGTGAAAGCTATGTCCAAGCTGGTGGAGTCGGCCCCGCGCTCACTCATGAAGATCTCGATTTTCGGTTGGATTGGGTGGGGCCGGGTTATGGCTCGCCGAGCGAAGCAGGCAATCTGGCTATTGAGTTGCTAGCGAAAAAAGAAGGGATCCTGCTCGACCCTGTTTATACGGGGAAGGCATTTGCTGCGCTTTTGGATTTAGCACATTCCGGCGAGATCAGTGGAAGAATTCTCTTCTGGCATACCGGAGGAAATCCCGCTTTGTTCGCTTACTGATGGCGGGTGATTGAACTTTTTGCGGTAAACGGCGAGTGGAGCGGAGTCATGATGAAGCGGATCGTTCCGTACACGAGAAACACTACGAGTACGGAAGACAGCACAACATTGGCAAGCTTTGTATCCTGGCGGAAGCGTTTACGTTTTATAAATCCAAACAGACAGGCAAAAGCCGTGAATGTGAACCCGAGATAGAGGATCGGGCCGAACATATGGTCGTGGAAGGCATCGCCAAATTGCCCGTGGAGAACCGCCGTCCAACTGGTCGTCAATCCGCAGCCTGGGCAAGGACGATCAAACAGGAGTACAGAGCCGCAGGGTGGTAGACCGAGCTGAGTGTGGGTGCCGTGCCCGTAAGCGCTCGGTTTGAGGACGAAGGCTCCGATAAGAGAAATTACTAGCCAAAGCACGAACCAAGCCACGTGACCGCGCAGGTACTTGCGGTCAACGTTGTGCTCAAACAGTTCCATGAATCACCTCAGCGGGGATGATGCATTCGGGCTGCACCATATTTCCTACGACGTGTCCAATCCCAATCACGTTGCCCTCTTGGTCTGTCAAACCGATAGTTTTTGCTGTCAGCGAGTGGCGGAACTGGATTTGCCGGCCATTCCGAACGTATTCAATCTGAATGGGATTGAGCCTTTCTAGCGGCATCGGCTTGAGGGCTTTGCTCAGGGGAATCAGGTCACTTTCACCGACATCTTCGAGCGTGACAGCATCCTCAATATCGAATTCGCCGACTTGCGTTCGAGCCAACTGGCTGATGTATGCACCACATCCGATTGCTTCTCCCAAATCGTGGGCGAGAGTGCGGATGTAAGTTCCTCCAGAGCAGACGATCCGGAACTCCGCCTCATCGCCGTTGATTTCGAGGAGTTCCATCTCTTCAATAAAAACAGTGCGGGACTTGACCTCGACCTCTTCGCCTTTGCGAGCATATTTGTAGAGAGGCTGACCATTCACTTTCACCGCGCTGTACATTGGCGGGGTTTGCTGGATTTCACCACGAAATTGGTCAATGTTATGGGCGATTGCGGCTTCCAGGTTCGCGGGAACGGAACGTGTCTGAGTGACTTCGCCTTCGGCGTCGAAGGTGTTGGTTGTCTGCCCGAACTTGAAGGTGCTGATGTATTCTTTGGGTTCTAGCGGGAGATATTGCAGGAAGCGCGTAGCTGGGCCAACCGCAAGTACAAGCAGTCCTGTCGCGAGCGGGTCGAGGGTTCCGGCGTGACCGATGCGTTTCGTCTGGAAGCGGCGTCGGAGCCGGGAGACGACATCATGTGAAGTGATGCCTTTTGGCTTATCAATGAGGACTATGCCAAGCATTTCCTCAATTCGGCGACCAGCTTTTCTTCTGCGTCGCAGATGTCTCCTTCAAAACTCACACCCGAGGCGTTTTTGTGTCCGCCCCCTTCAAAAACTCGTGCCACTTGGCTGACATCAATCGCCCCGCGTGATCGCAGGCTGCCACGGATTTTGCCCGGCTTTCCTTCGCGAAGGATAGCGGCTACCCGTACGGACTCAATCGCCAGCATTTCGTTCACGATGCCCTCGGTGTCCTCGTCGGTGGCACCGGTTTGTTGAAACACAGAGTTGGGTACGGTTGTCCATGCAAGCTGTTCGTCCATATCCAGCTTCATATGAGCGAGGCAGTAGCCTAGAAGCTCAACGCTGGCTCGAGATTTGGTCATGTAAACCTCTTCAGAAACCTGGGCGAGCTTGGCTCCCTTCTCCAAGAGCGTTGCACTGACGTGCATCGAATGGCTGGTGGTATTAGGGAACTTGAAACTGCCGGTATCGGTGATGATTCCGGTGAGGAGGCAGGTCGCCATTTCTGGCGTGATCTCAATTTCAGAATCAAAGAAAAGATCGCAAAGCAGAGCGGCTGTTGCCGGGGAATAAGTACTCACGATTCGCAGGTCACCTGGCTCTTGGTGAGGCTGGTGATGGTCAATCACGATTGTGCGCTTAGCACTTAAGAAAACGTCTTCCAGCGAACCGAGGCGGTGGGTGGCTTCGAGATCAAGAATGACAGCCAGATCAGGGCTTTGAGTTTCTGTGGATTGCTTGATACGATCAACATGGGGCAGAAACTGGAGATTGCGTGGGGGCGCATGGTGACAAAGCACTTCGTGTGGTTTGCCGAGCTGATCCAACATGAGCGAGAATGCCAAAGCACTCCCCAAAGCATCCCCATCAGGGTTCAGGTGGCACCCAACGATAATGGATTCCGCCTGGTGGATTTCTTCGAGAAGTGCCGGAAGCATTTCTCGAATTTCTTGAGGGGATTTTTCCGCCATGCAGAGCTGAGTTTACTCGGCTTCAAGTGTTGTCGGGAAACAAAGGGCACGGCTTTGCCGTGCCCTTTGCAAGTTTAGCTACCAGAACTCATCAAGCCAAAGCCGCCGCGTTTGGCGCGATACAGCACTTCCACTTCATTCGATTCCACATTGCGGAAGGCGTAGAAATCGTCGCCAAGCAGATCCATTTGCAAAGCCGCGTCTTCCACTGAGATCGGGCGCATGTCGTACTGCCGGTGCTCTGCAATGGCAAATACATCCTCTTCCATCTCATCATCAGGGATGGAGACATCTTCCAAACCCATCGGGTTTTGTTCTCCGCGAACTCGATGACGCTTGATGATCCTCGATTTCATTCTGCGGAGGCGAGTTTCCAGTTTGTCGGCGACTTTATCAATAGCGGCATGGACATGAGGATCTGTTTCTTCACCGCGGAGGGTAATCCCATCTGCGAAGACCGTGACTTCTATGTGATGACCTAATTTCTCTTCAATGTGGGCGATTTCGACGCGGCTGGCAGAGCGGAAGTATCGATCCAGTTTGCCAAGTTTTTTTGCTGCGTAGTCGCGATGCTTTTCGTTGAGGTTTCCGTGTGCGTTTCGAACCAGAATTTCGATCATGTTTTTTCCGTAAGAGCCAGCTTGTTAGCTGTCTCGCCGGAGCGTTGCGATTGCAAACGCGGCAATGCCTTCACCGCGGCCGATTGCGCCCAAACGTTCGTTCGTTGTGGCTTTGACACTCACGCGGTCGGAGGAGATTCCGAGGGCTTGTGCCATTGCCTCTTCCATTTCGCGTCTCCGGGGCATGATTTTCGGCCGCTCCGCCAAGACGCTGGCATCTACGTTAATGATATCAAACTTTTGCGCTTTCACCAAATGTGCCGCGTGCTCCAGAAATCGAAGGGAGGGACAGTCTTTCCATTCCGGATCGGTGTTAGGGAAGTGTTCTCCGATATCACCCAGTCCGACGGCACCAAGAACCGCATCGACAACGGCGTGAACAAGAGCGTCGGCATCGCTATGGCCGTCCAAGCCGGGTTTGTCTTCCGGGTATTCAATGCCGCCCAGCCACATCGGGCGATTCGGGTCAGTGCTAAAGGCGTGCACGTCGTAGCCAAGTCCAGTACGGATTTCCATGTTGCTCGAGAGGTCTCCAGGGTTTGTGATCTTCTTGTTCTTTGGGTTGCCCTTTACGGCTATTGCCGTGAATCCCGCAGCAGCGAGGATTGCGACATCATCGGTAGCATCGGCAGGAGGGTTTTGGTAAGCCTGTCCGATCCATTCGCGCTTGGCTCCTTGGGGAGTTTGCGCAGCAAGGAGCTGATTGCGATCAAGTAGCTCGTTTCCGTTTCGGATTGTGTCGGTGACGGGAACGGTGGCATAAGCCGCCCCATTTTCCCTGATTCCATCAATCACTCGTGAAATCGTTTCGTGATCAATCCAGGGGCGGGCCGCATCGTGGATGAGGATGATGTCTGCATCTGGTGGCAAATGAGAAATCCCTGCCTGTGTAGACTCCACCCGAGTGCTACCGCCGGGAATCACCCAAGCTGCCTCTGGCGCAAGTGCCCGATATCGTTCCACGGATTCCGCGGAAGTCACGACGCCAACGGCATCAATCTCTGGGTGGGAGTGAAGCGCGTGAAAAGACTTCAACCAAACGGTTGAGCTGCCAAGAAGAAGGTCGAGTTTGTTTTCGCCGTAGCGCTGCGATGACCCAGCGGCAAGGAGAATTGCGAAAACCATAGGTTCTATTTTGACGTCCGTGAACGCTTACGCATAGGCGGGGTTTCGCTCGGGTCAAGTTCGTTGTCGGCGTCAGCAAAAATCATTTTCCCGCGCTCCGTTTGAATTACCTGCGTCACCGGAACAAAGGCAGTTGATCCAATGAGGTGGCGGCCATTTTCAACAACGACCATCGTTCCATCATCGAGATAGCCGACACCTTGACCTGGCTGGTTACCTTCCCGAATGAGCTTGACTTCCAGGTATTCACCAGGAAGCAGATTCGGGCGCATCGCAAGAGCGAGGTCGTTGATATTGAGGACGCGAACTTCTTGGATACTGGCTACTCGGTTCAGGTTGAAGTCGTTGCTGACAAGATCTGCCCCAAGTGCTTTGGCGAGTTTCACTAGGCGAAGATCAACTTCGTCCTTTTCAGTTCCCGCCATTCGGTCGTGGGTGCCGACCGTTACCTCTACTTCTGATTGAATCAGTTTGAGGATATCAAGCCCGCGGCGACCTCTTGCGCGCCGGAGATCATCGCTGGAATCGGCGATGTGCTGGAGTTCCAAAAGAACGAAGTTAGGAACATAGATTTCGCCTTCCACAAAGCCAGTGCGGATCAGGTCGAGAATACGACCATCAATAAGTACATTTGTATCAAGAACCTTGATCCCCGTCTTGACGCGGCTGATCGGATTCGTTTCCCATGGAAGGTATTGCGAGGTTTGACGGAAGATCGAGATGATAACTGCGCAACACCCAAGGATAAGTCCAAGCGTGACTAGGCTTCCCATGGGTGTGCCTTGGAATACGGTTTGGAAGGGGAGAGAAACAATAATCCCGGTGATCAAACCAAGGAAGGAACCAATGAAGATCGTAATGCGATCTCCGCCTGGCATCTTGTCCCAATGTTTGAGCCCGGTTTCAATGTGTCGCAGTAGGAAACTTCCTATTCCTGCCCCGATCATCGCCCCAAGAAGGCCGAGTGCCATTGGATTGATCGGCGCATCACCTCTGGCTTCCATGGATAGTTGATCATGGGTCTGGCGAGAAACCACCAGTGGCTTTGTTTCCTGAGTGTCGGTGGGCTCATTGCTGGCGTTTGTTTCATCGCCCTCTACTGCGGGAGTAGCGGGATCGACTTGTTCGTCACCCGGCGACTCTTCACCAACCGATGGAGTCTCATTCCCAGTGGATTCTTCTTCGACTTCAGGCTTTGGTGGTTTCTGGCTTTTGGGGGCATCAAGGGGATTCGGTGTTTCCTCTTGAGCAACCGCCATACGTTCGTACAGATTCTGAAGCGGTTGGGGGAGGAAAGTCGTAGTCGTCCACGCTCCCATCAGAGCGAAGACGGCGATGACAAAGAACTTTCCTCGATTCGTCACAAGCTTACTTTTCCTACCCAGCTTTCAAGAAGGGGACATCAGGGGAGATGACTTTGACTTTGGCACCATCAAGCAGGAACCCGACCATAGCTTGGCCGACAGTTCCTTCTGCAGTTTTCAAGTGACCGGCAGTCAAAAAATCATCTGGTCTGGTTGAGTCGAGTCCGACCCATTGTTGACCATCCCAAACTTCTACCCATGCATGGTACAGGAATGAGCCTTGGTAATACACGAGTCCTGTTACCAGTTTCGTTGGAATATTGACTGACCTGAGCAGAGTTGCCATCAAAATCGCATGATCTCGACATACTCCTTCGCTGGAATCCCAGATTTCACTCGCATCGCGCATCACTCCAATTCCGAGATTGACCCGCATTCTCTGCAAGACTTCTTTGCGGATTTTTTGAGCCGCAGGGATAACTCGCGTTTCGCTCCCGATCATCTGTTGTGCTCGAAGGCGGAAGATGCCTTTATCGCTCGGGATACGGGTGTCAGGCTCTGTCCAATTGGGTTGTTGCTTGGCAGCGACATCGATCTTTGTACTGGTGTTCGCTTTGCGGATGGGAGTGATGGTGACTTTCCAACCATCTCCCGATTTCTCGATTTTTTGGTGTCCACCGCTCGGGGACTTGCTGAGGTCAACGCCAGTGACTTCGAGTTCCGTTTTTGCGGCGGCGTATTCAATGCGCCCATCCACAGGAATTGAAGATGCGGCGGCAAGATCAGGGACATTATTACTTCCCGTTGTCATGTCTTTGGCGACATTTTCTGGTTCGGGAATGATCGTCATGCCGAGCGGCCCTTCCGCGCGGATCATTTCCCCTTTATCATTGACATAAAGGATCATCTTGGCGCGTGGGTCGTCGACAACGATCTTATTGGCTTCCACTTGACCACCTCGCGATTCGATCTTGTGTTTGCCTTCACTAGAAATCTTGATCTCGACAAGGCTGACGGTTGTGGGATCAAAAACGACTGTTTTGCGGGTGTCTTTGAGGTCGTCATTTGAAATCGCCATGGTGTCGTCGATTAGCCGGACATCTTTAGGAATATTGAGAGTCTTCTTTTCCTCGCTTGAGCCGGTTGTGGTGACGACAGTGATTTTCTCGCCTTGAAAATCTGCGCGACTATTGAAGATTCGTCCGCCAGAGTTTGATTTGTAATCACTTCGGACAATGCCGCTGGGAGAGACCCATGTTTGAGTCAAGACATCAATTTGCAGGGTGTTGCCCATCATTTCCGATTGGATGATGGTGGCGGATTCACGGAGTTCGAGTTCCTTGCCAAGCGTCGAGTCCTTTTTGCTATCGCTCCAGGAATAGCCGAGTTTCTTGCCTTGAAGATAAATCCCAAACCATTCTTTTTCGGCATGGGCAGGGAGCGCTCCGGCAATGAGCAATAAAAATGGAAGGAATCGCCTCAGCATCATTTGAACCTACAATTTTGACGGATAAACCGTTCCCAAGTGTCCTGAATGTTACGAAAAATGAATCATTTTGTGGGAATGGGGTGGTCTTAGGCATGGATGGGCACCCTCTTGACTCTCTTGATTTTGTCTTGGTAAAACGCCGCCGCCGGATAACGCTATGTCGAAGACCCTTGTGATTGTTGAATCGCCCGCTAAAGCCAAAACGATAAGTCGTTTCTTGGGCAAAGATTACAAGGTAACGGCAAGTTTCGGCCATATCCGCGATCTTCCCGAAAAAGCTGCGGATGTCCCTGCAAATGTGAAAGGGAAGTCTTGGGCGAAGCTCGGCGTTAATATTGAGGGCGATTTTGAAGCGGTTTACGTTGTCACGAGCGACAAGAAATCTCGAGTTGCTGACCTGAAGAAAGAAGCAAAGGATGCGACCCGGCTCCTGCTCGCAACAGATGAAGACCGCGAGGGGGAAAGCATTTCTTGGCACATTTTGGAAGTGCTGAAGCCAAAGAAAGGCACCGAAATACAGCGCATTGTTTTCCACGAAATCACTCCGGAAGCAATCAATGAAGCTCTCGCTAACCCGCGTGATGTTGATGAATCGCTGGTTCGAGCGCAGGAAACTCGCCGAATTCTCGATCGGCTCTACGGATTTACTCTTTCGCCGCTTCTCTGGAAGAAAGTCGGTAAGGGATTGAGCGCGGGCCGCGTTCAATCGATTGCCGTGCGGCTCGTTGTCATGCGGGAGCGAGATCGCCGCGACTTTGTCACCGCGAAGTACAGTTCGGTCACTGCTCAATTGAAAGCAGGAGATGGTCAGTTCAAGTCCAAGTTGCGATTATTGGATACCAAATCGGTAGCGATTGGAAGCAACTTCAACGATCAAGGGGAACTGACGGGCAAAAACCTCTATCACCTGGAATCGGAGGAAGCGAAAGCTCTCGCAGAAGTTTTGCAGGGAAGCGCGCCGTGGGTAGTCAGCCAAATTGAAAAGAAGCCGGGCGTTGAAAATCCTCCGGTTCCGTTCATGACTTCGACCCTGCAACAAGAAGCTAACCGCAAGTTCGGGTTCACCGCCCGGCGGACAATGCAGATCGCTCAGAACCTGTACGAAGGGATCGACATTGGCGGCGGTGCTGTCGGTTTGATCACCTACATGCGTACCGACTCTCTGACACTGGCGAAGAGAGCCGTTGATCAAGCTCGAGAAGTGATTGGTAGTCGTTACGGAAAGGAATATCTGCCGGCCAAGCCCCCCGTTTTCAAAAGTAAAGCGAAGAATGCGCAAGAGGCTCACGAAGCGATTCGTCCGACTGATCTCAGCCGCACTCCGGATTCCATCAAAAGCAAGCTGACCGATGAGCAGTTCAAGCTGTACGATCTGATTTGGAAGCGCACTCTCGCCAGCCAGATGGAGCGCGCCCGGGTTGAGCGGACACGCGTTGAAATTGATGTCAAAGCGGAAAAGCGACCTTGCACCTTTACGGCAAGCGGAAAAGCAATCCTCTTCCCTGGATTCCTCCGTGTATATGTTGAGGGTTCCGATGATCCTGAGGCAGAGATCGGTGATAAAGAGTCCATTTTGCCGGAAATGAAAGAGGGGCAGGAATTGAACTGCCAAGGCGTCATCAGCGAAGACCACGAAACTTCGCCTCCGGCGCGGTACACCGAAGCCAGCCTTGTCCGGCGATTGGAAGAAGAAGGCATTGGTCGCCCGAGCACCTACGCCAGCATCATCGGCACGATTCAAGATCGCGGATATGTCCGCAAGAATGGTAACCAGCTTGTCCCCACATGGACGGCCTTCGCGGTTACTGAGCTCCTAGAAGATCACTTCCCGAACTTGGTGGATATCCAGTTCACCGCGGAAATGGAAAACCGCCTTGACGATATCGCCGATGATAAGCGCGATATGGTTGCCCACCTCAAAGAGTTCTATTACGGGACAGGTGAGGATCTTGGCATCGCCAAGAAAGTCGAAACACGTGGCCCAGAAATTCCTTTCCCGAACATGCCGATTGGCGACGACATCATTGTTCGGATTGGGCGAAACGGACCGTTCTTGCAACGTGGCGAAGGCGGCACAGGCAATACGGCATCGATTCCCGAAGAACTGGCTCCTGCCGATTTGACATTAGAAAAAGCCCAGGAACTTCTCGACGAAAAGGCAAGAGGGCCGGAGGCCGTCGGGGTTGATCCTCAGTCAGGGCAATGCGTCTTTGCAAAATCAGGGCGATTTGGGCCGTATCTGGAAGTTGCCCAGACGGAAGCAGAAGAAGAGGCAGGTGAAAAGCCTCGTCGCATCACTTTGCCGCCCGATCTGAGCCCGAACCAGATTTCCGAGACGGATTTGATGACGCTCTTGCGGTATCCGATTACCGTTGGCAAGCACCCAGAAAGCGGAGATGAAATTGTCCTTGCCATTGGGCGTTACGGAGCGTATCTCCAAGCGGGAGAAAAACGAGCTAATGCCGGAGAATGGCGCGCCTCCGCGAACATGACCGTCGAACAGGCTGCAGAAATGCTCGCGAGTGGCGGAGCCAAGAACGCTCGCAAGGCACCAGAGGCCCTCAAGACGTTTGGCGAATTGGAAGGCATGGCAGGCGAAGTCAAAGTGATGTCGGGTCGCTACGGTCCTTACGTCACCGATGGGGAAACCAACGCAACGCTTCCTCGTGGAACGGAGCCGGATGCCGTCACACCAGAAATGGCGATTGACTTGCTTAAGAAAAAGAAAGAAGCTGGGCCGAGTAAACGGCGCAGCTTCCGGCGAAAGAAAAAGTAAGTCGGTTTAGTAGACCGTCATGGTCGTGTCGATGGTGGAGGCCCATTCGTTCATGCCGCCAACCATGTTCTTGACGTTGGTGAACCCGCTGGAGAGCAAGAAATCGGTGATGCGCCCAGATCGTCCACCTGTTCGACAAACGACGACGATTTCGGCGTTCTTGTCGAGTTCGCTGAGGCGTCCTGGAACTTCGCCCATCGGGATATGAACAATCCCTTCGAGTCGAGAATTCTCTAACTCATTTGCCTCCCGGACATCGAGGAGAACAGGTTTTTTGCCTGCTTTCAGGACAGTATCAAGGTCTTGGACGGTGATTTCTGGTGTCTGCATGGTGTCTTTTCGCGAATGAATTTAGCTTACTACTACGAGTGCTTCCTGCGATCGTTGCTTACGCACTTCTGAGAGCATTTTTTCGTTTTCAGTAAGTAGGAGCCCTGGATCGCGGTCAAGGATTCGATTGGCGGCGGCGCGGGCTTGTTCCAGCATTGGGCCATCGTCCACAAGGTTTGCCAGTTTTAGGTTCAAAAAGCCTGATTGTTTCGTCCCAGCGAAGTCGCCCGGGCCGCGAATTTCTAGGTCTTTTTCGGCGATTCGGAATCCATTCGAGGTCTCGACCATGATCTCCAGCCGCTCGCGAGCTTCTTCCGTTGTCGCATCGGCGATGAGGATACAGAAAGACTGATGTTCGCCACGACCAACGCGCCCGCGCAACTGGTGGAGCTGGGAGAGTCCGAACCGGTTGGCATCCTCGATCACCATTACGGTTGCATTGGGGACATCAACGCCGACTTCAATCACGACGGTACTGACGAGTATGTGGAGTTCATTCCGACGGAACGCCTCCATGATCTCTTCCTTTTCAACTGGCTTGAGTTGCCCGTGGAGCAAACCAACATTCAGGTCGGGGTATTGCTCGTTAGAGAGGCGATAATGCAGATCCTCTGCGGCTTGGACTTCCATCTTTGGGCTTTCGGTGATGAGTGGGCAAACAAAGTAAGCCTGTCGCCCCTGCCCGATGAGTTCGCGCACGGTTCCGTACACCTTGTCGCGATCCTGGGTGCGCTTCCAGTGAGTTTTGATTGGCTTGCGTCCAGGCGGGAGTTCGTCGATGACGCTGAGATCCAGATCACCGTAGAGTGTCATCGTCATGGTGCGCGGAATCGGGGTTGCGGTCATGACAAGGACGTCGGGGTTCCCGACACCCTTTTGCCGGAGTGCCAGTCTTTGCATGACGCCGAACCTGTGCTGTTCGTCCACGATCACAAGCCCGAGTTTGTGGAAGTCCACTCCATCCTGAATGAGAGCGTGGGTGCCGACAGCTATTTGTGCCTCACCAGATGCCGTCGCTTGGAGCGCTTTCTTCTTTTGAGCCGCGGTTTGCTTGCCCACCAAAAGCGTAACCGTGATTCCCAGCGGCTCAAACAATTTTTTGAGGTTGTATGCGTGCTGTTCAGCCAGGATTTCCGTGGGGGCCATGAGCGCGGTCTGGTAGCCGCATCGCACGGACGCTAGCATCGCGCATGCAGCGACGGCGGTTTTCCCTGAGCCGACGTCACCCTGAACAAGGCGATTCATGGGGGCGGAGCGTTCCATATCTTCAAAAATCTCTCCGATGACCCGTTTTTGTGCGCCCGTGAGATCGAAGGGAAGCATGGCGTGGATTTGCTCCCAGACGTCACGCTTGGCCGCTTCGGAATCCACGAATAGGGAAGCATCACTGGCTTCAATCGAACCGATTTCGGAAATAGGGAAAGAGATTCCCACTTCCTGCTTGACTTCTCGCCGGCGCATTTGTTGGGCCAGTTGAAGGTAAAGAAACTCCTCGAAAACGAGTCGCTTTCTTGCCTCAAATTGATCACGCTCGGAATCTGGTAGGTGCATTTGTCTGAGGCACCACTTCAGATCACGCAGGTGCTCTTCTTTCAGAACTTGGACCGGCAAGGGGTCTTCGATATCGCGAGAGAAGTATTCGATGGCTGACTTCGCTGCTTTGCGAATCAGCCACTGAGGGACGCCTTCTTTGAGCGGATAGACCGGCATCAGGCGGGCAAACTGCTCTTCGTCGTCATCATCTTCGACCGGCTCCCATTCTGGGGATGAGATTTCCAGCATCCGGTTTTGCCCGTGCTTGACTGTGCCGTAGGCGATAATCTCGCCTTCAATCTTCTGAAGTTCGCGTCCCACCCAAGGTTGGTTGAACCAAATTAATCCCACTTGCCCAGATCCATCATCAAGGATCGCGCGGATTAGAACTTTGCCGCCTCTGGTTGGGCGAGAAGAAACATTGAGCAATCTTCCGCGGACGGTTTGGGCCTCGCCGGGGCTGAGTTGGAAGAGCGGCGGAAGCTTGGTGCGATCTTCGTAGCGGCGCGGGAAGTAGAACAGCACATCGCCCACGGTTTCAATCCCCACCTTGCGGAGCATCATGGCGAGTTTCGGCCCAACTCCTTTTAGGAATTGCACTTCCATTTCCTGCCCGGATTTCCGCGTTTCCGTTTGAGTGTCGCTCATTGTATACTTGCGTCTACTATATTACCAGCCTTGTTCGCATCCCGTGACAATCCCGCAAAGATTTCGTATCATGGTGAACAAGTAGGTTACGTATGGCGGACGAAGAAAAAGAGCCGATGGATGCGGAAGGAGATGCCCTGGACGCGATCTCAAAGCGCGCAAAAGAAGAGTTGGATGCGGCTGACGCTGACTTTGAGCGACGGATGAACGACTTGCAGGGCCGCGCGGCAGAAGCGACCAAGAAATATCAAACCAAGCAGGATGAAGTCCGCGAGCAAAGAGCAGATACGGGTGTCGTCTCGCGAGGGGCCGGCATGGGCTTGACCGCCGCCTATGGATTTATGGGGCCACCCATCGTCGGCTACTTCGTCGGCAAATTGATTGATAACTCGCTCGGAAAAGAAAACGTTTGGTCGACTTGGCTCGCGATGCTCGGCGTGATCGGCGGGATCATTTTTGTTGTGTTTGTTCTGCAACGCCAGAACCGCGAATCATGAAGAAGCAGCTCGCGATATGGGTCGTCGTTGTCTTGCTTATCGGACTAGTCTCTGGATGGGTTTGGGGCCAAGGAACGGGGCTCCTGGGCGCATCGATGGGGTTGATTGCCGGAGCGGCCTCTTTTGCAGGATTGTGGGCGATTGTCCGCCTGATGACGGGTGCGGCAAAACTGGGGGGAGATCAGCGTTGGCTGGGGACAGGAATGATGATCTTCCTGGTTTTCCTCAAAATTTCTCTTTTAATTGGCGTCTCGCTGGTAGGAACGTCCCTAAATGACCCGGGCCCGTCTTGTTTCGGAATGGGGTTGGTCTTGGTATACTCCGCCGCGGTTGGATGGGTTGCATCTGCTTCACAACTAGCCAATAAATAGGACTCATGCAAGACCTGGTACTGAACGCACAATGGTTTCTCGCCGAGGCCACCACACATGCCGCTGAGGCAGGTGGTGAGCACGGGGGCGGTCATGGTGGTCATGCCACGCTCAGCTTCATGGGCCTGATGATTTACACCTTCGCAATTGCCGGATTGATCATGATTCTCATGGCATTTGCAAAGAAGGGTTTGAAGGATCGAGTCTTCAAAGGTCGATTGCTTCAGTACTTTGAACAGCTTCACGGCTTTGTAGAAAATCTCTGCGTCGGGATTATCGGCGGGCATGGACGCAAGTACATGCCGATGATCTACACCCTCTGGTTGATGATCTTCGTGAGCAACCTGGTTGCCCTCGCATTCCCCTCATCACCAACTGCTGATCTCAGCTTCAACCTCGGGATTGCCCTTCTCGCAATTGGATATGTCCAGTGGGAAGGGATGAAAGCCAACGGGGTCTTCGGTCACTGGAAACACTTCGCCGGACCGAAACTCCCGATTGCCTTGATCCCCATTACTCTCATGATCTTCGTGATTGAACTCATTTCCGAAGTCATGAAGAACGTTTCCCTTAGCCTGCGGCTGTTCGGGAATATTGACGGTGGTCACCAAGCCGCCACGGCCATGAACGAACTTGGAAAGGAAAGCAATCTCTTCCTGGTCAAATACCTGCCTTTCGGTGCGTTCCTGATGCCTATCAAGATGCTGACGTGCGTAGTGCAAGCATTGATCTTTTGCTTGCTCTTCTGCGTGTACTTGTCACTCGTGACTCATCACGATCACGACGACCATGCCGATCACGCACACGGCGAGGAGGGGGGAGCTAACGCTCACCCAGCCACAACTTAACGATTTTTCAGGAAACTGAAACAAAAACAAAAGGAAAACACAGAAACAATGCTGCCATTTGCACTCGGACTCGCTGCTATCGGATGCGGTATCGGTCTCGGACTGATCGGATTCGCTGCCATGAACGGAATGGCCCGACAACCGGAAGCAATCGGAAAGCTGCAAACGCCAATGCTCATCGCACTTGCGTTTGTCGAGCTTGTCTTCTTGCTTACCGTCTTCGTCGGTGCTGGCTCGTTCAAGCCCTGAGATCGTAACCCGATTTCAGTTCGATAGTCGAGCGAGTTGAGAAAGCACTCTGCGAAAGCAGGCGTTTTCTCGACTCCTCATCAACCGTAATATCCCATGAGCGAAAAATCCTATCCCAAGAAGAGTAGCGCGCCGATGACGATCGGAATGATCATCGTTGGTGCCGCCTTGATGTATGGGGGAATGTATATGTCGAGCAACGTGACGCTCGGGTTCCAGGAGTCCTTGAACGAACAAGGAATTCTTCTGGATCTCGGCAAAACGATTGCGGTCATCGGCGTATTCTTGATCCTCTTCAAGGTTCTTGACCTCTTCTTCTTCAACCCACTGCACGTTGCCATTGATACGCGAACCGATGATCTGGAACGCACCTTTGGTGAAGCAGAATCTCTGCGCGCAGAGATGACTCAGATGAAGAGCGAGTACGAAAAGCGACTCGCCGACACTGAGGCAGATGCTCGCGCTCAGATTCAAGCTCAAATCAAAGAAGCACAAGATCTGAAGAAATCGTTGATGGCCGACGCGCAGCGTCAAGCCGACGACTATAAGCAAACTGCCATCGCAGAAATCGATGCAGAAAAGAAAAAGGTGATGACCGAACTCCGCGTCGAAGTCACTAAGCTCTCTCTGCAAGCCACCGAGAAGATTCTTGGTGCAAACGTTGATAGCGATCGCAACCGCAAGTTGATTGACGAATTTTTGACTTCCGTAGAGGCTAAAAACTAATGACTGACAGTCGCATTGCCAAGCGCTACGCCCGAGCTCTCTTCCAGGCTTCCTTGAAAGATGGTTCTATGGCGAACGTTGATTCTGATCTCGCGGCAATTGCCGAGGCATTTCGGAATAGCGATGCGATCCGCACGTTCTTTAGTCAGCCTTCCACAACGGATGCACAAAAACTTTCTTTGCTAGAAAAAGCGTTGGGCGGGAAATCCAGCCCATTGACTCTGGACTTCTTGAAACTATTGATCAAGAAGCGCCGCGATAGCGAACTTTCGCTCGTTCGTATGGAATTCGCGGAACTGCGACGGGAGCATGATAATGTCACCCGCGCCGTTGTCACCAGCGCAGAAGAACTCAGCGATGATCAAAAAACGAAAATCGTTGATGTCGTTGCAAAGAAAATCGGACGAAAAGTGGAATCGGAATTCCATGTTGATCCGAGCTTGCTCGGTGGAGTCAAGGTTGCTTACGACAACTTCGTCCTCGACGGCACCGTCCGCGGTGACCTCAATCGAATTCGAGAGCGTATGCTCTATGACCTGCTGAAACAAGCATAAACCCATAGATTTCGGAAAACCCAAAAACGACCATGGCCATCAAACCAGAAGAGATCACATCGATCCTAGAACAAGAACTGAAATCCTTCGAAAAGAAGGCAGAAACCGAGCACGTTGGCACGGTTCTGCAAGTCGGTGACGGCATTGCGCGCGTCTACGGCCTGCCGGACTGCCAAGTCGGGGAAATGTTGGAATTCCCGGGCGGCGTTATCGGTCTCGCTCTTAACTTGGAAGAAGATTCAATCGGTGCCGTTTTGATCGGTGATTCCGCCGACATCAAAGAAGGTGACCCGGTCAAAGAAACCGGACGCATTATCGAAGTTCCGGTGGGTAAGGCACTTCTTGGTCGTGTTGTCAATGCACTTGGTCAGCCGATTGACGATGCTGGTGCAATCGCAGCAGAATCTTTCCAACTCCTGGAAGTCAACGCTCCTGGTGTTGTTGATCGACAACCGGTTACCGAACCTCTGCAAACCGGGATCAAAGCAGTTGACTCCATGATTCCGATTGGTCGTGGTCAGCGCGAACTCATCATTGGCGACCGTCAAACCGGTAAGACCGCAATTTGTATCGACGCGATCATCAACCAGGCTCGCTTGAACGAGACTTGTGATGAAAAAGATCGGGTTTATAGCATCTATGTCGCGATCGGCCAAAAGATGGCAAACGTCGCTCGCGTTGTAGAAACTCTCCGCGAATTTGACGCACTCAAGTACACGATTATCGTTGTTGCTTCGGCTTCTGACTCGAACGCGATGCAATATCTTGCACCGTTCGCTGGTGCGGCAATGGGTGAATACTTCCGCGATAACAGCATGCACGCACTAGTCGTGTACGATGACCTCAGTAAGCACGCTGTTGCTTACCGCGCAGTTTCGCTTCTGCTCCGCCGCCCGCCAGGTCGCGAAGCTTATCCTGGTGACGTTTTCTACCTTCACTCACGCCTTCTGGAGCGAGCTGCTAAGCTCTCCGATGAGCGAGGCGCAGGCTCCTTGACCGCACTTCCGGTTATCGAAACCCAGTCTGGTGACGTTTCTGCGTACATCCCGACCAACGTGATTTCGATTACCGACGGTCAGATCTACCTCGAACCCGATCTGTTCTTTGCAGGCGTCCGCCCGGCGATCAACGTTGGGATCTCGGTTAGCCGCGTTGGTGGTAATGCTCAGGTCAAAGCGATGAAGAGCGTTGCTGGTCGCTTGAAGCTCGAAATGGCGAACTTCCGCGAAGTCCAAGCGTTTGCTCAGTTTGCTTCCGACTTGGATAAAGCAACCCAAATGCAGCTTCGCCGCGGTCTCCGATTGGTGGAACTGCTCAAGCAAGACCTCGTTTCTCCGATGGAAGTTGCTGATCAGGTCATCGCAATCTATGCGGGTACCAACGGCTTCCTTGATCGCGTGGAAAATGATGACGTTTTGAACTACGAAAAGGCTCTGCTGGCATTGGTGCATGAAAAGTATCCTGATGTTGTTGAGACACTCCGAAAGACCAAGACGCTGGACGACAGCGTGGCTGAAACCCTGAAGAAAGCTTGCGAAGAAGCACTGGGATCCTTCAATACGGTGGAAGTCTGAGGTCTATCAGGTAAGGCAAGAATAAAGAACGATGGCAACGCTGAAGCAAATCCGCCAGAGGATTCGAACCTCTAAGAACATCCAGCAAATCACTCGCGCGATGAAGCTGGTTGCGGCGGCTCGTTTGACGAAAGCAAAAAATCGTGTTGAGGAGGCTCGTCCATTCAGCGAAAAGATGCGGGAATTCATCTTGAGCATTGGTGCGGCGGGCGAATTGCCATCACACCCGCTGTTGGATCGCCGCCCGGTGAACCGACGAGCGATTGTTCTTGTGACCGCTGATCGTGGTTTGGCTGGTGCGTACAACACCAACTTGCTCAAAGCTGGGCAAGCATGGATTCGCGAGCAAGCTGAGCCGGTTGTCATGCTGGCAGTCGGTAAGAAGGGAGCGCAGTTCTTCCGCAAGCGCGATTACGATGTTGTGTTCGAGCATTCGGTTCCGACTGCAGGCGCAACTCTGGAAGACGCCATCCTCCTGACCGAAAAACTTCGTGAGATGTTTGAAAGTGGGGAAGTGGATTCTGTTCACCTCTGCTACAGCAAGTTTTATTCACCAATTCGACAAGAGCCGCAGATTGTGCAACTCTTGCCGATTGAGCCACCGCAATCCGATGAAGAAGATGCGGCCGCTCTGGGTGGAAAGGATTATCTCTTTGAGCCCGGCCCGAAGGAACTCCTCGGTCTGCTTTTGCCGAAGTATCTCTTGACGATTACTTACCAAGCTTTGCTGGAATCGAGTGCATCGGAACACGGTGCGCGGATGACGGCAATGGCCAACGCAACCGATAACGCGGGCAAGATGATCAGTGAACTAACACTGACCGCAAACCGTGCTCGCCAAGCCGCGATTACGACGGAAATCCTCGAAATCGTTGCTGGTGCGGAAGCGCTCAAGGCGTAAGATTCCGTTTTTCAACAAAAGAAGGCACTCTCATATGAGAGTGCCTTCTTTTGTTGTCAATTGTTGATTAGCTACACATGCAAGGATCAGATTTGACTTTATCCAGCACCTTGCGGAGTTGCTTGTGCGCCCGGTGGAGCCGGCTTCGGATTGTGCCAACCGGTGCACCAAAGTGTTCGGCAATTTCGGCGTAGGAAACCTGCTCGACATCGGCCATCCAGATCAGCTTTTGTTGCTCCGGAGAAAGATGCTTCAAGCCACATTCGAGTTCTTCGGAAAGTGCCTCGCTGAACATATTGTCCTCAGGCGTGGGACGATCATCGGCACTTTCAAATTGAACGGAATCATCGCCGCCATCGAAGCGGAGCGGGGCATCTGAGCTGACCGTTTTGACCCGGCGTTTGCGGGCACGTTTCATATCGAGGAATAGCCGAGTGACAATTCGGAAAATCCAATTCTCAAACGGGCGATCCCCTTCAAAACTATCGAATCCGCGATAAGCACGGAAAAACGCTTCTTGAGTCAGATCTTCCGCATCCGCACGATCGCCAGACAGGCGATACGCGAGGTTGAACACCTTTTTGTAGGTGCGCTCCATTAGTTCTTGGAAAGAACTCTCCGATTGCGGTTTCAGCGTGTATGTGCTCATAATTTGCCTTGCTTCAGAGGGCTGGTAATCATCAAAACACGGGGCAAAAATACTTGGTTCCCACCCCTAGGACTCTCATACATACGCGCAGGGTTCAGAGAAGGTTACAAAGGTCTTGAGCGATTATCCTTTGAGTGGAATCTGATCGATGCGGCGTGCGAGCTCAAAATCAAACGCAGTCAATCCGCCATCCGCATCGTGGGTGACCATGCTGACGGTGACTTTGCCATAGCCAATCAGAAGGTCGGGGTGATGGTTTAAATCATCTGCGATATGCGCCACTGCATTGCCAAATAGCACGCCGTTTGCGTAGTTCTCAAAGGAGAATGTCTTGGTGAGGGCACCTTCATTGACTTGCCAGCCGTTTGTGGTGGTGATTTGCTGGGCAATCTGCTCGGCGGTCAGTTTGGTGTAGCTGAGTTCCATGATTGCTAGGATACTGCTTCGCTTGAGGTGAGAATCCAATTGACCGCTTCTGGTGTGCCTCTTTCCAGAATATCCTCGGTTTCTAGGGCAAGCTCGACATCTATTTCTATGAGTGGGATGCGATTGCCAACTTTGATTTCCCAATTGGGAGTGCCAAGAGATTTTGCTCCCCAAGTTGTTGCCATCTGCCAGATTTCCTCCGCGGTGACTGGTTTTCCGCGCTCTCGGGAGGTTTGGAGAGCGGCGCGCATCTCGGCGAAGAAGTCGATGTGATCGCCAGTTGCGGGCGAATCCATGCCCAGTCCGACGGTGATGCCTGCAGTCAAAAATTCTCGAATACGTGCAGGTTTGCAGTGTAAAAATGTATTAGATCGCGGGCAGTGCGCGATGCTTGAACCACTTTTTGCGATCAAGGAAATGTCTTCGTCATCTAAATCACAGCAGTGAACCAATTGGGTAGTTGGCCGTAGAAATCCAAGCTCGTTCAGAAAAGCAACCACCGAGCGGCCGAGGGGTTTGACGTCGACGCCTTGCTCCCGCCGGAAGTCTGCGATTGCACCCTCACCCCGAGCGATGAAGTCGTTTTCGATTGTGTGTTCAGCGCAATGGATACTTGCGGGTGTGTTTTGTTCGGCGAGAAAACGCAGGGAGTTAGGATCAACTGTGTATGCAGCGTGGGGATTGACGTGAGTTGGCAAGTGGCTTTCGGCATAGGCGCCACGCGCCTTTTCTGCCACAAATTCAAGCTTTTCCTGTTCCTCTCCACGCGCGTTGCTAGTGATTGCCTCTTGAAACAGCATTCCAAGCAGGCCAACCTGTTTCATCGCTTTCGCTGATCCAGGGCGGTCTGTATGCTCGCCGATCATGGCCACGCCGGTATTGAAGTTTTCTTGGGCGGCACGGAGACACATCGCCTCGATGTAGTCAGGTGATTCTTCCGGCTTGAGCGCGGTGATTTGACGGAGAAATGAGAAGAAGTCTCCGCCGGTGATTTGCCCGAGCATTCCTCGATATTCCAGGTGAGAGTGGGCGTTGACAAATGCAGGGCTCAGGATATTGAGATTCGGCATCCCCGATTGAGGGCCGATATGTGTGATGCGCCCCGCTTCATCAAGCTGGATTTCTAACCCGCGCTCGACGCGCCCATCGATCATCACTCCAAAGGGTCGGAGTAGCTTGCCATTCCCCATATCGGGGGGCAGATTACCAATTCAAAGCTGAATGCTCCAGGCCGCTTCGAGAGCGTCGTAGTGAAGGCTCTTCACATGGAGATCGCCGAAGAGCGTGTTGTATCTGTATTCCTTCAACCTCTTCAGAAGCTCTTCAGTATCAACATCGTCGGTCATTTTTTTGGAGGATCCATGCCAATCCCCCGCGGCATCAAAGAGAACATTGATTTCCGAAGGAAGTTGGAATCCGGTCTGGCTATAGATTCGGAAGGCAATCTCTGTGCGGAAGAAATAACTCGTTTTGTAATTCGAATATACAGAAGGTGAATTTGTGAATGGAATGAACGGGCGATCATCCAAGACATTGGTGCCGGTATCGGAAGGGCAGTGGAAGAGCTCTTGGCTCTTGATATACGGATCAAGAGCATCATGCAGGTACGGCATGTTCGGGATTTGAGCCTGAAAATCGGGGAATGCTGACCATATGCCGGGCTGGGCCTTATCAATTGGATCGACAGCATAGGGGAAGATGTCGTCGTAGTCGGCCATGTAGAGAGCCATCCCTTTCCCGATTTGACTGAGATTGGAGATGCAGTGTGTTTTTTTTGCTGCCGCCTTGGCTTTGGCGAAAACAGGGAAGAGAATCGCCGCAAGGATCACAATAATTGCGATCACAACGAGGAGTTCAATAAGGGTGAAGGCACGTTTCAACCCAGGCATATCTTAGTTTACGTGTATGTTGCGCCAAAGCGTGCCGGATTTTCTTGCATTTGCCGGAACACTTGTCCTATCTCAAACGTTTGTAAGTTCAGGTTGCCCGAAATCAAGTCGAGTCTGCCTGGTACGCTTGTACCTTCCCACCGCACCCATGTCTAAGCCGACTAAGAAGAAAAAAGTTCAAAGCAGAAAGAAGTCAAGTGTCTTTCTGAAAGCACTTGGTATGGCGTTCTATGTCCTTGTTTTGGGTGTGACATTGGCTTTCGGTTCGCTCATGGGTTGGATCAATCAATCTGAGGTTTTGAAGAATGTGATTATTAATAGAATCACTAATCAAGAGCCGAAAGATGTCTTTCAGTCCAATTCACTGACGGTTTTGATCCTTGGCTGCGATGACGACGTTACAGTCAAAAATTCGCAAATCGTTAAATCTACTGCTCGAAGTGATCTTATGATGGTCGCGCGGCTTGATTTCGAAACGAATTCCGTGGGGGCGGTGAGTATTCCCCGCGATACCCTTGTCCAAGTGGCTGGATACAGGCGCCAAAAGATCAATGCCTATCACGCACTAGGTGGTCCCGAGTTAGCGCAACGAGCTGTCGAACAGGTACTTCCCAATGTAGCCATTGACCGAGTAGTCGTTCTCAATTTTAAAGCTTTTGAAGAACTTATCGATATGGTGGGTGGTGTGGATATCTATGTCCCCAAACGCATGAAATACGATGACAACTGGGCGAACTTGCATATTGATCTTCAGGTTGGTCGTCAACACTTGAATGGATACGAGGCGATGGGGTTTGTTCGCTGGCGAAAGAACAACAACGGTCGCGGCGGAGATAGCGACTTCGAGCGGCAGAAACGCCAGAAAGATCTGATGATGGCCCTGAAAGATCAGATCGTCAAAAACATGTCGATGGCGAATCGGGTTTTGGACAAAACGGTTGATATTGCCGGCGGAGCATTTTCTTCGCAGCAGATTGCCGCACTCATGCTGATGTCGCGTTCATTGAATGGCGATAATGTGAAGATGGGTCAAATCCCAGTTGTGGAAATTGAGGGTTCATATGATCTGCGTGTTGATCAACTTCGCCTGGAAGATACGCTCAAGGAATTCCGCGTTGTGGTCGATGATGGCCGCTATGTGAGGGCCTCCGAATGATCCTGACAAGTCAGGCGTACGATCCCGATACGCCTGAGGGAGCCAAACCAAGAGGCGCCCAACACCTACAAAAGAAAGATGTTGTCTGGATTGTTTTGATCTTGGCTGTGCTGGGCGTGGCCAGTATTCCGCTCTACCGCATCATGGAAGGGAACGGACACAAGACCACCTGTAAAAAGAACATCAAAGCGATTTACGGTGCGATCCAGGTTTATGCAGAAACCAATGATGGTCGTTACCCGCCGCTTTATCAAACGAATTTTGATGGCACGCCGAACTTGGACATTGGCGGCCTACCCGTCACTTGGGCGACGGTTGTCTCCGAGCACTTAGATCATGGTGCATCCTTCAAATGTCCCGCTTGCATGGAGGGCGAGGCTATGAAAGGGAACGGGGTCTCCTACAAAACCACGATGTTTGATCAGAAGGGTGTAAAGGAGAATAAGATGGAGTTGAGCTACGGGATGTATGCCCCGATGGCTCTCCGCATTACCGAACAGCTTTCAGCTCCGGACGAGACGATCTTGATTGGTGAAACGACCAATTTTGGGGCACGGAATACTTTCAATCCAATGCCATTCATGGATAGGTCAGGTGTGAAAATTCCTTTCGATGCTTTTAACATTGGTTGGGACAGTTTCAATTTCGAACGCGCTATCATCGAATCTGGTTCGTCAGACGGCAAAAAGAAGAAGACTTTTGTTGAAGAACTCATGGCTCAAAACCCGGTTTCGGTAACGAGATTGGCGTTCTACGAAACCCAAGATGGCAACTTCGATGGCGGAGCAAAAGCGCGGCACAAAGAGTTCATCCACGTGATCTACGCTGATGGTCACTTGCGCAACATCTCAGCGAGTAAAGCAAAGGTTCTTAAACAAGGAAACCGGATTACCGAACCCTGGCGGGTTGACTAATCCGGTTTCCGACTTTTCGCAGTTCAGTTCTTACTGGAACTTCTTGATGTTCTCATCGAACATCGTTTTGACTCGAGCCGCTTCCTTATCGTATGCACCCTTGTCGCTCCATGTTTCGCGTGGATTGAGGACTTGGCTCGGAACATCCGGGCAACTGGTGGGGATTGCAAGTCCAAAGTTCGGATCAGTGATGAACTCAACGCTTTCCAGTTCGCCATTGAATGCCGCTTTGATCATTGCCCGGGTGTGAGAGAGCTTCATGCGAGAGCCAACACCGTAAGGGCCGCCTGTCCAGCCGGTATTGATCAACCAGACATTTGCGCCATGAGCTTCGATCTTTTCGCGGAGGAGTTCTGCGTAAACCTTTGGCTTCAGCGGCATGAACGGCGCACCAAAACAGGTGCTGAATGTGGCTTGCGGTTCGGTCACACCGGCTTCCGTCCCGGCGACCTTTGCGGTGTAGCCGTTAAGGAAGTACTCCATTGTTTGTTCTGGAGTGAGCTTAGCGATCGGAGGGAGAACGCCGAACGCGTCTGCTGTCAAGAAGACGATATTCTTTGGGTGACCGCCAACGCTCGGGATGACCGCTCCATCGATGTATTCGACCGGGTATGCACATCGAGTGTTTTCAGTGTAGATTGGATCGTCATAGATCGGCACTCGGGTTTCTTCGTCAAGCGGAATGTTCTCAAGGATGGAACCGTAGCGGATCGCTTTGTAAATTTGCGGCTCGCCTTCGGGACTGAGATTGATACATTTTGCGTAGCAACCGCCTTCGAAGTTGAAGACGCCGTTGTCGCTCCAGCCGTGTTCATCGTCACCAATCAGGCTTCGCTCTTCATCAGCGGAGAGAGTGGTTTTCCCAGTTCCAGAAAGACCGAAGAACAGGGAAACATCGCCATCTTTGCCGATGTTGGCGGAGCAGTGCATGCTCATCACGCCTTGGAGCGGAAGAAGGTAGTTGAGAATCGTGAAGACGCTCTTCTTCATCTCACCTGCGTACTGGGTGCCCATGATCACAACTTTCTTTTCGACAAAGTTGAGGGCGATGACCGCATCGCTGCGAGTGTTATCAACTTCCGGATCCATCACGACGGTGGACATATCGAGGATCGTCCAATCCGGGGTGTAGGATTTCAATTCTTCGCGAGATGGGCGAATCAAAAGGGTTTTGATGAATTGCGCGTGCCAAGCTTTTTCAACAAAAAAGCGGGCACAGATTCGATATTTCGGATCGGCCCCGCCATAAGTGTCCACTTGGAACAGTTCGCGTTTCTTTGCTTCTTCAACCGCTTTATTCCAAAGAGTGTTGAAAAGCTCAGGAGTCATTTCTTGGTTGTTTTCCCACCAGATGTCATTTTCAACTTCTGGGGTGCGAACAACAAACTTATCTTTGGGGGTTCGTCCGGTGTACTTGCCAGTGCGAGCAACGAGTGCGCCGCGCTCGGTGAGGACGCCTTCGCCGCGGCTGAGAGCCATTTCGATGAGTTTCGGCGTGGGGAGGTTCTTGTGAACAGTGGTGAATTGCGAAAAGTCTGGGAGTTGCGTTTCGGCCATAGTAGAGCCCATTTTTTATCCTCGTTGATAAATTTTCGGCCGCAAGATTGAGGCCAAAATCACGTAGTGTTAGTGTACCGAGCCTCCCGATCTGTCCTTGGGAAACCTGTGCCGGATAGAATGGGTCCATGCTTCATCAATCCGAGGAACTGGCGAAAGCTATTGCTCACATTCAGAAATGTGATGTACTTGGCCCAGTTACTCTCTCCAGTCGTGCGCCCGAGTACGCAATCACCGACGACCCTTATCTGTATTTGACGCGGGCGATTGTTTATCAGCAACTTTCGGGGAAGGCGGCAGGCACGATCTGGGGGCGATTAGAAGAGTCACTACCAGGGAAAAAGGTGACTCCAGAGAGCATTCTGAGGAAGTCGGTGGAGGAACTCCGAGCAGTTGGATTGAGCTATGGGAAGGCGAACTATGTTCAGTGCATCGCCGATGCGGTGCTGGGTGGGCTCCCGATCCATGATCTCAAGGATATGAGTGATGTGGAAGTCCGCAAGACTCTTCTGCCGATCAAAGGGATTGGAAACTGGAGCGTGGATATGTTCTTGATGTTTGGGCTGTGCCGCCCAGATGTATGGCCGACGGGTGATCAGGGAATTAAGAATGGGTTGGTAACTCTTTTTGGGCTAGCCGCGCGCCCGAAAGAAGACGAAATGACAGAGCTGGCAGAACGCTGGGAGCCTTATCGAACAGTGGCTTCGCATTACATCTGGCGATCACTGGAGATCGAGACACCTGACTAAGAGAAAAAGCGGCTCGACCTGGTGTGGGGATCGAACCGCTAATTCCTTTTGGAGAGTGTGTTAATGAAAAGCTTTTACTTTGTGATCATGTGCTGAGCAATTTCAACAAGTTCTTTGTGGGAACGGTTCCCGGCAAGGAGAAAAGTATCACCTTGGAGGGTCCAAGAGATGCAGTTGGCATCATTCACCTTGCCCGCACGGAAGCCGCGAACGCCGGTTGACTCATCGACATTCTCGAATGAATACGCACCTGCAACTACGGCAAGACCAAGTCCACCGAGCCCATCGTGGAGCGAGAAGTACACGTACTCTCGATTGTCCAAGATGCCCGCGTGATTAGCGCGGATTTCAAAGTTTGCAAGGGAAACTTTCTTGGCTGCTTCAAGGTCAACCGAATTTGATCGGTTTGAGCGGGAAGTGATTGGGTCAAAAATCGAAGCGACTTGAGAAGAGGAGATCGTGGAATTGTTGTCGAATCGGTTTTTGAAACCAGCGGTCATGATGCCGACGAGCAAGATTGTGCAGAACGCCCACGCATATTTAGTAACAATGCGCTCAGCAGTTTTGCTTTTGTCAATGGCATCCAACCGGGCTACCGATGACTTCCAAGACTCTTCGCATTCCACTTTGACCGCCTTGTTTCGGACAGTCTCGCGGATGGATTGAGCCCAGAGCCATTCTTTTTGGCAATCCGGATCAGACTGACGCAATTCCTCGGCCCGAGCTTTCTCTTCTCCAGAAAGCTCGCCATCGGCCAAGCCGTGCATCAATTCAAACTTCTCGTTCATTCTTCAATTCCTGTTTTTAGGTAACCCTCTTCAATGGCATATCGTTCCAATTCTCGGCGAAGAACTGATCGTCCGCGAGCAATTCGGCTTCGGACGGTTCCTACCGGGATTTCTAATGCTTCCGCAATCTCGTCGTATGTCATCCCTTCGATGTCAGAAAGGATCACTGCCGAACGGAAAATATCTGGCACCTGAGAAAGCGCATTCTCCACTTCTGCGCCCATCATGTTATCGAGCAAAGCTCGATCTGGTGCCTCTTCCGCGGCGGCCATTGGCTCGTAGGTGTTGTCTTCATCATCTAGCGAGGCGATGTGGCCAGTCCGGCGATTGCGGCGATATTTATTGATATAAAGGTTCGTGAGGATTCTGAGAATCCATGCTTTGAAATTCGCGCCATCAAAACGGTCAAACGCTTCGTAGGCACGAACCAACGCTTCTTGAGCAAGATCGTTCGCTTCCTCCCGATCTCGAGTCAAGCGAAGAGCGGTTCCATAGAGAGAAGGGTAGACCTCCTCGGCATGTCTTTGGAACCGCTCGCGCTGGGAATTGCTCCGTTTGAAGAGCATGAGATTGGACGCGATTGTACCTTGCGACCAATTCAACGATGCACCTCCGAAGAGCGTTCCCATGTTCAAAGAAACCAGCATGAATACATGAGCGTTCCCAAAGCGTTAAAATAGTAATCATGTTCGGGACCTTATCTCTTCTCATTGCCCTGCAAGGCATGACCGCCAATGTCACCAAGGACATTGAGATCGCCACCGTGAACGGCACAACTTTGAAAGCGGATTTCTATCCCGCGACACCGAGCGCTCGAAAGCCGGATCCGCTTGTTATTGTCATTCATGGTGGTGCGTGGATCAGTGGGAAGAAGGAAGATATGTCCGAGCTTTGCGTAGAACTGCAGAAGCGGGGCATGTCGGCGGCGTCCGTTTCGTATCGTCTTGGCCCTAAAGATAAGTGGCCGGCAATGATTGATGATGTGCAAGTGGCGGTGCGCTACTTCCGCACCAATGCGGAGAAGTACAACGTAGACCCCAAACGGTTTGCTGCGAGCGGTGGCAGCGCGGGAGGACACTTAGCATTGCTCCTCGGCTTTACTGATACACGTGATGAGAAATCTGAACTGTTCCCGGGTGTCTCTAGTAAGGTTTCGGCGGTGTTCAATATCTTTGGGCCAACAGATTTGACTCAAGATTTTGACCCTCTCACTCAGAGCGTGGTGAGCCAAAACGTAATTGGAAAGAAAGCGGCGGAAGCCACCGAAGATGCCAAGAAAATGAGCCCGATCATCTACATTGATAAGGGTGATGCTCCGGTCTTTACGATGCACGGCGACGCTGACAAACTCGTGCCAATGAAGCAAGCTCAGCGGCTTGATGAAGCATTGAAAGCTGTCGGAATTAGCCATGAGCTTCGTATCATCCCCGGTATGGCGCATGGCGTAGATCGCAAGATTCCGGAGTGTGAAAAGGCTCTGGAAGAAGGTGTGCGCTGGCTTGCCAATCAACTCGGTGTGGGTGAGCGCAAGCCGATCGGGCGATGATTGTCTCCGCGATTGTCGCAACTGTGGCGGTTGGCAAGCTGTTTTTGGTTGGGGGCGGTGATGCCCCCGATGAGATCCCGAAGCGATTTATCATGGAGATCGGCGGGCCGAACTCCTTGATTGTCGTGATGCCGCAGATGCGAGAAGAACCCAAGAACGGAACTTCTAGCGTGGAATGGCTGACCGAAAACGGGGCTCAGCGCGTGGTTCTTCTCGGTGCGGCAGACCCTACCGATGAGGATCGTAAGGCGGCGGAAGAGATTCTCAAACAAGCGCGCGGGATTTGGATGCCTGGCGGCGACCAAGAACTCTTCATGCGGCGATGGGGAACCCCTTGGATTCGTAAGCAATTCCAAGCGGCACTAAAGAGAGGAGTTTGCTTTTATGGCACAAGCGCGGGGGCTATGCTGATGTCCGAAACAATGGTTCTCGGTCCGGGCGAGGAAGAAAACTCAACTCGTTGGCAGCAGGGCGCAGGCTTGACTCAGTTCACGATTGATACTCATGTGCGGGATCGGGAGCGGCTCCCGCGGATGAAATACACGATGGAGAAGGCGGGCGTCCAGCGGATGCTCGGCCTGAGCGAAGGGGAGTGGGTGATCGTTCAAGGCGACAAGATCATTGAGATTCACGGTGATCCTGTTGTGATTGAGAAGATCAAGAACCAAATATGGTGGGCCCGGTGGGGATTGAACCCACGACCAAGCGATTATGAGTCGCCTGCTCTGACCACTGAGCTACGGGCCCGTCTCGGGCGGAGGATACCTGCCCTTAGTTCGTGACCGATATCGGGGTGAGCCCGCGCTTTTGCGGTGATGCAAGCTCTTCTTCCGTCCGCTTGATCTCTTGATAGAGCGAGTCACGTTCAATCGGCTCGCGCCCGACCTCGCGGATCATGTGCACCATATTAGAATAGGTGAGAGCTTGCTTTTTGTTACCGAAATCGCCTTCTTTATAGGTGATTTCGTACTCGTGCACAAGACCATCAGTGTCGTCGGCACCATACCAAAGGGAAGCCTGAGTCACTTCGGGGGTGTTCATGATCCAGAAGCTCTTGATGTGTGCGAAGTTATCTAGCATCAAGCGGCTAACCGCGATATTGCGGAGATCTTGATCGCCAGTGAGCGGCTTGACATCAGCAAGCTCGGTTCCTTCGGGGTGGAAGGAGAGCGGAGTGAAGCAGACGAAGTTTTTGGTTTCGTCTTGCAATTCGCGGAGTTGGACAAAGTGATCCACGCGCTCTTCGGTTGTCTCGATATGCCCGTAGAGCATCGTCGCGTACTGAGTCAAGCCGAGTTTCGATGCCGCGCGGGAGACTGACTTCCAGCCTTCGCCATCCAGTTTGCGCCCGAACAGTTCGCGGTGAACACGGTCTGAGAGGATTTCAATCCCACCGCCGGGAAGTGAGTCTAGCCCTGCTTCGATCAGGTCGCGAAGGGCTTGCTCGTGGCTGACGCCGCCCTTATTCGCAATTTGCTCAATTTCAACTGCGGTGAATGCCTTGACGTGTACGCCGGGAAGAGTCTCTTTCACCACGCCAATAAGGTCGAGATAATACTGATAGGGAAGCCGCGGATTGATGCCGCCCACCATGTGAATTTCGGTCAGGAGGACATCCTTATGCCACTGGAGCCGGCGTTTGACTTCCTCGATGGAGTATTCGTATGGATCTGGCCCGCCCTTTTTGGCATAGAAGCTACAAAACTTACAGAACTTGTTGCATATGTTCGTGTAGTTGATGTGTTGGTTGCGGACGTAATACGTTTTCTTGCCGTGGAGCCGCTCTCTAACCAGGTTTGCCATGTAGCCAACGCCAGTCAAATTCTTGGTTTCATAGAGACGAATCCCGTCTTCTCGGGTTAGTCGCTCACCAGATTCGACCTTTTGATAGATGTCCATCAAATCTTGGCCGACGATTCGTTCGGGGGAGATGCTCATGGCGTACGCTCTACATATACCTTACGCAGGTTCAAATCCCGGTGATTCTGTCCCTGGGGCGGTTGGTCGAGAATCGGTATATTTCGCCGGGCCTTGGAAAACGCACAACAAGAATCGGTATTTGCTCCTGGAATCAGATCGGTGAAGCATGGCTGCGCGCCGATGCTCCTGATCCAGTTCCTGGTTGGGCTCACCGTACTTCTTTACTTCGTGAATCCCGGGTTCAAGTCGTGGATGGACGGGGTTGCTGAGTGGAAGAACGGGCTGGGACTTCTCTTTCCATTCGCGAGCGGATTTATCGCCGGGGGCATCTTGCCCGAAATTGCAAAATTCGTACTAGGCAGGGTCAAAGTATTCGATCGCAAGTGGTTGGCGGACACGGCGTACACGGGCTTCTTTTATGGCGTTATCACCCTGATGGTATTTGGGCTCTATACATTTTTGGATCGCTGGTTGGGGCCAACAACCAATTGGTTAGTTTTGGGTGAGAAAGTTGTGTTTGACCAGTTGGTTTTCTCTCCGCTGATTTCTATGCCAGTAGGGGTTGCGGCGTTCGGATTCCGCGATGCTGGCTACAAATCGAGCTATTGGAAAGACTTCTTTACGTGGAAGTTTTATCGCGGAAAAGTTGCCCCCGCCCTAGTGATGTGTTGGTCGTTTTGGGGGCCCGTAGTGACCGCGATTTATATTTTGCCAGAGAACTTGCAGATTGTTGTTTCGGCAGGATGTCAGGCTGCGTGGAGCCTTCTGTTTGTGTTCCTGGTTCGCTCTGATCAAGTGACAGAGTAATTTCACCAATTGGTGGAATTACTCCTCGATCTTCATTTCGAAGAATTTCATTGCGCCAAACTTTTTGAACCCAAGTTCGATGTTCAGGGCAAGCATGGGGTTGTTTTCCTCGTTATCAGTGCCGACGTATTTCGCGCCCTGGAGCTTGGCTTGTGTGAGGGCACTTGCCTTGAGAGCCCGAGCGATCCCTCGTTTTCGATACTCGCGGTGTACGCCGGTAAACCCGGTCTGCCTCCATTCGGGAAACACTTTGTTCTTGGGGAGCTCTGTTATCCCGACCAGTTTGTTCCCATCTAGCGCAACAAACCAGCAGTCCATTCCATCCTTATCATGTTCGAGTCTTTGCTGATACTTTTCAAACGGGTCACCCTCGATGACATATGGCAGAGGGATATCCTTCGACCAGGCGCAGTCTGCCTCCCAGTATTGCTTTTGGCGTGCGGCAGTATCTTCTGAGAAGTACTCTGCCAGGCTCATGATTTGAATTCCTGAATCTTTAACCGTTTGGATGAAATTAGCCCAATCGCCTGGTTTGAATTCATCCAAATCCACCCGCGTCATCGGGTTTGATTGTGTGAAAGTCATCCCTTGTTCTTGGAGAATATCTGTTAGGGTTCCGAACCTTTCGTCGATCATCGCGATAACTTTGACTGCACCTAGTCTGCGAACCTCAGTCAGGATATCGGTGACAACATCGGTGAGGAATTCCTTTGGGAGTTCTTTCGCGGGAATCACGGCGAATTCGTAATAGTTCTTTTCCTCGATCCAGTGGACATAAAAGTGTCTCGTAGTGAGAAGAAGTTCATCTCCATCCATCACCAGTTGCCGCGTATGGACTTTGTCTTTTGGAAAAAGGGCATTGTGGAAGGCATAGTCTTCCGCCGTCATGGCAAAGTGCGGCCATGTTCGGCTTGCGTGCTCCGCGTAGATGCAAAGTCCGTCTCCCTCGTCAGCGGGGGTGTATTGGATGTTTGGGTTCCGGGAAATCATGCGCAGAACATTTTGCACCGAAAACCGGCGGGTTTGCGTATCATCGGTTGAGATGAAAAGTTTTAAACTGAGTAGGGGAGGGAAGATCGTTCGCTTCCATGCGTATTTTGCTTGGATACTCGCATTAGGGGTGCTAATCGTCGGATTTCCAGAATTTGTTGAATACAACAATCATATTAGAGAGATTGATGATAAAGCGAAAGAGTTGGCGAAAGTTCAGAAAGAAACTGAATCAAGTCAGAACTTCGAGGGTGATGGTTCCTGGAACCTCGATTTCATGCAGCCGTTTGATCGAAGCGTCTACGTAGGTATCCGGAATAACTACTTGCTCAAGTGGTTTGGTCTAGTTGCCGGAGTTTCAACTGCAGGCGCACTCCTGTACGCCCAAAGCGAGCGGCACCTAGTTGCACCTCAGCCAATCGAACCCAATCGGTAAACTCCCGAGTATGAATTCCGGTGACGCCAACGTGCACGGTAGCTCTTTCTTTTCTGCAACTCCCGACCGCATCTTCACGGTCGAAGATTTCTCTAGCGATGAAAAGCTGATGATCGAGATGGCGGAGCAGTTCAGCCGTAACGAAGTTCTGCCCATCGCCGAGCGATTAGAAAAGCAGGAAGATGGCCTGATGCCGGGCTTGCTCAAGAAAGCAGGTGAGCTGGGTTTCTGCGGAGTGGATACCCCCGAGCAGTTTGGTGGCCTTGGCCTGAGCAAAAACCTTTCTGCACGGATTCTTGAACATTTGAGCTTGGATGCCAGCTTCTCCGTCACAATTGGAGTTTCCAGCGGGATCAGCCAGTTTGGCTTGATCGGTTTTGGTACCGACGAGCAACGCGCTCAGTATTTGCCGAATCTGGCAAGCGGTCAGTGGATGGGGGCTTACTGCCTCAGCGAACCGAACTCCGGATCGGATGCGCTTTCGCTCTCCACCCGCGCCGATGACATGGGCGACCACTATGTTCTGAACGGCACAAAGATGTGGATTTCCAATGCGAAATGGGCGGATTTCTTCCTGGTGATCGCCAAGATTGGGGGCGAGCAGATCAGTGCATTTATTGTCGAGAAGGATTTCCCTGGTGTGAGCATTGCACGCGAAGAACACAAAATGGGCTTGAAAGGGTCTTCTACAGCTCGTGTGGTGCTGGAGAATGCCAAGGTTCCGAAAGAGAATCTGCTTTACCTTCCTGGGAAGGGGCATCATGTTGCTCTCAACGCGCTCAACATCGGGCGGTTTAAGTTGGCATCCATGTCTATTGGGCCAGCTCGCCAAGCAATGCGCGTCGCCGCAGAATATGCCTTGGATCGTAAGCAGTTCGGTCGCTCAATTTCCGAGTTTGGTTTGATCCGTCAGAAGTTCGCAGATATGGCGGCTCAGTTCTTCGCCATCGAATCGGCTATCTACCGCACAGGCGCGAATATGGACGCTGCCTTTGCTGCCTCCGATGGCTCGGTAGCAGGCAACCAAGCGGCGGCTGAAGAGTATTCGGTGGAATGTTCAGCGGTGAAAGTGTTTGCGACCGAAGCAGAAGCGATCATCGTAGATGAGGCTTTGCAATGCTACGGTGGCTATGGATTCACCGAGGAGTTTCCGGTGGCTCGCATCTACCGCGACGCACGGATCTCTCGCATCTACGAGGGCACCAACGAGATCAATCGAATTTTCCTTTCTGGTCGTTTGAAGAAGAAGTGCGACGAAAACGGTGTTTCTTCGGTAGCGAGCGGGGATTCGTTCATCAGTGAACTGGCGGGGAAAGCGTTTGCAAAGCTGAGTGGCGATCAAGTGATCCAGGGGGCAGTGAGCGATCTGATTATCCTGAACTACATGGAGCAATCCGCACGGCTCCGGGCTAAGCAGGTGGGTGGCATCACTCAGGCGGCTTATGAGCGGTTTGCGAATTGGGCGAACGTCAAGGCCGCGCATCATTATCAAGTGGTAACCGGTGAATCGGTGTCGGTTCCGGCTCCGAACGCTGGTCATGTGGATGAGTTGGCGGCGGCGGTTCTGGAGAAGCGCGGCCCGGTTGGTGGATAAGGGAGATGCGGATGAATGAAGAACAAAAACCGCCGCTAGTGACGGATTTTCAGGTAGCGCGAGTAGATTCTGGAAACCTCAACACCCTGAGTATCTTTTGGTACATCGTTGCGGGCCTGTTTGTTCTTGGTTCGCTTGTTGGCATTGCTACCCTGCTTTTTATAGGTGGAGAGGTTGCAAGTGCGAGTCAATCTGTGCCTCAGCAACCAGAAATGCAAGACTTGTTTGGCCCCTTTCTCTCTCTCAGTTTTATATCAGTTCTGCCGGCCTTAATAGTTACGCTTTTGGGTGGCGTGTTATGTGGCGCGACAGGTTATTGCCTCCGTAAGAGATCTGGCTATATTTTGATCACAATTATGAGCGGTATATCTTGCCTGAACATCCCGCTCGGGACAATTCTGGGAGTGCTGACTTTGGTGGAAATCAATAAGCCAGAAATCAAATCCCAGATGCTGAGCAAGTAAATGGAACGCCTGACCCCCGACGACATCCGCCAACTTGATCTGCTGAAGCTTTTCTTCAAGATCGCGGCGATTCTGTTTGCGGTGGGGATCTGTTGCGGATTGCCCCACACCCTCATTGGACTCGGATTCGTTACCTCGCCGGAATCAATGAGCCCAAATGATCCGGGCGCACAGTTATTCGGAGGGATTTTCGCGGTTGCGGGGATTTTTGTGATGGCGGCGATGGCGGCGTTCTCTTGGGGTTGCTGGCAAGTGCTTGGCAAGCTCGAACAGGGAACCGGATTCACTTTTATCACCGTGACGAGTGCGCTTCTCTGTCTGAATATGCCGTTCGGGGCGGCACTCGGGGTGTATTCGTTGGTCACGATCAACCGCCCGAACATCCGGGATTGGCTGGAAGGGAAGCCAGCGGCTCCACCCGCAGCAGACTCAAACCCGGTAGCATCAGAGCAAGGCACCGATGACCGAACTCAGTAAGCAAGACAAAGAGGACTTAAACACGCTCCAAGCGCTGTACAAGATGTTTGTGCTGGGCGACATTCTTGTCTTTGTTTTAGGAGTGCCCTTAGTTCAGGCGGCGCAAATTGTGAATGCGGGTGGCGGCCCCGAAGCGCGTAAACCAATTCTCATTCTTGTTATTGCGTTCCTTTACGGAGTGATGTGGTCAGTTCTCCATGCCAAAGGCTACAAAACCATTCAGAAACTGAAGAGCCGCTCCTATGTTTCCACGGTCAACTTTCTGACAATGATCTGTCTGACCCCAATTCACTCTGCCCTGGCAATATGGTGCTACACGATTCTCCGTCGCGAGAATATTAAGACTGCATTCGACCAATCATCGTAGAATAAGGTGATGAACAGAGAGGATCAAGACCAATTGAAGACTCTGCAAGCGATGTGGAAGCTCTCTGTTATATTTACTCCCATTGAGATCGTTGCCCGCTCTTTCTTTTTGACCTATTTCGGCTACTTCTTCATGGCTTATCCGCCATTCATTTGGGGCGAAGATATTCTGACGGTCAAGACGATTTTGCTGGCAGCCATGGTTGTCTTTTGCTGGTCAACCCACTGGATCGTTGGACATTGCATCCAGAAGCGTAAAGGGCATCTCTTCATTCAAATCGTCGCGTTCATCACATTCTTCTTCAGCATCTTTCATGCGGCACTGGCCGCGTTCACCTATGTCTTGCTCTTGCGTCCATCGGTCAAAGCCGAGTTCAACTCGAAAGAAACCGTCGAAGCATAGGCCGAAGGGTTTAGCACTCAGGACCCAACTCTGCCAATTCCACCTCCCTGGCGTACTACAATAATTAGCAGAAACAGGCGACGACTGCTAACGGGAAACCGCGAGCCGTCGTTCCTCAAATTCTGGAGAATAAACGAAAGCTATGGCAAACATCCGACCACTCGGTGACAAAGTCGTTGTCAAGATTGTTGAAGCCGACGAAATGACCGCCGGAGGAATCCTCCTCCCCGACACCGCAAAGAAGAAGCCGACCGAAGGCGAAATCGTTGCTGTGGGTGAAGGTCGCGTCCTCGAAAATGGAAAGCGAAACGCGCTGAACGTCAAAGTTGGCGACCGCGTGATCTTTAGCAAGTACGGCGGAAACGAAGTCGTGATTGATGGGCAAGAACTGACCATCCTCGACGAAGACCAAATCTACGCCATCGTGAAATAAATAGGATTATTGGAGAAACTTATATAATGCCAGCAAAAACCCTGAAGTTTGATGAAAATGCACGCCGCGCACTGGAAACCGGCGTCAACAAAGTTGCTGATGCGGTGAAAGTCACCCTCGGCCCGAAAGGACGCAACGTCGTCCTCGATAAGAAGTGGGGCAGCCCAACCATCACCAAAGACGGTGTGACGGTTGCCAAAGAAGTTGAGCTCGAAGATCCGTATGAGAATATGGGCGCGCAGCTCTGCAAAGAAGTTGCTTCCAAAACCAACGATGTTGCCGGTGACGGAACCACCACCGCAACTGTTCTCGCTCAAGCCATCGTGAACGAAGGCTTGCGCTATGTTGCCGCGGGTGGAAACCCCATCGCGGTCAAGCGAGGAATCGACAAAGCCGTCGAAGCGGTCATCGAAAACATCAAGAAGACCGCCAAGCCGGTCAAAGATAAGGAGCAAGTCCAGTTCGTCGCCACCATCGCCGGGAACGACCCAGAAATCGGTGAGCAAGTCGCCACCGCAATGGACAAGGTCGGCAAAGATGGCGTCATCACCGTGGAAGAATCCAAGGGCCGCGAAACCTCCGTCGATATCGTCGAAGGGATGCAGTTCGACCGAGGCTACATCAGCCCGTACTTCGTCACCGATCCTGAGCGCATGGAAGCCATCCTCGAGAATCCGGTGATCCTCATCCACGAAAAGAAGATTTCCGCTGCGGCTGATCTCCTTCCGTTCTTGGAAAAAGCAGCGCAATCCCGCAAGCCGATCCTCCTGATTGCTGAAGACATCGAAGGTGATGCTCTGGCCACCATCGTTCTGAACAAGATCAAGGGTGTCCTGAATATCTGTGCGGTCAAGGCTCCTGGCTTTGGCGAGCGACGCAAAGCAATGCTCGAAGACATTGCCACCCTCACCAACGGTCAGTTCATCAGCGAAGACCTCGGCACCAAGCTCGAAAACGTCTCGATGGACATGCTCGGCACCGCGAAGAAGATCGTGATCACCAAGGAAGACACCACGATCATCGAAGGGGCTGGCACCAAGCAAGCCGTGATGGGCCGCATCGAGCAAATCAAGCAGCAAATCTCCACCACCGACAGCAACTACGACCGCGAAAAGCTGCAAGAACGACTTGCTAAGCTCAGCGGTGGCGTTGCCGTCATCAAGGTGGGTGCTTCCACCGAAACGGAACTCAAAGAGAAGAAGCACCGCTACGAAGACGCTCTCAGCGCAACCCGCGCGGCAGTCGAAGAAGGCATCGTCCCGGGCGGCGGAACCACTCTGCTCCGCTCCGTGGCTGCTCTCGAAAAGCTGAAAGTGGATGGCGATGAAGCCACCGGTGTTGCGATCGTCAAGCGCGCTCTGGAAGCTCCGCTCCGACAGATCAGCGAAAACGCCGGTCTCGAAGGCAGCGTTGTGGTCGAAGAAGTCCGCAAGAGCAAGGACGGCATGGGCCTGAACGCCGCCACCGGCGACATGGTTGATATGGTGAAGTCCGGCATTGTTGATCCGGCGAAGGTCACCCGATCCACCATCCAAAACGCCGCGTCCATCGCGGGGCTGGTGCTCACCACCGAAGCTTTGGTGGTCGAAAAGCCAGAACCGAAGAAAGCCGCTATGCCTGGCGGCGGTATGGACGAAATGGGCGGTATGGGCGGCATGGGCTTCTAAGCCCGGCTGATTCTTCCGTTAGTTGATTGCGCCCCTCCCCCGGCCGTTGCTGAGGGAGGGGTATTGTTATAAGATAATGGGCAAATCACATCTTGAACAATTAGTGACAAAGGGTATGTTCCCCAAAGAGCTACCTCCGTGGTTTACTACTTCTGAATTCGCGAAAATATATGCTCAGAAAAGCAAAAGAGACTTGCTTACTCCGAAAGCGAAAGATTATAAGTGCGTCGCATCCGATCACGCTTTGTTCACTATCAATCGGCCGGGCCTTCTGAAGCGTACTGTGCATGTTCCTAACCCAATCACACATGGATTGCTCGCACAGGCTATTACAGGTAACTGGAATCACCTTTTTAAGCTAGGGAGGAGAACCAAGTCTTCACTAAGTGCCCCCAAATATTCTAAAACTGGTGCTAGATATATAGTGCCAAGAGTAAAGATTTCGAACAAGCCCTATAAGCTATCGCATTTGAGATCACATAAAACGTATTTAGTAAGGTGTGATGTCAAGGAATTTTACTCAAGTATCTATACGCATGCCTTAGCTTGGTCCGTTAGTCCAAGAGCAAAAAAAGAGTGGCGTAATGAAAGGCTTTTAGGCAATAAATTGGATAAGCTTGTTCGACTTGGTCAAAAGAGTAGGAGTAACGGTGTTCCAATCGGGCCAGACACTTCGTTTATATTGGCTGAATTACTGTTGGTAAAAGTTGATCAGATTGTTCAGGGCAAAGTTGAGTTTCTTCGTTGGTATGATGATTATGAAATGGTATTTAGCAGTTATGAAGAGGCAGAGCGAGGATTATCTGTTTTAGAATCAGCACTCTCTGAATATCATTTGACTATAAACCCTTTGAAAACCGAAATTATACGTTTGCCACATGCAGTTGAAAGGGAATGGGCCAGAGTAATCGGGGGATACTATTTGGATGCTAATGTAAAGAACCTGCAGAGATACTTTGATATTGCGTTTCAATATTCAAAAGATGAGCCCGAATCAAATGTACTTCAATATGCAATTGCGAGACTATTTGTAATCAAGCTTGATGACAGAGCCCTCTCTTTAGTTCTCTCCAACTTAACTCAGTGTGTCCTGTCAGAGAGAGGTTGTGCGCCAAAAGCTTGCTCACTAATAATGCACTGGAAGGCAAACGGGCTTGATGTCTCAAGTTTTGATTCAAAAGTGTTAGTGGATAAGCTGGTTGATAGGGCAATATTGACAAATGAACTTCAAGATCTCTCTTGGGTGTTGTGTCTTGTTATAGCAACAAAGCAAGTTTTAGGAAAAGAAATCGCAAAGAAACTTCAGAAGATTACGAATCCAATCTTAGGCGTGCAAGTGATGCATGCGAACAGTCTCGGTTTGCTTCCAGGATATACATTGAGATACTGGGAGAAGAAAATTCAGTTGGATGAGCTATATGGAAAAGACTGGATAGCCATTTATGAGGGGGTGTATCACGGATGGTTACAAGATCCAAAAGGAGTCGTAGGCAATGATAAGTATTTTGGAAAACTTCTTTCTGAGAAAGTTTTCTTTTATGATGTTGAACAACCTGAATATAAAATTATTTTTCACCCGCAAGGTATGCCTGCTTGGATTCAAGAGAAGGTAAAGGCATTAGTCGATACTTATAGTAGTGGTGAAAAAATTGAAGGGTTTTCTATTTTGATTCCACAATCTGGATCCAGTGAACTAGAAACTCGATTAGGAAAACTTGAGATCAAAGTGGAGGAGTTAGGTGAAATTATCAGTGATATTCAGGCAAACAAAATTTCCTTCGAGGAAGCATCTGAGTTGTTCATCGAGGGTGAGGATATCTACTGAATATAATGATTCCAGCCAGAAATTACTTCTGGCTGGCCTTCCATGCGGAGATGATCTGTTCGATCTTGGCGGTGGTGAGCTTATCTTCGGCGGAGCCGGGGAAGCCTTGCCAGCGGACAATATTATCGGGGGTGATAATCATTGCGTGGGGGATGCCCTTGACGCCCACAATCTTTTTGAGTCGGCCCTGGGTGTCGTTGGCGACGTGGTAGTTCATTGCCGTGCCTTCCATGAACTTGGTGATGGTGTCCTTCGGTTCATCGGAAAGCCCAACAATCACGAGATCTTTCTCAAAGTGCTTTTGCCATTCGTTGAGTTCTGGGATGGAGGCTCGGCATGGGCCACACCAGGTCGCCCAGAAATCCACCATGACGACTTTGCCCTTCATATCCGGGGCTTTTTTGTGCATCCAAGTTTCGATTTCCATCTTGGGAGCTTCTTTCCCGCGGAAGTCATTATCGGCGTAAAGCGTTTTCTCGGTGATGTAGGCGGGGTAGCTGGCGTCTTGTGGCGAGGTCAGCAGGGCGGCGGCGAAAATTGCAGAAACCATAGTTACTGCCTATTGTAACGCTGAAACTGGGCGGAGTGTTTCGTAGTAATCTCAAGGAGAAGGGGAGCCCGCTTTGCCGAAGTATCAAGATTTCACGGATCAGACTCAGAATGACCCGACTTTTTTGCAGAAGCATCCGCACTTGACGGGGCGGCGGGCGGTGCATGCAGAGAATCCTTATCTGTCGTTTCCATTTGTTGGAGGGTTGCAGATTATGGATATTGAGGGTAAGCGCGTCGTGCGGAATCGCCTACTGAAACGCGGCTCTCGGCGGACGCTGACTTTGGATACCGAGCCGGAGCCGACCATCTTAACGGCAACCAAGAACGATGCGGTCGTGAAGATTGGGGAGCGGGTTCTGGCAAAGGCTGTAATTGTGAAGCGGAATTTTCTTGCCGGGAAAGACATTCGGGTGGAATGCCTGGTCACCGCGGAGGTGTTTGATCTGGTGGACAATGCGTTTGCCCCGTGGCGAACCAGTGCTCGGAAGATCGTGTTCTATCCGCGACGGAAGACGCTTTGGGCTCCGTTTTCCACGCGCTTCCTGACCGTGCAGCAACAGCCGATCAGTTATATTGAGTTTGCCTACGAGCCGGAGAGTAGCATCCCGCGAGAAGCATTGGACGCTTGGACATTGATCTGCGCGTACTATTCCGATGTGGCGAAGTATTCTCAGCCGGCGGGGAATTGGCAAAAGATGGTGGAGGGCAGGGAATAGATGAGGTTGATGCAGTCGTTCGGTGGTGATATGCCGGAGGACAATGGGTTTTCTGGCGACACGCATGGGGAAAGGCAAATAGTTGTGCGGGAGATCGAGAGCATCCCGAAGGAGCTAGCTCTTGACCGCACCCAAATTCGAAAAATCTACGAAGTTTCCGGATTTGAAAAGAACCGCTGCTATCTCCTTCTTCCGAAGCTTCAACTCATTCAATCCATCCAACTGCGAGGGGAATTGGATCGGTGGGATGTGATTTTAGGAAGCGTGCAACCAAAAAACTTGGATGCTTTTGAACAGCGAGCCCAGTGCATGACCGCCGGGCTGAACAACAAAGAAATCATGAAGATCTCGCCATGGAATGAGTCGAAATCGTGGTCGCCTAAGTTCCCGAAGACTGTCGCCGTGGATTGCCAAATCACGAACCATCAATATCTTGTGCCTGTGAGTGGGGAACAGCTTTGGCAGAACAATAAGGATGGCGTGTTACTGAAAATCAGAGCCCCTTGGAAAGATTCGGAGCGGGCTTTGAATGCGAACTTCGTTGGGGAAGTGAGTCAGGCGAACCTTGCCAAACACAAAAATGCCCTGGGTGGTTTTCTTTGTATCAGCTTACTGATGAGGCTGATGTTCACCCAGAGCATCGAGATTAATAACGCCCAGTCAATGGATGCGGGTGCACCCCATTTCTGGATTTAGTTACTTCTTATTGCGGCGGCGGAATGCTGCAAGCGCACCAAGACCAAGAACCGCCATTGTTGCTGGTTCCGGAACCGGGCTGGTGGACGCATAGATGTTGTCCCAGTACACGCTATAGGCCGCGGCGGGATTATAGGTGGCGTCGCCGAAGTTATAACCCTGCACGAACACAGTGCGGAGGTCATCTTCTATTGTGAGCGATGCGGAAACGTCGGTGTAAACCAGGCTACCGTCGAGGTAGTAGTTTGCCGTGGAACCGAGTGATTCGATCATCAGGTCGTGCCAACCTTCGGTGACCGCCGCGCCAAGGATAGCCCAACCGCCAGCGTCGGCATCCCAAACTCGCCAAGCATTGGTCTTGTTGGTGGAGTTCGGATTGAATGCGTCTGCATCATCGAATCGTTTCGCACCAAAGATGCCATACCAAGAGCTGTTTTCGTCTGGCTCGTCGTTGCGAGTCCAGAGGTCGGTCCGCCAGTTGTAGTCGCCACTCACCATATCAGAACTGATGTAGACACTGCCGCCGACATACCAAGGAGAACCGATGTTGCCGCCAGATCGTTGTCGGCCCTGGGTGTTGTAGAACGCTCCAGACAAACCGCCAGTTCGGTTTTGGGATGAATCCGCAGGATCGATGGTGATCTTTAGGCGATTGTCGCCCATGAAGTTTTCAACCGCAAAACCGTTTGGCTCGTAACGGTCGGTTGTCCACGCAGAATCGATCGTATCAAAAGTGTCGAAGAACTGCGCGAAAGACGCAGACGAAACGGTTGCCGCCAAAGCAACCAACAGGAATTTATTCATTTGTTGTCCTCTCCAAAATTGGAATGTAGCAATACAACTATTGCTTGAATGATTCTTACTCAATTCAATTCTGAAAATTTGCAGATCAGGGCAAAAGGTTGACGGAACCAGCAGAAATACTGGGATCAGTTGCTCAGGTTTCACTGTTTCTTAATCCTGGAGACCGAAGATTGACGCCGGTAAAATTTCTGTGATGGCAACTCGGGGAGCGAAACCCACCCGCAAAATTCCTCGAACCAGAAAGTGGACACCGGGAACTTGGTTTGTCGTCGCACACTTTTTGCTAATCCTCGTTTTTGTGATTGTGTTGCCAGGGCTCTCCATCACTCAAAGCTGGGCGGCCGTATTGATGTATCAACCTCCCGTAATCTATGCGTTCGGGTCGGTTGTAGTTTTTACATTGATTGCGCTGCTGGCTAAGCACAAACGGTGGTGGTGGCATGTTTTGCTGGGATTGGTTTTCAGTGCTTACATCGTCGAGCCCCGTCTCCCTCACGAAGTTCCGGCAAAGGAAAGTGATCAGCTGCGCGTTCTCAGCATCAATGTTTTGCAGGGTAAAGCACGAACGGATCGGATTGCCCAACTCATCCGTGATCACGATATTGATGTTGTGATCTTCGCCGAGTCGAAATACAAGTCCGGCATTGATGTCGCCGAGCGGATGATGAAGGAGAATATTGATCTCAAGCATCGCGCTCAAGGAGCAGAAGTTTCGATCATTTCTCGTTTTCCGCTTCAAGATGTGAACCTAGTGAATATCCCGAGCCGCTACGACCGTCAACTCGTGGTGACGAAATTGGAAACCCCGATTGGACGGGTGCAGGTTGTGGGGGTTCACTGGACGATCCCACAATTCCTTGGTGATTATAAAAAAGTCTTTGAGCGAGTTGCAGAGGAGGACAAGAATCGCAACGAGCAGTGCACAATCACCCTCGAACAAGTGAGCCAATTCGCTGGCCCAACGATTATTGGAGGAGACTTCAATACTCCGCCAATGCACGGCTTTTATCGCCGCATGTCGGGAGTCATGAACGATGCATGGATCAGGGCGGGCTCGGGATTCGGGCAAACCTTCCGCGCGGACAAGCCGATCACTCGCATTGACTATCTCTGGCACACGGACGAGTTGATCCCCACCGATTGCCGTACGATCCCTGTGGAAGGGAGCGACCATCACGCGTTGATGACAACGCTAAAAAATGCCGGAAGGAAATAAATCCCTCCGGCGAGTCTGAACCATCTCGCTAGTGCGAATGGGTTTGGGATCCCCCATGAGAATGGGGGATGTCTTGGTTGCTGGAGCGAGATTCCTCTCCTCCGCCTCCACGTCGGATTGGTGGCGGAGGTGGTGGGAATCCGGGGCGTCCGCCGGGGCCACCGAAGCTCGGCGGGCCATGACGGAAGCTTTGATCCGGGGTGCCGTGGAAGGTACGCCCGATCATCGGAAATTCCTTGGTGATAACGTAATAGTAAATGCCGTCGGGATACTCAGGAGTCTTTCCGAATCGACCGTTTGATTCATCCAGATCACCCAGTCCACGCACATACTCCCAGTCAGCGGTGTAGGTGCCGTCGTAGGTTCCCCGCGGGCCAGTCGGTCGCGTCCCTGATTTGAGTCGCCAACTCGATTTGAGAGTCCTAAGTGGGCTGTTCATGTCGGCGGCATCGGTATAGCCTTCTTGGTTATAGATGGGGAAGCCATCGGCGGCAAACCCGACAAGAGTGGGCTGGCCATCCTTCTTGAGCGTATTGATCAAACCTTGCGGGATTCCGTGATAGTGGTACGCGCCTGTCGGTTGAACGTGGGCATTGCTCCAGTCAATCCCGAGCGATGGACCCTTGGTGAGGGCTTCGATATTCCAACCAGAACTCCGGTCGTTTCTCCAGAATTCGGCGGTCGCGGGATCGAAGACAACCCCATTGAGGGCCACACCAAAGATCAGTCGATCAACGGAAGTAGTTTCCTCGCGATAAACCGGTTTAGCAGGAACGGTAAAGGTGTACTGCTGTGGCAGAACAGAGTTGGGGTTGCCACGATTGGGGAATTGCCCTGGTTGGTGATCTGGAATCCCGTTTGCGCGGATCACGCGTTTATCGCCTTCAATCTTGATGGAGACTTCGTTTTTGTAACGCAGTTCTTGGGCGAACGGGATCTCGGTACTCACCGTTGCGAGAACGAGTAGTCCGGTGAGTGAGTAGCATCCATTATTGAGCCATTGCTTTTTCATGTCTTGCTCCTTGTTGTTTTGAATTCTGGGCAAGAGTTATGAGGAATCTGTGAGGGCCTGAAAAATCAAGTCAAAATGGAGTGAGTTCATGCTGAAAACGTCATTTCATGTTCACTTCTCCAGCCTGATTCCGGAAACGAAGCGGGCTCGTTTCGCGGCGGAGTTCGGGGATGGGCTGAGTGAGGGGGAAGTCTCACATCCCTCTACAAATGTTGTGGTGAAAGGGCGAATTTCGGAAGAGGATCTCAAGCTTCCAAACCTCAAGGCAGTTGTGATTCCTTGGGCAGGACTCCCTAACGTCACTAGAGATTTGTGTCTTGAACATCGCCCCGGTCTGCCGGTCTACAACCTGCACCACAATGGAATTTCTACTGCAGAAACGGCACTGGCTTTGTTGTTTTCTTGCGCTCGTGAGGTGACGTTTGCGGATCGTGAACTGCGACAAGGCGATTGGTCAAGAAGGTATGCCGATAGCACGGCACCCCGTTTATCGGGCCGGAGGATGCTTTTGCTCGGATACGGGGCGATTGGGCAACACATTGCGACAGTGGCAACGGCAATGGGGATGGAAGTTGACATTGTTCGGCGCAGTTCGCAAACTGGATTCTATGGCTTGGGTGATTTCGAGCATTTGCTCCCCAAAGCAGATGTCCTAATGATTGCCCTCCCCATGACGGAGGAAACAAAGGGGTTACTGGATGCTCAGAAGCTCGGCTTGATGCCCAAGGGCGCGGTTGTTGTCAATGTCGCTCGTGGCCCGATCATTGAGGAGCAGGCGTTGTTCGATCTTCTGAATTCGGGGCATTTGCATTCGGCGGGGCTAGATGTCTGGTGGAACTATCCGGAATCAGAGGGAGACCAGAAGCAATGTTCTCCCGGTACTTTGCCTTGGCATGAACTCCCGAATGTTGTGATGAGTCCGCACATGGGCGGATCGAGTGTTGAAACGGAGCAACTCCGCTATGACGCTTTGTTCGATTTACTTTGTACTTTGAAAGCGGGACAAGAGCCATCAAGCCGAGTGGATTTGGAGGCAGGGTATTAGCGTTTTTGAGTACGAAATCCCTGCTGACCCGGATGAATTTGACTTTGTGAAGTGTGTGACGGCGGGACAGGTATTCCGCTGGCAGGAGGTTGAGCCGGACAACTGGCGCGGGGCAGATGGAGCCAATTGGTATCAAGTGCAGGTCTGCTCGGGTCACTTAAATATAGTGTCGAATGCAGACAAGAAAGCGTTTGAGAGCTTGTTTCGTTTGGACGAAAACTACGCCTTGCTTCGTGAGGAATTTTGCGAGCGCGAGCCTCGCTTCCGGGAGGTCGCCGATGCGACCAAGGGGCTCCGATCCATGCGTTGCTCCGATCCCGTTGAAGTTCTCCTCGCATTTATCTGCAGCAGCTTGAACAACATCCCCCGGATTACGAATATGATGAATCACCTTGCGGGTGGGGAACTCTTCCCGCGGCTTGAGCAGATTGCCATGCTGCAAGAGCAAGGATTACGAGAGGCGGGATTTGGTTATCGAGCGAAATATGTCTGCGGAGCGAGCCGTCTTGCTTTGGAACTGGGCGGGGAAGATTGGCTCCAATCTTTGAGAAATCAACCGACCGAAATGGCAATCCAAGAGCTGATGACTCTCCCAGGTGTAGGGCGAAAAGTTGCCGAGTGTATCGCTCTCATCGGATTGGATAAAACGGATGCTGTTCCCGTCGACACTCATGTCGCCCAAGCGGTGAAAAGAATAGAAAAAACATCATCAACTATAACAAATCCGAAAACGCGGGATTGGATCACTGAGCGGTTCGGCAATAAAGCCGGGCTCGCTCAGCAGATGCTGTTCTACTGGAATCTCACCTCGAAGCGGTAAAATCGCCGCCATGACCTCCCTCATTTTCACCCTTGCCCTTGGGATGCAAACCTACGGCAATCCGGAAGTGTTTTGCCATATCAAAGACAAGGCGATTGATGAAAGTAGTGGGATTGCGGCGAGCAATGGGACCGGCGGGGTCTTTTACACCCACAACGATTCAGGGGATGTGGCGCGGTTCTTCCGGTTTGATAAGAAGGGTGAGATCACGGGAATCTTTCGTTTGAACGGAGTACAAGCTCTGGATTGGGAGGACATGGCCAGTGCGAAAGTTGACGGAAAGCCATATCTATATCTGGGAGATATTGGCGACAACGCGCGGGTTCGCAAAGAGATTTTCATTCACCGTGTTGCTGAGCCGGAGCCAGATCAGGACAGCACGGTGCTAACGAAGTTCGACACTTATGTCGTTAAGTATCCGGATAAAGCACGGGACTGCGAGGCGTTGATGGTTCATCCCAAGACGGGCGACATCTACCTGGTCACCAAGGCGCGGGACAACGAAACGGTTGTGTACCGGTTGCCGGCTCCCAAAGCATCGGGCAACTTCACTTTAGAAAAACTCGGCACGATTGATATCAACACCGGCGGAATCGGGCCGCAGAACTGGGTGACAGCCAGCGACATCAGCCCGAACGGGAAGTACGTTGTGGTTCGCACTTATTCAGGAGCAGTTGAGTACACCGTCCCCAAAAACGACTTTGTAAATTGGTGGAAGACGCCTCAACGACAAGTGAAACTCCGGGCGGAAAAGCAGGGGGAAGCCATCTGCTATACAGGCGACGGAATGTCCTTCTTGACGACTTCAGAAGGCAACCCATGCGAAGTGTCAAGGATTCCGCGCAAAAACTAGTACTCCAAGCTCAAATCGAGTGGAAAAATAGGGTTTTTGCCCCGGGTCATCAGGGTGCCCTGAAGCAAACAGATTGAACCTACCGATATTGGCTAGGGGTATAAACCCTTTGCTCTCGTGGAGAGGGCGCGCAAGAGGATTACCAAATGCGAAATATTTTTATACTGGCGGTGGCCTGTTCCGCGGTGCTGATTGCACCCGCAATGCGAGCAGGAGCCCAACAAGAGAATAAGACGGAAACTCGCGTCGAGACGACCGAGGAAAAGATTCCGTACGAAGTTCAATACATTTTCAATCGCGATCTTCGCGCTGGTGCTGTTAAGAAAGTCACTAACGGCGAGCACGGAAAGAAGATCACCCGCATCATCCGCACTTATACTGACGGCGAACTGGTTGATGAAAAGACCGAAACCGAAACCGTTGATCCCAAGAATGCCGTGTTCCACATGGGGCGGTCTGATCAATACGCCAGCCGAAGCGGCTACACCCGCGATCGCGTGCTGGTGATGGAGTCAACCGCGTACCTCCCAACCGATGGCTCCGGTCAAGGTTTGACCGCATCTGGATTGAAAGCGAAGTACGGTGTTGTTGCTGTTGATCCCCGCGTGATTCCGCTTGGATCGACCGTTTTTGTCGAAGGTTACGGCTTTGCCGTGGCTGCAGACACGGGCGGCGCGATCAAAGGGAACATAATTGATGTGTGCATGCACAACCGCAGTGAGGCAATGCAATGGGGTCGACGCAAAGTGACAGTACACATATTCAAAGATCGCGACGATCGGATCAAACGACGACGCTGACATTGAAGCAAAGGTTGGAAGCCCATGGGTTCCGGCCGTCCAAGTCATTCGGACAACATTATTTGATCTCAAACAAGGTCATTGAGCGGATTACCAATCAGCTTGATGGCCTTGGTTCCGTTTTGGAGGTCGGCCCTGGCCCGGGTGTTCTCACTGCTCCAATGTCGGAGAAGCTCCCCTTGCGAGCGGTGGAAGTGGATGAGCGAATCCTTCCTGTTCTGAGGGAGATGGCCCCGGAAGCGGAGGTTCTTAATGCTGATGCACTCAAGGTGGATTTGCATACACTGATCGCTGATATGCCGAAGCCGGTTGGACTGGTCTCCAACATGCCGTACAACATCACCGGGCCGCTTTTGACTCAGTTTGGAGCGATGTGGCAAGAGTGGGATCGCTGCATTTTGATGATGCAGAAAGAGGTCGCCCAACGCATTCTTGCGAAACCAGGTGATCGAGATCGTGGCTCGCTGAGTTTATTCATTCAACTTCGATTCTCTGTGAAGCACGTTGTCGATGCCCCGCCCGGTGCATTTCTCCCCCCACCGAAAGTGGATAGCCGAGTCTTGCGCTTCCAACCTCGACATGATTCCCCTTTACTGACTATTGATGCGGGGCGAGCTGAAGAGATCGCGCAGATGATGTTCCAGCAACCTCGCAAGACTCTGACGAATAACCTCTCTTTGCTGGGGATTGCCGATTGGTTGACTGAGCGCGGCTTGTCCCCCACTTTGCGCCCGCACGAACTCTCCGAGGAGGACTTTGTCGCCCTTGTCATTCGATATTCCGGCTGAACAGGTCAAGGAGCTCTGCCGACAGCACGGGGCGGATTTGGTCGGCATTACAGATGGTTCTCCTCCGGCAAGCTGGCCCCATTTGCGAGAATGGGTGGAGGCAGGGCGTCACGGTTCGATGCGCTATATGGCAGATGCTTTGGAGCTTCGTCGTTCGCTCGAGTCGGTGCTCCCAGGAACGCAGAGCGTAATCTGCATTGGGGTGAACTATCATCAACCTGTCGAGCGGGAATCCGGACAAGCGAAAGTGGCTCAGTATGCCCTCGGGCGGGATTATCACAAAGTTCTGCGGCAAATGCTCAAGCGGGTGCAGAAAGAGCTAGAACAGGAGTATTACGGCTTCGATTGGCGTGTCGGCGTGGATTCGGCGCCGATTATGGAGCGCGATCTGGCTCATCGTGCCGGGCTTGGGTGGTTTGGTAAGAACACGATGCTCATCAACTCGCAGCGGGGGAGCTATTTTCTGCTTGCTGAGCTGCTGACCACTGCCAGGATTGAACCGGATGAGCCTGCTATCGGGGGGTGCGGGACATGCAGGGCCTGCATTGAGGCTTGTCCTACTGGGGCGATCATCTTTGATCAAAACCGCTGGCAAGTGGACGCACGCCGGTGCATCAGCTATCTGTCAATCGAACACAAGGGCGAAATTGACCCTGAGCTTCAGTCTCTTATCGGAGATTGGACATTCGGGTGCGATGTCTGCCAAGAAGTTTGCCCGTTCAACCAGGCGCGGGAATCTCAGCCGCTCCGCGCCCAGCCGACTCAGAATGCAGATTTTCTTGCGCGACGGGATTTCGGAAGTTTGGAGAATTTGTTGGAGCAATCAGAAGAAGAGTGGGACACTACGACTCAAGGCTCGCCTGTTCGGCGTGCGGGATTTGATGGGCTGAAGCGAAACGCTCGCATCAATTTGACAAACAAAAACTCCCCTGACCAGAAGTCAAGGGAGTGAGTGGATCGAACCTCAGATGGTTTCGATCAGGATGGCGGTCGCTTCGCCGCCACCGATGCAGGGGCTGGCAATCGCTTTGCCGCCGCCACGACGTCGGAGTTCCATGAGGGCAGTCAAAACCAAGCGAGTGCCTGTCATTCCAATCGGGTGACCGATGGAAACGGCCCCACCGTTGACATTCAGTTTGTCATGTGGAATACCAACTTCGCGGGCCGTGTGCAAAGCGACAACCGCAAAAGCTTCGTTGATTTCGAAGAGGTCAACATCACCAACACTCAAGCCTGTCTTTGCAAGGAGTTTGCTGACCGCCGCCGCTGGAGCAGTAGTGAACCATTCCGGGTCTTGAGCGTGCTGACCATAAGCAACGATTTTCCCAATTGGTTTGAGCCCGTGCTTTTCGACCGCTGCTTGGCTAGCCAGAATCATTGCCGCGCCACCATCGTTGATGCTGGAAGCGTTGCCGGCAGTGGTGACACCATCTTTTGCGAAAGCGCCGCGGAGTTCGGGAAGCTTTTCAATGCGTCCACGACCTGGCTCTTCATCGGATTCCACGGTGATCGGGTCGCCTTTGCGCTGAGGGATGGAAATCGGGGAGATTTCGTCGGAGAAAGTGCCGTTTGCAACCGCGGCTTGGGAGCGTCGGTAACTTTCTGCAGAGAATTCATCCAGTTCTTCGCGGGAGAAGTTTTCTTCACGAGCGCACATATCGCCGCAGTTGCCCATGTGCATATCGTTGTACGGATCCCAGAGGCCATCGTGGATCATCGTGTCGATGATTTGCCCGTTGCCCATTCGATATCCAGCACGCGCTTGAGGAAGTGCGTAAGGCGAGTTCGTCATTGACTCCATGCCGCCAGCAACAACGATATCAGCATCACCGCATTTGATCGCCTGAGCTCCCATCATCAAAGTCTTCATCCCAGAACCGCAGACTTTATTCACAGTGGTGCACGGAGTGCCGTTCGGGATTCCGGCGGCTTTGGATGCCTGTCGAGCGGGGGCTTGCCCTAGCGTCGCGCTGAGGACGTTGCCCATTAGAACTTCATCAATGACGTCTGGCGATACGTTGCCCGTAGCAAGAGCAGCTTGGATTGCGTGGGCACCCAGTTGAGGGGCGGTGAGGGAACCGAGGGCACCTTGGAAAGAACCGATGGGAGTTCGCTTACCCGAAATGATATAGACGGCGTTGTCCGACATGAGCTGAGGTTACCTCTGGGATGGAATGGGTAGAACTCAGGCGGGGATAAAGAAAATCGCCCTTAGGCTGGATTGCCTAAGGGCGACGTTTGCTTCAAATAGAAACGAATCAGATGTTCTTTTCGAAAAACGACTTGATGGAATCTTTGCTACCAGCTCCGACCATTTGATCAACCACTTGACCATCTTTGAACACGAGCAGAGCAGGGATGCTCATGATGCCGTATTTGGTGGCGAGGTCGCGATTTTCATCGACGTCAAGCTTGCGGACTTTCCCTTTGCCTTCCATTTCTGTAGCGATCTCTTCGATCACTGGTGCGATAGAGACACAGGGTCGGCACCAGGTCGCCCAAAAATCGACGAGAACCGGAACATCCGATTGAAGAACTTCTGAATCAAAATTTGCGGAGGTGACTTCGAGATTGCCTGCCATAATCATTCCTACGAATCCGTAACTCGGGTTGCGAGGTTTGTATACCCCACGATTGGTGAAAACAGGTCTTTCGGGCGTGTAACCATTCGGGAACTCTGTTGCGTCTGATACTTCAGACCAGCAGAAATGCACATGAGGGATATTGTTTTGAAGAAATCCATGTTCTTGTTCGCTCTGGCTGGCGTTTATGCTTTTGGCAGTGTTGCGGCAACCGCACAATCTGCTCCACAAGCTCGACGCGGGTCAGCAGAAACAGCTTTGGTAGGGATCGCACTTTTCGATCCTGGTACTAAAGTGATCTCGAAATTTGGCTCACCGGATGAAATCCAAGCCTTGAATGTTGGCGGCGCAAATGCCGGCGGCGGCGGAGGAGCAGGTGCTCCTGGTGGAGCTCCCGGTGGCGGTCGACCTGGCGGTGGTGGTGGCGGTTTGCCATCAGTCAACCCAGATGCAGGTATGGGCCAAGTTCCTCCCAACTGGATTGGTGACCCGTTTAATGATAACACCAACGCTTGGCGCGTCCAAGAAGGTGGAGAACGTGCTGGTGGCGGCGGCGGCGGTGCTGCACGACCTGCTTCCGGCCCAGGTGGCGGCGGTGGCGGTGGAAACGCCGGCGGCGGCGGCGGTGGTTCGGTTACACAAGGTAACAACCAAAAGGTCATCTACACTCGCTGGGTTTACAAGCGCAACAACTCGAAGTACGCTTTCGTTTTCGACAAGTTCAACCGCGTGATCCAAATCGAAGCCATCGGTATGAAGAACAGCTCTGTTCGAACCCGACGCGGTATCACTTTTGGTTCTAGCTTCGGCTCCGTGATCAAAGCTTACAACGCTCCAGATGGTTATGAAATCTCTGGTGACAACATTGTTGTTCGATTCTTGGTCAACGACCGGGTTGCTTTCCGACTGTCTCGCCTTGATGCGAAGAAGCCGCACGTCGTAACCGGCGTCGTGGTCGCAGCTGGCAAGACCTAAGAACAAGAAATCAAGTAACATCCCTAAGTGGCCGACGAGCGCGACGAGATCCGAAGAAGGGTCGACATTGTCGAACTCGTCGGCCAGTTTGTTAACTTGAAGCGAACAGGGAAGAGCTACACCGGCCTCTGCCCATTCCACAACGACAAACGACCATCTTTCACCGTCAACCCAGACATTGGGCTTTATAAGTGCTGGTCTTGCGGGGCATCAGGCGACATCTTCAACTGGGTGATGGAAACCCAAAAGGTCGACTTCCGCGAAGCACTGGAAATTCTTGCGAAGGAAGCCGGAGTCATGCTGAGCAGTCGCGGGGCGCCGAGCAAAGAACAAAACGACCTTGCCGATCGCCAGCGAAATGCCATGGACTCCGCGCTCGCATTCTTCAAGGAGCAGTTTGCTTCCTCTCCGATTGCTAAAGATTACGCCGCCAACCGGAGCATGGATCAGGAAGTGCTCCAAACTTGGGAAATCGGCTATGGCCCGGATCTTGGCGATGCACTAGCGCGCGTTTTGCAAAAGCAAAAATTCTCACTTGCTGAGTGCAAAGATCTCTTCCTTGTCGATCAAGATGCTGGTGGTGGATTTTATGATCGTTTTCGATCTCGCCTCATTTTTCCAATTCGAGATGAGCGCGGTCGACTGGTTGCCTTCGGGGGGCGGATCATCGGTGATGGCATCCCGAAATACATCAATAGCTCCGATACACCGCTTTATCGCAAGAGCCGGGTTCTGTACGGCTTTTATCAATCTCGCGATGCGATTAGCAAGGATCGCCATGCCGTTCTGACCGAAGGCTACATGGACACAATCGCTTGCCATCGCGCCGGGGTGGGAGTCGCCGTGGCGAATCTGGGGACAGCCCTGGCGGAAGAGCAAATCCAGCTTCTTCGGCGATGGTGTGATCGTGTGACGATTCTCTACGATAGTGATGCTGCCGGGCAAAAGGCAGCTGACCGATCAGCGGCACTCTTGGAAGAAGCGGGGATTCAGGTTCGGATTGCTGTACTTCCTGATGGCGAAGACCCCGACACGGTTTTGCAAAAGAGCGGCCCGGCAGGAGTTCAGCGTGGGATTGAGCAGGCGATGACTCCTATTGAGTTTCGGGTGACGATGCTTGCGGACAAACTGAGCCTTGAATCTGATCAATTCTGGCAAGAAATCATCCCCGTACTTGCCAATGCTAATCCATTAGATATCGAGCCGCAGATACTCAAGATTGCTCAGAAATATCCTCATAGCCGTGACAAAGAAAAGGCAGCAATCGCGATCAGACAGCTAATCAAGGACTACCAATCTGGGAAGCAAGCCTTATCAACAGGTCAAGACAATAATAAAGCTATCAATGCTTCTAGACCGCGTATCCCGAAGCTGGCCGGAACCGAGAAAGTGCTTTTCATGGCGCTCTTTGACCAAGCCTTTGCTCAACAGGCGTGGAAGCTCATCCAAGATGACGATAATTTCTCAACAACAGTTGGACTGAAGATGGCAAAGGCATTGCGTGAGGAAATGGGCGAGGAGTTTCCTTTCACAGAGAGCAACATTTGGCTCCCCGATATTGAAAGCGAACCACTCCGACGGGCATTGAGTGACCTGGCTTTTAACTCATTTGAGATAATAAACACTCATGTTATGGTTGCTCTTGAAAACAAGCTCGAAGGAATAAGAGCAAGACGTCAGAAAGAAAGGCTAGAAAAGGATGACTCAAATCTGTCTGATTTCTGGAGTGAATTCAAAAAAAATAAGAAGATCATTGAGCGAGAGCGGAGCTAATTTACGCGAACAGAGCCTGAAATTGCGAAGACCACAAGCGGCTTCAAGAACAACTGCAACGGCTGAAAGGCGAGTAGTATCCCACACAAAATTTGGTGAATTGGGGGATTTGTTGTATGTTATTACAGCACCAAATGATTTGCCGAGTGAAATTATGAACCTTGCCGGGAGAGCGATGCAGAGTGGGGTGGTAGAAATTACGCACGCGTGGCTTCAACACGCAGGCAAAGCCCACCTTTTAACTAAGGAGCAAGAAGTGGAACTGGCCCGGGCGGCAGAGGCCGGTTCCATTGATGCTCAAAATAAACTTATTGAGTCGAATCTGCGACTTGTGGTTTCTATTGCAAAGAAGCACGCGACGCGCGGCGTGCCCCTTGGTGATTTGATCCAAGAAGGCAATATTGGGTTGATCAAAGCGGTGCATAAGTTTGATCACCGAAAAGGATTCCGCTTTAGCACGTACGCCACCTGGTGGATTCGTCAGGCAATTTGCCGGGCAGTGTGTGATCAAAGCAGAATGATTCGGATTCCGATCCATGTTGCGGAATTACAGGCGCAGGTCTTGAAAGTGCGCACGATGTTAACCCATGACCTTGGGCGAGAGCCTAGCTCCGCAGAAATCGCTGACTCCCTCAACCAATCGGTGGAAAAAGTCACTCAAGTGCTCAGCGAGATTCCAGAGTCGCTCAGCCTGGATGCACCCATGCTCAAGGCAGAAGACTCCAGTTTGATGGACTTAGTTGCTTCGGAATCCGAACAAAGCAGCGATGCATGGCTTGCCGATACTCACATGTGCCAGGGAGTTCGCGAGGCACTCAATCAGCTTGAAGAGCGGGAGCGGGATGTCATAGTCAAACGTTTTGGTATCGGCGGACGTTCGCCATTGACTCTGAACGAAGTTGCGGAAGAATACGGTATCACTCGAGAGCGAGTGCGGCAAATTGAGCGTGTTGCAATGCGGAAGCTTGGTCAGGGCCAAGTGCGAGAGTCGCTCGGTGCGCTTCTTGCTTGAAAAAATGTTCGACTCAGACTTACCGTTCGCATTAGATACTAACCAATTGGTTACCCTTGATTCGAGTGATGAGCTAAGGCTTGCTGAAATCCTCAATAGTGCAGTTGGTGCACTCGTTTTTCTTCGGCATTTTGGATGTGTATTCTGCCGAGAGCAACTGACTGAACTTGGCAAAACAGATTCTCCGATTACTTTTGTCGGGCGCGGAACTCCCGATGATGCAAGGAAACTTCGAGGAGAGATAGGGTTCATACGACCGATGATCTGTGATATCCAAGGGCGACTATTTGAAGAAGCGGGGTGCGCTCAAGGGAAGCTATCTCAACTTGGAGGACTGCCTACGGTCAAAAGTGGTTTACGAGCCCTCAGTAAAGGGAATCGATTTCATCGCCCCCAAACGGACCCTCGTCAGCTCGGGGGGACGCTAGTCATTCAACCTAATGGTGAAATCATGTGGAGGTATATGAGCAAGTTCGCTGGGGATCATCCAACGCTGGGGCAGATCCAAACTGCAGTCGAACAAGCGAAAAGAATTCTTAGTTCCCGAACGGGAAGTTAGAATCTGCTGGGCCGATGAAGAACGGCTCGACACGATCATCGCCCAACCATTCGGATTCCGACCAATCTGATCCGTCCATATCCTTCACGACGCATCCGACTTCACGGCAGAGCAAGACGCCTCCCGCCGCATCATACAATCGAACTCGGGCAGTCGTCAAAGCTCGGAGTTTTTGCATGGCAACAAACGCAGATTCGACTGAAAATGATCCGATGTGCCGCATTTTGCCAGGGCTCCGTGGTGCGAGAGCCATATAGCTATCCCCGTGTCCAACCAAATGGTAAGGCTTGATCTCGCCGGATTCAACCTGAGGCAGGCGCTCTCCGTTGCAGAAGCATCCTCCACCTAAGCTTGCGGAAAGTAGGCTGCCGAGATCGGGCATTGCGGTCACGCCGAGTCGGATCTGATTGTCCACGACCAATCCAGCGGTGATCCCCCAGATTGGCTGATCGTAAACATAGTTTGTGGTGCCATCAATTGGATCAAGAACCCAGAGACCGTTCTCGCGATCTCCATGGCGCCCCGTTTCCTCACCCCAAAATCCTACTCCTGGAGTGAGTTTGCTGAGTTCTTTCAAAAGAAAGTCCTCGACCATGCGATCTACGCTGGTCACGAGGCTCCGATCGGACTTGACTTCAACGGTCTTGTTGGCGCGTTCGCCAAGTGCCATGAGCGATGCCTGCTCGAAGATTGGCAGGACGGCTTCCCTTAGCTGGGCGAATTCGCGCACAGGAGAATTATAGATCGGTGCGGGACTCTGGACCGGTCGGTTGGCATAGCCGCGGATTTTGGGGTATCTTTCTTATTCCCGAGAGCGGGAATAGCTCAGTGGTAGAGCATCTCGTTGCCAACGAGAGGGTCGAGAGTTCGAATCTCTTTTCCCGCTCCAAACCCTCCTTCAGCGTTTGCGTTGAAGGAGGGTTTTTTCATGCATGAAGATTGAGTGCTTCAGCAGCGTAGACCAGCCGTTCTTCTTCGCCCACCAAACACCGGAGTTCACCACCCGGGCCAACTCCCAGGGCGGTGGCCTCTTCCCCTGTCGGCAATCGAAACTGCTTGCCGGGAGTGTCATCCAATTGATGCCAGAGGGGGGCAATGGCTTCCCAATTCGTTGGTTCGGGCACATTTGCTAAAGCAGAAAGAATCCCCTCGGCAACCGTCAAAGCATCAGAAGCAAGTCCGCACTCTATATACAAGCTCGTTGCTCGGTGAGCGATCTCATCAGGGAAGGAAGTCTGGTTCAGATTGATCCCAGCGCCAACGACAGGAATCTGATTTCCATTTGGATCGGTGACCAACTCGGTCAGGATTCCTCCTAGTTTCCGCCCACCGACCGTGACATCGTTCGGCCATTGAATCCTGGCATCAAGACACAAGCATACGCCCAGCGAAATCGCCATCCCGACAAGATACGGTTTGGGATGGTTGGCATAATCGTGCAACGCGAGCGAGAAAGTCAGGCTTTCTCCTTCCTGGCTCACCCAAATGCGATCAAACCTACCTCGCCCTTGGGATTGGTGACGGGCAAATACGACTCCTACTTCTGCGCTAGACGCAATTAGTTTCTTAGCTTCATCCTGGGTTGAGCCAAGTTCGTTGTAAGTCAGAAATGGCCCGCTGGGAGCTTTCATTTCATTTCCATGTGGAAGCTGAGCCCCGGCGCGGAGTGCGTGAGTGCGCCGACCGAAACAGCGTCCACCCCAGATTCAGCAGCGGCACGGATTGTATCAAGTGTGATTCCGCCGCTCGCTTCAAACTTTGTACGGCCCTGGTGTTTGGCGACGATTTCACTCATCCGATCGGGGGACATGTTATCGAGCATCACGATATCGGCTCCCGCTTCAACGGCTTCATCCACCATAGATTCGTTGGTGCATTCCACTTCGATCATCATCATGTGAGTGGCGAGGGAGCGTGCTTTCTCGACCGCTTTGGTGATGGAACCGTAAGCCTGAATATGGTTGTCCTTGAGCATGATCCCGTCGTACAGCCCCATGCGATGATTGCGTCCGCCGCCACACCGAACGGCATATTTTTGAAGAGCGCGGAGTCCGGGCAAAGTCTTGCGAGTATCTACGACTTCACACGGGAGATCGGCAATGGCCTCGGCATAGCGACTTGTGACGGTCGCAATTCCGCTGAGATGGATGATGTAGTTCAGGGCCACGCGCTCCCGGCTGAGTAGGTGCTCGGCAGGGCCAGAACCAGAAATCACAGTTTTGCCAGGAGAAACTGCATCGCCATCTTCGCTGGCAAGTTCGCCGTTCGCACCGGGGATGGAGCTAATCAAGAGTTCGTAGGCAATTCCCAGCCCGCAAGCAACCCCTTCCGCTTCCGCTTCGATATACCAGTGAAAGGTTTTTCCTTCTAAAACAGCGGCGGAAAGGTCGCCAGTGACAATATCTTCGGCGAGAGCCCGGTGGACATGGGCTTGCCAATCAAACGGTGCGGGAGACTTCCAACCTCGACTCATGCTGGCTCAATCTCGATGCCGCTTCGGGCCGAGATCTCTTCAATCAGCATGGCATATGGAACCTCGATTCCGTTGCGAAGCCAGCCAACGGGGACTTTGTATCTCCCCGAAACAAGGTGAGCGACTGGCTTGATCGTGATATGACCGCCGTTGTAAAGCACCTGAAACTTATCGCTTGATTGGGCGATGATCTGCCGGATTTGTTTGTAGTCAATCTTATTGGTGAATGCGATCCCGATTGCAGAGATGCCATCTTCATGGAGTTCGTATTTGGTTTCTTCAGCAGAACGTTGGACAATGCCTCCTAGCGCTCCTTTCCCGAAAGAGTAGGCGGCTGAAGCCGCATCCTTCAACCCAACAACGAGCCCTTCTTTACTCGTGCGATCAGCAATGGAAGAGCCTCGCTCGCGGGCTTCTTGCGCTGATTTTTTTGCATCGATTTCAAACCAATGTAGAACTTCAGCCGGTTGATAGGTGATCGTTGCCATTTCTCTAGTTCATGCTCTCCAGACGTTGCCGGAGGTAGATCGCGCGGTGCTGACTTGCGATCTTTGGATCTTGCGTTCCGTAAAACTCCATCATCGCCGTCCATGAATCGACGGCACGCGGAGGGGTTCGGAACCCTTCGATGTCCGCTGAACTTGCCCATCGCACCCAACCCAGCACGAGCAGCGCATCACGGAGTGATATCTCCTTTGATGTGATGGCGTACTCCACCGCTTGGCCGGCTCGATCCGCGAGTTCGTCGCGTCGCACCTCTCTCCTTGCCATACGTTCTTCACGGATGACCTGGTTGCACGCCCCACGGAAATCTGCGTCACTCGACCGCGTTGCGCTGACCTGGATAAATGCGCCAACGGCGCGGCTCGATTCTCCGTAGAGGCCGCGGGCAGTGAGCCCTATCACAGTGAGTGATTGGATCATCCGTTTCAGGCGCTTGGTTTGGGCTAGACCGATTAGATGGAAAAGGGCAGAACGGCGTTCACCGCCGTGGAGGTTACTGGGAGATGCGGTGAGTGGCCCGAGGTCGGGGTGATACATCGTATTGAGCCCATTCTCAAGATGGTTCAAAAGCTGCCGCCCGGTTTCCTCTGCTGACCAAGCTGACCAACCACCGGTCAGAACTTGGAGGCGAATGTGATCTTCCTCGTTTACCATGACGGAAACAACGCGATCTCGATCAATCAATACCGATCTGCCGATCTCGCGGTGATCGAAGTCTGGTGACAGAAGCCGGCTGGAAAGCAGGTAATCACGCTCTGCTTCGCTGAGGTTATTCATCGATTCCAGCTGAATCGGGCAAGTCTCGACCGATTTCTTTACTGCAGACTGCACCGCCCGAAGTTGCTCAGGGTTAGCCAAATGCGGGAAGGGAAGTCCACACAAATTTCGCGCCGCGCGAAAGCGGCTACTGATGACAACATCACCATCGGGGGCATCCACCTCTAGCCATGCCGGAGGCGGCATGGAGCGAAGCACCATTTTTTTCCAGGCTTCTGAGGATGGCTCTGTCGACATGCGGCAGATCTATTATGCCGGTTGTCTTCGGGAGTTGCCAGAACTCTTGGCGCGTTTAGTGGATTTGTAGACGTAAGCGAGCACTTCCGCAACGGCTCCGAAGAGTTCGCGCGGAACGAAATCGCCTGGCTCGCACTGCTTGTACAACGCTCGGGCAAGGGGTACGTTCTCGACGCGCGGGATGCCTGCTTCATTGGCGATCTCTCGCATTTTGAGTGCGAGGTGATCCTGACCTTTTGCCAGCACCATAGGGGCGTGCATCGAGTTTCGTTGGTACTTGATGGCAATTGCAAAGTGGGTCGGGTTGGTGATGAGTACGTCAGCATCACGGACGGCTTTGGCCATTCCGCCTTTCAGGAGCTGGCGACGCTTTTGCATCATCGCCCCTTTGACTTCCGGCGAACCTTCTTGCTCTTTCATTTCCCGTTTGAGCTCGTCCTTGGTCATTTTGATCTGTTCGTTCGTCTGGTGACGTTGGAACATGTAGTCCATGATGGCGATAACAGCCCAAGTGATTGCCACTCGGATGAGGATCTTATGGATGAGAAGACCTATAAAGGCGGCGGCTCCGGACGGGTGCATGGCGGATAGTCCACCGAGCGATCCCCATTGTTCTTTGACCGCGGCATATGCGATCCACCCGAACAAGGTGAGCTTGGCCATTGCCTTGAACCCTTCCATCGCCGATCGTTTGCTGAAAATGCGTTTGAATCCGGCGATCGGGTTGATCTTCTCGGCGGTGGGCTTCATGGATTCCGCGCTGAGAACAAACCCAACCTGAGCGAAGTTCGTCGCTACGCCGAATGCCATAATAATCAAGAAGACCGGAATCGCAGCAATCAGAAGTGGTTTACCAATGCTCATGACAAATCCGCCCATGGTTTCCGGCGAAACGTCGCGGGGGAGCGAAGCGAAGGAACTGCGGAAGATGCCAATCAGGCTCGCTCCGAAGTTCTTGACCATCGGCGGCAGAACGAATGCCAAAACGAGCATTGCGATTGCTCCATTGACTTCCTGTGATTTTGTGACTGTGCCCTTTTTGCGTGCTTCCTGCTTACGCCTGGGCGTGGCCTCTTCTGTTTTTTCGCCTGCCTGATTTTCTGCCATCGGGTCAGCCTCCTAGAATCTTTCCGATTCCGATAAATGTGATGTCGAGGCCCCGACTGACAGCAACGACCATCACTGGGAGCCCGATGCTGAGTGCCACCATACCGAGAGCGGTTTTGGCGGGGAGAGAAAGCAAAAACGGCTGCGCTTGCGGAACGGCTTTGTTAATGATCCCGGCGGCGACGTCGATGATCATTGTGACGGCGAGAACTGGCGCTCCAATTTGCAATGCGATAAGGAGAAGGCTCCCGAACATCCGTACTCCGGCGTCCACAAATCCAGCTTCGATCACGCCTAAGCTGGTGGTCATGTGATAGCTCTGCATGAAAGCCTGGAACATCATCTGGTGTCCGTTGACCAGGAAAATGAGAACCAATGCGAGCCAAAACTTGAACTGTCCGACCGGCGTACTGCTCCCTCCTGACTGCGGGTTGAAGAGTTGTGCCGAACCGATACCCATCTGGAGGTCAAGGAGTGAACCAGCCATTTGGAAGGTGCCGAGCAAAAACTGGAGGCAGAAGCCAATAGTCAATCCGACAAGAACTTCTCGACCTGCCATCATTGCAAGCTCCATGAGGTTCGTCGGCATCTCGCCGATGTAAGGCTTGAGCACGGGAGTCAATGCGAGAGAGATCACTGCGCCGGTCATGATGCGGATCATTACGGGGACAATCGCACCGTAAAGCGGGCTGGAAAGAATCATCGCGGTACAGCGGATGAATACAAAGCTGAACGCGATAATGAACGTTGCGTCGATGCTCATGTTCCCACTCTTGATGCGAAGTCAAGGCAGGTCACGGTGAACTTGACCAGCGTCATCAACATCCAGCCGCCCATAGTCGCGATGACGATTCCCACACCGACGAGCTTGGGAACGTAGGTCAGGGTCATTTCTTGAACCTGAGTGACGGCTTGAAAAACGGAGACGATCAAACCGGTGAAGAGGGCAACGGCGAGTACCGGCAGACTCACCATGATTCCGACCATGATGCCCTGACGGGCGAGTTCCATTACCGCATCGGAGTTCATGCGTAACCCGCCAAGATCGCTTTGATCAGTACGCTCCAACCATCAGCAAGAATGAAGACAAGAATCTTCGCAGGGAGAGAGACAACTACCGGAGGCATCATCATCATCCCCATACCCATCAGAAGACTGGCAACGATCAGGTCAATGATGATGAACGGAACGAAAATGTAGAAGCCGATGATGAATGCGGTTTTGAGTTCGCTAATCACGAACGCAGGAACCAGCGACATGATCTCAACATCATCGCGGCTTTTTGCTTTCACACCACGAAAATCTTGGAACATCATCAAATCGCTTTCGTAGGTGTTCTTCAGCATGAACTCGCGGAGAGGAGCCTCAGCGCGATCAATCGCTTCTTCCATGGAAATCGGGTTGGTTTCCGACATATACGGCTTGATCGCATCGTTATTGATCTTTTGATATGTCGGGGCCATGATGAACATGGTCAGGAACAGTGATAGCCCAATGATGACTTGGTTAGGCGGAATGTTCTGCGTACCCATTGCTGTTCGGGTCAGCGAGAGGATGATAACAATCCGCGTAAAAGCCGTGGTCAAGATCAGCAAAGCGGGTGCAATGCTGAGCACTGTGAGCAACGCAAGAATCTTGAGCGAGGAGCTGAGTTGCTCTTTGTCCGAGTTCGCGCCGAGGTCGATGTTGATGCTCGGGACGCTGGTTGCTTGGGCAAACGCCGCAACTGCAATCATCAGCAGAAGCGAGATCACTGAAAATCTGATGAAGTTCTTGTTCTGAACCAGTTGCCCGATCCAAGCACCGAGATTGCGAAGTATTGTCATGAGGAGAGTTGGTTCAACCTCTTGAGTCGTTCGCGGCGATCATCACCGGATTCAGGCGTGGGTTGGGAGGGCGTTGCCGCTCCGTAAGCTTTGGCGGTTTGCTTTGCTTTGGCAGTAGGCTGCTGACGTTTGACAGCGACTTTTTCGAGTTCTGTTTCTTCTTGCGTTTCCGCTTGATCCACCAGCTCGAAGAAAGCAGGCTCTGAATCCTTTTGGGGGTTGGCTTCGGTTAGATCAGTGATGAGGTTTACGCCGTTCTGACTGACACCGAGTAAAAGTGTTTTGCCGTGGACTTCAACGACTTGCAGAGTGCCGGCACCGAAGTTCGCGGTTTCCAGAATGCGAATTCCGCTTCCTCCTGCGCTGGTCAGGCTCTTGCCCATCTTTGCTACAACTTTCGGCAACATGAACTTGAGCAAGCCGAAGACGATTGCCAATGCTAGAAGCATTTGCAGGAATTGCCATCCACTAAAGACGGATGAATTCGTATTTGTTTTTGGGAGAACCAGATCAGCCTTTCCGATTGCTTCGGTTGTTGCTTCTTGAGCGAATGCCGAAGCGGAGAGGATCCAGCCGAGGGTAAAGATGCTGAATCGTCTCATGGCTTCTACGCCACCTCGTTGAGCTTGGCGAGCCGTTCTGCCGGGCTCAAAATTTCGGTTATCCGGACACCGAAGTTATCTTCGATGACCACAACTTCGCCGCGGGCGACCAGGCGTCCGTTGACCATGACATCGACTGGTTCACCGGCTGCTTTGTCAATTTCGACAATCGAGCCAGAACCAAGTTCGACAACATCTTTGACAACCATCTTGACGCGCCCAAGTTCCACGCTGACTTCCAGCGGGATATCCATAAGCATTTCCAGACCGTTGTCTTCGAGAATCTTGGAGCCGGAGCTTCCGCCTGCATGAGCCGTTGCGCCTGCGTTCTCCATTGCGCCGAATGGAGATTCATCTTCTTCGGGCTGCTCATCATCTTCTCCCATCCCGACGAGCATTGAGGCGACAGGCTCATCAACGAGCCAAATGAATGAGCCGTTCAAACCTTCCGCAGAAATCCGGACGTTGGTTCGCACCAAGTTTTGGACATGCTGCATGTTTTGTGGGAAGCTAAAAATCTGCATTCGGATGGTGAGACCACTGGCTACCATCGCTTCGTTTCGGAGATTGCCCGCTCCGAGACACATGCCTTGCACGATTGCTTCGAATGCCGGTCGGATTTCGCTGACCGCGCTTTCATCAATCGTCTCTTTTTGCTTTCCGGTAAACGCTTCGTACATATCAGACAGGGTTTCTTGTCCGATGAGAATGACTTGCGTGTTATCCGGGTGACTGGCGAATGCAAACTGTATGATCAGCTTAGGGCTGTTCATTTCGGAATAGAGATCCGAAACGGCCGCGCTGACGGTGAGTGCGTCGTCGAAATTGACTTGCATCGCAGCGGCTTCTGACACCGCAACAGCGACGTTCTGCCAAATCTGTGGCTGATACGCACTGAACTTACTAATGATTTCGGGGGCAATATCCGGCATGTGAGTTTCCTATGCTTCCTCTATGTGGTTCGTAATGTGAAAAGCGATTTTCTTTCCGTTCAAAGATGGTCGTCCAAGGAATTTCTCCTTGTCAGAAACAAGCAGCTTCATGTCGTTCTTGGTCTTTTGATCAAGGCGAATGACATCGCCTCGCTGCAGACTCAAGAAGTCTTGAACAGAAATTCGTGATCGACCCATTTGGACAGCTACTTCGACGTTGGTTCCTTGCAACTGACCAACGATGGCTTTCCGGTGGGTTGAGGTTTGTTTGCGGCTGCTAGTGGCGGCAAACCATTTTTGTGCACTGAGCTTTGCGGTGATTGGCTTGAGCACCATGTACGGAACACAAAGGCTCATTGCGCCGTGAGCGTCGCCGACGCGCACTTCAAATAGGATGCTGACAACAATGTCAGACGGTGGCGCGATTTGTACAAACTGTGCGCTAGTCTCAATATCTTCGATGCTGGGGTTGACGATAACAACGCCTTCCCATGCTGATTTGAGTGCACTAAACATCTTTCCAGCAACTTGCTGGAACAGGTGCGATTCGATATCTGTCAGCAGATTCCGGTCGATCGCCTTACCAGGGCCACCCAAGAGTTTGTCCATCATGCTGTAGACCAAACCAAACTCCATTTCCATGACTGCTTGTCCAGAAAGCGGCGGAATGGAGAACACGGTAAATACCGACTGGCTGATGCTTCGCAGATACTCTTCGTAAGGCACTTGCTCTAGCGAGATCAGGTCGATAGCGACGTTACAGCGGAGTGTTGCGGAGAGAGTTGTTGCGGCAAGTCGTCCAAATGTTTCGTGGAGCATTTGCAGAGTGCGAAGCTGCTCCTTACTAAACTTATCTGGGCGGCGGAAGTCGTAGACTTCGTAAGCAACAGCAGAACGTGCGCCTTTTTTGGCGGGTTTTTGGCTCGCGGATGCGGCTTCTGTGGCGGGCGAGGCACTACCACCGTCATCACTCCCCCCATCATTGAGGGAGCTCAACAGCGATTCGATCTCATCCTGAGACAAAATATCCGACACGTTCTTCTCCGATGGCCCACCCTGGTAAATCTGCAGGGCTTTTCCGGGCTCTCAGTTCGGTTATTGGCGGATTTGCGCTGGACTTCAGGTCATTAGGAAAAAAACCTAAAGAAAATTCTCAAGTTCTGGAATTGAAAGCAGGTGGAAGTGGGTCTATCCAGCCGGTTTTGCTTCCAGAATTTCACTGATCGCGTTCCAATGCTTTGATCCTTTGCGGTGTTTGGATTGTTGAACAATCAGCCAATCCTGGACTTCAAAGTTGAGGAAGCGAGAGTACATGGTTTGTAAGTGCGATTCCGTAAGAATGGCGTCGTGCTTATGGATGATTGCGAGGGTTTGCTTGGGGAAGTCATCCGATTCCTCATTCAACACGCTGTGGAATGCTACGATGGCTTCCGGCTTGGTTTCGCTCAAGCACGCTTTGAAAGTCATGTTATTAGAATATGTGGAGTCCGTACAACGGCCCCTGAGAGCAGAGAACATTTCGGGCTTACCGGGGCCGGAGAAGCGATTCAGCCCATCAATAAGTTCATCTGTTTCAACGGATTCCATCCAAGGTTCCTTTCGATAAAAGAGCGTCATGCGTTGGGCCGGCTCAAGAGCAAAGAATTCTTCGAGGTTAGTTGGCTCGGCAAACTCCTCTATCTCGACAAATGGGCTTTGATTGGGCTCGGTCGGAATCAAGTATCTTCCAAAAAACCAAGTGTTCGCGGCCAAAACCGCGACAACTACCACCCAAATAGCAACAAGCCTAGCTCTCCCTGTCATGCTTGATTATTCCTTCGGCGGTGTGCCTTTAACGGATATAGTTTTCGCCGTCGGTTGGAGCTTCGTCCAACCGTTTTTGGTGGTCAGAACCTTAGCTCCCTTCACCTGCCCCGACTTGAACTTGCCGGGAATATAGAATGCTTCCCCTTTCATGTAGTCTGGAGTAGGGAAGGAAAATTCAGCGGTTTCCTCAGCGATGGTGCTGAGTTCTTTATAGAATGTTGCTGCACTCTGACCACCCAGCATCATGGCTCGCATCAAGCGTTTCGGGGGCAGAACCTCGGAAGCGTGGCAAGCAGTTGCAACATATTCCCAGTACGCTTGCTCCGATTTGCTACTTGTGAGCGATGCGTTAGGTGCATTGATCCCAATCTTGGTCGCTAGCGGGACGAACTTTTCCTGAACCTGCTTTTCAATCAGGGCAGGGTCGGCATTGACAACATCAGCAGTTGAGATCTTCCCAGCTTTCAGATCTTTAGAAAGCCATCGCATGTAGATTCGCTCGCCGGCGTCGCCGTTCGCCCAATCCTCTGGGCCATCAAACGGGCCGACCGGCGGGATGGAGGCGTGCCCGTATTCATGCGCAATCTCACGGGCAAGCTGGATGGGGTTCTCAATCTGCCAGGCTTGATAAAGATAGATCGAGCTAGCGGGCTGGGGACGATTGTCGTTATCAACATCCTGACCATCGACTTCGAACTTGTGTTCGCCACCGGCTTCACCACCAAACGCGAGATAGACATCAACAAGGCGGCGATATTGGATGGCGTGGTCGATATCGAAGCGGTTATAGTTGTTGCTCCAAAGACGGAGGAACATCCGCGTAGACCACTGGGCGATGTCATCGTGGTTTTCGCCGCGAGCTTGCGCAAACACTCGGAAACGTTGGACGAAGCTGGGGTTTGAAGGAGTTGCACCAAGACCAATTGTGGCGAAGGGATATTTCCAATCGTGAGTGGGGCAAACTTTTGCTTCTGGTAGAGGCAGAAGCTGGTGATACACCATGACCTTCAATGCAGGATTATCAACCGAGGGCCATTCCGCTTGAATGATGTCAGGAACTTGTTGTCCAAGTCCCGGAACTTGATTCTGAGCGATGAGCGTAGCGGCGATTAATGCAGTGAAAGCCATGGTTCCAATCCTTTAGACGCCTTCAGCCTCTAAGAAACGTTCGGCATCAATAGCGGCCATACAACCCGTTCCCGCCGCGGTGACCGCTTGACGATAAACGCTATCGGCGACATCGCCGCAAGCGAACACTCCCGGCACTTTGGTTTTGGTGGAGTGCGGTTGCACGAGCAGGTAGCCAACATCATCCATATCCAAAACGCCTTTGAAGAGGTCGCTATTCGGTTTGTGGCCGATCGCAATGAAGACCCCGTCAATGTTCATATGACGCTCTTCGCCGGTGACCGTATCTTTGATACGAACGCCAGTCACTTTTTTGACCGGGTCGGTGTCACCTAAGATTTCTTCAATCCCTGAGTTCCAATGAACTTGAATTTTCGGATTCTCTAGTACGCGAGCCTGCATGACTTTGCTGGCGCGGAATTCGTCGCGGCGGTGAAGCAAATGAACTTTTGAGCAGTGGCGGGTGAGGTAGTTCGCTTCTTCCATGGCAGTATCGCCTCCGCCCACAACAATCACTTCCTTATCACGGAAGAAGAAGCCGTCACAGGTAGCGCATGCGCTGACGCCAAAACCTCCGAAAGTTTTCTCACTTTCCAGTCCGAGCCATTTCGCGCTCGCCCCAGTGGAGATGATGATTGTTTCCGCTTCGACGGTCTTTCCATCGGCAGTGACTTTGTAGGGGCGTTGGGAGAGATCAACTTCTGTGACGGTAGCGTGTTCAACGCGCGCACCAAATCGAACGCATTGGTTCTTGAAAAGATCCATCATGTCTGGCCCCATCACGCCATCGGGGAAGCCGGGATAGTTCTCCACGTCCGTTGTAATCATCAGCTGACCACCAGGTTCTGGCCCCGCAAAAACAAGGGGGGAAAGGTCGGCTCGCGCGGCATAAAGGGCGGCGGTATATCCCGCCGGACCTGATCCAATAATCACAACTTTTTCGCTCATGGTTCTACCTAAAGGAATTTACCTGTGCTGAGTTCCAATGCCCCGCATAACTACCCTGTGATTTTTTACGAGATTTGTGGAAGAAGAAATGTGGGGGAGACAAAAAGGTAGTGGGTAATGATTGGAAATCGGTTAGCGGAGGCTAAGCGGTCGGCTAGAAATGCAGGATGGGCTTTTGGCGTCATCGTGCTTTTCGTTGTCGTCGCCGCGGTTTGGTCTCTTTCTCATACTGAGAAAGGGAAGCAAACGGGCGGAAATGCGCTTGAACAAGCATTTCAAGTCTCAGAACTCGAATCAGATACGATACTGCTGCGCTCGCAAATTCTCGCACTCACTACCAGCGACCTCAGCACCATCTCAGATTCGATTGAAGTACAGGTTGGGCAGATCGCCAAACGAGTTGATTCGTTGGGCGGCTCCCACCCGGAATTGGATCGGAATGTTTCGCAACTGACCGATCTTGCGTTTGCGTTCGGTTCGGCACAGTCGATTTCTGAGGCGCAAAAGACATCGCTCGCAGATGCGCTCAAATCCACATCCCGCTCGCTGAACAAGCTGGAGTCTCAGCTTCAAGCCACCGTAAAGACAGAAGCATCTCAGCAGAAAACAGAAGAGAAAGGCATTGGGACTCAATGGCTTTTCGGAATTGTTTTTGGACTCGCCGCGATTGGGATCGTGGCCTTCTTCGTAGTTCGTCGGACAATCAAACGATTTGATACCGCTACCGCCAATTTGAACGACGAAAACGAAGAGTTCGCTGCGCTCTCTCATCAATTAGAGGACAAAAACAACGCTCTTCTTGCTCAGCAAGAAGAGCTTCGAGAAGCTCTTGAAAATGCGGAAAATCAAACCGCAATGCAGGAGCATGCCTCTTTGCGATTCCAATCACTCTTCGATGGCTTGCCTGTCGGGGCGATGACCTTCGATGAAAGCGGCACTGTTTTCGAAGCGAACCGAATGCTCGGTGAAATTTTCGAAACAGAGATCCACTTTGCGCTACTCAATCACGTGACGGCGGTAATGAAAGCCCAGGGCCGTGAAGAGCCGGTCCTGTGTGCTGTCCGCAAAGCTATTGAAGAGAAAGAAGAGTCGAAATTCGACTGGGAATTCGACACCATCAAGCATGGTCGCCGTGTAGTTTCGATGATGTTCTTCCCGCTGACCGACCATAACAGTCGGGCCGTTGGGGGGATTGGCGTGGCTCTGGATGTCACCAATCAGCGGAAGGCTGAGAATCAGATTGCCGAGATGGCGGGTCTGCAAAAGGCGGTCATCGATGCTGCTGAATACAGCATTATCTCAACTGATCAGAATGGGATGATTACGGGCTTTAACCGCGCGGCAGAAGCGATGTTCCATGTCATTGCGGAGCAAGTCGTTGGAGAGCAGACGCTGGATTCACTTCTCGTTAGCTCCGAACTGGAACTTCGTCGGGTGGAACTCGAAGAAGAGATGGGGATCGAGTTGAAGTCAGCAGGGGAAGCACTTTACTACTCTGCTCGACAAGGGATGCGCGAACGGCAAGAATGGACATATCAATTGCCAGGTGGTTCGTTCCATTTAGCTCGTCTTTCGATGTCTCCGCTCCATAACTCGGACGGAGATGTTATTGGGTTCCTGGGAGTCGGTAAATGTATCGATAAAGACAAAGCAGACGCCGAACGGATGCGCATGCTTTCTATGGTGGCGGAGAGGGCCGCGAACAGTGTCATCATTACGGACGCCAGTGGGTTGATCCTATTTGCGAATCCCGCTTTCACCAAGAGCAGCGGGTTTGAATTCAAAGATGTTGTTGGTAAATCTCCGCTCGATTTTCTATACAGTAAGACATCTGATCCCTATATGCTCCTTCAGGCAAAAGAAGCATTCATGTCTCACCGTACAACCAATGGTGACTTGGAAATCGTGCGTAAGGATGGCTCCAATTGCTGGATGAAGTGCTCCTTCACTCCTGTTGAAGACGAAGAGGGCATTTGTACGCACATCGTGATCATCCAAGAAGATATTACGGAGCAGAAGGAGTTTGAGCTGAAGCTCATGGAATCCGAACAACGTTTTCGAGATGTTGTGGAAGCAGCGGGCGAATATATCTGGGAGATCAATCACAAAGGTAAATTCACCTATGTTTCCGAGCAGGTATTGGATGTCATGGGTTACCTTCCGGGTGAGTTGGAAGGGAAGTCACCTTTCGATTTTATGGAGTTCGACGAAGCGGATTCAGTCAAAGAGAAGATTGAGCAACAAGTCGAATCGGCAGGGACATTCAAGCATATTGTCGCAGAATGTAAGGGCCGCGATGGTCGCCCAATCTGGATTCGTTTCAATGGAAAACCGATTTATGATGTAGAAGATCGCCTGGTGGGATATCGCGGAACTGGTCTGGATATCACTCAGCAACGCTTGGCCGAAAAGAGACTTGCAAAAGCGAACGAGCGAAATCGGTCTATGCTCGAATCGATCCGTGACAGTTTCTACTCTCTCGATCGAAATGGCGCATTTATCTATGCAAACAAGACTGCGGCCGCTTTTGCTAAAACTCCAACCGGGGAGCTGATTGGACAGAATATCCGCGACGTGCTCTACGATGATTTTTGGCAAGACGCAATCGATACGATGTTGGAGACCTTCGATTCTCACGAACCTGTCACTTTCGAATTCTTCAATGTCAACGAGGCGAGTTGGCTGGAATTCCGAGCATATCCTTCCGAAGAATCGATCAGTATCTTCTTCCAAGATATTACCGACCGGAAGATGATTCAGCGTCAGTTGGAAGACCAGATGGCGCAGCTGAACGAGGCGAATGTTCAGTTGGATATGCAAAAGATGGAGCTTGAAGAAGCCAATGCGCGGCTCCATAACTTGGCATCGACTGATGGCCTCACCGGGCTCAAGAACCACAAGACGTTCCAAGAGTTTTTGCAAGCCAAATTCGAATCTGCTAAAGAAGGCGGAAGCAATCTGGCTGTTGTGCTTATGGACGTTGATAAATTCAAAACCTACAACGACTCTTTTGGGCACCCGGCTGGCGATGAGGTTTTGAAAGGAGTTGCGCAAGCACTTTCACGAACCGTTTGTGAGCCGCACTTTGTGGCTCGGTATGGCGGTGAGGAGTTTGTGATGGTTTTGGTGGGTGTATCCGAAGAAGTAGCGGTAGCCATTGCCGATGAAGCGCGGATGGAAATTGAGGATCGGGATTGGCCACATCGTGAGGTCACAGCGAGCTTCGGTGTTTGTATGCTGAGCCCTGACATTAATCAACGCGCCCAAATGATCGAGCGTGCGGATCAAGCTCTGTATATGTCGAAAGAGGGCGGACGAAATCAAGTCTCGCTTTGGACGCCAGAAGCAAAAGCTGCTTGATTCCCGAATCGGGAACGGAATCACGAAGTTCACAGGTAAAACGAATCTGTGAACTTCGAACTTTTAAAAGAGTTGTCCGAAGCAACCGGTGTTCCGGGAAATGAAGACAACATTCGAAAAATTGTTGCGCGAGAATTGAAGGGGATCGGCGAACTCTCTGTTGATTTGATGGGCAACGTCATTTGCCGAGTCAAAGGGAAGGGCAAGAATCCGAAGAAGCTGATGATCGCTGCCCATATGGATGAAATTGGCTTTATGGTCAAGTACATCGACGACAAAGGTTTTGCTCGTGTGAACCCGCTGGGTGGCTGGGATCCCCGCATGATGGCGGCGCAGCGCGTGAAGGTGCATACCGAATCTGGCCCGGTTCCAGGGCTCTTGATGCCCGGTACCAAGCCAAAGCATATGCTCAGCCCAGCAGAAATTGGCAAAGCCGCTGATGTCAATGATTATTTCATTGATATGGGTATGGATGGCGAAACCGCCAAGAAGAAAGTCCAACTCGGTGATAGTGTGACGATGGATCGCGACTGCCAGCGAATGGGGAACCTGATCACTGGTAAGGCGATGGATGACCGCGCCTGCGTTTTTATCATGATTGAAGCGATGAAGGCGATGAAGTCCAATGATGTCGAAGTGATTGGCGTCGCGACCGTTCAGGAAGAAATTGGCCTGCGAGGGGCAACCTCGTTTGCCAGCGGCGAGGCCGTTGATATGGTTGTGGCTCTTGACGTGACGCTCTCGAATGAGATCCCCGGCATTCCAGCTGAATTTCAAGTCACTCAAATGGGTAAAGGCGCCGCGATCAAGATCATGGATTCTTCACTGATCTGCCATCCGAAGATGGTGGATCACTTCAAGAAAGTGGCAAAGAAAAACAAGATCGCTCATCAAATGGAAGTTCTTCCTGCTGGCGGTACGGATGCTGGTGGAGTTCAAAAGCAACATGGCGGGATTCCTGCGTTCACGCTTTCGACTCCATGCCGGTACATCCATACGGTGAATGAAACAGTGCATCAGGATGATGTCCAAGCCTGCATTGACTTGCTGGCACGGTATATCGAAGACGCTCACAAGGGCGATTACACTTACTCGCTGTAAGTGAGGAACCACTTGCCCCAAAATCAGTCGGTTTTGGGGCATTTTTGTGTCTGAATTCTGGGGCAGAGTCGGGTAATTTGAGGGCTCTCATGTCCCGCGAAAACCACCAAGATATTCTCATCGGCACGCTGGCCTCAATGGACAAGGCTTTGACCTACCTGCCCCAGATTGTCCAGCACGGATTTGAGTCGTTCCAGCTCACCAACTGGCAGTACCTCCCGGAAGGTGATCTTGATGAACTGGGCAAGCAGGTGCAAGATATGCTCGCCGGGCGTGCCGTGATCTCCAGCGTGGGGCTTTACGGTAACCCTCTCACTGATGATCGGACGGCGAAAGATTGGGAGCGGCTCATCCGTTCGGCCAAGAGCTTTGGTGCGGAAGTTGTTTGTGGGTTTGCTGGCGCGGTTGAAGGGAAGCCGGTAGATGAATCCATGCCGCGATTTATTGAGGTGTTTGGAAATCTCGCAAAAGTGGCGGAGGATTGCGGCGTGAAGATCGCTTTTGAAAACTGTGACATGGGCGGGAGTTGGGAGTTGCCGAAGTGGAACATTGCTCATTCCCCCAGAGCGTGGGAAATGATGTTCGATGCTGTGCCTGGCGAGACGCTCGGATTGGAGTGGGAGCCATGCCACCAAATGGTGAGTTTGATCGATCCGCTTCCACAACTGAAGAAGTGGGTGGATCGTGTTTATCATATTCACGGCAAGGATGCTTCGATTGAGTGGGATGTTCTGAAACGCGAAGGTCTGCGGTGCGGCAAGTGGTTTGTCTGGCATCGCACGCCGGGCTTTGGCGATACGAATTGGACAGATGTGATTTCGATCCTTCGCAAGGCTGGTTGGAAGGGCGCGATTGATATTGAGGGATGGCATGACCCAGTCTATAAGGACGACTTGGAAATGACGGGGCAGGTGCATTCCCTCAACTATCTGCGGAACTGTCGGGGTGGAACCTATATTCCGAACCCTAAGGTGGACTAAATGCTGAGTTTGATGTTGGTGATGACAATGCAAGAGAAATCGTTTGTTGCTCCCGGCGTGGAGATCGTGAAACTGCCTGGCACATATCGCTTTACCGAGGGGCCGTGCTGGACGAAAGATGGAAAACTGATCTTTAGTGATATTCCCGCGAACACGATCTACCGCTGGGATGGCAAAGAGATGTCGATTTATCGCGAGAATTCTCGTGGCGCAAATGGGAACACCATTGATGCGAAGGGGAATGTGATCTCTTGTGAACATGGCGGGCGGCAAGTCTTTATCCAAATGGTGGATGGCGCGACGAAGATTTTAGCGAGCGAGTTCAATGGTAAGACGTTGAATTCCCCCAATGATGTCGCAGTGCATCCTGATGGAGATATCGTCTTCACCGACCCTACCTATGGTATCCGTCCGAATCAAAAGGAGCAGGATGCACAGTACGTTTTCCGGATTGACACGAAAGGAAACCTCAGTGCGATCGCAAGGGGACGGAATCAACCAAATGGTTTGGTTTTTTCTCCCGATGGGAAGAAGCTCTACATTGCGGATTCCGGTGACAGCCAGATGGATGTTGTGGATTGGGCAGCCGTCAAGAAGGAGATGATTGTTCTAGGGGATGCAACGCATCTTGCTCCTCATCCTGGTCCGGATGGAGTCCGTGTAGATACAGGTGGCCGCATCTGGGCGGCTTGTGGGGATGGTGTTCGCGTGATCTCAGCAAAGGGAGAACTGCTTGAGACGATCAAGTTTCCCGAGCAGCCAGCGAACCTCTGCTTTGGCGAGGATGGAAGCACTCTTTTTGTGACGGCGAGAACGGGTGTCTATTCGCTTCGTGTATCGGTCAAAGGCGTGATGCCTGGCTACTAAATAAGAAAGAGCCTTCTCCAATTTGAAGAAGGCTCTTTCTAGCTTGCAATCTCAGATTACATCTCTGGGGGAGTATTCGGATCGCGCGGCTCTTCGTTACCGTACTCCGGCATCGATCCACCAGCTTCGCGTGGGTAGTTGCTCGGCCCACCGGCAGGTGCGAATTGTCCACCAAAGTCGGTTCCAGTGAGATCGCGGTAGATGAATGTTCCGCAAGCCGCCATCATTGGCATGGTGAAGAAAATCCCGATACAGCAGGCCAGTACACCAAGGCTTCCAAGCAGACCTTGTACTAAGAAGAAGACGGCACCCATCACCAGATACGGTTTGACGAGTTCAGCGGATCGCTTCAGGGCTTCCATGACACTGAGCTTTTCGTGAACCAGAATTGTGTAAAGGGGGATGAACAGGCCACCAACCACGAATGCACCGACGATACAACCGATCAAGCCCAGTGCCGTGAGGAAGGATGCGATGATCCCGCCAAGAATCAGAGGAAGTGCTTGGCTGAAGGCGTTGAATCCGTCACCGAACTCAACTTTCTCTCCTCGCAGGTACTTGATGACCATATAAGCAATGCCACCATTGAACAAGCCGAGTACACCATATTGGGCGATACCGCCCAACATTTGGAAAGGAAGCGCTGCGAGGCTAAAGCCGGTAGCGGCGGCCGCGTTATCTGTGCTTGCAGCGGCAACCTGAGCCATGATCGTCGGTAGCTGAATAGCGTAGCTCACAACGTAAGAAGCGATCAAACCAACAGCATAGAAGCCGCAGACCGCACCGATATTTGCCTTCACAAATTCAAATGCTTCTGAGATAACGGAAAACTCAATCCCGCGATTGGGCGCACCAGAAAAAGCCATGGGAGCATCTTACCAAGTGAAGATGCTCCCATCCAACTGCTAATCAAGGATTTTTACTCTTCGGAGTCCGAATCTTCGCCGCCTTCTTCCGAAACCGGGTTATCACCCTCATCCGGATCGAAGACTAAGCGCGCCATCGAGGCGATCTGATCCCCATCTTTCAGGTTGATCAGCTTGACGCCTTGGGCGACTCGCTTGACCTCACGGATTCCTTTGACCACGATACGGATTCCTTGCCCGCCGGTGGTGAGAAGGATCAACCGGTCATCATCGCTGACGACTTCTGCCCCCACGATCTTGCCCGTCTTATCGGTGCAGTTCATGGTGAGGATGCCAACGCCGCCGCGAGATTGAACGCGATACTCATCAAGCGGAGTGCGTTTGCCCATGCCGTTTTCGCCTACAACCAGGAGCGTGTGATCCGGCTTGACGATGTCCGCACCAACGATATAATCGCCTTCACGGAGCTTGATCGCCCGGACACCGCCCGCCTGTCGTGAGCGGCTGGTGAGGTCTTCCTCGCTAAACCGGATGGACATACCGTTGTGGGTGACGATGATAACGTCATCTCCACCTGCGCTGGTGAGAACCCATCCGAGCTCGTCGCCATCTTCGATATCAAAGGCGTTGAGGCCGTTGGATCGCAGATTGGCGAAGCTGTCCATCGGCGTGCGCTTGATCTCACCGAACTTGGTGATCATGGTGAGGAAGCCTTCGCCGCGGATGTCCTTAACACTGACGGTTGCCGTCACCCGTTCACCGCTCTCAATTGCGATGTAGTTGATGACTGGCATACCCCGGCTGTACCGCGAGGTTTCAGGCAGGTCGTAAGCGCGGAGCTTGTAAACTCGACCGCGATCGGTGAAGAATAAGATGAAGTGGTGAGTATTGACTTGGAACAGGTGAGCCGGTTCGTCGTCTTGCTTCATCACGCTCTTCAGGCCCTTACCGCCGCGCTTTTGCTGACGATAAGAATCCACTGAGATGCGTTTGATATAGCCATCTCGACTGATGGAGACAATCGCTTCTTCTTCCGGAATCAGGTCTTCTTCGCTGAAGTCACCCGCTTCGCGAGCCACGATCTTGGTGCGGCGCTCATCGCCGTACTTGTCGCGAAGATGAGTGACTTCATCTCGGAGGATGCTGTTCAGCCGCTCTTCATCGGTGAGAATGTGCATCAGGTCTTGCACTTTCAGCAACGCCGCTTTGTAATCCTCTTCGAGCTGTGATTGCTCAAGCTGGGTGAGGCGGCGAAGCTGCATTGCCAGCACCGCGCGTGCCTGAGCCGGAGACATATCAAATTCGCGGATGAGGCGAACCATTGCTTCGCCTTGATCGCGGGATTCGCGGATGGTTTTGATGATCTCATCCAGGAATCGGCGAGCGATTTGATAGCCTTCCAGGTTATGCACCTGCTCCAGAGCGCGATAGATTTCGTACTCTGTTCGGCGGGTGATGACGCGGCGGCGGTTCTTGAGATACTCATCGAGCAAGACAATGAGCGGAGCCGTGCGCGGAGCGCCATCCACCAGCGAAAGCATGATACAGCCGAACGTTTGGCGCAGGGAAGTGTGCTTCAGCAGGTAATTGAGGGCGCGGTTCGGGTTGACATCGCGGCGGAGTTCGATTTCGATCCGCATACCGCGTTTGTCGGAGTAATCCTGAACATCGGTGATGCCGTCCAGCTTCTTCAGTTTGGCGATCTTGGCGATGGATTCCACCAAAGTCTTCTTATTGACTTGGTAGGGGAGTTCGGTGATGACGATGGAGGATTTGCCCATGTCGCTGGGTTCGATCATCGTCTTGGCTTGCATCACAACGGAGCCACGTCCGGATTCGTAGGCATCGCGGATGCCTTTCTTACCCATGATGAGGCCGTAAGTAGGGAAGTCAGGGCCAGGAAGAACTTCCATGACCTCTTCCAGCGTGCACTCTGGGCTGTCCAGGCGGAGCAGGATCGCATTGCACACCTCGGTGAGGTTATGCGGCGGCATAGATGTCGCCATCCCAACCGCGATGCCCTGGGTTCCATTACAAAGCAGGTTGGGGAACTTACCGGGGAAGAAGACCGGTTCATCGGCGGCATTGGAATAGGTGCGCATCCAATCGACGCACTCCTTGTCCAAATCCTCCATAAGTTCCATAGCCAGCGGCGTAAGACGACACTCCGTATAACGCATCGCAGCCGGAGGGTCGCCGTCAATGGAGCCGAAGTTTCCTTGCGCCCAAACAAGCGGATAGCGCATGGTAAACGGCTGGCCCATACGAACCAGGGTCGGATAAATAGTTGCTTCACCGTGCGGGTGATAGTCACCACTAGTTTGTCCGCAGACTTTGGCGCACTTTTGGAATGCGCTGTCCGGGGACAGGTTCAGGGTGCGCATCGCATACAAAATGCGGCGTTGCACGGGTTTCATTCCGTCACGCACGTCCGGCAGGGCGCGCGAGATAATGACGGACATCGCGTAATTCACATAAGATTTCGCGAGTTCATCGTCAATATTGACGGTTTCGATAATTTGCTCTTGGTCAGCCACTCCGAAGATTCCAGACGATAAGAATTAGGTTCAAGGTGCGGGGGAAATCCGCGAATTGATCTTACCTGTGGATAAGTTCAATCTGGTGGGCGAAAAGGAGCGGGACCCGGTGCAGAAATGCAATAAAAGTGCAATAATCTTGCAGTAGTGAGAAGAACTGCTCTAGGAGTCGGATCTGTTTTAGCGGCAGCATTGGCGCATTTGCCATGCTGTGGCGCACCGATTCTGCTGGCAAGCGGCGGATTCTTTGCTGGGGCAAGTTGGCTTCAGGCACTTGAGCCGTACCGAAATTGGTTCATTGCTCTTTCCGTGATTCAGATTGTGGTGGGGTTCATCTTGGCTTACCGCAAGCCGACATGCGCCGTTCATGGAGCGGCTTCTCGGCGAAAGCGCATCATTGGGGCTTGGAGCGTCGCGTGCTTGAGTTGTTTTTTCCTTGCTCTGCCCACCATGCCGTTTTTCCCGAAGCACGATCACGAGCATTCTGCGGCTAGCAACGCTCGGTGAAGCGGTAAAGTACGCCTGTGCGTGAGCTCGATCTGAGCATTTTCCGATGGATCAATGGGTGGCCGGAATGGATGAACCCACTCTTTTATGTGCTCAGCAAGGGCACAAAGATGGTTCCGGTGCTCATTATTCTGGTGATCGCCGTCATCTTTCTTTTGCGCGATAAACGCACCCGTGTCCCCACGATCATTGCCCTCATCGCTTGGCCCATCGGCAACGAGATTTGTGATGTGTTCAAGAACACGTTCCAGCACTTGCGCCCCTGTGTTGAGCTAGCAGATGTGAACTTGCGGGTCGAAAAGCTGACAAGCTTCGGCACAATCAGCGCGCATTCGGCGAACATGATGGCGGTGGCGGTGCCGTTCCTCTTCCGCGCGCGGAAGGTGGGCTATGTTTGGCTGGTCATTGCGATTCTGACCGGCATCTCACGGATCTACGTCGGCGTTCACTATCCTTACCAAGTTTTGGGAGGATGGATTGCAGGTGGGTTAGTTGCGATGGGGCTCCACTTTGCGTGGCAGTGGTGGGAGCGGAAGAAGGGAATAGAGCCGGAAGAACAGCCCGAAAGCTCCGAGGTATGAAAAAAGCTCCCTGAGAATCTCAGGGAGCTTTTGAGCTGTCAAATCCGAACTAGCGAAGCACTTTCTGTGGAATGGTGAGCTCGATGTTCCCGAACGATTCCACGATTTTCCCGTCGACGCGGAACTGAACCGCATTGACATCGGGGAATTGCCCCATTGTGGTCAGAATGCCATTGACAATCGCTTGCTCTTCCATCGTTCCGTATCCAGCAAGGATGGTGGAATCAAAATCGAGCGTGGCGACAGTGGTATCCACCGTGCAGCTTTTGACTCGGGCTGATTCCGGCACGCTTGAGATTTGCGCCAGATATTGGTTCACGGCAAAGGTGTGGAGATCTGCGCCTGCGGGCACATCAATGCTCTTGGAAGTAAACGTAAGGTCATCGGTGCTGAAATCTGGCGTGAAGACCATCACATGCTCCGCATTGGGAACATCTTGGGTGGTGACATCAACTTTTGGCTCAATGCGCGATGTATTTTGATTGGGATCGACTTCTGGGTCGCGGGTTTGCGCTTGCTCAGCTTTTCTGAGTTGCGGCAGAGTTGTGTAAACGCCGAGAGCGGTCACGGTGCTCAAACCGAGAACGATTGCAACGATTGCCAGTGTGTTCGGACGACTCTTTTTGGGCATAGCGATTACTTACCTTCCCCTACGAAATTTTTGACACCGCGGAGAATGGCCTGGGCCATTTTTGCGGGAAAATCCTTGCTGTTCATGACTCCGCGATCGAAGTCGTGGTTGACGAATCCCATTTCTATGAGCACGGCGGGCATTTTTGTATCCCGCAGAACTTTGAAGCCGCTGTCTTTGTAGATGCGCTTATCTGACCAAATCCCAAGCGAAGGAATATTGGACGCTTTTGAAATTTCGTTCTGAATGCATTCGGCAAGGAGTTTGCCGATGCTCATATCCATGTGATAGAACGTAATGCTTCCAGATCGGCTGTTGGCTTTCACGACCGAGTTGGCATGGATGGAAATGAACAAGTTGGCGCCACTATTATTTGCAATATCGCACCGATCTTGCAATGATGGGAAAGTGTCTTGAGATCGTGTGAGGATGACGCTGGCACCGGCATCGGTGAATGCTTTTGCGGTGGCGATTGCAACGGGAAGAGTCAGGCTCTTTTCGTTAACTCCACCTGATCGTGCACCAGAATCGGAACCGCCGTGGCCCGCATCAATCACGATGATTTGCCCGACAAGGCTCCCTGATGTAGCCGGTCGGAATAGGCGAAGGATAATCGCATTACCGCTGAGCTTGGCTTCGAAGGCCATCGGTTTGTTCGTATCAAATTGGAAGAACGATCCGGCGTTGTCGCCGCTGGTCATGACGTTGTTCACCCAGCGAGAACCTTTGAGCTCACCGCGAAGCAAATCCGTGAGTCGCGCCCCCGCAATGTAGATTTCAACCTGAGTTGGGCTGAGATACTTCACCGCAGGGGTGGAACTGAGTGCTTTGCTCGTTTCAATCTTGATGACTGTTTCTGTCGCCGAATCGGAGACAACTGTTGGCACGCCAACGGTGGTAAACAACTGCTCGCTCGTAGGATCTTGATCAATCCGAGGCTGGATTGGCGTTGTGATCTTTGCCGGCTCAATCGCAAGCTCTTTCGGAAGAGAAAGAGTGAATTCCCGGGATGCCTTGGTGAGATCACCGCGAACATTGATTGCTGCCGGGTGTTCAATCACGATCCGGACGGTATCTTTCGAGTACTGACCGACGCGCCACCATGCGGGCAAATTTTTGATTTGGCTTTCATCCAGGTGTGCACCCTGGATGTCCATCACATAGCGATCCGGGTTCTTGAGTTGGAAAGAGGTTGCTTTCGTGTTGATGGTGCTGAAAATCGCAGCTGATTTTTCACTGATATCAATATTCCGAACTCGAGCGAGAACGCGGAAAGTGTCGCCATCCCATTCGGTGTAAGCACCGAGCATTCTTGCTGACTCTGAGAGATCGAAGTAGCGAGTCCCGCGATCCATGAGTGTTGCGGTGCGGAATAAGCGGCCTTCTGTAGCGATCTGAACTTCATCGCCACGCAAAGACACATTCCAACCCCAAGACTTAGCTAAGGTGGGAGTGATGTAAGCGGTATCGCCTACGCGCACGCAGTCCTGAGAGAATGTCCCCGCGCTAGCCCACTGAATCGTGGCCGGTTGTGGTGCGTTCCCCAAGGCTACTGTCGCTGCCATCCCTAGCGATAGACAGAAAAGCCATTTACGCATTATTACTGTCATTATGACTTATTAACGGTCGTAATTGGAAATCGCTTACTTGATTTCGAGATTTTCTTCGTTTTCGAACTCAATTTCGACCGGTTCGGTGGACTCAGACTCATCGACTTTCTGCTGGAATTTGATGGCGAGTAGGGTGCCAACACTCAGAATTATTGCCATACCTATCCAGAACACTAACTGAGACATTTCTTCTACATGAAAAGGAAGTCTGAAAGTTGAGTTAGACTTAGGCAGCCATTTGTCAAGCGAATGGCCACTCAATAACAGCAGCTTGACGCCCACCCAACCGATGAGGGCGTACGCCATGTGTTCGAGGAACGGCATCCGATCCAGAAGCTTGATAAAGAACTGTGCCGCATAACGCAGCAGGATCACCCCGATCATTGCGCCAGCGTAGGCAATCCAGAGTTTTTCTGGCCCTTTGATAAAACCAACGGCGGCCAGCACCGAATCCACTGCGAACGCAATATCGGTGAATTCGACGAGCAGAACGGTCATCCAGAAACCAGTTCCCGCCCGGCTTTTGACTTCATCGTCGCCGTGGTCTTTTTTCAAGAAGTGCTTGAGGGTCAGGAAGATGAGATAAAGCGCGCCCGCGAGTTGGAGCCACCACAATCCCAGGATATAGCTCGCCATAACCAGCGCGATGGCGCGGAAAACAAATGCGCCGCCGAGCCCGTAAAGCAGAGCCTTGCTCCGTTGCTTTTCTGGCAAGTGGCGCACCATGATCGCCATGACCAAGGCGTTATCTGCCGAAAGCAACCCTTCCAATAGGATGAGAAGCAAGATAGACATCACATCCAATGCCTGGAAGGTCTGGGGTGGAATGCCAAAAATATCCGCAATGGGGAGTGGAATCATCGGTGATCGGGCCGTATGACCGGCGCCCCAATTCTGCCACAATTCGAACCTGAAACCGATTCGGAATTAGGTACATCGCTATGCCCACTTATGTTTATGAATGCCGCAAATGCGAGCGAGTCATTGAAGTTGAACAGCGCATCTCGGAAGACCCTCTTACCGACTGCGAGTGCGGAGCCAAGGGCGGTCTGCGACGCATCATCCAGCCAACAGCGGTGATGTTCAAGGGGGACGGATTTCACATCAACGACTATTCGGGTAGCAAACCCGAGCCTGCATCGAACGAATCTAGCAGTTCGGATTCCGGTAGCTCTTCAGCCGAGTGAGTATCCGTCGGCGTCTTTGTAGTCGCTGACCAGGATCATGATGAAATCGTAGATTGCCCAAACCGAAGCAACCAAGCTTGTCACTCCACAGGTCACGAATCCAAGTAAGCCCAGCACGAGCATGATGATTCCGTGTTGGTTGAAGCCCAGATAGAATTTGTGGATTCCCAGGCCACCAAGAAAGAAGGCGAGTAGCGCAGCAATAACTTTCGTTCGGGAGCCAACCATCGGTGCGCCAGAGTAGTGCGGATGTTGCCGTGGGTAGTTGCTGGGGGCGCTTCCGCCTGGTTGGTTGAATCCTGTCCCTGCCGCCGTCCCCGAACCGTAAGGAGAAGAGACATGGGTTTGCGTCCCCGGTGGGTAGCCCGCATTGGATGGTGGAGCAAACATTGTGCTGGCAATCGGGTGGCTTTGCGCCTGGACGTGCTGCCCAGAATTCGCATCAATGATAGTTGTGGTGGGCAGAACCCGCCCCTCATTCACCCATTGCTGGAGAGTCTGCGCGTCTACCGGGCCGTAGATCATCCCATCCGGGCCAATCACTGAGTACATGTCTGATCTATTTTACGTTGGGGGTCGCGTTTGGGTTTTTGGAATATTATTCAGGCACTTTGTTAATGAAGAGCCGTCCAGTGCCTCGCTCAACATCGAGAAAATATGGAGAGAAATGCCTATCGTCTAGGAGTGCTGTTTGGAACTCGACTTCGCTCAAAGCTGGCAATTCAATCCAAGGGGAGGATGCACTTGCATAGTCGCGGCATTTATTGTAGTGGTTTTCGGGTATCCGAAAAGAAAAGCCTATTGTCGTGTTTTTATCGACCAAATGAAAAAGTGCTTGTGCGCTCCGACCTTTGAATTCACCGATATCTTTCGTGATGATTTGGTATGGTGCAATAATTGGAGGTAACTTTGCATTATGAAAAAGCTCTTTCGGGAAAACAGATTTATATTCTCCCGATAGTTGAGGATGGATGCATTCAATGTTCTGAGCAGAATAAAAGAGGACTGGCTCAGAAAGTACAATACTTCCTGTGTTGATGATTCTAATCTCAAGTTTAGGGGAGAAGTCAAACAGTTTCTCTGCATTTATTTCAATACTAACTCTCCCTTTTTGTCGTGCCAAGAACATCGACTGAATCATGCGAAAAGGCATCTTGATGCTATTTGAACCTGAGCGCATATAGAAGACTTCATCTAAAACGCTTCTGTGCGGAGCAATCGAACTCTCCGGTACGTATGTGTAAATCAAATTGTTGGCGTCAAATTTGCCATGCCGGATTCCCTGAATAGGCTGCTCAGTAATTTGGTAAGACCATCCGTCCAGATGCCGATGTACTTCCTCAATTTCTTCAATTGGGACTATTTTGGTGGCTTTGTCGCTGGAGCATTTTATGCCCCAGACTATCATTCCTCCGGAGCCGTTTGCAAAAGCACATGCAGCTTTTGTGAAGTTCTTCTTGAGAACATCCTTCCAGTCGTCATTACCCCGATGAATTGTTTTGAATTCCAGCCAGTCATTTTCTGACCATTCTTCGTCAATAAATTCCTGACCAGTCATCTGCGGGATTCGTTCGAGCAATTCCGTAGCAGGTGTTTTCATATATGAATTCTACTTAGTGCGACCCCCGAATCCGTTTCACCAAAAACGTTGAGCAGAAGAAAAGCGTCGCGGCGGTGATGAGCATGGCTTGGTAGCCCAGCCCCGCCGATTGGCGGTTGAGCGTATCAATCAGAGCCCCCATAACGATGCCGGCGGGGATTTGCACCGCCGTTTCGCTGGACTGCCATGCCCCCATCTGGGTGGCGGGGCGAGATTGATCGGGGAGGACATCGCTGGCGAGCGCCCAATCTGCCGCCGCATAAAGCCCGTTCCCGAGCCCAAACCCAGCGACCATCATCCAGATGAGGTTGAAATCCTTGGTCATCGCAATTGGCACCAGCGCAATCGCCATGATCATGGCGGAGATCACTAGGAGCTTCTTACGACCAATCCTGTCGGCGTATCTGGCACTGAACAGCGAACCCAGAATTCCCGTGAATGAGATTGTGAGGGCGAGGATGTTGGCGGCATCGTTCGCATACGACTCCGGATTTTTGAAATTCATCAAGAAAAACTCAATGGATTTTGTTGCCGCGTAGGTGTCTTCCAAGAAATTGCGGGTGTAGGCGGTGATGCTGGCAAACGCGAACGCAACGATCATGCGGTTCAGCCACACTTTCACAAAGTCGGAGTTCTTGAATGGGGCTAGATACTCCTTGACAAACGTTTCGGACTTGGCATCCGGATCAATCTCTTTGTCAGGGAGATTTTTGATCGTGAGGATCGTGATGATCGCGCAGATGAGATTGACCGTCGCAATCCCGATGTAGACGAGCTCAATCTTCTTGAGAACCAACGCCATGATCGCGGAAGCGATCTGGCCGAACAGCTTGAATCCCCCCAAAATCGCCGAAGAGAAGCCTCGGTGTTCTTCGGGAACGACTTCGGCGACCATCCCCGCGTAAGGGCCTGTTCCCACATCGTCGCTGAGTTGGAGCAGGAAATACCCCAGAGCCAGAATCCACAGGCTACTTGCGCCGACGAGAACCATCAGAGCGATGAGGGTGCCTGCGCTTCCTATCGCGAGCCAGATGTGCCGCTTTGCCCAGATTCCGCCTTTCGTTTCGTGGAGCCTTCCGAACACTGCCGGGCCTATCACCGCCCAGATCGCCCCTGTCCCGAGGATCAGACCCCAGTAGGTGTTCTTCTCACCGCCGGGGACAATATCGGCGACTTGTTTAGGCAGAAAAACGAACAGCAGGATGAACCATTTGTAGCTGGTGGCGAACCAGTACGCACTGAACCCAAGATTCCAGCCGAACTTGTTTACGTATCCTGATGAGGCCTTGCCCACGATGGGATTCTAGCCGCTTTTGGTTGGGTTTCGTGCAGAGCTCGGAACTTTGTGAGCCGGCCCAGCCCGTATAATAGGGGGATGATCACAGCGGCGGTTTGTTTGGCGGCAATGATGGGACAAGACGCAAAACCACAAGTCAAGATGGAAAATTTGAAGCAACACACGTTTTTGATTTTTACGCGCGGTTCTGGTCGTGAGAAATTCACTGCCGATGAACTGACCAAGATGCAGGAAGACCATATTGCGAATCTGATGCGTCTCTACAAAGAAAAGAAGTCGCCGGTTGCAGGCCCGTTCGCTGGTGGGGGAGACATGCGTGGGATCGTGATCCTCACTCTCCCCAAAAAAGATGTTCCGAAAGAATTTGAAGCCGATCCTTACGTAAAGCATGGCCTACTGAAGATTGAACTCCACGAATGGATTGTCGACTCCACTGTTTTCGCTTGGCCAGAAGAAGATCTCGGTATGGGAACCTATGTTCTGGGCATTGCGAAGAAGGGCGAAACATGGTCGGAAAAGCAAGGAAATGAACTCCAAGCTTCTCACCTCGGTACGATTGCCAACTTGATGGACAAAGGCGAACTTTGCGTTGCTGGCCCAGTGATGGGGCACGAAACGTGGCGTGGCTTCTATCTTTTCCCGGCTGATGGCGAGATTGATAACAAACAGATCGAAGCTCGTGTCGCCGATGATCCCATGTTCAAATCCAAGCATCTGGCATTGGAACTTCACCCGCTTTGGCTGGGCAAAGGGCTCTTCCGCAAGCCCCAGTAGACCAAGGGATTTTCAGTCCGGGTCAGGTTCAAGCGGGCAGGTATTCTGCCCGCTAATCTCATGAGCTTTACTCAGCGGACAATCGACTGCGGCGCACCGCGCCTCGAACATGTGAATCAGCAGATCACCGTGAATGGTTGGGCACACAAAGTGCGCGATCTGGGTGGCGTGATTTTCATTGATGTCCGCGATCGCACGGGCTTGCTTCAAGTTGTTTTTCCCGAGAACGCTGATGTCGAAATCAAGAGCGAAACGTGCCTATCTTTGACCGGAACTCTTCGCGCCCGCGATGAGAAAAACCGTAACCCAAATATGTCCACGGGTGATGTCGAACTCGCGGTGGAAAGCTGGGAAATTCTGAACCCTGCATCGGTTTTGCCGTTCCCGGTGAGCGACGAAAATGAGATGGCGAAAGTCAATGAGGAGTTGCGTGTCAAGCACCGATATGTTGACCTTCGTCGCCCAAAGATGTATAGAAAGCTCGCAATTCGTGCGGCGCTAACGAGCAAAATCCGGGCGTATTTGGATGCGCGAGACTTTCTAGAAATTGAGACTCCGATCATCACACGCTCAACTCCAGAAGGCGCGCGAGACTATCTGGTGCCTTATCGGCTTTCGCCCGGCAAGTTCTATGCTTTGCCTCAGAGCCCACAGCAGTATAAGCAGCTTCTGATGGTTGCCGGGATTGAGCGGTACTACCAGATCGCCAAGTGCTTCCGTGATGAAGCCCAGCGATCCGACCGCCAGCCTGAGTTCACTCAGCTCGACTTGGAGATGAGCTTTGTCACGCAGGAGGACATCCTTGAACTTATTAGCGGGATGACGATGAGCGTGGTCAATGATGTGATTGATCAGTTCTCGCTGGACAAAGAGAAAGTGACCAGCATTGCCCGCCTGACTTACGATGAGTCCATGCGTATTTACGGGAGCGATAAGCCTGACCTGCGCTTTGATCGCCAACTGTTTGATGCGGGCGAGATCGTCAAGGACTCTGAGTTTGGTGTATTCAAGAACACCATCGCGGCAGGGAACTTCGTGCGTGGGATTGTGTATCCCGGCGGGGCAGAACTCACGCGAAAGCAGATCACCGAGCTAGAAGATATTGCCAAGGAGTACGGCGCGAAGGGTCTCGCGAATTTCGCGATCATTGACCCGAGCGATGAAGCAGAAGGATCTCGTTTGACCAGTTCAGGAGTTCGTGTCAAGGGGGGAATCCAGAAGTTCCTCTCCGACGAGGAAGTGGATCAACTTCTCGCACTTTCTGGTGCGGGCGTGGGCGACCTCTTGCTGTTTGTTGCTGATACCTGGACGGTCAGCTGTGAGGCTCTTAGCCGACTGCGTAACGAAATCGGAACGCGGTGTGGGCTCAGGGATAAATCCAAGCTGGCATTCGCTTTTGTTCTCGATTTCCCACTGGTGGATTGGAACGAAGAGGAGCAGCGCTGGGATCCGACTCACCATCCGTTCACCAGCCCGAAGGTGGAGGACTTGGAATTCCTCGAATCCGATCCTGGTCGTGTTCGCGCTGATTGCTACGACATGGTGTGCAACGGCGTGGAGATGGCGTCTGGCTCAATCCGGATTCACCAAGCTGATGTCCAGTCTCGCATTTTCAGTTTGATCGGTGTGGATGAAGAGCAACAAAAGACTCGTTTTGGTCATATCCTCGAAGCGTTTAGCTACGGCGCGCCTCCGCACGGGGGGATTGCCCCAGGGATTGACCGCATGGTGATGTTCCTCACCGATGATGAGAACATCCGCGAGGTCATCGCTTTCCCGAAGATCGGGAATGGCTACGACCCGATGATGGATGCCCCGGCGGAAGTGGATGAAGCTCAGTGGAAAGACATGGGCTTGCAGCCGATGCCAAAACAGCCGCAGGCTTAATGAAGAAAAATGAAGTGCCCGTTTTGCGGATTCCAAGAGCATAAGGTGCTCGACTCGCGCCCGGCGAGAGAGGGAGCGGCGATTCGTCGTCGCCGGGAGTGTCTGCAATGCGAACGTCGCTTCACCACTTTTGAAGAGCCGGAACGACCGCGCCTTCTTGTCATCAAGCGGGATGGCGTGCGGGAAGAATACGACCGTGAAAAGCTGCTGAACAGCATGGTTCTCGCTTGTGGAAAGCGTCCGGTGAGCATTAACTCTCTTCAAGATGCGGTTGACAGAATCGAGCAGTCGGTGTACGATCAATTTGATCAGGAAGTTGAAACTAGCCAACTCGGTGACCGAGTGATGGACGAACTGTATCGCCTGGATGGGATCGCCTATATTCGGTACGCGAGCGTTTATCAAAGCTTTGAACGACCGCAGGAATTCGCCGATCTGGTGCGGAAATTGCAGAAAGATCGGCGGAAATCGAAGCCTGCAGCGGTCGAAATCAGTAAGGAATAACAAGAGATGCAAAACGATCAGCGAGAAATACTAGAAAGAGCCGAAGAACTGGCTGGTCGAACTGAGAAACTGCTTGAGAATCGACCAGAGCTGAAAGAGATGGTGGATGCGGCGGTGGAATCGGGTTTGCCGCGCGAATCGGTGATGGAAGCCCTCCGCGAACGGTTGATGGAATCGGAGTTCCAGTATAAAGAAGGGGAGTTAGTGTTCGCAATCTCAGAAGATGAGTGCTGGTATCCCGCCGTTTATCTTGGGCAATCAGGAAACCGGATTCGACTCCGCTACATGTCTGGAGGGGAAGGGGTTGTTGGGCTGGAAGAAGTCAAGCCGTTCCATATCAAGCCGGGCATGAAGATCCAGGCTTATTCGAACATGTACAAAACCTGGACGGATGCGAAGGTCAACACTTACAACCCAGATTCACGGAGTGTACAGTGTCACATCTGGTATTCGGAAGAAAGCGTTTCCATTGAGAAAGTACGGCTCGTGAAGAACAAACCTCAGATTGATCTCTCAGATCGGGCGAAGAACGCAATGGGTTTGGCGTTTGTGACTTTGATGGCGGCTGGAGTCGGCGCGCTCATCATGTTTATTATTCAACGATAAAAAAGCCCCTTCCAGAAACTGGAAAGGACTTTCTTCTATTCAGAACTTGATTCTTACTTCATCTGTGCGGCGACAGCGGCAGACATTTTCTTACCGATTGCATCGCTGTATCCGAAGTAGGTTTCCTTCACAACGCCATCTTTTCCGATGAGCACGAATTGCGGGATACCCTTGACGCCCCATTTCTCCATGAGAGCATCGTTGTTGTAGGTGAAGGTGTAGGTGTACTTATGCTCCTTCTTGTAGTTCGCGGCGGGCTTCGCGCTGGAATCATCTTCCATGCCGCTAGCACCGATGACAACCAAGCCCTTGGATGCGTACTTCTTGTGAAGCTCTTGCATCAATGGGGAGGCTTTCTTGCACGGGCCACACCAGGTTGCCCAGAAATCAACGAGGACGACTTTATTCTTCAGTGTTTGATCGGTAATGGTTTTGCCGTCGGTGGTTTTCATGCTGAAGGCAGGGATTTTCTTACCTTCAAGCTTGTCGGTGGCGTTTTGTGGAGTACCAACGACGGTGGTGAGTACAAACGGTGCAACTGCGAGCGGGATTAGCTTCGATACCAAGTTCATGTTTTCTTCCTCTAGGCTTTGAACGCGCCAAATTAGGCTAAGGTTCCTTATTATTGCTCAGAATGGGTCATTCTAATGAGCGAAGGATCGATTCATGAAGCGTTGGCTCCCCTGGTTTCTCTTGCCCCTCATCACAATCGTGCTGGTGATTGCCGGGCATTCCACTAACGCGAATCTGCTCCGTGATAGCGACACCAAAGTGCTTTTGGAGAACATCCGCGAGCGTAACGATCCTCTGGCTTGGTTCAGTGGAGATTGGCCGCTTTACAACCACTTTTATCGTCCAATCTCCACGCTTGCGTTTGAGATGGATAACGCCCTCCACGGCTCAGATGCGGCAGGCTATGGTTTGACTAATGCATTGATCGCGGCTCTGTGCATTGGCCTGAGTTTTTGGATGCTCCGCGAACTCACGAATCGTCCCTGGCTCGCTGGATTTGGGAGTGGTTTGTTTGGGCTCTGGCACTTACGCGGACCGGTGAACGGATGGATTCAGTTTGTTTTAGCGGCAATGGCAGGGGTCTGCTTGCTCGGGTTTCTGCGGAAAGACCATGCTCCAGCAAGGCAGATTTTCTCGGCGGTGTTCGTTTTGCTGTTTGCCAGTGCCGTCTTCAAAGTTGCGGGCGGGGAGTTCGCTGATCGGATTGTTCACTGGCTTCCAGGCCGAACCGCTAGCGTAATGACCATCTTCACTTTGGCTTCTGTCGCGGCGTATGCGCGTTATGAGCGTATCACCGCTGGACGCAAACCCATGCCCGAGGCAAAAGCGACGGATGTCCCTTCTACTAAAGGAACGGAGGTAGTTCAGGCAGGAAAGTGGACGTGGCTCTGGCTGGTTTGGGCGTTTGTCGATCTGGTGCTCGCACTGATGAGCTATGAGCAAGCGGTGATGCTTCCCGCGATTCTGCTCGGTACAGCCATTCTTTTTTCCCTGAGTGGTCGCAAGCCGAACTGGTGGGTGCACATTGGGTTTTGGGTTGTTCTCGGCGGATACATGGTAATGCGTTCGCGTATTTTGCCGAGCGAAGTCAGCGGCTATCAGCAACAGCAGTTTCGCGATGGGATTGGGGTGTATCTCTCGATTGGAGACTATGGATTCCCATTGTTCAACTGGGGTCAACAGGTTTACATATCAATCACTGCTGGGATTCTCGTGTTGATGACGCTATCGCCTTGGGCATTGATGTCGTTCATCACAGGGAACATCGTCGCCCATGTGCAGACATGGAAATCCAACGACCGCTGGCTGATGATTGCGATGCTGCTCATGTCGCTGATCAGCTTCTTGCCGATGGCGTGGCTCAAATACTTCGGGCACTATCTGTACTGGCCGTCGGCTTTCTGGGCGGCTTACTGCGTGCTGCTGGTTGCTCTCGGAGGGAAGCTTGCGATCAACGCAGTTTCGCCCCGAGCGATTCCAACCCCGCCACGATCTGATCCCGCACCTGGTTCGCTTCCTCGTCTGTGAAGTTGCCGTGTTTGCGGAATTGCAGAGCAATAGCCAAACTGTGTTGACCTTCGGGGATGCCTTTGCCATCGTAGACATCGAACAGCCACATTTTCTCAAGCACCTCGGCTGACGAGGCGCGGATGCTGTCTTCAATTTTTGAGTAGGCAACAGATTTGTCGATGACAAAGGCAATATCTCGGCGAACTGCAGGGTTTCGGCTGAGACTGGTGAATGTGTCACCAGTTGCTTCTGCCCCGAAGAGATCGTTCAGATTGATCTCCGCAATCACCGCGTGTTCGGGGAGGCTGGTCGCTTCTGCGACCGAAGGGTGGATTTGCCCAATGACGCCAACCACTTGTCTTCCACTAAGAAGTGTTGCTTGTCGTGTCGGGTGGAATCGCTCGTCGCTATCGCTCGGCGCGAGAGTAATGGAGCGGTTCAATCGCTCACCCAGGCTTTCAACAACCCCTTTCAGAGTGAAGAAATCGGCTTTCGATTTGTCGGTTTCTCGCCACGATTCTGATTCAAAGTTTCCACAGGAAATGATCCCCAGTCCGTGCCATTCTGTTCCTGATTTGTGCAACTTGCCAACTTCAAAAGTATGGACATTATCTTGTCCGTTTTTGAGAACGGTTGCACTCAGATTCGGGAGATGGCTGTTGCGGAGGTGGGCCATTTCTGGCGAGTGTGGGTTGCGGAGAATCGTCCGTTCCATACCAGGCGCATCCAGCGGATGAGCATCGCCTAGCGTGTGGCTGAACGACTGAACAAAGCCATCGCGAACCAGCGAACTCACTGCATCATCAACCATGCGATAGATGCCGTGAACGCCGCCACGACCGGTTGTGCCTTCGGGGTTGATTTCAGGAATCTTTTCGTAGCCGTGAACCCGACCGATCTCTTCGATCACATCTTCTTCACGGATGACATCAATGCGCCAGGTTGGTGCGGCCACGGTCAATGCGTTGTCGTCTGATGAAAGGATTTCAAACCCCAGGCGAGTGAGATACGCCTGTGCTTCGCGCATAGAGATTTCCATTCCTAGCAATCGGCAAGCGCGATCCATCCGAACGGTAACTTCATTGCGCTCGGCTTTGGCGGGGTAGATATCAATCACTCCGTGGACAGCGTTTGGGCCACCAGCGTCAGCGAGAAGTTCAGCGAATCGGTTGAGTGCGCCAACGGTTCCTTCGGGATCAACATGGCGTTCAAAGCGGTAACTCGCTTCGGTCTGGAGCCCCATCTCTTTGCGAGTTTTGCGGACACTAGTATTAACGAAGTGTGCCGCTTCCAAGAGACAGCGAGTTGTCGTTGCGGAAACTTCGGTTTCTTCGCCGCCCATGATCCCACCGGCCCCAACCACACGATCACCATCGGCGATCATCATCTGGTCGGGGTTGAGATCGTGATCTTGACCATCGAGCGTGCGAAGCTTCTCTCCCGCTTTGGCTTGACGAGCGACCAGGCGATCTCCGGCAACCGTGTCGAGGTCGTAAGCGTGCATCGGTTGCCCTGTCTCCAGCATCACATAGTTAGTGAGATCAACCAGCAACGAGATCGGTCGCTGGCCGAGCTTGGTCAAGCGGTCTTGCATCCAATCAGGGGAGGTGCCGTTGGAAATCCCTTCAAAAACGCGGGCGGAGAAGCGGGTGCAATTCTCCGTTTCAATTGCGACGCTGGCTTTCGCCCAAATATCGCGGCTATCCATATCCGAGAGCGGGAAGCCGTTCATTGCACGCAGGTAGAGGTCGGTGGGCTTTGCGGATTCGTCCTTGGCGAGAACCTCGCGGGCCATGCCGATCACGCTGGCTCCATCGCCTCGGTTCGCCATGATATTGACGTCTAATACCTTTTCGCCATTGACTTCGGTGATCTCTTCGAGTTCAAACCCGGTCATGGTGAGGAGGTTGCCGATTTCCTCCGCCGTCATGGAAGTCTCGACATAATCGCGCAGCATGGATTCAGTGAATTTCATTGCTCATATCCTCCTTGCTCGTTACGAGAACATCTCCAAGAAGCGGAAGTCGTTTTCGGTGAAGAGGCGTAGGTCGTCCACGCCGTAAGCCATCATCGGAATACGCTCTACACCCAAGCCAAACGCAAAACCGGAGTATTCGTCGGGGTCAATGCCGTAGTTTTCCAAGATGTTCGGGTGGATCAAGCCCGCACCACCCAACTCAACCCATTTGCCATCGAACAGCTTAGGCGATGAGATCGCATAGTCCACGCCGGGCTCAACAAAGGGGAAGAAGTCAGGACGGAACCGCACTTCCACTTCATCGCCGAACATGGCACGTGCGAACGTGCGAAGCGTGCCTTTCAAGTGCGCCATTGTGACGTTCTTGTCGATCATAAAAACATCGACTTGGTGGAATGTGTGGCTATGCGTTCGATCCACCGCTTCGTTGCGGAAAGTCCGCGCTATGGTAAAGCGGCGTAGCGGAGGCTTGACCGTCTCAAAAACGTGGCCTTGGAGGGTTGTCCCTTGCGTGCGCAGGAGCAGGTCATCGGTGATGTAATAGGTGTCCTGCTCATCCATTGCCGGGTGATCGTCTGGGTAGTTCAGTGCCCCGAAGTTATAAGAGAAAAGATCAACTTCCGGGCTCTCTTCATAAACAAAACCCATTGACGTGAACACATCTTTGATTCGGTCCATCGTGATCTGCATGATGTGTTTACGACCACCAGACCGGTGCCTAGCCGGCATTGTGACGTCGATGCGCTCTTGCTCGAATTGGACGGCGCGCTCGGCATTTTTCAGGGAGGCGGACTTGGCATCCCAAGCCGCTTGAACTTTGGCTTTTGCTTCATTGACCGCGGCCCCGAACTTGGGTTTTTCTTCGTTCGGAAGTTTGCCGATTTCGCGCATCAATCCGCTGATAGAACCGTTCTTACCGAGAAAGGCAAGTTCATGCTCGCGCAACTCGGCGGTTGTCGTGGCGGATTCGATAGCTGCGAGGGCTTCGGCTTCTACTTTTGCGATCAATTCCATTCTGGGTTACACCGAAGCGATGGCGTCCTTGACTCGTCCGAGGGCATCCATCAGAAGCTCTTCCGAAATCATGATTGGTGGGGTGAGCCGGAAGGTGCGCTTGCGGGTTTCTTTCGTCAGGATTCCGCGCGAAACGAGAGCGGCAGAAAGCGCTTTAGAATCCACGTTGTCATTCACCTCCACGCCAATCAGAAGGCCGCGTCCGCGCACTTCTTTTACATGAGGCAAGCCCATGTTGTTAAGATAATCCACGGCGAGGTCGCCAAGGCGTTTAGAGCGACCGGCATAGTCTTCCTCTTCCATCTCCGCGAGGGCGGCAAGAGCGACAACGCTTCCGAGTGGGTTCCCACCAAATGTTGAGCCGTGGTCACCGGGTTTGAAGACTTCCATCACATGGTTTTTGCCAAGAGCGGCACTGACGGGGAGCAGACCACCACCCAGCGGCTTGCCAACCGCCATGAGGTCAGGCTCTGCGCCGGATTCGTATTGCCATGCGAAGCGGTATCCCGTTCGGCAGAACCCGGTTTGGATTTCATCCCAGATCAAGAGCATGTTGTTTGCGTTACAAACTTCACGGACTTGGGTGAGGTAGCCATCGGGTGGAATGAGGATGCCGCCTTCGGCTTGGATCGGTTCGGCGAGGAATCCGATGGTGTTCGGGGTGATCGCCGCTTTCAGGGCTCCGATGTCACCAAACGGAACAACCTTGAACCCAGGCGTGTATGGGCCGAAGAACTGCTTGTAATCTTCCTCGGTGCTGAACCCGACGATGGTGGTTGTGCGACCGTGGAAGTTGTTTTCGCAAACAATGATTTCGGCTTGATCTTTCGGCACTCCCTTGACCGTGTACCCCCACTTGCGTGCGAGCTTGATACAGGTTTCAATAGCTTCAGCCCCGGTGTTCATGGGACAGGCGCGATCCAGACCAGCGTATTCACAAAGCCCTTTCAGGAAGAGCCCTACTTCGGGGCTGTAGAATGCTCGGGAAGTGACCGCTACTTCCTTGAGCTGATTGACCATCGCATCGACAACGCGTGGCGAAAGGTGTCCGTGTGCAACGGCGGAATATGCACCGATGCAGTCGATGTATTCCTTGCCATCGCCATCCCAAACCCGTGCGCCTTCACCGCGGACAACGTTCACGGGAAGTGGTTTGTAGTTGTGGGTGCCGTACTGCTCGTTCATCTCCATCGCTTCTTGATCGGAGATGCCGTCCACGACGCGTTGCACACCTTGGGTGACAATGTCGTGCCAGAGAGAACCTTTTGCGGTCGAGTTCATAGGTTCATTGTGGGGGATGGAAGGGGGCAAAAGGAACCCCCACTCAGGACCACCCGCCATATGCCAGCACAAATGCCCGTCCCACTCGCTAAAAATTCAATGTGAAATTACCGGGGAATTGTGGAAGAAGACAGACAGGGAAAAGAGCGCATGGCTGACAAGGGTAAGAAAGGAAAAGAAGGGAAGAAAGGCGGGAAGCTGCCGATCATCCTGGTTGCCGTCCTGGTTATTGCGGGAGGAGGATTCTTCGCAATGGGCGGCAAAAAGGAGAAGCCGAAGGAGCCGGAGATCGAACTGGGTCTGGTTGAGTCTCTCGGCGAAGAGTTTTTGATCTCGCTTGGTGATGGAAAATCGTTCTTGACCTGCGAGATCGCAGTTCAAGTTTCCAAGAAGGGCGAGGAAGTGGGTCACGTTGCTGATCCGGCCGGAGAAGGTGGGGGCCACGGAAGCGGAGATGCTTCGTACTCCATCGCTCGTAACGCGGTTATTGATGTTCTCAGTTCGAAATCAATCGAAGATATCAGTAAGCCGGACGCTTTGAAGCATCTGCGACGCGAGATTGCTGCGGCGATCAATCACTCTGTCCACCACGAAGAGGAAGAGCCCGCGGAAGAAGAAAGCTCAAGCAAGAAGAAAAAGAAGAAGAAAGACGAGGAAGCTTCTCATGGTGCACATGGAGATGGGCCGTATTGGCACATTGATGATGAAACCAATGAGTGGCTAGACGAACTCGGCTGGGATGCAGAAGAAGGTCCAGTCCTGAAAGTCTTCTTTACCAGCTTCGCCTACCAAAAGTATTAAGCGCGAACGCTAGCAGCCAAAGCGTAGTCCGCTTGGATCGGTTCATTCCAACCGACCTGGCGGACTTTTTTTCTCTTGCCACCAAGCGAGCGGAAGAGACATGAGCATGAAGATGGAGCCAACTGCGCTTGCCGCAAGCATTGCTTGGAACGGGATGGCGGGAAAGCCGAATCGGGGGTTCCCAAAGAAGACCATAGAGAGAAGGGCAGTCAATCCGATCATGGCAACAGGGATACCAAGGGCACGCCGCGATTCCAAAAACGGGAAGCTGAGTACGGCACCGACTCCGGCAAAGATCAATAGCCAGTAAGCAAAATTAGCTGAAAATCGTTGGGTGAATTTGTAGAGCGGCTTGTCACTTCCCATGCCGGGTGTGATGAGCTTGCCTTTCTCCGTTTGAAAACTCCAATAGGCGACATCGCTCCGGGTGAGGAAAGTGGCTTCCAGTTTTGCCGGCCAAAGAGAGATCACCTTTCCCGGGTTGTCGAGGATGTAGTTTTTGCCTTCGGTGCGGGTGGCTTTGTCGTTGGCGAGTTCTTTGGCGGGAGATTGGGGGATTCCCGGTGGAGGGATGTATTTGCCGGTTGCGTTCTCGTTATTGCCAATCCAGAGGTTGTCTCCGCCGTTGGTGCTGATGAAGACCGGCTTTTTGAACACGACGAGGTTTCGGATGTGCCATGGAAACTGTATCAGGAGCATCGCCGCAAGTGAGTATGCAAACGCTTTCTTATAATTGAAGCGGCGGTCTTCGCGTTCTGATCGGCTGAAGAGGGCAACGCCGGGGATGATCAGGAAGGGGATGAGTACAGCTTGAGGTCGAACCAGAGTTGCAAATCCGACGGCTACCCCGACCAATAGCCAGAACCTGGGTTTCTGGAATGCGACCAAGCTCCAAGCGATTGCAAGCAGGGTGAGAGCAGTGTAGAGCGGTTCGCTGGCGACAATGCCGCTATACGCCACAAATGGCGGAGCGATCGCCAGAATCAAACCGGCGAGAAAACCGAGAATTGAGCTTTTCCAAAGCCGCCATGTAATCCAATAGGTGAGGCCAATGCAACTGAGCGTCAGGGCCGTATTCAGAATCTTTGCGAGGATGACGCTCGGGCCAAAGATACGGAAGAACAGCGAAAGAAAGAAGGGGTATCCGACGGGCCAATATGCGGTGAAGACTCCATCGACGGCGTATCCACGATTAGCGGCGATATCCTTGGCGCGTTCGTAATAGAAGTTGAAGTCGGTGACAGGCTGAGAATTGACGTTGAAGAGCCACCACAGGCGAACGCCAAGCCCAATAATGAGAAGCACGATCATGCCGAGCTTTTCCGCGCTCGTCATTCTGATCGGTTCATCCACGCACTCATTTTTGCACGGCTAGGACGTTGCAAGACGAGATTGTTTCGAAAGTCGTAGACTGAAATGACAATATGACTCCATCCAAGTTAGTTGTGGCGGTAACCGGGGCAAGCGGAGCGATTTATGCGCAACGGTTTTTGATACAAGCGGCTCGTCAGTGTGAATCAATCTATTTGACTCTGAGTGATCAGGCGATTGATGTTGCGATGACGGAGTTGGGAGTGGCAATCTCCCGCACGAATTTTGATACATTGAGTTGGCTGGGAGAACGCTTTTCCAACATCCACTTACTAGACGCCCGCAACTACTTCACCCCACCGGCATCGGGCTCGTTTCGACATGACGGGATGGTGATTCTGCCTTGCTCGATGGGGACGGCAGGGCGCATCGCGAATGGAATCAGTAACGACCTCACAACGCGTGCGGCTGATGTCTGCTTGAAAGAGGGTCGGAAACTAGTTTTAGTTCCGCGCGAGATGCCTTGGAATCTTATCCATATGCGGAACATGACAACCTTGGTAGAGGCAGGAGCGACAGTGATTCCTGCCAGCCCGGCATGGTATCAGAAACCGAAGACTCTCGAAGATTTGGCGGATACAGTCGTTGCTCGCGTTATGCAAAGCCTGGGAATGGAACACAACCTGATGCCGCAATGGATGGTGGAGGAGTGAGCCCAGGCAAAATCGTTATTGCTGGAGGATCGGGCTTCCTTGGGCAAGCGGTTGCCGATCATCTGAGTGATCTTGGCTATGAGATTGTGATCTTGTCCCGCTCAGCCTCGGGTAGCAAATACAAGAATGTCCAGTGGGACGGCAAGTCTCAGGGTGCTTGGTCAAGTGAACTAGATGGCGCAGAAGCAGTGATCAATTTCAGCGGCGCGAACATCGCTAAGGCTTGGACGCCAAAGTACCAACAAGTTCTCGCCAGTAGCCGCATCGAACCAACAGACGCGATTGGGAAAACCATCTCTGATTCTGTGAACCCTCCCAAGCTTTGGATCAATGGGAGCGCGATTGGATATTACGGGGATTCCGGCGACCAGTCGTTGAGTGAAGCATCTGCCTCTGGCGAAGGATTCATGGGCGAGCTTTGCGTCAAATGGGAACGCGCACAAGAAGAATGGGTGACACCCAAAACTCGCAAGATCGCTATTCGGACAGGAGTCGTTTTGTCACCTGATGGTGGAGCATTGCAACAGCTTTCTAAGATTACGAAGGCATTCCTTGGTGGTCATGTGGGCTCGGGTGAGCAATACATGAGCTGGATTCACCTAGAAGATTACTGCCGAATCGTGGAATGGATGCTTAAGACGGATATACACGGCCCGATCAATGCGACGGCTCCGAATCCGGCAACGAATAAAGAGTTCATGTCGGAATTGAGGAAAGCACTTGGCCGCCCACCGATTGCGCCTCCGGCCCCCGAGGCAGTATTCAAGCTCGCTTGCTCGGTCATGGGTTTAGAGCCGACAGTGATTCTGCAAGGTCAGAGAGTTTTTCCCATTGCGGCACAAGCGAACGGCTTTCGATTTTTATATCCAGATCTGGATGAAGCGTTGGACAATTTGCTGGACGATGCTCCCGATGCTTGGCGAAAATAGGGCTCCAATTTCACCAAAGTCCCGTCGCTTGAGACACTTCTAAAACGCATGTTGTAGAGCCTTCTCAATAGAAGGTTCAAAAATGGTTCTTGCGGGAATATCTATCTGGATTTGGTTGGCGTTTCTGGGATTCGTCTTCGCTATGTTGGCTCTTGACTTAGGCGTCTTTCATAAGAGTGCCCATGAAGTCAAAATGCGTGAGGCTCTGGTTTGGAGTGGAGTCTGGATTGCAATTGCTTTGCTGTTCTGTGGCGGCGTCTATGCGTTTTGGGATCAGATTCAGCCTGGAAGCCAATATTCTGCCTCTGAAGCCGGAACCGCATTTTTGACCGGATATCTCGTTGAAAAAGCCCTCAGCATTGACAACATATTTGTCTTCTTGATGGTGTTTGCCTACTTCAAAGTCCCGGCGAAGTATCAGCATCGTGTTCTGTTCTGGGGGATTCTCGGAGCATTGATTTTCCGGGCAATCTTTATTGCTGCGGGATCAGCAATTTTAGAGAAATTCTTCTGGAGCATGCTGATCTTCGGGGCTTTCCTGATCTTCACGGGGATCAAAATGCTGGTGGTCAAAGATAAAGAGCTTGACCCCGAAAAGAACCCCCTAGTGCGATTAGTCAAGCGATTTATCCCGGTGACAGAAGACTATGTTGGTCAGAAATTCTTGACTCGGATTGACGGCAAGATTTGGGCGACTCCACTCTTTATCACGCTTATCGTGGTCGAATTCACCGACATCATCTTTGCGGTGGACTCGATCCCCGCGATCTTCGCAATCACCTCCGATCCTTTTATCGTTTTCACATCGAATGTTTTTGCGATTCTTGGATTGCGGGCTTTATTCTTTGCTCTCGCCGGGCTGGTGCAGATGTTCCACTATCTCAGCTATGGATTGGCATTCGTCTTGATGTTTGTTGGCGGCAAGATGCTTTACAACTACGCTGAGAAGGAAATCTATACAGACTGGAATAAGTTTCCGGTGGTCTGGTCTCTGGGAATCATCGCACTGATTCTGGGTGTCTCAGTAGTCGCTTCGATTGTTCGACCGCCCAAGCAGGATGGAACTCCCGCGTAACTTCGGCCTGAGCCTGACTCTAACCCTTGGGTACCCTTTTCCTCTTAGGCCATGAGCACCTCCACCGTTGCCGAAATGAAAGTCACCCGCGAGCAGCTGAATCGCTGCACGGTGAAACTTGATATTGTTTGTTCCTCCGACCAAGTCGATGCCGGATTCCGACGCGCTGTTCGCGAACTGGGCAAGACCGTTCGCGTTCCAGGTTTCCGCCCGGGCAAAGCTCCCGCGAAAGTGGTGGAACAAGCCATCGACCCGAACCGACTGTATCAAGCTGCGGCCGAATTCATCGTGAAGTCCTCGATGGATGAAGCGATCAAGAACGAAGAATTGGAACCGGCAAACGTTCCTTCTATCGAACTCAACAAGCTAGAGCGAGATTCTTCCGAATGCGAATACATCGCAAAGATTCCTCTAGCACCTGTGGTGGAACTCAAGGGTCTGGACAAGCTTTCGGCGAACATGCCAGAAGTCAAGGTCACCGACGAAGAAGTTGAAAAGCAAATCGAAGAACTTCGCCGATCACAAGGGAAGAAGCAAGAAGTCACCGATCGTGGAATTCAAACCGGCGACGTTGCTGTTGTCAACCTGAAAGCCGATGGAGAAGAAGGCGATGGCCGCACCTTCATGGTTGTTGCTGGTCAAACCTTTGAAGGTTTGGATAAGGCACTCACGGGGATGTCCGTAGAAGACACCAAAGCCCTGAAGCTGGATTTCCCCGAAAACTTCCAAGACCCGAACTGGGCAGGTCAAAAGAAGAAAGCCGTGACTGTTCTGGTCAAGTCGATCAGCGCAGTGCAAATGCCAGATTTGGACGATGAGTTTGCAAAGAGCTATAACCTTGATGATGTTGCCACTCTGAAGGATCGAGTTCGCAATGGAATTGAGCACGCAAAGACTGTTTCTGCTGAAGAAATGGTGCGCGAGCAACTCCTGGATCAAGTTTTGAGTGCTTCGACCGTGGAAGTCGCTGACACGACTTGGGAGCAAGTCGTTCAGCAACGCCTTCAAGAAATCCAACAGCAGATTGCGCAGCAGCGAAAGTCTTTGGAAGATTATGCGAAAGACAACGGCATGACCTTCGATGCATTCAAATCTGGTTTGGAAGAAGAAGCGAAAGTCAATGTCCGCCGCGCGGTTGTGATTGATCGCATTTTCCGAGATGAGAAGATGGAGATCAGCCCAGATGATGTGAATAAGCATCTGGTGCAGATTGCGATGGAAAACCGCATTCCTCAAAATCAATTTGAAGAATTTATCAAGCAGTATGGCCCGCAATTGCGCGAAGAAGTGCAATATCGATCGATGGCGGCGAAAGTCACCGATTGGTTGATGGAAAAAGCGAATGTCGGCAAGGGCGACGCGGCTCCCAAGAAAACAACAAGTTCCAAGGCGAAAGCTGATGATTCAGAAAAGCCGAAGAAAGCACCGGCCAAGAAAGCCCCGGCAAAGGGAACCAAGAAGAAGGATTCTTAGTAGGATATAAACACAATAGGGACTGCACGGAAGGCAGTCATCAGCCGATCATTATTGGGGGCTGATCCCATCCTAAAGGATTTGTAAAGAGATGGAAGTGCACAACACAGGCGTACCATTCGTCATCGAGCAGACGGCGCGTGGGGAACGAAGCTATGATATTTGGTCAAGACTGCTCAAAGACCGCATCGTCTTTTTGGGGACGCCGGTCGATGACTACGTTGCGAATCTGATCATTGCTCAGTTGCTTTTCTTGGAAAAAGAAGATCCAGACAAGGATATCGATTTCTACATCCACAGCCCCGGTGGATCGGTCAGCGCGGGTTTGGCGATCTACGACACGATGAAGATGATCAAGCCGGACGTGGCGACCATCTGTGTTGGTCAAGCGGCATCAATGGGTGCTGTTCTTCTGGCTGGCGGTTCAAAAGGCAAACGCTACTGCCTGGAAAATGCTCGCGTGATGATTCACCAAGTCTCTGGTGGTGCTCGCGGCCAGCTCTCCGATATGCGGATTGCCATTGAAGAAGCGGCACGCTATATGGAGATTTTGATGGGCATTCTCGCCGAAGCAACTGGCAAGAGTGTTGAGCAAGTCACCAAGGACTGCGACCGAGACCACTTTATGTCCGCAGATGAGGCACAAAATTATGGTCTTGTCGATAAAGTTTTGAAGCCGGGCGAACGATAATAAAAAACTAGGATTGAAGAATGGCCAAGCCAGATGAACGTCGAGATCGTTGTTGCCTTTGCGGCAAAAAGAAGGAGCAGGTACCAAAGCTGATCGTTGGGTTGCATGGTGCTGTGTGTTCGGAATGTATCGATCTCTGTAACGATATTCTCCAAAACGAAGGCATTCGCCCCACCGCTGAGCGAGCTGAGAACGAGCCAGCAAAGGCAACTGCACCTTTGAAAGCGACGGAAGCTCCTAAGAAGGAGCCGCCCAAGCCGAAGGAAATCGTTACGTATATGGACAACTATGTAGTTGGCCAAGAGCAAGCGAAGAGAAATCTGGCGGTTGCTGTTTACAATCACTACAAACGGATTACGGAATCGGAGAACACCGATCCGGATGTTGAACTGCAAAAGTCAAACATCCTGATGATCGGGCCAACGGGTAGCGGGAAAACTCTTCTTGCGCAAACTTTGGCGCGAATGCTGGAAGTTCCGTTCGCGATTGCCGATGCGACAGCACTGACCGAAGCCGGTTATGTGGGCGAAGATGTTGAGAACATCTTGCTCAAGCTGTGGACAGAAGCTGAGCGCATGGATCCGCGACGAGCAAAAGAACTCGTCGAGCGCGGAATTATCTATGTCGACGAAATTGATAAGGTCAGCCGCAAATCGGATAACCCATCCATCACTCGCGACGTGAGTGGGGAAGGCGTCCAGCAGGCTCTCCTCAAGATTTTGGAAGGCACGGTTGCCAACGTTCCGCCGCAAGGTGGACGAAAGCACCCGCAACAAGAGTATTTGCAGATCGATACAAAGAACATTCTGTTCATCTGTGGTGGCGCATTTGATGGCCTCGAGGAAATCATCATGCGGCGACAGAAAGAGAACACAATGGGCTTTCGCAGCGATCCGCAATCCAAGCAAGAGCGACGAACGGATGTCTTCCAAGAAGTCAGCCCAGAAGATCTGCTCAAGTTTGGCTTGATTCCAGAATTCATTGGTCGCTTGCCGGTCATTACGGCACTCAACCAACTGGATGAAGAAGCTCTGGTTCAGATTTTGACTGGTCCAAAGAACGCGATCATGAAACAGTATGCGCGGCTCTTTGAACTCGATGGCGTGGAACTTCAAGTGGCTACCGAGGCACTCGGGGAAATTGCCGCCGAAGCTCTCAAACGCAAGACCGGCGCACGGGCACTGCGTGGCATCTTGGAGCAGATCATGCTCGATGTGATGTACGAAGTCCCGAGCAAAGGCGACATCAAGCGTGTTGTCTTGCCGCCGGGAATCATTGCTGAGAAGAAGAAGCCGGTGCTGATGACCGCAGAAATGGTCAAAGAAGCCAAGGCCAGCTAGCTTTCAGCCTAGTAAAACCACTCGAATCGCTCGTACCTGTTAGGGGTACGGGCGATTCTTGCTTTGGGATCGGGAAAACAGATGGTGTGGACGACGGTTTTGGTTGTCCCGCAATTACAAATACCCTCGAGAATCTTATGTACCTTCTCACCTGGAACCCGAAAGAACAACAGATCGAAGCGAGCTTCGGTGGGCGCATTACTCGGCGTGAAGCCATCCATTTTGCTGAGGAATTCCTGGCAATCATGGATCAGCACATCGAATTTCAGGTTCTGATCGACTTCTCCACCATCACCGGCATGACCGACTGTGCCCGCGACATACTGGACGACTGCCGCGAATCGGCAATCTACTCCGGCGCAGAAAAGGTCACCTTCATCACCCGAGACGAGCGCGAAGCGCGAAGCATGACGGAACAACGTCTGCAACAGGTGATGGATGGGAGAGAACGGTACATCTCTTATGCGCTAACGGGATAGATTTTCCTCCGGTCCATTTGACCGAAGACCCTCAACCCAAACACAACACAAACACCACAAATACGCTCCTCACCCCAGAGCCCCCGTTGACCCGCGGGGGCTTCTTTCTATTTGCGGGCGCGGGAAATCGTGCCTTCTACGAGCTTGGTCAGTGCCAAGGGGTTTTGTTTGAAGAATAGACTCGGCTCGGCAAGTTCCAATTCACTCAGCAGGAGTTGACCAGTTTCATCACGCATGAGATCGACGCGGGCGTAGAGGAGAGGCTCGGCAAAACCTGCCGCATCCAATACACGATGGGAGAAAGCGACTTCTTCTGGGTCAGGGGAGACAGCATCGCTTACAGACTCTTCGTCATCGGCGAAGCGCGGTGACTTCACGATTTTGTGTGTGCAGACACCATCAATCACAATGATGGATCGCTCTCCACCTTCGCTGACAGTGGAAATGAACTTCTGAACCAAGACATCGTGTCCTTTCAAATCATTTTCCAAAAATTTGGTCGCCGCTCCGATTTGTTCGATTGAGAAAACACGCGTCAGGTACGAACCCGCCCCAATCGCAGGTTTGAGGACGACTTTCTCCCAGCTTCGTTTGCTCATCAGTTCGCCGAGGTCAATGGCGGAATCCTTCAGTAAGTCCGCCGAGAGGAACTCCGTCGGCACAATAGGAATCCCCTTTTGCTCCAGCGCACGGAGGTACGACTTGTGGAGGTTCGGCTTCACTACACTCGCTGGGTTCAGGAGAAGCGTCTTTGTCTCAACATAGTCGAGCCAGTCGAGGAATTTGTCAATTCGCCAGGGGTAATCCCAAGTTGAGCGGATGACGGCGACATCGAAACTCTCCCAATCTACTTGCGGGTCATCCCACGCCGCCATCTCGACATGAACACCTGCCATCTGGAAGCCAGCAAGGATGAGTTCTTCATCGACATCTGGCTCGGGGAGTTCGCAGGTGGTGACAATCGCAACGCGCAAAGGGAAGGTCTCCGGCACGAGCAGGGTTTACCTGCCCGCGCCGCATATTCGGAACCCCGTTAGGAAGAATGCCGATCGAGGGCTTCCCACGGGATGAGGGGCTCAGCCATTGGCCGCGCGGCAATGGAGAGCAACCTCATGATGTCGTCGTCACCGGCTACCCGGTTACTTGAGAGTTCTCCGCAACCTGTGCAGCGATGGATGATTGCCCATTCGCCGCCCGAGCGAACCCAGACGGAAATTGGCTCCATCACAGCTTGGCAATCGGAGGCACGGTCGCCCGGACTGACATCCACATGCCGACTATGGAGGCAATGCGGACAGTGATTCCGGTGAGCTGATCCTGCGCCGTTAAGCTCAATAGAAGCTCCACAGTGGAGGCATCGGAATGGCTGATTCAGGCGGTGATGACGAATAGATTTATGATGGTTTCGATGATTTTTCAAGTAGTCAACGTTTTGATTTCCTTGGTCAGGTGAACAGGCGCAACCAAACTGAAGCCGGTATGACCGGTTCAAAAGGGAAGAGAATATGCGGGCGCGTTCACCAACGCGGTGAACGACTAAGCGGAGGCAGTCGTCATTGGCATCATCTGCGGAGACTGTACCCGATTATCTGAGTGCGTAGTCCCATTCGCCGGTTCGCAGGAATTTCTCGCTCCGTTTGATTGTGGCAATCGCATACGGTTTAGCCATATCCATGAGTTCAGCAGTTTCCATCTTGAGGAACTCATTGGCAAGGAAAATCCCGCGGGAAGCTTGAAGAGTGTTGAAGTCTTCCCACGTGAATCCGAGATCGGGAGGCGTCCAGCCGAGCCCCCGGAAGTAAGCGTCTACTGCCGCTGGCTTCATATGTCGGAAGTAGAAACGACTGACGGAGGCATCCAGCATCGGCCATCCCAGGATACAGTCGTCGAAGTCAAGCAGAACCGCTTTGCCATTCTTGATTTTGATATTCCCGGCATGGAGATCGTAGTGGATCGGGATGGCGGGAGTTTTCTTGAGGCGGGCGATGACGTCGTTGGCGCGACTGATCAGCTCTCGCACAGGAGCCATATCGCCTTCTTTCTCTGCATCACGGAAGTCCAGCGGGTGTCCGAATATGCAATCAGGAAAGAGGGTGAGTTTTTTTCTGAACGGCGATTGGAATTGTTCACCGTGTTGGTTGAGCTTGGTCGTGACTTCGCCCAGGTGTTTCGCGGTCTTCTCTGAATTGCGATAGGGGTACCCGCGCCCTTCGAGCCAGGAGTACAGCACGCACTTGAGCTGCTCTTCGCGCCAGGGGACTGCCTTGCTTTCGACCATATTTCCGGACTTGGAGACCTGCGGAGTCGCTACCGGAATGTCAGTTTCCTCTCCAATCGCCCTCACCCAATTCAACTCGAAGTTGGTTTCGCCATCTGTGCGGAAGGAATTGATGTTGATCCGCATAGCGTACCGAGTGCCATCTGGGGTTGTGATTTTGTAGGTGGTGTTGAAGCCGTGGTTGATGCAACTGATCTGAGCATCGGCGTGACCGAAGCGGGCGGCGAATTCTCTGGCAATTGGGCGCAGGAGGTTGAGTTGCTGACGGTGGGTCAGTTCTCCAAATGGGCGATTCATGCGGGCTATTATTCCCGAACTCGAAGTCATGCGGTCGGTAGACTCGTGAGCATGAAACTCGGATCGTTTCAGTATCCCGAACCGAAGAACGAGCCTGTGCTCAACTACGCACCTGGCTCCCCCGAAAAGAAAGCCCTCAAGGCGACGCTTGTGGAGTTGAAATCTCAGCAAGTGGATGTACCGATGTACATCAATGGTCAAGAAGTGCGAACGGGGAACACCAAAACCATGCATCCTCCGCATGAGATCAAGCACACGCTTGGCACTTATCATAAGGGTGATAAGAGCCATGTGCAGCAAGCAATTGATGCGGCACTCAAGGCTCGGGAAGCTTGGGCGAACACGAGTTGGGAAAACCGCGCGAACATTTTCCTCCGCGCGGCTGATCTGATCGCAACAAAGTATCGCCCTTACATGAACGGGTCGACGATGCTGGCGCAAAGTAAAACTGCTTTCCAAGCTGAGATTGATGCCGCTTGCGAAATCATCGACTTCCTCCGCTTTAATGTCCACTTCCTGAGCGAGATTTACTCTCAACAGCCGGGGAGCCAACCGCTTCTTCATAACCGTATGGAGTGGCGTCCTCTGGAAGGATTCGTCCTTGCGGTGACGCCGTTCAACTTCACCGCCATTGCCGGGAACCTCCCGACCTGCGTTGCGATGTGCGGGAACGTTGTCGTGTGGAAGCCAGCCGAAACCCAAATCTACTCCGCGAGAATCATCATGGAGGTGCTGAAAGAAGCGGGTCTGCCGGATGGCGTCATCAACCTGATTTACGTGGATGGCCCGACGGTTGGGGATGTGTGTTTCAATCATGCCGATTTTGCTGGTGTCCACTTCACGGGCTCGACGGGCGTCTTCCAGCATATGTGGAAGACCATCGGTGGAAACATTGATAAGTATAAGTCTTATCCTCGCATTGTTGGTGAAACGGGTGGGAAGGACTTCGTTGTTGCTCACAAATCCGCGGATGTTGATACGGTTGTGACGGCACTACTCCGAGGTGCATTTGAATTCCAAGGGCAGAAATGTTCGGCGGCGAGCCGCGCTTATATCCCGAGCAATATCGCCGACGAAGTTAAGAAGAAACTGGTTGAAGGCGTCAAGAGTTTCAAGATGGGCTCGGTGGAAGATTTCCGTAACTTTGTGACCGCAGTCATTGATGAGCGATCGTTCGATAAGATCGCTTCCTATATTGATGATGCCAAGGCGTCTTCGGATGTGGAAGTGCTCGTTGGCGGTGGCTACGATAAGAGCGAGGGCTACTTCATCGAGCCGACTATCTTGGAAGCCAAAGATCCGAAGTACCGCACCATGTGCGAGGAAATCTTCGGGCCGGTGCTGACCATCTACATTTATGATGCAGAAAAGTGGAGCGAGACTTTGGAGCTTGTGGACTCGACTTCACCATATGCTCTCACCGGTGCGGTGATCTCCCAATGCCGCTATGCGGTTGAAGAAGCCACTAATGCTCTGCGGAATGCAGCCGGGAACTTCTATATCAACGATAAGCCGACAGGGGCAGTTGTTGGGCAACAACCGTTTGGAGGAGCACGAGCATCCGGTACGAACGATAAAGCAGGCTCGATGCTCAACCTTTATCGCTGGTTGAGTGCCCGCACAATCAAAGAAACGTTTGTTCCGCCGACGGATTACCGCTATCCGTTTATGGACGAAGAATAAGCTCTTGTTAAGCCTGTGTAAGACAGTCCGTTGGGTTTCCAACGGGCTGTCTTTTTGTTACCAAACCGGCTCAGTGAACAGCCAACTTGCCGGAATGACTTGCCGAGGCAAACCTTTCGCTTCAACTTCCAGCTTGAGCACTTCGGCACCGTCGCGCTCAAAGAATTTAACCTCAATGCGGTGAAGCCCAGGAGTCAGCCGAACACTGCCAGATTTGGTCACGCTGCCGTGCAATCCATCGTTATCAATCGCCATCGCACCTTCGATCAGGAACTGGCTTCCATCATCGCTGGTGAGGTGGAATGTGTAAAGGTTTTCTTTAGGAACCTTTATGTATCCCGTCCAGCTGATGGCGTATTCATCTTCGGGAATATCGTCGGATAGAGCCAAACTGGTCACCGGGCGGCGAGTATCTGGTTTCCGCCCTTCGAAGTCCGGCATTTCATCAAATCGCCCACGGAAGACCCGCCGTAAAAGGCCAGGAACGACCGGGCCATCATACGCCTTTGGCAAGTTGCGAACTTGAATGGTTCTCACTGGGCCGCTCTTGCCAGATGGTGAGAAGAGCGCGACCTTGATCGTAGTTTCGCGCTCCACGACAATCGGGCGCGAGTAGGTTGGTGTGGAAGCCGTTGGTGCGGTTCCGTTGGTTGTAGCGCGGAGAATCAGTCGCGGATCGGGAGAAGGTGGTAACTCAATAATCGCTCGATCTTGAATGAAAATGATGTCTTCGGCAACCACAGGCTCGGGTAGGAATGTAGCAACGCCCTGCCGATCCAACCGCATGATCTGGGTGGGGAGAGCCGCATTGAATCGTGTCCAAGAGTGACGCGGTGGATCAGTCCAAAGCACTTCGGCGAGCGCGATGGCACGGGGATAAGTCATGGATTCGACTTCATCGTAAGTTTCGATCCACTCAGTCCAGATATTGCCCTGCCCTCCAAGAACGAGGGAGCGATTTCCAGTCTTGATATCCGCACGGACGGGATCAAACTCATACACTCGAGAAGTGGGAGTCGTGGTGTAAGGGTAGTCGAAATAGCAGTATCCGACGGGCGACATGATAATCGGATGCCCTTGGTTTGCCGCAAGAACACCGCCGTCGTAACCCCGCCATGACATGACGACCGCATTGGTAGGAAGACCTCCATCCAAAATCTCATCCCAACCGATCAGGATCTTGTTCTTGGTTGTCAGAAACTTAGAGATTCGTTGAAGGAAGTAGCTTTGCAGGCGACCTGTGTCGGTGGTTGCCAGGCTCGTCATGCGAGCTTTGCAACTTGGGCAAGCTTCCCAGATGCGGCGATCGACCTCATCTCCGCCAATATGAAGATACGGACTCGGGAAGAGAGCGGCAACTTCTGTCAAAACTTCTTCGAGGAAAGTGAAGGAGGCATCTTTGCCAGCACAGAATGCGTTCAAATCAGGGTAGCTATATGTGGGAAGAATGGCATCTCGCGCCGCTTGATCGCAAGCGAGTTGTGGGTTGGTCGCGATGGCAGGGAGGTTGTGCCCGGGTAGCTCAATCTCAGGGATAACTTCGACATTTCGCTCTGCGGCATAGGCGATCACCTCTTTGACTTGTGCCTGTGTGTAGAAGCCGCCATAGACCTTTTCCGGGCCATCAGGTGATTGGAATTTGATTTCGCCGGGTTTCCAGCCCGGGCCATCTGCGACTCGCCATGCGCCAACGTTGGTCAGTTCTGGGTGGGATTTGATTTCTATTCGCCAGCCGCCGTCGTCCACCAAGTGCCAGTGGAATCGATTGAGCTTGTACTGAGACATGGTGTCGATGTACTTTTTGATCTCGTTGACGCTAAAGAAGTGGCGGGAGACATCCAGGTGCAATCCACGCCAGCTCAGGCGCGGTTTATCGGTGATGTCGATCGCACTGACCGTCCACGCGCCGGATTGATTTGCGCTCGATTCAAACTTCTCGGGGAGGAGTTGGCGGAGGGTTTGCAATCCGTAGAAGAGCCCTGCTTCTTTGCATGCTCGGACGTTGATGATCCGGTTATTGACAGTAATCCTATACCCTTCTGCACCAAGCCAGTTCAGGCGATCAGAGAGTTCCAGTTGGATTTCGTCGGTACCGCGCCGGGTTTCAATGATGGGAAGTTGGTAGCCAGAGGTCAGGCGAAGCTTGTCGATGAACCACTTGCTCTTGACAGCAACCTCGGGGGATGCGGAAATCAGAGTGGACTTCTGGATAGAAAAATGCCCGGTGCGCTGAGTCAGTTCAAGTGGGTACGGGCTGATTGCTGGGAGTGGGGCAACCGTAGCCAAAGAACTGATTGAAAGGAGTGCTACAAGCATTTTTCCGGGGACATTTTACCGAGCTAGCGAGAATGTGGCGAACCGGCAACTTCAATGGCACGTTAAGAGAGTTGATACCGTAAAATAAGGGAGTTATTATGTTGAGTTCAATTGTGGCGATGGCGGTGATGCAGACCGGTGGCGTGGACATCCCGTTCAAAATCCAAGACACGGCGATAATTGCCGATGCAAAAGTCAATGGAGTGACGGTCAGTTGTATGTTCGATACCGGATTTTCCGGGTCGTTTGTTTTGAATGATACGGTCAACGTTGGTAAAGCGTCTGGCGTGATCAATCTTCAAGACTTTGTTGGCGTGTTCCAAGCCAAAACCGTTGATATCGCAACCCTGCAAATGGGTAGCAAGAAAGTGGACTCAAAGGGCATGACGATTGTCCAGCAACCCACTCGCGACTGGTCCAGTTCTTACGGAACTCACGTTGATGGGATCATGGGATTGGAAGTTTTCCGAGATCGCGTTTTCCAAATCAATTTTGAGAAATCCAAGTTCGTGATCTACCCGGATGAACACGATTTCTCTGGGCTAGAAGCGGATGGCAAGAAGCGAATTATCAAGCGGATGTTGCCGAAGGGAATGAACTCGATTGAACTCACCGTGAAGGCTCCCAATGGCGAGAAAATGTATCTCGCCTTGGATACGGGCAACGGCTTTTATGCAACTACCCACAAAGATGTCCTTCAACGGATGAACATGTGGGATAACAGCGAAGCTCAGTTCGAAACTGTGGCTTGGGTTGCTTCCGGGCCGGTTAAAAGTTGGTACATGCAGTTCCCCGAATTGGAAATCTATGGCGTTCCTGTCAAGGATTCCATCTGGAGCATCATCGACCTGCCGGCAAGTGCGGCTGACCACGATGGCACCGTTGGATTTGGCTTCCTGAAGAACTTTAATATCACGATTGACATGCGTCGCCGCATGGTGATGCTAGAGCACTTCTCCGGCAAAACGATTGATCCACCAAAGGGCAATCCAGGCATCGTTGGTTTTTACAACGACCGTGCTGAGCGGATGCTGATTTATCGTGTGACGCCTGGTAGCCCGGCTGAAAAAGCGGGCATCAAACTGGGTGATGCGATTATTGATGTGGATGGCGAATTCATTGGTCACTTGAGCCCGCAACAATTGGAGGAAATGCTGGACGGCGAACCAGGTACAAAAGTCAAATTGGCGCTTTCTCGCGGTGGGCAGTTGACGCGCTATGAAGTCGAACGCGCGGTACTCGTCAATAAACCGAAAAGCTCAAACTAAACTTGGAATCCCCTTCGCTCTTAGTCGAAGGGGATTTTTTTATGCCTGAAGCAAATCCCAAAATCTTTGAATAACGGAATCAAGCATCTCTTCGGTCAGGCGACCTGTAAAGGTGTTCTGCTGGCTGGGGTGGAAGCTGGCGAGGATGATACGTCCATCGGGGAGATGGCTTTCTACTCCGTGAGTGAATTTGGGGATCGGCCGTATTCCAAGAGCTTTGTGGAGTTCTGTCCAGCCAATGTTGCCAAGACATAGAAACGCCTTCCATTCGCGAAGAGCAAGAGTTTGATCGAGATAGGTTTTGCAGTTGGCGATTTCCTCTCGGGTGGGTTTGTTGTCGGGCGGTGCACAGTGGCAAACGGGAGTAACAATGATGTTTGTTAGCTTAAGACCATCACCGATATGGGTGGCGTTCGGCTGACTCGCAAAGCCGATGCGGTGCATGGATCGGTAGAGCCAGTCTCCGCTGCGGTCGCCGGTGAACTGCCGCCCGGTACGGTTTGCGCCATGAGCAGCCGGAGCTAGTCCGACAACTAATCCGTTGGCGTTTGGGTCACCAAAATTGGGAACGGGCTTCGCCCAATATTCCTCATTTTGGAACGACTTGCGCTTTTCTTTTCCAATGCGTTCACGCCATTCCACCAGGCGTGGACATTGCCGGCATTGGATAATTTGCTCATTCAGTTGGTCGTAATCGGGCACTTCTGAGATGCGTACCTGATTCCGCGACGTAAAATAAAGCGAGATGCCGATTTACGAGTACGAACTCGTTGATGATGACTGCCTGATGTGTCCGGGGCGGTTCTCGGTTTTGCAAGGTCTGGAAGATGAGCCGATCGGTTATTGTCCGACCTGCGGTCTGCCATGCAAGAAGGTTGTCTCCCGCGCGACGATCAAAACAAAAGCGGACTTGAGTTATGAACAGGCGGCTAAGAAAGGAATGACTACCTACAAACGCGTCAAGGAAGGTCAGTGGGAGAAAATCGCTGGGGAAGGCGTCGACGGAATTATTGGCACCGCTGAGGATGTCGCCGCAGTGAATGAAGAGCAGAAGTCTTCAGGAAAGGTGCTTGATTTAGATAAGAAAGAATAGAAAAGCTATTCTAATCCGAGAGATTCTTCGAAACCGCACATAACATTCATTGCGTGGACGACCTGCGCGGCACCGCACTTCCCATCCTTGTCGGCCATGACTTGTACGGTCAGTAGTGAGTCATCCTCTCCAGGGGTGATGCGGAGGTTGTAAACCGCGTTGGGCGTTCCGGAAACGAGCTTGGTATCCCAATCTGCTTCTGGTGGAGCGGCGTGGACAAAGAATGATCGTCCGAACGCTTCATCAAACAACTCGTCGAAGACGCGGTCGTCGGAGTAGTTCGGCACTTTTGCCATCGCATTGAGAATGAGCACGCTACCGAACTCTTGCTCGTCGATAGCCAGCGTTGCCCCCCCATTCCAACCGAAGGTTTCCAAATTGTCTTGAATATCCGCTGGTTCAACGGCGAAATTGAAGTGGAGTGCGGGTGCTTCCAGGATGATTCCGGCACGAATCAGCGGGCCAAGCGCAATCATGGTCAACGTTGCGGACGGAGTCGGCAAACTCAGCGATGTTGCGCAGACCATTGGGTTGTTATCAATCAATTCAACAAGCCCACGTATAGGGAAGTCTTGCCCAGACCAAGTGATGGTTCTATCCCAGGAACCATCTTGATTGAACTCTAAGATTCGATCTTGACTGGAAGCCTGGGGCTCCAATGTGACATAAGGATGCCTTGACAGAATTTCTGCCAAGGCATTGTCTTGTGGTCGGAGACAACCAATGATCACTTGCGTTCAAGTTTGATGGCCAAGTCGAGATTCATTTTCTGACCATTGCCCGTATCGACGTTTGCTTTCATATTGATGGTTGAACGGAGGTTCATTCCGTCTGCCATGTCGATGAGGGTATCAGCTTTGCCAGTTCCGCCAAATTGACCGCTAATCGTCATTTGGGAATTGATGTGGGCGTACTGCTTTCCATTGATTGTTTTGAAACCTTTGAGGGTGTTGGTTGCCTTGACATTCATTCCTTGCATTGGGCTGGAATTGACGGTCCACTTGTCGCCGATTGCAACAGCATTGGCAGGGAACTGTGCAAATTCGTTTGCGTATCCGCTTGCACCTTGCACTTCAACAGTTTTTCCTCGGCTATCAACTTTCATAGTTTGGGTTCCGGATGAACCCATTCCGTTCGTCGTTGTTTCGACTGTAGCCGTTCCGTTAGAAACTGATTTGACCAGCATAGAGATCGATCCACCTTGAACCATCGGCTTATCCGCGCCGGGCATGGTGGTCGTGGTCGTCATGCTGTAGTTGTACTTCTTGCCCTTTTGCCATTTTATTCGGAAGAGGTACTTGCTCCCTTGCTTTTTAACCTGTGCTTGGGATGGAATTGGAGCGGTGAGCATTGCACCCCCCATTACCAGAGTTGCGAGGACGGTGAAGACGGTTCTTGCTTTCATGGTTCCTTTCTCTTAGTACTTTACGTCAATTCAGCTCTTGCCGTTGACCGAAACGAGTTCAATTTCCATTTTGTAGATCTGACGCCCCTCCATAGTGGAGTTTCCGATTGTCCCAAAAGCGAGTGTGAAGGGGAAGATTACGGTCTTCTTGCCGCCCGCCTTCATGCCTTTGACAGCGTAGGAAACTGCTGGGGCAACACTATCAAGATTCCCAACAGTGAATTTTGCGGTTTCCGGGCCCTTGGGTCGCAACCGGGTGTCATCCCAGACCATCCCGTTGAGGTACATCCCTTTATAGTGGATGGCTACTTCATCGCCATCTTTAGCTTCCGGTCCAGTGCCGGGCGTTGATTCCACTTCATCGATGTATGGATCTTCGCCTTTTTTGAGGATGTAAACCAATTCAATCTCAAAATTGAGATCAGCTTTTGGGGGAATGCTGGTGCCGTTTCCAGCCTCGCCGTAACCCAAAATCCAAGGAACTTCCAATCTGCGCTTTTCTCCCACTTTCATGCCTTGAACACCCTGATCCCAACCAGGAATGACTTCGCGGCCGCCAACAACAAAAGCAAACGGCTTTTGCTTGGTCGGATCATCCATGTTGGTGTCAAATTGGGTTCCATCGGTGAGCGTGCCTCGATAAAGCATAAAAGCCATATCACCATCTGCGATAGCTTGCTCTCCTTTGCCTTCTTCCAGCACAGTAATGCCGACTTTGGCTGTGTCCGCCTCAACCGGCTCATCTTTTTTGGGGCCGCAACCTATGACGGACATGGTTGCGACGGCAAGCAGGATCAGGCTCACGCGCGGGGATAACGACATATTCAAATGGTACCTCTCAGGTTCGGACGGTACAATTTTCGGCCTATGGCTGGCAAAAAAAAAGAGGCGAAGCGCGAAGGGCCAGCCACGATCAACAATCGTAAGGCAGGCTTCGATTATCACTTCGAAGAGGTTCATGAGGCGGGCATCGTTCTGGTGGGTAGCGAAGTCAAGAGCCTTTATCTGGGTCGCGCGAACTTGACCGATGCATACTGCGCGGTCAAGAACGGCGAGTTGTGGCTTTTCAATCTGGATATTGAGCCCTACACATTTACGACGGCTTTTCAACCGGATCGCCGGCGAGATCGCAAACTCTTGATGCATAAGAAAGAGATTGAGGCTTTGCGGCGCAAGTCCGAAGAAAAGGGGCTGGCACTGATCCCCTCTAAGATTTACTTCAAATCGGGGCGCGCAAAGATTGCTATTGCTGTGGCTCGTGGTAAGAAACTCTACGATAAGCGCGAGTCGATCAAAGAAAAGGACCAGCGGCGCGATCTGGAGCGAGACAACTAATATCAAGTTCAAAACAGGGCTTAAGCCCCCCCCGTTTGGTTGTTGATATAATTATCTATAAGATAGCAATTGTAGTGGTATGAAACGCCTTTCATTAAATCAAGCGATTCTTCTTTTAGTCACCGGGATATCTGTATTTGGAGTTGCGGCACATAAGAGAATTAGTGAGTCACTATATCCAGATATGTGGAGGTTCAAGTCGACAGTGAACGCCACTACCGTTGGCAGTGAGGACTACAAATGCGGTTGCGAAGACGATCAATAGCTTTTACAATCACAGAGATTCTAGTTGTGATTGCAATTCTGTTATTGCTTTCTGGAATTGTGATGGCTGTGTACCCAAGAGCAAAAGTAAGCGCAAGTGTAGCAAGTTGTAAGCAGAACATTCGCCAACAGGTGATGGCCCTCAATATGTACGGAGCAGACTACGAGGGGTATGAACCCGTCCATGAAACAATTGACTTCCCAGCGTATGCGATGCGACGTCCATTTCTGTTAGAAGCATATGCTGGAGGAAATGGAATAATGTATTGCCCGATTACACCACAATGTGCGAAGGACAAACTTTATTCAACGTACATTTTCTCGGTAAAGCCAGAGAAGAATTCTCCGCTGTATAATACAGCTTCTGTTCAATTTGAGCGTTGGTTCGCCGATCCAAATAGTCAATATCCCGTAATCCACTGTTTAGTTCATGATGAACTGCATTTCCACCCTAGTGAAAGACACCTTTCAGATGCCACAAACCCACCATATTTAGTCTGGCTGACGAGGCCAGGAGCTATCAAAACAGGACGCTATCCGATTTTCAGAGGAGGGCGCATTGCTGAAATGTGCTCCAAGTAGGTAAAAAATGATGAAGACACTCATTTCGCTAATCGCGATTAGTATGGCGGCGCTATCCTTTGCGCCTTGCCCTCCAAACTCTACATACGACTGCTTCAATTGCTCAAAGGTTGTTGTGGCACCTTGGTTCAATTGTTGCTGTACAGGAACTGGAGCCAACGCAGGGACATGTTTCCAATACGAATGTCAACAAATTGAGTGTTGGCTTGGAATGGTGCAATGCCCAATATTGGATGGTGGTGGAGGCATTGAGCGTCGCAACAAGACTGCTAAAGTAGGCATGCAGTGTAATGGCGCAACGGGAGTCTGCTATTAATATATGAGTAAGAGGTCAATTCGCGTCATTGCGGGAGCAATAGTCGTTCTTTCCATCGTTGGAGTTTGGAAAATTATGACAATCCAGACTCCACAAAAGCGAGCCGTGGATTTTAGAGCTGCTGTCGCCGAAAAGAATTGGAAGCGTGTCTATCAACTTGGTATTCAGAGCCAATGGCAACGCGCAGGAGTGACTTCAAGTCAATATGAGGACTTGATGAATCTCGTCTTGGAGGAAGTATCCATTGAAAAACTCAACATAACTGAGGTCCAGAAGATTGACTTTGGCGAGGAATTCCCCGAACGTGATTGGCCAATGGGTGTGACCTACTATGATTTCTATCTAAATGATGAGGATGCTGTGGGTGCCGAGCCTATGCGGATACCTCTTACCGTTCATCGTTCAGAAGATGGATACCTTGTTTCATGCGAGAATCTTCCACTTTGGATAATCAAATACAAATACCCCGATAGAGAGGTTTTTGAGCGGAAGTACTTGGAGTTCTTGAAAAAGTCAGGAATTGAATATTATCCAATCGATTATGACAATAACTTTTACTCTACCAAGTTAATGGAAAAACACTATAGCGGTAGTCCAGAAGTCAATTTTATTGTCATGAAGTAGTTCACCATGAGCGATCTTGCTTGTTGACCTCTTTGGCCTTGGGTTCGCGAACTGAGGATGAGGGCTCCGAGGTGTTCCACAGTGGCTTGAGCCCGGCAACTTCCTTAAGAGCTTGGAAGATCTCTTCGCTTCGCTCAGGGAAATTGAGGTCTATCCGCTTGTTGTTGTGAAGGACAAGAGAGTATGTGTCTCCTTGTGACTTAGCAAGCCCGATACCCTTGATGTCTTTCGTTTGAATGATCGTGTCATTTCGTCCACGACTAAAGGTGATGTATTCGGCAGTTATGTAAAGCTCGTGCTTCTTGAAATAGGCCGAGTAAACATGCTCGGCTATCGGCAAAAGAAACAGTATCGGGATGAAAAGAGGAATGCTGTCGCCTTTGACAAGAAGGCTTGCTCCGAAGACGGCAAACAAGAGAATAATGGTGAAAATGATCAACCCATTGCGAGAGTCACTTAGCCTTTTTCGATATGCCACTGAGCTAGAGGAAATGAGAACGCCGCTTTGCTCAGATTTTTCTAGAGGGAACTCAGACTCTTTCAAATTGTGGTCACGTCCCTCTCGTTCTTCCGTTCGCTCATCCAGGTTCACCATGAGCGATTTTGCTTGTCTGTATCCTTTGCTTTAGGTTCTCTCACAGAGCCTGAATGTTCGGCTTGCCCCCACAGCGAAGGGATGTTTGCCACTGACGCAAATGCATCCTTGATTTCCTCTGCTTCAGCAACGAATGGGAGGGAATAGTATGTTCCATCTTTGAACTTGATTGAGTATGGGATATCTTCATCGGAAGTATTCATTGACAAGCCTTCAATCAGCTGGGATGGAATGAGGATGCCACAGTTTCCAGAGCATATTTCGACATCGTTTGGGGAGATGGCGAGAGTGAACAGCTCTTTTGGCAGAAGTGTATAGATCAGCAGGGCGGGAACAAAGACTATGTACGGCATTACCAAAAAGCTGTAAGCCTTTGGGTAGAAAAAGCTGATCGCGATGAGAGCAACTAATCCTAGAACGGAGTAAGTAAGCTTGCGTTTGAGCAGGGTTCTCTCTTCACCACTTGCTCTAGGGACTTCCGTGGAGAACTCAACTTTCGTTTCTTCGATTGACACTCCCGTTGCACCGCCGTCCGCTTAAATTATGCCCCAGCTTGCAAAGTTAGGATCACATAAAACAAGAATACGAATTCAAAGTCAACTGGTTGCAAAGTCATGAAATTTGGAACCGTAAACATTCTACGAACTTTGAATAATCCTCAGTCCAATTACTGATACTAATACCTGGTTTCGACCTATTTCCGAACCCAAACGCCGTCAAAACGTCCAAAATTGTGAAGTCGATAGCAATCGACGGATGTTTGCAATTGTTTGCAGAGGAATTTATATGCGATTAGTAATTTTGTGTGGGCTTGTGGGCGTGGGGAGCATTGCTTCTGCGGCGACCCTCAACTTCGATTTTGGCACTATCATCACTTCATCGGGGACACCAGGCGGCCCGAATCCATGGGTTTCCGTGCAACTTGATGACGTTACGGCGGACACTGTGCGAGTGACGATCTCTCATCATGCAACTTCGGCGGCTGGTCAATACGTTGACTATCTCAACCTGAACGTTGCTTCCGGGATTACAACTCCAACGGTCAATCTCGTCACGAATGTGAACTCTTCGTTCAATTCGCTGAGTTACGGCACGGACTCGATTACGGATGCCAGCGCAAATTTTGATCTCCGCTTAGATTTCAAAAATGCCGCGGCTAACCGAATCAATCCAGGCGATGTCTGGGTTGGTGATCTGGTTTCTTCCGGTCTTTCGGTGGCAAGCTTCGATGAGCTTTCGACTGGTGGAGTTCAAGTTCCCGCAATGTTGCACTACAACGGATTTGCAAACGGCGGATCTGCTAAGTTGGCTCCGGTGCCGGAACCGGCGACTCTGCTTGGTTTGAGCGCAGGCGCGGCTCTCTTGCTTCGCCGAAAGCGCAAAAGCTGAGTCGCAGCATAGAAAAGCAGGCTCACTCTAGATGGAGTGAGCCTGCTTTTTTATTTCCAATCCGCTTCAAAAACGGTGACTGCTGGTCCGGTCATATCAACGCGACCATTTTCGTGATATTCAATATGTAGCCGTCCGCCGGGGAGATCAATGTCCACTGATCGATCCGTGTATCCGTTGAGGAAAGAAGCTACGGCGCAAGCGCATGCGCCAGTTCCGCAAGCAAGAGTGATACCTGCGCCTCGTTCCCAAGTGCGTTGAACAATGTGGTCGCGCTCAACAATCTGCACAAAGTGAACGTTCACGCGGGCAGGGAAGAGCGGGTGACACTCAATCTGCGGGCCAATCTGCTCCAGCGGGATTGCCGCAACATCGTCGGTAAAGATTACGACATGGGGGTTGCCCATACTCACAGCGGTGCCATTGAGATCAAATCCCTCCAACGGCTGATTGATGAACCGCTCATCTGGGGAGCCAGCCATGCCAATTTCTCCGCGAGGGAGCTTTGCAACACCCATATCCACTTTGACCTGCCCATCATCTTCGATAGAAAGGTGGAGTAGACCAGCCCCGGTTTCGACCGGAATTTCTGTGTTGGCAGTGTGGCCCTTATCGCGAACGAACAGGGCAAAACAGCGCACTCCGTTTCCGCACATTTCCGATTCGGAACCATCCGGATTGAACATCCGCATGGCGAACTGGGTGTCCTTGCCTGGTTCAGCAAGGATCAGCCCATCGGCACCTACGCCGAACTTGCGGTCGCACATCGAAACAGAAAGCGCCGACCAGTCGATGGACTCGTCGGCAGCTTTCATTCGGTCGATCATCACGAAATCGTTGCCGATTCCGTGCATCTTAGTGAAGTGGATCAATCGTCGTTTACTTCTTCTTCGTCGTCACGGCGTCGGTGTCCGCCACCGCCACCATGTTGATCATCGCCGATTTGTTTGGCCGGCACAATGCTGGTGACTGCGTGTTTGTAAACCAGTTGTGTTGGTTTGCCGGGAGAATCCAGCAGAACTGTGAATGCGTCAAATCCGCGTACTTGCCCTCGCAGTTGCACACCGCCCATCAAATAAATTGTGACCCCGATTCCCTCTTTGCGAACCTGGTTCAAAAACATATCTTGTAAGTTGATTGATTTCGCCATTTTTCTTACCCAAAAGCATCAAGACATACCAATTGAATGCATAAGTTGATTGACTGCTTGCTCGTATACCTTATCATCCAGGCTTTCGAGTGAGATTGGCTTTAAATTTGGTTCCTTTCGGTTCCAAGTCAACTGCCGCCGGGCGTATTGCCAAGTCTGGCGAGACACATCTTCCACCAATTCATCGAATTCGATTTTGCCTTCAATCCAACCGATCACCGAGTGATACCCGATTGCGCGAAAGCCCGGTGAATCAACTGGTACTCCTTGTTGCAACAAGCTTTCGACTTCTTCTTTCCAACCGGTCAGGAGAAGTTCGCGTGTTCGTTCGATGATTTTAGATTTCAACGCTTCAGTGGGGGGAACGATTCCAAACTTGTGCACATCAAATGGGGGGAATTGAACTCGAATGGGCTCGCTTGGAGTCAAGATTCGCTCAATTGCGCGTTGAACACGGATTGGGTTTTTGATGTCAATTGTCTCTGCCGTGCGAGGATCAAGGTTTTTGAGTTGTTCCACCAAATCAGTCAAATCTTTGCGTTTGAGTTCAGAGCGGAGCTGTGGATCAGGCGGAGGAGAAAGTTCGGTGTATTGCTCAGTGAGTGCGCGGAGATAGAAGCCTGTCCCACCTACGAGAACGACGTTTTTACCGCGAGCGAAGAGGCTGGTCAGGATCGGCTCGGCGGCGCGGATGTACTCTCCGACCCCAAATGAGTGAGTTGGCGGCACGAGATCAAGAAGCACGTAGTCCGCTTCGTTTTTGGGTTTGTTGGTGCCGATATCCAGGCCTTGGTAGACCATAAAAGCGTCGGCGTTGATAAGTTGCGCATCCAGGCGCTCAGAGACTGCTTCGGCTAAAACAGACTTGCCCGAAGCTGTGGGGCCATAAATGGCGATGAGCTTCGGGCAAGATGAAGTCATTCCGACTTCCGATTATTTATCGTCTTTTCGCTTGACGATTTTGATGCCGTTCTTGGTGTCCTTCTTTGCGGTGAAGTCCACTTCGTTTTTCACCGTGAAATCTGGGTTGACGACTTTTTCCTTGCGGAAGATGCCGGTGATTTCGACTTCATCGCCGTTCTTCGGAGCTTTTTCGATGTGACCCTGGGTGTAAGCACTCAGAGTTGTGTTGCTTCCTTTCAGCGTGAAAGTTGTGTACTTGTTGCCAGCCTTGCTGGTTTTGGCGGAGAAGTTGGATACGACGCCAGAAACAGTGACGGTTTTGCCATCAAGATCTTCGCGCTTTTGCACGAGCTTATCAACGGTCAAGGTTTCGGCGGCAAATGCAAGTGCGGAAACTGCGAGCAGACCAACGAGCGAGAGCTTAGTAAATGACTTCATTGCGTTTAGTTTGACGATTTGTTGTTTCAAAAGTATCCGTTAGTAGGTAATCAGGGACTTGATCTCGTAATTTTCCAAGGCGTCGCGCCCGTTCAGGAAGGCGAGCTCCACGACAAATCCGAAGCTGCATACCGTTCCATTGAGCCGCTCCACGAGGTTCGCGGCGGCACGAGCAGTTCCTCCCGTCGCCAGGAGATCATCAATGATGTAGGCGCGTTGCCCCGGCTTGATGGCGTCCACATGCATTTCGATTGTGTTGGTGCCGTATTCCAGCGAATACTCCTCGGTGATCTTCTCGTAGGGGAGTTTGCCAAGTTTGCGGGTCATCGCAAACGGTAGATCGAGAGCCATTGCAATCGGGACACCGAAGATAAAGCCTCGGCTTTCGATCCCGACGATGACCTCTGCACCTTTTGCTTTGGCATCTTCAGCTAGGAGATCAACGACCTCGTGCATTGCCGCCGGATTCTCGACGATCGGGTGAATGTCCTTAAAGATAATGCCCGGTTTGGGAAAATCAGGGACATCACGGATGAGCGATTCGGCAAGGAGCTTCGACATAAGCGGGAAAAATTTACCTGAGCAGGGTGTCCTGACTTTAGTCTTCGACGTCTCCGCCTGGCTCCCAACCCTTTTCCGATGCTCGCATGAGAACTTTAACTTTCATGTCTTCATGAACGCGGATCTGACAGGAAAGTCGGAAGTTGCCCAGCTCGCCATCTTCTTCAAGACAATCGTGTTCGGCTTGACCCATTTCTGGCTCGGGGGAGGAAAATGCTACACGGCATGTGGTGCAACGGGCTTGACCTCCGCATCGGTGGGAGACATCAATGCCGTTATTCTCCAATGCCTTGACCAGTTTTGTTCCGCTAGGAACCTGGATTGTGCCAAAACCTTCGACTTCTATGTTATGGGTGCTCATAATTGCGTTTGATAGGATACGCGGAATCCCGGGTCGATTGGCAAGAAATTGCTCAGGACCCGCAACGAGAGTGGGGGAAACGGGTATTTTTTAGCGTTCCCCATGAAGAAGAACGAGCTCATCTTCCCGGCCCCCGACACTCTTAATGAAGTCGAATACGGCAAATACATCCTGACAAATCTTGCGGCCAAGCGCGCCAAACAGATTAAAGAAGGTGCCCCACCGCTCGTTCGCATCGAGTCGAACCACCCGCTGAGCATTGCTTTGGAAGAAATTGCCCAAGGCAAGATCAAGCCGATTCTGGGCGCAGATGCTGCCCAAGCAGAACTGGATGACGATTTCAGCAACTTGGACGATTTGGGTCTCGACGATGTCGGCCTGTTGCTCCCGAGTAGCGAAGACGGGGAATCCTCGGACGACGATGATCTGGATCTCGATCTCGGCGATCTGGGTGACGATTTTGGCGATGACGACGATGATGACGATGACGAAGATGGGGAAACCAAATCTTCACTGTCCTCTCTCCTCGAAGATGATGACGACGAAGAATCTGACGATTCCAGCGATGACGATGATGACACCTCGACCGCTGATTCGGATGATGAATCGGAAATGTCTCTCGACGATCTCGCAGCTCAAGAAGAAGAAGACGCTGACGAGAACGAAGAAGAAGACAACTAAAGATTTATGGCAAGCATCGACCCTTACGCAACGCTCGGGGTCAGTAAGGCGGCTACTGCTGACGAAATCAAGTCGGCGTACCGTAAACTCGCCCGTCAATATCACCCCGATGTGAATCCGGATAACCCGGATGCGGAAGAGAAGTTTAAAGAGGTCTCAGAGGCCTACGCAATTCTGAGTGACCCTGAAAAGCGTGCCCGATACGATCAATTCGGTACCGCGGACGAGCAGTTTGGTGCCGGTGGCCCTGGCCCAGACTTCTTCCGAGACGGCGGCTTTGGTGATCTGTTCGAGGCATTCTTTGGGGGAGCACAACAGGCGCGTCGTCCTTCTCCAACCATGGAGGGCGATGACGTCCAGGCCAGCGTCGTTGTGGAACTGATTGACGTTCTTCACGGGGCAGAAAAAGAAGTCAAGTACCGCCGATCCGCCAAGTGTGATACTTGCGATGGCAAAGGCACCGCCGACGGTTCGGCACCGAAGCAGTGCGACACTTGCCAAGGCACTGGTGGAGTGACGCAAGTCCGACAGACATTCATTGGTGCGGTTCGCACCACCACCACTTGCCCAAAATGCCGCGGAGAAGCGTATCTCGTTGAGAATCCGTGCGCAACTTGTGGCGGCGATGGATTGGTCACAAAATCGGAAGAATTGACGGTGAAAGTTCCCGCCGGTGTTGAGACGGGACAAAGTCTTCGTGTTGCCGGGCGCGGATCGGATGGAGTCCGTGGCGGACGCCCAGGCGATCTCTATGTTGTGATGCACGTCGCTGAGGACAAGCGGTTTGAGCGGCGTGGGCCAGACCTTGCGATGAAATACGACATGACGTTTGCTCAAGCGGCTTTAGGTGACCAGATTGTCACCGATGGGCTTGATGAAAGTATTGAGTTTGAGATCAGGACAGGAACTCAGCCGGGCGAGATGATCAAGATCAAGGGGTGTGGCTTGCCAACACTCCGCAGTTCCCAACGCGGTGATCTTTTCGTTCAGCTGAATCTCGCCGTCCCTAAGAAAACTGGGGAAGCGGAAGCGGCACTCTTGCGGGAGTATGCTGAAGTGCGAGGAGAGCGGATTCCGGAGCCGAAAGAAGGTTTCCTCGGAGGCCTCTTTAAAGGCAAGAAAAAGAAATGAGCGTTTGGACAAAAGTGAGCGCGGTTCTCTCCGCCGAGCCGGACGATTGGTCAATGTGGGCCGAGGCTTTTAGCCGCCATGGAATCGAAGGCACTGTCCAAACCGACCGACCTCCTGCTTTGAGCGGCTATCTTTCTCCCGGTCAAGATTTGAAACTGGATGCGCTTCGCGCGGAACTCCTTAATATGGGCGCAGTCTCCATTGAGTTGGAAGAGGTTGAAGAGCAGGATTGGAGCGAGGCATGGAAAGAGTTCTTTAAGCCCCGCCGAGTGGGCGAGAAGTTCATTGTTCGCCCAACTTGGGAAGAAGCAGAAATCGGGCCGGGTGATCTGGAGATCGTGCTTGATCCGGGGCAAGCGTTTGGAACCGGCGACCATCCCACAACCCGTGGCTGTCTGGAACTGATTGAGCAAGCGGATTGTGCAGGGAAGTCAATTGCCGATATCGGTTGCGGCTCAGGGATATTAAGCGTTGGCGCGGGATTGCTGGGTGCCGGTGAGCTGATCTTGGTGGACTACGACCCGGTGTGCGTGACTTCCAGCTTGGAGAATTTGAAGCGAAACGGCGTCACAGGAGAGGTGCATGAGGGGCTTGGTTTCCAACCGGTCGCCGAAGGGAAGCAATTCGATATTGTGCTGAGCAATATCATCTCGGCGGCATTGATCCGCTTGGCTCCTGAGGCGGCTGATCGGATCAAACCGGGTGGGCTTTGGATTGTCAGCGGGATTATTGAAGCGAACTGGCCCGATGTTCTGACCCGCGCGCAGGCGTGCGGATTTGAGCTTGTTGAGACATTCGCGGAGGGCGATTGGATCGCAGCCACTCTTCGTCGCTGAGGGCTCTCCCTCGTGCGTTTGTTCCGGGAGTTGATGCCGGCGCCACGATTGAACTCCCAGAAGAGGAAGTCAAGAAGTTTCGGAATGTTCTCCGGCTAAGTAGCGGGGCCGAGGTTGCAATCCTTCCGAATGATGGGAGTTTGATCCGATGCACTTTGGCTGGCAAGCAAGCCGAGCCGATTGAGGTGGTTTATCCAGAAACGGAATCTTCGCGGAGAGTGACACTCGCGCTCGGACTTCCGAAGCCTGAGTCCCTGGAAACTGCCATTCGCATGGGGACAGAGATGGGAATCGCAGAGTTTTTGGTGTTTCCTGCGGCGCGCACGGTGGTGAAGTGGACAGCGGAAAAGTGGGAGAAGCGGCTTGTACGTCTGAATGCAATCGCCCGGGAAGCGGCGGAGGTTTCGTTCCGCACCAATCTCCCCAAGATCACGATATTGACTGGTTTAGAGCAAGTATTTAGTAATAAACCTGACGCTTTCGTGTTGAGTGAGGTCGAAGGCGTGGACTGCGCCTGGCCAGAAATTGGGGATGAATCCACCATTGTGATTGGTCCGGAAGGGGGCTGGGCTCCGCAAGAAGTCAAGCTCATAGGGGATCGAGCGATTAGTCTCGGAAAGCGGGTCATGCGCGTGGATACTGCCGTTGCCGCAGCATGTTCTCTGTTACTTTCTGGCACCTGATTAGTCTCCAATACTTGAGAAGCTCATGATATTGATGTCTTTGGTTCTGGGGGCGAATCTCGCTTCATTCCAGCGCGAGCCGGTAATGCGGGTGCACTGGTCATCTGCTGACATCACTCCCCCAGAAGCACTTCCGCTAGGAGGTTACACCGCACGCGGAGATGCTGTCTTTGAGCCGGGCGGAGATCATCTATTCAGTACGAGCATCGTTCTCGAATATGGGAATGAGAAAGTCGCACTTGTCAGTGCGGAGATGCTGACAATCCCAGAGAGTTTGGTCAGAGAAGTCAAGAAGAAGATTCCCGAAGACATCCATCTGTTTTTGGTCGCAACGCATACGCATTGCGCTCCCGATAGCCAGATGCTGAACGATCGGATGACGTTCAAAATTCCTGGGATTGCTGCTTACAATCGCAAGTGGTTGGATTGGTATAGCTCGCGGATCGCCGAAGGGATCAAGGCGGCAGCGGAGTCAGATCAGAAAGTCTATCCACACTTCCAGATTCGCTCGCAGAAATTGGATTGGAATCGTGCGCGGCGGCAAGGGGCTGTCCCCGATAAGAGCTTCACCGGGTTTTTTGTTCAGAATCGACCGTTGTTTGCTCACTATGCTGCTCACGCCACGATTTTTGATGAAAATCGGATGCAACTTAGCGGGGATTGGCCGGGAGCTTTGCGTGATAAGTTTGGCGTTGCAGTTTTTCCTGGCCCGATAGGGGATGTCTCTCCCAAAGGTGTGAGTGAGTCATTGGAAGATCGTTTGAATCAGTTTCGTTCGCTGGATTCCTTCTTCAAACCACCGATGGGCGAGTCGTTTTGGATAACGACTCCCGATGCTATTCGGGTTGAACCGAGGATGCGATTCCACACTCAAAAGATTGAGCTTCCCAAACCCAAGCCGCATCCGGACTTCGCTAAAGACTTCAAGGCCAATGATCTGCTTGCTAATATGGTTGTAACCAAGTTCGCTCCGCCGGAAGCGGAACTCACTGCGATCAATATGGACAACATCTTGATTGTGGGCGTGCCGGGTGAGCCAACTTCAGAGATCGGACGGCGAATTCAGGAGATGGCTTATAAAGCTGGATACGACCACTGTTTGGTGATCAGTCACTGTAACGGCTGGCTGGGCTATATTCTGATGCCAGAAGATTATAATCGCGGAGGGTACGAAGCGACGCTGGCTTTCCACGGTCGGGAGTTTGCAAACGACGTGCTTGCCGCCGCGCAGGAGCTCATTGCGAAAGCAGGAAAGACCTTTGATCGCTCTGATCGTGGGGTTATCCGCGCGGGCTTGCCCACACGCGGAAACTGAGATCGAAGATCACATGAGAGAGAGCTGATCGCGCATCGCGGATCGCTTCTTCAGGGGAGATTTGTCGACCGATAACATCTTCGGCGCGACCAGTGAACATTACGCGACCACGCCCGAGAAGCTCCTTCCCAGAAGTCTGAACTGTATAGCTCGCGGGGAGAGTATCCAAGTAATTGTTGAGCGTGATCACAGCGAGTGCGGCACGTTCTTTTGCCTCGGCACCGCCGAAGGAATACACCTTTGTATTACCGAACCAAAGCTCGTAGTTACCATTTTCTTGCGGGATCGAGCGCGCAGAGTAGGTGGTGGTCACCGCGCTCCGTTTAACCGGAATATCGTACTTTGCGAGTTGTTTCATGATGCTACTTGCACGTTGCTCTGAAGGCGGGTGGCTGGCATAGATCCCCCAATCAATCTTGGGAGCAAAGCGATCTCGGAAGGCGAGCCGCTCCATGAATGTCAACATACCGACAGCGTTGTATCGGCTTTTGACCATGTATTGAACTGCGCCGTAATCCGCCGATTTTTCTGCATCAACGCTCCAACCGGAAGCAAATGCTTGGTTGGTCAGGGATGCGGCGGTGAGTGTGCCTGAGATCACCTCGGGGTTGCGGGAAAATGCCGCTGCGAGAATCGCGGGGAGGGCCGCCCAAGACATCTTGGCTTGTTCTCGGCGGAGGGTTGCCATGTGCCGGAACGCGGCATGAGAAATTTCGTGAGCAACAACGGCGGCGATCTCATCATCGCTTTCGGCGAACTTGATCAGGCCATCGTAGAAAAAGATGTAGCCACCCGGAAGTGAGAAAGCATTGACGTCATCGCCTTCCAGAAGCTTGAACTGGTATTGAAACTGATTGAATCGCCCGTCGCCCCAAGTGACATCGACTGGGGCTTGATTCGCGATTTCAGCAAGCTCGGCTCCGATTGCCTGTAGCTTAGCTTCCGCATCTTTGTCCTGGCTGAGCTTGAGCTCCTTTTCCACCAACTCGGCGATCTCTTTGCCTTCTTTGATGTCGTTTTCAATATCGCGTTTGTGACGCTCTTGATCCTTCTTGGCCTTTTCCTGTTCTTTGTCGGTTGCCGGAGGTTCGCCCGTGGTTGAAGTTTGTTCTTGCTGAGCAATCAAGTCCAATACTTGCGGCGGCAACTCGCTTCGCCAGTCATCGTGATGATGAATGGGTGTGGCGGTGACTTGGGAGAGGGCGAGGATTGCAGAAATCACTTTGTTGCTTCCAACTCTACGGACGTTTGATTGAATCGTTCGGTTCGTTCTGTCCTACTGATTGATGGGACACTACGATACCGGAAAAGGAGCGCACCTTGGACGATGGGAATGTTCTAAGTCGCTGGTAGACTCAAAACTTCGCTCATGCCGACTATCGAATCCACGATTTTGATCAACGCGCCAATCGGGCACGTGTATGCCATTGCCAAGGACAATGAGAGCTTCCCTGAGTTTATGGAAGATGTGGAATCTCTGGATATTGTCTCGCGAGACGGCGATGAGATCACCAGCGATTGGATTGGCAAGGTGCCGGCTTTTGGCTTGAAAGTGCGCTGGCGTCAGAAAGATGTTTGGGATGATGCCAACTACCGCTGTGAATTTGTTCAGCTCGAAGGCGATTACGATGAGATGAGCGGCTCTTGGTCGTTTGTTGAAGAAGAACGCGGGACACGCTTCAATTCGACATTAGTTTATGAATACTCGGTGCCGGGGCTCGGCCCTCTGGTTGGCAAAGTGATCTACGGATTGGTCGTCAAGAACATGGAAGGCATCCTCGCTGCGATCAAAGATCGGGCAGAAAAGAGCCAACCATACGGTTAGATTTGAACTTATGATAACGCCACCTCCTGGATCGGTGACGATCCCGCCGCCGCTCGCACGCCAGGTGGGTTATCTTGCCGCTCATATAGAGCCGCTTCATGCCCAGAATTCCCTAAAAGTTGCGGCGATGGACTTGGTGGATTGCGGACTCCCTGGGATGCCAGTCATTGATGACAATGGCTACTTCGGGTTCATCATGGAGGCGGATGTCACGCGGGCACTCGCTGTCGGGATGGAGGAAACTCACCCGATCCGTGAGCTAGTGATCCACAAACCAGCCCCTCTCCCGGCGAGGACACCAGCGGCGGAAGCACTCCGCATTTTTGCCGAAACGAAGACAGAGATCCTTGCTGTAGTTGACACCCAGGATCGAGTGATTGGGGTTCTTACGCCCAGCCGATTGATTTCTCCCGATGGGCATCTGGCGAAGCCGAAGAGAATCGGAGGACTAGCTACTCCCATCGGTGTTTATCTGACCGATGGCTCGGTGAGTGGGGGAGCCCCCTCTTACTCGCTCGTGCTGACGGGGATGGCAATGTTTGGCATCTTTACGGTAGGTGCATATTTGGCACTCGGGATCGGGCACCTCTTACCCGTGGAATGGCAAAGTCACCCACTGGCGGGAAATTTTGTGGAAGGGATGGGGTTTGTCTTTTTCCTGCTCGGGATACGGTCTTTGCCGCTGGCGGGATACCACGCCGCCGAGCACATGGTCGTTCATGCGATTGAGCAAGGCGAGCCGCTCGAGCCGGAGGCCGTGCGTCGGATGTCTCGCGTTCACCCTCGGTGCGGAACGAATCTGGCAATGGCGGCAATGCTGTTTCTTGGTCTGTTTAGCTGGGCGTGGACGACGGATACAGAGCTTCGCCTTCTTGTCGCTTTTCTGGTGACACTTGTCGCGTATCGTCCGCTCGGGTCGTTTGTGCAGTATTGGTTCACTACTCGTAAGCCGAACGATAAGCAGCTCAAGAGTGGGATTGATGCAGGGAAGGCACTACTCAACAATTTCCAGACCGGCGGGGCATTGCAGCCGAATGTCCTCCAGAGGCTTTTGCGAACGGGCCTGTTTCATTTGATGGCGGGATCGACCATCGCGGGCATTGCGGTGATCGCCATTTCCGAAATACTCAAGCTCCCTCCTGATTGGCAGGTATTCTCTCCCTGAAATTTGAACTGAGGTCTAACTGTGGATTCCCTTTTTAATGTCCTTTTGATCCTCGGCGGCTTGGTAGCCGTTGTTTTGATCGGTATTGTCATGGTCACCGGTAAAGGTGATGCCATGAGTGGTGGCGGCGGTAGCGTTCGCACCACATTCAAAGGGAAGGCGAGCTTCGACGACAAGATCAGTCAGTTCATTCTCATCCTCGGTCTCAGCCTGATGGCGATCCTGTTGGTTGCCAACATCATCCTGAACCAAACCACGGTGTAACTCTCACCGCTTCACGAAAGCCGTGCCGCGCTTGGTCATCCTCCACACAAACGACCTGCATGGCAAGCTGGATTCCCATCGCTTACCGTTCCTCAAATCCTTGCGAGCTGAGGCTGATCTGTACTTTGATTCGGGCGACTGCATCCAGACGGGCAACTTAGGAATTCCCCTCAAACCGGAGCCGGTTTGGCCCCTTCTCGCCGATGCGGGTTGCGATCTTTCCATTCCCGGCAACCGTGAGTCACATGTGATGGAAGCGGTGATGAAGAAAAAGTTCGAGGGGGTAAGCCATCCGGTGATTTGTGCGAATTGGCACGGAAAAGGGGACGTCGCCAATCCATTTCCGCAGGTTTGGAAGGCAGAGATCAGTGGCGTCAAAATCGGAGTTGTCGGCGTGATGGTGCCGATGGTGACGGAGCGAATGGCGAGTCGCCATGCCAGCCAGTACATCTGGGAGCAACCGATCCCTAAAGCAATCGAACTCGGCAAGCATTTCCGCCCGGAGGTTGATCTCCTCATCGCGATGACCCACATCGGAATCACGCAAGATCGGAAGCTGGCGGAATCCACCGAGGACTTTGATGTGATATTAGGAGGGCATTCGCATACTGTTCTCGATCAGCCGGAGGTCATCAATGGCACCCCCATCTGCCAAGGTGGATCGCATGGGCGATTTATCGGGCGATATGTGTGGGAAGACGGGCACTGGTCAGGAGAGTTGATCCCTTGGCAGGTGACTCCGTGAGCAATGTGATCTCCGCCCGGGAGCTTGGACACCGATTCCAACAGAACTGGCTTTTTCGTCATGTGGAGTTAGAAGTCAAAGCGGGTGATGTCTTGGTCGTCTCAGGCACAAACGGTAGCGGAAAATCCACTTTGCTCAAAGTGTTGGCAGGGTTGGTTCGTCCGCTAGAAGGACACGTTGTTCGTCCAGAGAGGATTGGATATGCCGCGATTGATTTGGCACTCTATCCTCAGCTATCGGCGAAGGAGCATTTAGAACTTGCCGCTCAACTCCGGGGAGGCAAAACAGAAGGGCTATTGGAGCGAGTTGGCTTGCCGAAAACAGGGAATAAACCGGTCGGCTCTTTTTCTACAGGTATGCGTGCCAGGTTGAAGCTGGCAATGGCACTTCAGCATTCACCCGAGCTCTTGATATTGGATGAACCAACCGCCGCCCTGGATGAGGCAGGTCGCGAGTTGATCGGTGCAGTTTTGAAAGTTTTTGATGGAGCGGTGATCCTTGCCACCAACGACCCGAGCGACAAGAAATGGGGGACACATGAACTCATCTTGGACTAGGCTCGTTTGGATTTGGATGAAGAAAGAGGCCGCCTGCGAACTTCGGGCCAAGCACGGACTCTATGCCAGCCTTCTGTTCGGATTTCTTGCCGTAGCCACAGTCGTTTTTTCGACATTTGACCAACGTCTGAACCCTTCCTTACAAGCCGCATTTCTCTGCGTGATCCTCGTGTTTGGGTCGCTGGTGGCGGTGCCGCGGCTCTTTATTGTCGAAGCAGACCAAGGCACATTTGATCTCTTGCGAACCCTCATTCCTCCTGGGGCTGCGTATGCGGGAAAGCTCCTCTTTGCGGTATTTCAGCTTTGGGTACTGGCGATTCTGACCGGTGCGATCTTCCTTGTGATGTCGAACGCAGAGGTCGCTCATCCTCTGTTTTTGATCATGGCCGTGCTGCTTTTCACCGCTGGTATTGCTGGCGCATTGAGTCTTTGCTCGGCGTTAGTGATTGGGGCAACGAATCGCTGGGTGCTAGCGGGCGTAATTGCTATGCCTCTCCTCTTCCCGATGATCTTTATGGGAGTTGGGGCCGTGCGATACGGCTTTGGCTCTGGTTCACTCCAGGCGGGGCAGTCGAACCTCATGGCGATGCTGGCGTATTCCGTTTTGATGCTCGTTGCCGGCCCGCTGGTGATTGAATCTGTCTGGGATGACCGAGGGGACCCGGTAGCAAGCAAGACTGCTCCGCAAAATGGGGAGAGATCATGAAGTTTTGGCGAGTGGCAATGGGTTTGTTTGTGGGGTTTGCCACTCTGCTTGCCTTTTTAGCCCCGAATGCGGCGAGCTTCCGCAGTGCCATGTTCGCGCGGATCATGTTCGTTCATGTCCCGAGCGCAATGATCACTTCAATTGCCTTGATCGGGGCGGCGGTGATTGGAGTGAAGTATTTGCGCACGCGTGATCTGAAACTAGATGCCAGCATGGCGGCGGCAATCGAGATTGCGGCAATGTTTTCGGTCATCACCATGCTGACGGGGATCCTGTTTTCCAAAACGCAGTGGGGGGAATGGTGGCAAAACGACCCGCGCCAACTCTCCTTCATGATGGTGATGTTCTTCTATCTGGCGTTGATGGTAGCGAGATCGGCATTCCCCGATCCGCAGAAGCGGGCATCGGCATCGGCGGGGTACGCAGTCGCACTTTTGATCCCGGCACTGTTTTTGATTTTTGTTTTTCCCCGACTCCCGCAAGTCAAGAGCTTCCACCCGAACGATACTCTCCCGAAAGGGCAGTTGGATCAGTGGTACGGGATTACGCTTTTGCTGAACTTTATCGCTCTGAGTTGGGTGACGGGAGTGCTGTACAAGCTTCGCGTCAAGGTGGGAGTTCTAGAATTGAAAGGAGGCATTGATGAACACGGATCTGATCATAGCGGCGATTCCGAGTCTCATTGTGTGGTGCGGCCTGTGGCTCTATCTCAGGAGCCTGGATCGACGCATGAAGAGTCTTGAGAATTCAGAAGAATAAGGACTTGGCGTCCCCGATCCCTATTAGGGTCGGGGAACGCCGATGTTATCACGATGAACGCCAATCGTCTCGCGGAGGATTTGGAGTTCTTCGGTTGGATCTGCTTCTAGGTACGGCAACCGAGGGAACGGGCAATCTATGATTCCCCAGTTATGAAGAACCGCCTTGTGATTCGGAGGCTGAGGCAAGGAGCGCATCTTTTGAATGGCAGGTTGGATGATCTTGAACTTCTCTTGGGCGGATTCTTTGTTACCACTGGTGTAGTCACTGATGAGGGCTGACATCCACGGCGCACAAACATTGCTTGCCCCGCTGATCGTACCGTTCCAACCTGCATCAAGGGCTTCGATGATGAGGTTTTCATCACCAACAAAGAGTTGTTTTTCTGGAAGCACTTCACGAAACATTTTGAGATTTTCTGGGTTCCCAGAGCTGTCTTTCAATCCTAAGAACTTGGGGTGCTCGGCAAGAGACCTGAGGAAGTCAATCGAGACTTCGATTCCTGTGAGCTTGGGATGGTGATAGTAAAGGAGCGGTGCCCCTTTTGTTTCCATGAGTGCCATAAACCACTTGCGGATTCCATCTTCTTCCACGTTCTTATAAAAGGAAGGGGGAAGAGCAAGAACGGCTGCCGCCTCGGAAGCACCGGCTTGGTTAGTCAGCCACCGAGCATCCTCCATGCTTGATGTCGCCAGCCCTAGGATCACGGGGAGGCCGTGGCTCAGTTGTATGCAGGTGCGAAGTAGGTCGCGCTTTTCTGGAGAGGACATGCTTGGCCCTTCTCCGTTGGAGCCGGAAACGACGATTCCGGAACAGCCGGATGCTCTGAAATAGGCAATCAACTTGGCGAACGATCCGACATCAATTTTGCCGGATGAATCGTATGGGGTGACGCTTGCCGGGTAAACGCCAGTAGGCAACACGTGTGAATTTTATTCTCTGGGGAAAAGGGAAATATAGGGGTAGGTACAATATTCTGAATGTTCGTCGGTTTATCCACGGGGGACGACGATCATCCTCCCTCGTGTAAATCAATCATAGTTGCCCTTCCGGAGGTTCATATCTGCTCATGAACGACTTCGGAATGATCATCTTAGGGCTCGTTCTTTTCCTCCTCGCTGGATTCTTTGTCGCTATCGAATTTGCGATTGTTGCCGTTAAAAAGGGTCGACTGGAGACTCAAGCAAAAAAGGGAAGTAAAGCCGCTGTTCGGGTACTCGAAGTTGTTGCCCAGATGGATCGGTATGTGGCGGGAATTCAAATTTGGATTACGGGCGTTAGTTTGGGCGTTGGTTCGTTCCTTGAGCCGTGGATTTCTCACCGGTTTATTGACCCGATTTTAGAGGGCCGACTTCCAGAAGGCTTGATTAAGGTCATCTCGATCATCATTGTCAGCTTCCCGTTGGTTGTTGTCGGCGAACTCGTACCGAAGTATCTGGCTCTCAAGTTTCCCGAGAGATCGGCAATGCTGTTGGTGAACCCGCTCCGGTTTTTCACCGCAATCATCCAACCCCTCGTGTGGCTATTTGAGAAATCCGGTTTGGCGATTCTCAAGCTCCTCCGTATCGATCCAGAGGGTCAGCCCACCTTTGTCCGTGAAGAAATCCAGTCACTGATCCGTGCGAGCGAAGGCGAGGGCGGACTGGATGAATCGCACTCACAGCTTGTTGCTCGCGCTTTGCGGCTGGATACGCTGGATGCAGAGGACGCCATGATCCACCGGCTCGACATGAAGTGGCTCGATGGCTCACTCAGCTATTCCGAAGCAATGGAGCAAATCAAAGAGATCACCCATACGCGGATTCCGGTTTGCAATGGTGATGTGGATGATGTTGTCGGGATTCTTTATCTGCACGACCTAGTTAAGGCTTCTGATTCGCCGGATTTTGATTTGAAAGAGCTTTGCCGCCCGGCGGTCTATGTTCCTGAGAATCTCTCCCTCGACCGGATGGTTTCGCTGATGCGGGATCAGAAGACGCAGATCGTCATTGTCACCGATGAATACGGCGGCACCAGCGGCCTGGTAACGCTGGAAGATGTTGTGGAAGAGATCTTTGGTGATCTGGAAGACACCCTGGAAGCGGAGCGCGCGGCAATCGAGAAGACGAGTGCTGGTCGTCTTTCCGTGAAATGGGATGTCCGCTACGACGAAGTTCTGGATTATTGCGGCATCGAAGCAACGGATGAAGACCCGTGGACAACCGAATCCTTGGCTTCCATTGTTGTGGATGAGTTGGGGCGCGTCCCCAAGGTGGGGGATGGTGTGGATACCCCTATCGGGCGGATTCGCGTGGACTCCATGGCGCGGGGCCGAATTACTCGTTTGGGTGTGTTTCTGAAGAAGCGGCTGGAGGGGTGATCTTGCCGAAATTGATGAACTTCGGTCGGGCTTAAATAAAATGGCCCGGCTGGAGGGATTCGAACCCCCGACACCTGGTTCCGAAGACCAGTGCTCTATCCACTGAGCTACAGCCGGAAAGCGGTCACGATATTACCGCGATCACGATTCTTCGGGGATGACGGACCCGATTGCCTCGATTTCCTTGCTCAATTTCGCCGCACGATCCGGCTTGAGTATGGCAATCAGGGCAGCAACCTTTTTCGAATCCATCATGCTGAGAACCAGGGCTAGCTCCGGATCTTTGTATTCAGCCACGATGGGCGCCAATTGGCTCGGCGTGATGTTGTTCCAGACCTTAGCGAGCTTCATGGCCCCGACTTCTGGATCAAGCTCCGGCTCTGGTTCCACGGCAACCACCGGCTCAGGTGCTGGCTTTGGCTTGTCTTTCGGCTTTTTCTTTTCTTCGGACTTCTTAGGGTCTTTTTCGGTGACGGATGCGACAATGTCCTTTCCCTCACCGTACAGACCGCCCGCTTCACCATACAAGCTGTTGGCTTTTGCCTTGGTCAGGCCAGGAATCTTGACGATGCCCGCCATCCCTGCACCAACGGTTCCACCAATCAGTACAAGCGGCAAGACTATCGCGAGGATCAGCCCGAGTTTGCCTTTCTTTTTCTTTTCGCCTTTTGGTTTTTTTGCCATCGTTATCCGCTAGCTCCTACTCGGCCAAGAATCTTCTTGACGTAGTCTTGGGTTTCTTTGAACGGCGGCACGCCTCCATTGCGGGTGACGGCTCCTGGGCCAGCGTTGTAGGCGGCCAGAGCCAGCCGCTGATCGCCACCAAATTGCTTGAGCATCTGGGAGAGGTACTTCGCACCGCCATCCAGGTTCTGCACGGGATCAAACGGGTTGGTGACTCCGAGCATTTGCGCGGTCTTCGGCATGAGCTGGGTAAGTCCCTGGGCTCCGGCAGAACTCATTGCGTTCGGGTTAAAGGAGCTTTCTTGTTCCACCAGAGCCGTGAAAAGCGCGCGATCAACGCTGTACTTATCCGCGGCGGCGTAAATCATGTTTCTCAGTTCGGGGGTGAGCCCAGAATTGCTGGTTGGTTTCAGACCTGGAACAAGCCCGGAAGCAATCGGATCAAGAGCTTCGTTGCCCGTGCCGTTCATGAATCCGTTGAGGGTTGATTCAAACGAACCCGGCCCCAGCTTGGCTCCGGCGCTGGGTATAGCGGTCGGTGTTTGCAAGGTTGGTTGTGTCCCTTGCAATTGCTCGAGCCGAGATTGAATTTGTTGCATTCGGGAGCGCACGCCTTCAAAACCTTTTGGTTGAATCATGGCTACGCCGCCCTCCGAGTCGTTGCCCATTCGTCAAGCTCATTCTGCTCACGGCGGGCTTCTTCTTTCTTCCATTCCTCAAACTCGGCATCATGGAGTTTCTGCAATGCATCAGCATCTTGCTTGGCTTGAATCCACAGATCTTTGGCGGCGTTCTCTTCGTCCACTAAAACTCCAATCGCGGAGTTGATGTGCTGAACTTCGTCTTCCAGTTTCGCGAGATAGCTGTCCAAGGCACGCATGGATTCCAGACAACTCACCTCATGGTTGAGAGCGAGTTCGCGGGTCTTGTTTACGCCTTCCAGGTCAAATTCGGCCTCAATTCGGCGCGCTCGTGCTTCCATGAAGCGTTCCTTGGCGGACTTTTCTTCCTCACGTCGCAGGTCGAGAACGCGACCTAATCGAAAATGGAATTTACTCATTGGTGATCTCCTTCAGTTGATTGAGAGTGTCAGAAAATTGCGATGGCTCAGCTTTGTCTTGTCGTAGCAAGCCATTGATTCTTGACCATTTGGTGATGGCTGCATCTGCGACCGGCTTGGAGCCTTGCTTGTACGCGCCAACACTCACCAAGTCTTCGATATCGTAGTAGGCGGCGATGTATTCGCGGAGTTGGTTGGCCTGGCGGATGTGATCCTTGTTCGTGACAAAAGGCATGACCCGGCTGAGGCTGTTCATCACGTTGATGGGCGGATAATGGCCTTTGCTTGTTAGCTTCCGGTCGAGAACGATGTGTCCATCAAGAATCCCCCGGGTGGCATCGGCGATCGGTTCATTAGTATCATCTCCATCGACCAAAACCGTATAGATGCCGGTGATTGCACCCTTCGGGCCGCAACCGGCGCGCTCCATGAGCTTAGGGAGAAGGGCAAAAACGGAAGGTGTGTAGCCTTTGGTGCTCGGCGGTTCCCCGACAGCGAGCCCAATTTCGCGTTGAGCCATTGCAAATCGGGTGACGGAGTCCATCATCAGCATGACGTTCAAACCTTGATCGCGGAAGGCTTCGGCGATGGCAGTCGCGGCGAGAGCAGCTTTGATCCGAATGAGCGCCGGCTCATCAGAGGTGGCGCAGATGACAACAGATCGTTTCATGCCTTCTTCGCCAAGGTCGTTCTCCATGAACTCGCGGACTTCACGGCCCCGTTCCCCAACAAGGGCGATGACGTTGACATCGGCTTGACCATTTCGGGCGATCATGCCGAGGAGAGTCGATTTCCCAACGCCGGAACCAGCGAAAATCCCAACGCGCTGACCGATTCCCATTGTCAAAACGGAGTCAATTGCACGAACACCCGTCTCGAACGGTTGCGAGATCATCTGGCGCTCCATTGCATTTGGCGGGGAAGCAAGGCTGGGATAGTGGCTTTTTGCCGTGATCGGGCCGAGGCCGTCAATCGGTTCTCCAAGTGCATTGAGAGTCCGCCCCAGCAACTCGTTGCCAACAGGAACGCGGAGGCAGTGACCCGTTGCGCGAACAAGGGAGCCAGCTTTGACGCCGGTTACATCGCCGAGCGGCATAAGCAGAACTCGCTCGCCTTTGAACCCAACAACTTCGCAAGCAACTCGGGTTTCTGGGTCGGTTTCGATGTAACAAACATCGCCAACGCGAGCATTTGGACCGATGGATTCAATCACGAGTCCAACCACTTCGGCGACACGGCCCATGACATCAAATCGGTTGACCGATTCGACAGCACGTTGCATTCTCGGGAATGTCGGAGGGGCGATCATGCCGCGTCCTCCTCAAATTCATCTTCGAGCCGCTCAAGGTATGTTTCCACGCGGGCATCTACGAGACCACCATCACTCTCAACAATCAGCCCGCCTTGAATTGCCGCATCGGGCACGACTTGGATGTTTTGGATGAACGTGAATTTGGCCAGGAGTTCGTCTTTGCGAGCTTCGAGCAAACCGGCTTGCCAGGGATTGACACGAAGTTTTACGAGTCGCCCTTCACTGACTTCGAGCAAAGCTTCTTTGGCAATGTCAATGACCGATTCTGGGTGAATTTCGAGTTCACGGCCCAAAGCTTTTCGAGCAATGTCAATGGCGAGATAAGCAAGCCGTTCTTCGGCTTCATGATGCCATTCGACAACGGATTGCTGAGCATTCTCCACCACTTGGATGAGTGCTTCGCGAAATTGATCAAGAGCGTCGTCATGCTCGGATTCGAAAGCTTGCGCTGCTTGTACGCGGCCAGTTTCGAGACCAGCTTCCATCCCTTTGCGCTCACCTTCGGCGTACCCTTCCGAGTACCCTACGAGCTCTCCATCTTCCTTCGCTTTTTGGAAAAGTCGTTGGATTTCCGAACGAGTCATCTTGTTAGCCGGAGACTCCGCATCCACTTCGTGAACCGTCTTGAGACGATCCACAAAGTTTGGATATTGCGCCGCGGTTCGGAAGATGTTTTTAGACAAACTCATCTTCTTCACCTCGGCCGATGCTGATTTCACCAGCATCTTCCAGTCTTCGGATGATAGCCACAACTTTCTGTTGGGCTTCTTCCACCGCGCGCATCTTGATCGGGCCAAGGAATTCCATATCTTCCTTCAGCATCTCAACGGCACGCTCGGACATATTGCGATAGATCTTGTCTTGAACCTCTTGGTTGACACCTTTAAGTGCCGTACCGAGCTCTTTCATATCGACTTCCTTAAGTACCGACTGAACGGCGCGATCGTCGAGCTGGACAATGTCTTCGAACACGAACATCATGTTCTTGATTTCATCGGCAAGCTCGGGGTTGGATTCGGAAAGGGAATCCAGAATCGCGCGTTCGGTTGCACGATCTACCGAGCCGAGAAGATCGACGAGGGCTTTTGGGCCGCCAGCTTTGGTCATCTCAGTGCTCAGGAGTGAGGAAACCTTTTTCTCCAAAATTTGCTCGACTTTGCGAACGACATCCGGCGGAGTTTGCTCCATCTGCGCGATACGCTCGGCAACGTCAATTCGCTGGCTTTCGCTCAGCTTGGCAAGAACGTTCCCCGCCTGATTTACAGGCATGTAAGCCAGGATCAGAGCAATGGTTTGCGGGTGCTCGTCTTGAATAAAGCTATAAAGCTGTTGCGGGTCGGCGCGTTTGAGGAACTCAAACGGAACGACCTGCATCGACTTGACGACTTTGCCCATCATCTCTTCGGCGCGTTCGTCACCAAACGCTGCGGCAAGAGTTTTGCGTGCGCTTTCGACACCACCTTCGGCGATGAAGTCTTGCGCCTGAGCCATCTCGTGGAACTCTTCCACGACCTTCGCCTTCATCTCAGAACCGACTTTTTCAAGTCGGGCGATCTCCAGCGAGAGCATTTCGATTTGCTCTTCGCTCAGGTGCTTGACGATTTCTGAGCTGTGTTCCGGACCAAGAACGGCGAGAATGATTGCTGCCTTGCGTTTGCTGGTCAGCTCCATCTGTTTCTTTCTCATCCTAAGTCCTCCATAACCCAGCTCTTGAGGAGCATGGCAACCGCTTCAGGGTTTTTCTTAGTCATCTTCTTGATCTGTTCGAGAGGGATATCGACGCGGCGCTTGATGCTGGAGACATCCATATCATCTTCGTCGTCATCTTCTTCAATTCGTCGCTTTTTCTTGCGCTTCTTGACCACGACTTCGCCTTCGTCATCGAGGTCTTCGTACTCCTCTTCCTCTTCGTCATCTTCACCATCGGTGACACCAGCAGCAGCCAGATCAGATTTCGCATTGGCGATCTTGGCTTGGGCGGCAGAGGCGGCATCCGCTTCTTGGAGCAGCTTGACGAGTTCAGGATCGGCACCGACCGGGATGTTCACGCGGTCACCATTCGAGAGTACGAGCGTTTGTGCGGTGGACTTGAATGTCTTACCGATAGAGCGCATCAGGAGGAGTGCAACTGCGACTAGTGCTCCAACGGGAAGCAGAGAAATCAGCTGTTGCATCCGGGCGGCGTTTGCAGCGGCGGAAGCGGCTTTTGCTTCGGCTTCTGCTTCGTTCGCGAAGAAGTCAACACCCGTTACCGTTGAATTGAATTGCCCTGCGATTTTGGGATTCGCCTTCCACGGAGCAACGTAGGCTTGCGCTCGCTCTTCCAGAGCGGAAAGGTCTTCAATCGAGGCGGTGTTCGCGGTGATGCTAATGTTCATCGCGATGATTTCGCCTGCGGCCTTTTCGATCTGGGTTTGAGTGGTTGAAAATGGATAAGTCTTGGATTCGACTTCGCTGGTGTAATCATTACCTGAGGACTGTGTTGGGTCAGCAGTTGTTGGCGTTCCCGGAATGTTGCTTTGGGTACCTGCTGCCGGTCCAGAACCAGATTTGGTTGAGGACATCACTTCTTTGGCAGTTTCTTCATTGATCGCTTCACCAGTTCGCAGCGTTTCATCTTTCTTGATGTTGGTTGCGTCCATGTTCAGGAGCACATCGATATCAACGATCGTGTTACCCTTGCCGTAAATACGATCTAATTCGTTCTGGAGCTCGGTGGTGCGGAGACGGCCCTCTGTGTGCTCCGCTTCCATCTTACGGTTAGAAAGGAGCATGGGGGAATCTTCTTCCATTCCATCAAAAACGATCCGGCCGGAGTCGGTCAAAACGGTGATGCTTTTGCTTTGGAGCCCAGTGATTGCGTTCTGCACCAATCGAGAAATGGCTTTTCCGCTTTCCATAGAAAGCGCGCCATCATTGGATTCAGTAATGCGGATGCTTGCGCTTGGCAGGGTGGTTTGGTCGCCAAACGGGGAATCCTTGCCGAGGCTCAAGTGGACTTGAACTCCGCGAACGGAATCCATTGTAGAGATCGAGCGCTCCAGCTTTTGCTCGGTGGCGGCGAGGAGCTTTTCTTTCTCTTTGCCTTGGGAGTCCATCGGGCCGATGGAGTTGATGAGATCCATGCTGGTGCCACCGGACTTCGGCATCTTGTTCGCCGAGGCGAGGGCCATCTTAGCGCGCGGCAGATCTTGTGCTGGCACTTCTACATCTCCTTGCGGGCTGAGGTCTACGCGAAACCCGCGTTTACTCAACTCGTCGTAAACAGCTGAAGCATCTTCTTGGCTCAGCCCCACGAAGACAGGTTGCATCTTCGGTCGGCTGGCAAAGAAGCCAGTGAAGCCAAGGATCAGCACAAGGAACGCCACGCCAAAAATCGTGACGAGCCTTTGTGTCCGATCAGCGGCTTGCCACCAATCCTTTAATCTCTGAATGATTCCACCCATTGCTGGTATCCAAAGCTCGGGGGGATATCAATTTTCTGATGAATCTCAGCGAATACTAAACTTGCATTCGGCTGATCTCTTGGTACGATTCGAGCACCTTGTTTCTCACTTGCATTGTGAGCTGCATAGCGGTACTGGCACGTTCCATCGCGATCATCAGATCGTGATATTCCACCGGGCGATTCATCATCAAATCGTTTTGCATTTTTTGGGCATCCTGTTGGCTGCCGTTAACTTCTTTGATGATGTCCATCAGCATCTTGCCGAAGTCTTCGGATTCTTCTGAAACCTTGACGTTGGCTTGCGGTGGCTGTGCGAGGTTCGCAATTGCAGGGTTCTGTTGTCCAATGCGCATGATCTAAATCCTCGAAATCTTGGTTACACCTTTCCGATGTTCATGGCGGCGCGCATCATCCCTTTTGCAGAGTTGAACGCGGCGACATTGGCTTCGTAGGTGCGGGTCGCGGTCATCAGATCAACCATTTCGATGATCGGATTGACGTTAGAGTAATAAACCATTCCATCCTCATCCGCGAACGGATTATCGGGTTCGGGAACGGCGCGGAGGCGAGATTGATCCGGAAGAATCTGGTCAATCTTGACGCCGTTTTCGTCGCTAGTGAGCAACACAATTTGGCGTCGAAAAGCTTCTTGATCGGGGGTGCTGATGCTGTTTGCATTCGCGATGTTCGATGCGATGGTGTCCATGCGCATTCGTTCAGCGAAGAGGCCACTAGCCGAGGCTCGTAATGCTCCGTTGATCGACATTACTTACCTTCCCGGATTGCGGTTTGGAGACCGTTGAAGTAGCGGCTGGTGAGTTCCGAGAGCATTTGATATCGCATCTCGGCTTCAGCAAGGGTCATCACTTCGAATTCTAAGTCGACGTTGTTGCCATCAATACGGATGGCCGAGTCACTCTTGCTCCCGCCGGAGAGACTGTTTTGCATTGACTTGGCTTTTTGACCGGGCTTGTTTTCTTCGCCTTCCAATTCAACGGCAAAGTCGATATCCTCTCGCTTGTAACCCGGCACATTGACGTTCGCCAGGTTCTTTGCCAGCAGATTGTGACGCTGGGATGTCTTATCCATAGCGTTCTGCAGGTTTTGCGATTGCGGTCCAAAAAGTTTTGAGAGTACTTGCACGGTTGGTTTTCCAAATCCTTCCGCGCATTCCGTTGCTGATTCACACTCCAATCCGTGGAGCATGTCGCCGGGGTCTATTCCGGCCCATCATCATCTTCGGCAAGCCCCCGCAGGTTTTTCAGGGTGAGAATGCGGTTTTTTGAATTTTCTTGAAGTAGAGCGCGATGCTAGCCGCCGCAGAAGGTCAGGAGATCAACGCGGCAGGCTCCCGCACTTTTGAGTGCTTCGGCGCAAGCAATGGCGGTTCCGCCGGTAGTAGTCACGTCGTCGATCAGCAGAATTCGCTTTCCTTTGACCTCATTGGATGCTTGGAATGCACCGGAGAGGTTTGTCATCCGGTCAGCAGCGGAGAGCCCGACTTGAGGGCGGGTGTGTCGGTGGCGATGGAGGAGATCAAATCGCACCATTTCCTTAGGGAAACCTTCGCACAGGAGTTCCGATTGATTGAATCCGCGTTCGTTCCGACGTTTTCGGGATATCGGAACCGGCAGTACCACGTCCCAAGCGTTTATTTCAGATTGAATGTGCTGGAATAGCAGATCTGCCATTGGCTCGCCAAGACTGGTGACTCGGTTGTACTTGAGCTTACGGACGGCCTCGGCGGCATTGCCATTGAAATCGTAGATCGCTTTGGCAGAATCGACCGATCCCAGATGTTCGTTGATTGTCAGTTTTTTGGGAGGGTGGAAATCGTTACGACATTCATTGCAGATGGCAGGAGCACCAATCTGATCACAGAGGGCACACCGCATTGGCCAGAGCCAATTTTTCCAAAACCCCCAGTTCACAAATGGAGTTTAGACGAACTTAAAGACAAAAGCGACCCCACCATCCGTGGCCGGGTCGCCTTCAACAACACGAAATCGCGCTAAGCGTAAAGCTTAGGATTCGCCTTGAGTGTGTCCAAAGAACGGTTCGAACGGAATCAAACCGAGTCGGGTCGCGGCGCGCAGAGCTTGCACGCGATTGTTTACTTGAAGCTTTTGATAGATGTTCGCCAAGTGGAAGTCTACTGTTCGCTTTGAAACAACCATTCGATCGGCTGCTTCTTGGCTTGAGTGACCTTGAGCAATTAAGCTCAGGACTTTGACTTCCGTAGGAGTCAGTCGGACTCCTCGTGGAGAATCACCAGTTCTAGATGTACCAGGCATTGCCATTAACCCATTCCTCGCATTTTTCGTATTGCCGCCTGTTTGTTTCCTTCCACGTTGATCCTGAAATTTGAGATGATCGGGTCGACTTTTTTGAAAAAAGGTTCAAATGAGCCTGAATCCGGCGAGAATTCGGCCTGGTATTTTTGCGACTTATTCCACCACCAACAAATAGTCATGCTTCACCTATATAGGTTGTATGCCGCGTTTTGGCTCTGAAACCAGAGTCCTCTGCGGTCATTTTCGCTGCCCTCCATCTGTTTGGACTCCGGCTCTTAGCGATATGTTCAACATTAATGTTAAAGGAACTTGTGCCGGCGGGGGCAAAATTGTGACCCGTGACCTAGTAATTCCACCTGGGTGACTTTACGGGGGAGGTGGAAGAAATACCTTGGTGACTGGACGGCCCAAGCTGCCGCCCGGGTCTCCAGCACCTCCCTTAGGGATCCCACGATGTGGGGCGAGAGAGCAATAACCCAGAGGAGCGGCAGATTCGACCCATGGACGGGTTGAATTGAACTGACAAGCATCAGAGGCCTCGACGAAGTCGGGGCCTTTGTGTTTTTAAGCGATCTGGTGCCGTTAGGCTTCATAATCGCAGGCATGTCTCACAACATCGTTGCGCAAGTTCAAGAATGGCTCCGCGCCCACGAAGATGACCTTCTTGCTGATTACCGCAAACTTCTTCAGATTCCCAGCATTGAATCAGATCCAGAACCGAATGCCCCATTTGGTGCCGAGAACCGCCGGGCGTTGGATTACATGCTCAGCCTGAGCGCATCTCATGGGATGTCCACAAAGGATGGCGAAGGCTATTACGGATTCGCCGAATTTGGTTCCGGGTCGCAGATGGTGATGTCTCTTGGGCATGTGGATGTTGTTCCGGTCGGGCCGGGTTGGAAGCATGAGCCGTTCGGGGCAGAAGTCGAAGATGGCTGGGTTTATGCTCGTGGCGCGGTGGATGACAAAGGGCCAACGATGGCGATGTTCTACGCTTCGCTTGCCGTCAAAGCGGTGATGGGTGATCCGGGCGTCCGAGTTCGCAACGTGTTCGGCTGTGATGAAGAGTCCGGATTTGGATGTGTGAAGCATTATTTGAAGACTGAGGAAGTGCCAACGATTGGTGTTGCACCAGATGCGGGTTGGCCGTGTATCCACGGCGAGAAAGGGATTTCCGACTTTGTTGTTTCTTGGCCCATCCCTAAAGGCGATCTGACTCTCCTGAGCCTGGAAGGAGGGCAACGCCCGAATATCGTCATTGATTCGGCGAAAGCCAAGGTGCTGGCATCGGGGGCAGGGAAGTCGATCCTTGAAAATGCCATCGCCGAAAGCTGGGATCGAAACCTGACCTTTGAATGGAATGGCGATGAACTAAATATCACTGCTGTTGGGAAGGCATCACACGGGGCCAATCCGTTTGGAGGAGATAACGCCGTTTGTCGCATCCTTCGATTCCTCAAGGATTGCGCACCAACGAGTCAAGAGCGAGAGTTCGATCAGATGCACGAACTCACACACCCAGGCGGGAATGGGATCGGTATCGCCGGGGCGGATGAACCGAGCGGGCCGCTCACGGCTAACCTCGGGATTGTTGAGACCAAGGATGGTCACATCCTGTTCACGATCAACGTGCGTTATCCGGTGACGTTTGTTTTCGATGAACTAAAAGCCAAAGTAGAAGCCAAGCTGGCGGACAATGTAGGCAAGCCGACACTTGTGAGTGCCAGCGATTCCAAACCGCTTTACTTCCCAATCGACCACCCGCTGATCCAGACCATCCAAGAGGTTTACGAAGCGGAAACCGGCGATACAAAGAAGCCCGGTACGATGGGTGGAGGAACTTACGCTCGCGCGGTACCGAACTGCGTTGCAATTGGAACTGGCTGGGCTGGAGATGGCCCGGCTCACGAAACCGACGAGCGATACGGGGTTGAGCATCTCTTCCGCGCAAGCCGGATCTATGGACATCTTCTTGTTCGGATGACGCAATTGGCCAAGGAAATGCCGTAAAGGAAGGAATCATGTTCCATAAGCTCCGTGCGATTCATAAGTGGATTGGCCTGTTTGCCTGCTTGTTTTTGGTGATCATCTCGGCAACTGGGTTCTTCCTTGCGATCAAAGGCAGTGTAGGATGGATGCGTCCACCATCAGAAAAGGGTGGGGAGATTGCGTCATTTGCTGATGTTGTGCCGGTTGATGTCGCCGCCCAATCTGCTTTTGGGGCGGGGATCGCCGAGTTGAAATCGTATGACGACATTGACCGGTTTGAATATCACGCCGACAAGAACATCTATAAGATCCACTCGGCGAAGGGTTATCACGAAGTACAAGTGGATGGCGCGAGCGGGGAAGTTCTCAGCACCGGCAAACGAGCAGATCAGTTCATGGAAGACATCCACGATCTCTCTATCTTTGCGGACTTCGCCCATGCTTGGATTTTGCCCGTGGTGGCAATCTGCTTGTTCCTGCTGGGATTGACGGGTGTGATCATGTATTTCGTCCCAGTTGCTCGCCGGTGGAAGTACCGAAAAACCCAGCAAACCCAGAAATCGGCTTAGTCCTGAGATCGTCAGCCCGGTACCATGCCCGCATGTCTCTGCGGGACGTGCCGATTGGAAAAAATGCGCCGGAAGAAGTCAATGTCATCATTGAAATCCCGCGCTTTTCGAGCAATAAGTACGAATACGATGAAGAGCTTGGCGTCATCAAGCTGGATCGTGTGCTGTATTCGCCGTTGCACTATCCGTGGGATTACGGCTTCATTCCGCAAACACGCTATCTCGATGGCGACCCGGTAGACGTTCTGCTTTTGATCTCCCACCCCACTTATCCGGGGATTGTTGTGGATGCAAAGCCCATCGGCGTTCTGGAAATGATGGATGAGGGCAAGCCGGACGAAAAGCTTCTTTGTGTAGCGAGTAATGACCCGCGCTTTGGCAACCGCAATCGCATGGTGAACATCCACCAGCACACCCTTGACGAGATCGTCCACTTCTTCGAGGTGTATAAGCAGCTTGAGCGGAAGAACGTTGAGATCAATGGTTGGAAGAAGCGGGAAGCGGCTTACGAGATTATTGAGAAGTTCCGCACTGATCGGGATTAGTTGCTGATCGGTTTATCGACTTCAGTCTTTTCTTGGGCATCAAAGTCACCACACTGTTCTTCCCACCAAAGTGCGTGATTTGCGCAAAACGCGCCTACTGGTGAACCCAAGCTACAATCTGGCTCATGGTTCTGAGCTTTGTGTTTTGACATCCCCGCAACGAGCCCAACTCCGGTCGTCATCAGGAGCGAGATCAGTAACATGGTGCGGGCAGAGACGAACACAACAAGCGGAGTCTACCAAACACAAAAATCCCCCAGCCGATGGCTGAGGGATTTGTTTTTTGTCCGAGTCGAACGATTAGTTCTTGTCTTTGTAGCCCGGCAGCCGGCGACCTTTGTAGTAGCCGTCTGGGGATGCACAGTGGTTCAGCGAGAGCGGTTCGCCTTGAACATTCTTGGTTTCCGTGACTTCCGGAAGTTGGGTTGTCCAGTGGGTGCGACGCTTGCGACCGCGGCACGGGGAATTCTTTCGTTTTGGATGAGCCATTTTCTAATTCGTCTCCTAATGTCCTGGCTTAGCGCTTCTCGCGGTGGAGGGTCACCTTCCGCAGGTTGGAGTTGAACTTCATCAGCTCCAGCTTGTCGGGAGTATTCTGCTTATTCTTGGTGGTCACGACGTAATGCTTTTCGTCTTCTGTGCACACCAACCGGATGATTTCGCGCTTTTCGCCTTTTTTCTTTGCCATCTGGTTCCTCGGACAATTTGAGATACGGCTTGTGAGCCGAACGATAATTATGGGCGAAGGAGGCCTAGGTTCGCAAGGACCAGCGGTAGACTTCGGGACTCCTGGCGAAGGCTGGGTCATTGCCCGGGTGGCGGAATGGTAGACGCAGCGGACTTAAAATCCGTTGGCCGTAGGCCGTGAGGGTTCGAGTCCCTCCCCGGGCACCACTTTGCCTGAATTGTTGTCGGGCGAAGAACCGGTATCCTCACCGAGCCCAAAACGGGAACCAAAACCCGTCAAAATAGGTTGAAATCACCGCTCACCATGTCCATTCTCCGCCTGCTCCGGCCCAAACAGTGGAGCAAAAACCTGCTGGTCTTTGCCGCCTATCTGTTTGCTGGGCACTTGGGATGGCAGGAAGATACAGGGCAGATTCTCCTCGCTTTTGCAGCGATGTGTTTGGTGAGTTCAGCGACGTATGTTGCCAATGACATCCTGGATCGGGAGCGCGACCGGCAACACCCGAAGAAGAAGGAACGCCCGATTGCCAGCGGAGCGATTTCCGTTCCTGTCGCCATCGCGATTTTAGTTTTGCTGGGAGCGGGTGGTATCGGAATCGGATGGTATCTCGGGTTATGGCCGCTGGCAATTCTGGGCGGTTATGTGCTGACCCAAATCCTCTACAATTTGAAGCTCAAGCACGTCGCCGTCGCCGATGTTTTTACGATTGCGACTGGGTTTGTGCTCCGCGCCGCGCTTGGTGCACAGGCGATTGATGTTCCGATTTCGGGATGGCTTCTGTTCTGTACAGCATCGCTGGCTTTGATGCTGGGCTTCGCCAAGCGGCGTAACGAATTCATCGCTCAGGGTGACGACCGATCCAATTCACGGGAAGCCCTCGCCGACTACTCTCGCCAGATTTTGGATGTCTTTGTTTCGCTTTTTGCTGGAGTCAGCATCATGAGTTACAGCATCTACTCGTTCCAAAGTGAGACGGCGCAGCAGTATCCCGGACTGCTTTTGACCACGCCGTTTGTCCTCTATGGAGTCTGCCGCTATCTCCTGATCGTCTTGACTAAAAACGAGGGCGGCGAACCGGCAGAAATCTTGCTCCGTGATCCCCATGTGATTATCAGTGTGGTGGGGTTTGTAGCGGCAGCAATCTTTGCGATTCAGGGCGGGAGCGTCCCCATCGTCAATTAGGAATTTATGGCAACTCCGAAGTTCAAAAGGGCAATTGTGGTCGGTGCAAGTAGCGGCATCGGGCGTGAACTGACCATCCAACTGGCTAAGCAAGGCACCAGCGTCGTGGCGGTTGGGCGTCGGATGGATCGCTTGGCAATGCTGGCGGAATCAGCCGACGGACGAGTTTTTCCGCTCCAACACGATGTCACGATCTACGACTCTGTGCCGCTCGCATTCCAAGAAGCAACCAAGATGCTGGATGGCTTGGACCTGGTGATTTACGCCAGCGGAGTCATGCCGGAAGTTGGTTTCCACGAATTCAACTTCGAGAAAGATAAGGCCATGGTGGACGTCAATCTCCTCGGTGCGATTGCCTGGCTTAATCTTGCCGCCGAGCGGATGGAGCAAACAAAGCACGGTTCGATTGTTGCGATTGGGAGCGTTGCGGGGGATCGCGGTCGGTCGGGGAACCCGGTTTACAATACGACCAAGGCAGCTCTCGCCACTTATATGGAAGCAATTCGGAATCGTGTCGCTCGGCATGATGTGAAAGTCTGCCTCGTAAAGCCTGGCCCGGTCGCAACCGAGATGACGGCAAACCTCGGCATCAAGAACGCCATGCCGGTGGAAGAGGCGGCGACCAAGATTCTCAAAGTGGCGGATAAGAATGGCGAGTTCTATCTGAAATTCGCTCACCGGATCGCCTTCTTCATCGTTCGGAATATCCCCTCATGGATCTTCCGGAGGCTCAAGATATGAGCGAGGATCATCAGGAAAAGCGGGTGATCCCGAATTCTAGAATGGCGCGCCTGGAAGGGTTTGGGCGCAACCTCGGGGCGGATGGTTATGTGTTCCGACCATATCATATCAGCGATATCAAAGACGCCTTTCAAATGGCTCGCGAAGCAGGGATGCAGATCACTTTGCGCGGTGCAGGGCGAAGCTACGGTGATGCCAATATCGGAAGCGAGTGCATCATCCTTGATTTGTGCCGGATGAACCAGATTTACAGTTTCAACCGCAAGACCGGCGAGATTGATTGTGGGGCGGGAGTGACGATTGAACAGCTCTGGCGAACGGGAATGGAAGATGGGTGGTGGCCCCCGGTTGTCAGCGGCACGATGGCTCCCACATTGGGCGGGGCACTCGCGATGAACATCCACGGTAAGAACGCATTCGCTGCCGGAACGCTCGGTGAGCATGTGATTGAGATGGATGTGTTCTGTCCAAACGGTGATATCCGCACACTGACACCAGCGAGTCCGCTGTTCTCTGCCGTGATCTCGAGTGCCGGATTGCTTGGCGTAATCACCCGTGTGAAGCTCCAAATGAAGCGGATATCCAGCGGTGATTTGCGGGTGCTCCCGATCTCCTGCAAAAACTGGGAGGAACAGTTCGCTGCGTTTGAAGAGAACCGGGAATCCGCAGATTACATGGTCGCTTGGATTGACACTTTTGGGCGTGGTGAGCAAGCAGGGCGCGGACTCTTTCACGCTGGGTTCTATACGCAGGAGCCACCGCATTCTCCCACTCTCCACCCTGACCACCAAGACTTGCCCGATACGATCCTCGGGTTCTTTCCAAAGTCGGTGGTGTGGCGATTTCTCAAGAAATTCAACAATAGATTTTGTATGCGGATGTTGAATTGGGCGAAGCATGTTTCGGGGCGATTGCTCGGGAATGGGCGACCGCATTTACAGAGCATGGTTGGATTTTCGTTTCTGCTGGATTACGTTCCGAATTGGCGACGGGCATATGAACCGTATGGTTTTATTCAATACCAATCGTTTGTTCCGGAAGAGTTTGCGCGAGAGGTGTTTCGCCAAATGGTGGAGATGCAGCAGGTGCGAAAACTAGAGTCTTTTCTTGCTGTGATGAAGCGACATCGAAGCGATGGATTCTTATTTTCACATGGAGTGGATGGATATTCACTTGCTTTGGATTTCAAGCTGACAAAAAAGAACCGAGCCGCAATTTGGCAACTCGCTCACGATATGAACGGCCTGGTCGTCAAGGCGGGAGGCAGGTTTTATTTGGCGAAGGATTCCACCTTAAGGTCAGAAGATTTTGTTTTGTCAGTTGGGAAAGAGGCTGTAGCTCAATTCTTCCGGGCGAAACGAGAGCTTGACCCAGATAATCTTTTGACCAGCAACCTCGCTAAGCGAATTGGTTTGGATGCACCGGGAGGGTAAAGATGGAATTGCTCATTACTGGATTCACCGCCTTTGGGCCGCACGAGAAAAATCCCACCGAATGGTTGGCAGAGGAATCGGAGTGTTCATATCAGATTCTGCCTGTCGATTACCGAGGCGTAGATGAATGGTTGGAAGAACGGATTCCGGAGCAGTACGGGGCTTGGTTGATGATGGGTGTCCATGGCTCGGCAGAGAAGTTCCACCTGGAGGCAGTCGGGCGGAATGTGATCGGAGTGCACCCGGATAACTCGGGTTTTGTTGCTGGGCCAGGGCCGATCGATGCCGCCGGGCCGCATCAGTTATCGAGTTCGCTTTGGGTTGGGCATGGGCTCGTCATTGAAACAGAAGCTCGGCATCTCACAACGGATGCGGGGTCGTATCTCTGCGATTTTCTGCTGTATCGCGGCTTGCAGCTGTTCCCGAATTTGCCGCTTGGCTTTCTTCATGTTCCAACATTTGACGTAATGCCAGCAGAGTTACAGCTAGCCGAACTCAAGTCTTTGATTGAAGAATTGAAAAGCGCACATTCACTCATCTAGTAGGGGATAATGCGGGCATGAGTCCGAAAACACTGATTACGATTGGTACACGCTTGCTGGGTGTCTATTTTTTGATTAGGGGTGGCCTTGCTGTTTTTCCAACCATAGCACTGTTGATAGACTTTGGATTTGATCGCGAGCTTGTGAATCCTACCATTATTGGAGTTATGCTACTCATACTCGGCGGAGTTTTTCTTCTCTTGCTCGGGCACATTTTTGCGTTTTCGCTACCAGCTGATGAGAAATTGGAGATTGACGTCAATAAGGATGGTCTATTTCTTGTCGGGTTGAGATTAAGTGGAGTTGTTGGTATGACAAACGCCATTTTCCAACTATTAGATTCTTTATTTGTCCGCTATAAGATGGACATAGGTTTTACTGAATATAACTGGGGCGCAATTCGGGCTAACAGATATTCTCTATGCTTAGAGGTCGCCCTTTGGCTCGCCATCTTCCTCCTCGCACCAAAGATCGTGCGTCTCTTTTCCGATCGAAAAACACAGATCAATCAGGACATCTAAGCAAGCGAATTCTTGATACAATAGGGGTATGCGTCGCGCGGCCCTCACACTTGCATTGCTCGCCATGACTCTTCCGGCACTGGCACAAATCAGCCTGCCCGGAGGACAGAAGATTCCCGATATCAAGCTCCCCTCCCTCGGTGATCTCACCAAAGGAGAAGCCCCATTTGTGACCAATGTCAATACGATTCCGTTTTGGGGCTGGGAGGATTTTGACAAACTTCAGCTCAAGGATTTCGTTGAGCTGACCAATGCAGACCGGGGCGAGGATAATCATTACCATCTGAAGCCAGGTCGATACCAGATCACTCTGAAGACCTTTTGTGCTCGGGGATATACACACGGTCCGACGGCTGGTGATGGTTATATCATCGGGGCGTGGACAGGTTCCAAAGCGCAATTCCTGCGCGAAATCATGCGGCGATACACCGCGAAAGGGGATAGCGTGGATCAGAAGGATGTCCAGCTTTTGGTCTGGGCGGTCATGGCGCGAGTGAATCCCAAAGATATGAAAGGAGGTGCGCGTAAGGCACTTCTGGAATTGATGGGGGATGATGGCCTCAAGCTGATGGCGCAAGGCGCGCTTCAACACTACGCGGATGATGCGGCGAAGAAGATTTTTGCGCCTGCTGACCGGGCGATGCGTCCGTTCTTAGAATACGAGAACAAGATGCGTGGCATGTTCAATGATGCCAATCGCACCTATGCCGACTTTGAGCGTGTCGCGATGCTAGAAGCTCCGGCGGACTACAAAACTCTCATCCCGAATTTGCGATGGAATCTCCACCCGAAAGGGTATCTCGTGCGTTTTACGTCGCACGGTTACTCCAAGTCCACAATGCAGATCGTTATTCCGAACACGCCGGAAGTCACTCGTGATGAGAAGAGCCGCGTGACTCGGCTGGTGATTGGCGACTACGCTCTTAATATCGGCTACGATGATTCCAAGCCGGGCATCCCATATCCGGATGATAAGGGATTGACCGCTTATGCCGTCAACAAGATCAAGATCGAGGTGCCCGAAGCTCGTGGCGGCGTTCTGGAACGCGAAGTTGATGGCTGGATTTTCAAAGGGAAGCCAACCGTTCGTAAGAAAAAGGACAAAGCTCTTTTCCTAAGCGTGATTTTTCCAGAAGCCGCATCTATGCTTCAATTCGGTGGCTGGCGTGAGCGTTACGATCAAGTTCAAGAAGTTCATGACCGAATTGAAACCTACGAAGAATTTTATGAGCGCACACAGCGGATAGAGCGCGGTGAGCGCCCGGATGAGGATGTCTTTGACTCCAATCATATTCAAGATCTGATCGATTCACTGTTTGGCGGTACGGATGATCGGCTTGAGCAGATTGGGGAAACTCACGGACGGCTGGCCGAGTGGCTGGCTCACGCCACGGAGCTGATTGGTGGCATGGGAGAAGATGGTGTTGATCCATCCGATAGCCCATTCGCTCCCGGGAATCCGGGCGGGCAGACTCTGCTTAGCTCAGGGATTGCTTATTAGTGGAAAAATATCAAAGATTAGGTTTTGGTGAAATTCCTATTCTTTGATATACTAGCTTTGTAACATTCCTGCGCTGATTGGTTTCTCAAATTGCATAGCACCCCCCTGCCCGATCCACGGCTGATGCCGTATGAATCGGAGCGTATCTGCGCTCCGAATGAGCCGCTTTACACCATTATTAATGGCTCGCGGAATCGGCTGACCTATGCTTACATGAAGAAATGCGCCAGCCAACGCAGGAATCTGATCTTACTGAGTCGAAGCAAAGGCGACTTCCGAGCACTTGGTGACTATCTCAAGATAAAACACAAAATTCAGGTGGAGTATCTCCCCCTCAACATCATGAATGTGAAGGACGTCAGACTTGCGGACTTGATGATTCAGAAGCGGGGGCTATCGGTGAATGGAATCATTAATGTCATCGGTGAAGATCGCGCTGATTTTCCTGTGAACGCGAGTTATGAGAATCGAAAAGTAATCCTATTGCGTAAGTTTCGTGCACATCTTACACTTTTGAGGTGGTTTTGCACTGATCTACAAGCAAACCACCCATCTATGGCAGTTTTTTCCCCTTATGACGGGAGAACTATGGAGGGCTATGACAGGGCATTGCTGTCCTATTTACAAATGCTCCTCCAAGATGCGAATGGCCAACTTAAAGTGTTGCTACAGGATTCAGGCGTAGAGTTCCATAATCTTCCACTTATCAAGTTCCCCAAAAAGTCAAATGAGCATCAAATAATTGAGAAGTACGGAGTTGGAACGCTCGCCGTATATTATGAAAACTTCGTCGAGGACGTATGGAGTAAATACAACATCGACTCCGGAGATTTCTACCGGAATTGGCTGGGAAACAACTAGCAATTCCACCTGAATTCAGCACCAAACGACCTGCGTGAACAAAACTTGCTAGGAGAGACATTATATGAAGCGTTTCGGACTCTTAGCCCTTTCTCTGGCAGGGATCATAGCCAGTGGATGTACGGCTCAAACTGCGAGCCCAGTAGTCAATGCGGTTGTCTCTGTCACTGGTACAGACCTAACAAACATCAACACAACTGTTAGCCGCCAAGATGGCTTGGTTACTGAGCCAACCAACTGCAAGCAGAATTTCGCTTCAGATTGGTGTACGGTCAGCGGAACCAATTCGCTCCACAAGTTTGATTTTTCCCTTGATACCGCCGAAACTCCTTACAACATCTATATTGAGAACACGAGTGACGCCACAATTACTATCGATATCGATGTCACGATTGATGGCACTTCTCGGTTCAAAAAGACGATGACGCTTCAGCCGAATTCGACCATCGTTGCGGCCAAGATTTTCTAAGCGTTTTCAGTTTCGTTCGCTTCATCTGGAGATTCAGTATCCCATTCGAATTGGATATCCATTTCTTTTATGAACTGTGCGCCGGGGAGGAGTTGTCGTCCAAATTCTTCGATGTCGGTGTGGTTACACCGGCAAGATTCTGATTCACCTAAGCCACGTAGCCAGACATTGAAACTACATTGTTTACGACCTCTATCAAATTTCTTTTGGTCATATTCTCGTGCGACTATGTTGAAGCACCCCTCCTCAACCCAGAGGAACAAAGTTCCGTTGCTTCCAAACTCTTCTTTGCCATCGCGGAAAATGTGAATTCCGGTAAAGAGTTTTTCGCCACCGACTTTCAAGCAGACAAGAGCCAATCGCTCCATATCTAACCCAAAGAATTGTAGATGTCGAAACGAATGTGTCGCTTTGAATGGTTGCTCTTCGCTTTCGCAGATCACATCCCATTCAAAATCCTCGGTACGAATCACGACACTGATGGAAATAGGCTTGCGTTCCCAATCTATTCCAGAAATGGAAGCAGTAAATGTTGGCAAGTAGCTAGTGTATACAAAAAGAAGCCCTCAGCATTTGCTGAGGGCTTCTTTCATCATCAAATAGCTCAGTTCTTGTGAGCGAGTTCGACGATCTTCGCCGCCGCTTCTTGCATTGTGGTTGCCCCAACAATGCGGTCGGAACCAGCAAGGATTTCAAGACCTTCCTTGGCCGCTGTCCCTTCGATTCGTGCGACAACCGGGATGTTGATATCCATTGCATCGAATGCACCGAGGATGCCCTTGGCGACTTCATCGCAACGGGTGATTCCACCAAAGATGTTGATGAGCAGACCCTTGACGTTCGGATCCATGAGAATGAGGTTCACGCACTGTTGAACGCGCTCAGCTTTTGCTCCGCCTCCTACATCGAGGAAGTTGGCAGGTTTGCCACCAGCTTTGTTCACTTCGTCGAGTGAACACATGACCAGGCCAGCCCCGTTGCCCATGATGCCGATTTCGCCGCCCAAGCGAACGTAGGCGATGCCTTGGCGAGAAGCTTCTGCTTCGATTTCGTCTTCAGCGGCATCTTCCTTGGTTTCATCAAATTGCTTGTGGCGGAAGAGAGCGTTTTCGTCGATAGAAACCTTTGCGTCGGCAGCGAGAAGCTTGCCTTCTGGGGTCAAAGCGACCGGGTTAATTTCGATTAGATCAGCATCGGAGGCGAGGTATGCCTTCACGAGTTGCTTGATCATACTGACCATTTGTCGCTGTGCCGGAGCAGGGATATTTGCCTTTTGTACGGCATCACGGATTTCGAAATCTCCGAGTCCCCAGGCCGGATCAACGTGGAGTCGCACAATGGCATCGGGGTTGGTTTCGGCAACCTCTTCGATTTCCATACCGCCTTCTTTTGAGATCATCACAACGAGCTTTTGCTCAGCCCGATCAAGAAGAACGGAGAGGTAATACTCCTCGGCGATATCGACTTGCTCGGCAACCAGCACTTGCTCAACGATCATGCCGGCAGGGTTTTGGATAGAAACCAGGCGTTTGCCGATCAATTCCTTGGTGAAATCAGCTGCGGATTGGGAGTCGCTGAACAGCTTGACGCCGCCCGCTTTCCCACGACCACCCATCAGAACCTGGGCTTTGACAACGACTTTGCCGCCGAACTCATCGGCGATGGATTTGGCTTCCGCCGGATCAGTGGTGACGCGACCGCCCGGAACCGGGACGCCAAAACTGGCCAGGAGGTCTTTGCTTTGATACTCGTGCAGCTTCATTGTGCTCCGGTGAGCATACCGCCGACGTGGTAAGAACCTAGGCTTTAGCGCGGTCGAACAAAGGTTATGTAATTGCGGGTGGGTTTGAACCCAAATTTTGCATAGAAGTTGATGAGGTTTGTCCAGTCGATAATGCATTGCTCGACGCCGGACTTTTTCATTTCATTCAAGCTTGCAGCAAGGAGGGCACCCCCCAGTTTTTGTCCCCGGACTTTTTGGCTGACTCCGATTGGCCCGAGCGAACCCCACTTTTCACCGAGGCTTTGATGCCAAACACCACCCGCAATCGGGAGAGTCTTTGTTGTGGCAAAGGATTGCGTGTAGGCGAACCCTTCCACGGCAAACCCGTCGGTGAGGATGAAAATATCTTCGTGCTCGCGCTTGCGAGAACACTTTTGGAAAACATCGTATTCCCAGCGACCGGGAAAGTCTGTATGCATGAAATTGAAAAGTTCGCGCTCGTCGGATGGGGTGGCGCGGCGAACTCGCCAATCACTGATGATGAGGGGCGCCATCCATAGCGACCATTCCAAATCTTGGAGGTTCGCTTCCACATCAACGGAAACTCGTTCTTGAGTTTGGAAACCACTGGACTCCAAAACATAATTCAACTCGGGCCAGTCATCCGGCGCACCCGGGAAGATATGTCCATGATCTTGCCCAAGAACTAATTCTTTTCCGACGGTGATGTCTTTGATTTCTTCGATCAGTTGGCAGCCTGTTTCCAAATCCTGGAAGCACATTGCGCTAATGTGACTGCGGAAAATGCTCGGGCCGGAGTAGAGATCGGCGGGGCTCTTTTTCATCAGGATAAAGCCGATCACATCCTCACCTTCGGTGATAGCGATGGACGGAGTCTCCCAGAACGTAGGGTGTTGAATCCCGTTTTCCAGAAAGCATCCCAGATCAACTTGATAGCGCTCCGGCACAAACCTTCGCCATGCCTTCAACAAGTCTTCTGGTCGGATGAGAGCGAGAGGTAAGACGCTCAACTGACGTGAACTCGTTGGGGAGGAAAGAGCACGTGGGCTGCCAACTCAAGCCGCTCATTCAAGAACCGGGCGCGCGTGCGGATCAGCAGATCAAGTGTTGGAGGCGCGACGAGCTGTTCAAAGGCGTCACATTGCCCCCATCCGTTGACGAGCGAAGTCTCGGGATCTTTCGAGAATTGCGGCGAGAGTTGTGCTTTCAACCCTCGATAATGGGCTTGGAGAACAACGCGAAGGCTGGCGTATTTTTCTTCAAGCGTGGGGTTAGTGCCGTATCGCCGAGCATCCTCGATGACATCTCGAAACTCAATGAATTTCTCCGCCATCAGGGCGAGTCGATCTTCGTATCCTGCGCTGATCATGTTGTGCTTCCGTTGCTTTTTTGAACGTAGTTCATCCGTAAATCCGTGACGAGGTTCTGAATTTGTCTCTTATCAGAATCTTCGAGTTTCGGCAGCAACTGGTCAGCAAGGTAAGCGACAGTATCGATAGCAACTTTCGCCTGACCATAGTCCGTCACGATTTCGTTCGTGATCATGTCTGGTCGGAGCCCCATTTTTTGCCAAGCGATCTCCGCCATTTGTTCGATCATGATTGCCAGAACCGAATGGACGTCGATGGGCTCGTTGGGGGTATTGCCTTCGTGCATCTGTCTATCGGTTGGGACGCACGAAGGAGATTAAAAGCGGCAACGATTTAGTCAGTAAATTGGGATTGATCTCGCCAGAAGAACTTTTCTTTGGTTTCGCTCATGCGGATGGTACGGACGTTGCCGTCTGCAAACCCGAAGATTGCGTTGCCATCTTGCAGAACTTTCTGATTCGCGTCGTCAATCTTTGTTTTGCCCATGTGACGATAGTCGACATTGGGGACGCCGTTCCAGAAGCTCGGAGGATCGAAGAAGCCGAATTTGTATTTGACGCCGTCGCCATCGGGTAACCACTTCGCATTGTAGAAAGCGGAGGTAGCGAACACAACTGTACGAGAGATGTTGTCTAGCTCGCTCCCTTTGGCTGGGTTTTGGCAGTTTGGCCAGTTTGTGTAGTCGCCAGTCACGTGGAAATCACTACCGATCACGCCCCAGTTGTAACCGATGCCTGAGTCGTCGCCCAGATAGTTTTCCGCCACTAGTGCTTGATCTTTGGGCGGCTTGGCTTTCATGTACGGCTGGAGGAAACCTTCTTTTGTATTGACGGTTCCTTGCTCATCTTCGATATGACCGAACCATGTATGGAGCCCGGTTTGGTAATTCCAGTACATCGCGATGGGGAAGGTGTCGTCGTAATCAGCCATATAGAGGCTGTTTGCGGCAGAGATTTGGCCTATGTTGCGGTTCACTCCCAATTGGTGGACAGCACCCTTTGCAGTGATGAATACCGGGAATAGGAATGCTGCGAGAATGGCAATGATCGCAATAACGACCAGCAACTCGACCAGTGTAAACGCGCGGCGCAAATTCATGTTCTCCTCTTAAGATAGAGAGTGTTTCTCTTTCTCTATTATAGGGACGATTCATCTAAACAACAATGATCTGAGAAATTTTTTGCAAAAATTCCTGGTCAATTATTCGCGCATCTTGGAGAGGAACTCTTGCTCTTCTTCGATTTCTCGCTCGGCTTCCGCAAAAGAGTCAATCATGGCGTTCGCGGCACGAACGGGGTCGCCGCTGAACGGCCAGATCATCTTATCCTCGCTCATGTAAGCCTGATGATGCTTGCGCTGGATGGTTCGGAAGATGCGAGGCAGGATAGGGAAGTTCTCATGGAATGTGACTTTCAAGCGGCCCTGATTTCCATCCACATCAATGATATGCCGATCTCGAGCCCGCATCCGAACTCCCATGATGTTGAGAGCGATATCGACTTCATCCGGCAGGTGGCCATAGCGGTCTTCCATTTCTGATCGAAGTTCGCCGAGAACCTTGGGATCTCGAGCGGACATCATCTGCTTGTACAGGAATAGCCGCTGGCCTTCATCCGGCACATACCAATTCGGGATCAAAGCTTGGACAGGAAGATCGAACGGTGGAAGTGGCTCCAGACCGGCGAGCGGATCAACCACTCCACCAGATTTCTCGCCATCAGCGAAGGTCTTGAGGAACTTGACTTCGCTATCAATGAGCTGAGTGTAAAGATCGTAGCCAACTGCTGCCATCTGGCCACTTTGCTTTGCACCGAGAAGGTCACCCGCACCGCGGATTTGAAGATCACGGAAGGCGAGCGAGTACCCGCTTCCGAGTTGGTTGAATTCAGCAAGGGCTTTCAATCTTTCGCCAGCGTTTTCGGTGAGCGACTTGGAATCGGAATAGAGCAGGTACGCGTAAGCCTGCCGATCTGAGCGCCCCACCCGACCTCGGAGCTGATAAAGCTGTGCCAATCCAAACCGATCAGCGTTATCAATAATCATTGTGTTGGCATTGGGGATATCCAAGCCACTTTCGACAATGGTTGTGCTGACGAGGATATCAATCTCGCCTTTGACGAATCCAACCATGACTGGCTCGATCTCTTTCTCGCTCATCTGCCCGTGCCCGATTGCAATGCGAGCGGTAGGGACAAGCTGCCGGAGTCGTTCGGCGATGTGTCCAATTCCTTGAACGCGATGGGTGACGAAGTAGATTTGTCCACCGCGGGAAAGTTCACGGAGGATGGCTTCACGAACCACCTCGCTGCTCCAAGGACGAACGTGAGTGCGAACCGGAAGTCGACCTGGAATCGGGTCGTTGATCAGGCTCATTTGGCGGATATTCATGATCGCCATGCTGAGAGTTCGCGGGATTGGAGTTGCACTCAAAGTGAGGACGTCGACATTTGAGCGGATCGACTTAAGGGCTTCTTTGTGTTTGACCCCGAACTTCTGCTCTTCGTCAATAATGAGCATCCCAAGGTCTTTGAATTTGAGCTCATCGGAAAGGAGGGCATGGGTGCCGATGATAATGTGCACCTCGCCTTTGGCAAGGTCTTCCAGAACTTTGCGTCGCTCGCCAGCAGTCACGAAACGGTTGAGCAATGCGACTTTGACCGGCAGTCCGCCGAGCCGCTCTTGGAAGTTGCGATAGTGCTGCTCGCTCAGGATGGTTGTCGGGCAGAGGAAAGCAACTTGGCGTCCTGCTTCGGAGACTTTGAACGCGGCTCGGATGGCGACTTCGGTCTTCCCAAATCCAACATCTCCGCAGATCAAGCGATCCATCGGGAAGTCAGCTTGCAGGTCGCGCTTGACCTCAATAATCGCATCCATTTGGCTATGCGTTTCTTGAAATGGGAAGGTGTTCTCCATTTCAATTTGATAAGAAGTGTCTTCGCCGTAGCCCTCTCGTGTGGCGCGTTTGCGCTCTGCGTAGAGGTTGATTAGCTCTCTCGCAAACTCTCGCGCGTCCTCACGAGCCTTTCCCACCGTTTTCTTCCACTCACCTCCTGTCAACCGATTGACTTTAGGGGGAGCGTCGCCGGGAGAAACGTATTTCTGAATCCGGTCGAGTTGATCGGCAGGGACAAAAAGCCGATCGGGAGCTTTGTATTCAATGTGAAGAAACTCTTTCTGGATGCCTTCCGATTCACGGGTGACCAGCCCCCGGAAAACCCCAATCCCGAAGTTGATGTGAACTACATAATCACCGGGTTTGAGATCGAGGACGGTGGCTATCGGGACGCCATCGCTGAACTTCCGTTGCGGCATCTTGAGACGCCCAACGCCAAACAGCTCTTGGTCGGTGACGACCGCAAGGCCAAGTTGGGGAGAAACAAATCCTCCCGCCGGGTTGCCATCTAACCAGAACATACCGGTTGGGAACGGCTTCTGACCATCCTCAAGGGGGTTGCCTTCGGCGATGTCGGTGGGGAAGATCTCAACTTGAGCCAGTACCGATTTCGACCGCACAGGCTGATCGGTGGCCATGACGATGCAGAGATCGGATTTCTGCCAGTTTCCAATCGCTTGGACGAGCGATTCCGGCTGGCCCTTGTATGTGGCAAGCGTTTTTGCTTCTACTTCCACGCTTTGGGAGGGGAACCAATCAGGGAGGCCGTTCATTGCTGAAAGTGCCCAAGCTTGAGGCGCATCTTGGAAGATCAGTGGGGAAGCAAGGAAGTCACCAGTGACGCTTTGGAGGATTTCGCCGCGCTCGTGACGAGCGGTAAGAGCTTGGGAGAACTCTTCTTCATGGCGGGCAAGAGTGGCGTCTAGTTCGAGTGGCTCATCTAGGATGAGGAGCCCATGCTCGCTCAGGAAGTCCACCGCACATGGCCCTTCCGATTGGATGATGGGGCGATACAGATCGAGGCGATCAAAGAAGATTTGGGAACGCAGGGAGTTGAGGTCAGATTCGACAAGGGTTTCCAGGGTCTTGGCTTCCTCGTCGCCGAGCGATGCCATCTCGATTTGCAGAGTGCGTTCAATGAGATCGTCAATCCCAGAATCCGGATCGGGGAGAAGGGTTTCGCGGGTGACGCCGAGATCAAGTAGCTCTAGGTTCCGAATGGATCGCTGAGACATCGGGTCGAAGAGGCGGATCGTCTCAATCTCATCGTCAAAGTATTCGATGCGGACAGGTTGTTCTTCACCCATCGGGAAGACATCGAGAATGCCTCCGCGACGTGAGAATTGCCCAGGAATCCGGACTGGCTCGGTTTGTTGGTATCCCAGTCGTTTGAGTTGATCCACCAACTCCATCACATCCGATTGATTGCCGGGTTTGAGTTGGAGTTGATCGTCCCGCAAGACTTCGGGGGGAAGCGACCTTTCAAGGGCGGCTTGGGGGCTGGCGATAACGATGCCGGGCTCACCGCTGGCTAGAAATCGAAGTGCACCAATCCGGTCGCTGAGGGCGACGGTTTCGGGAGCGGCATCTTCAAAGAGGACGCTGAGTCCGCTCGGGAGCAGATGGATTTCCTCTTTCGGAACGCCATAAATCGCGAGCTTGGCTTGCCATTGCACCGACCGCTCGTGGCTATTCACAACAAGTAGCATTGGTCGGCGTGAAGACTGATAATCGGAGGCGACAAAATACGGCCGCGCCTCACTGCAAACCGACGTCCATGCCGTCGCTTGGGTGAAGTCACGAGAGAGCCCTTTTTCTGCTAAGCGGTGGGCCAGCCTGCGCGTAATTTGCTCAAGCCGCACTGAGTCAGGATGGTACCGGTTTGTCTAGGGGTTCTCTGGGGCTAGGAGTTCTACGGATTTTCGCCCGGAACGGGGTGGAAAGCAGGGTTATACTCGCAGGCATGTCCGAACTGAAAACCACTCCTCTCAACGATGCCCATATTGCCGCTGGTGCGCGCATGGTTCCGTTTGCTGGCTATTCCATGCCGGTGCAATACACCTCGATCATTGCGGAATCTGAGGCGGTGCGGACTGGGGCGGGGATGTTTGATGTCAGCCACATGGCTCGGCTTCATTTGACCGGGGATCGTGTGGAAGAGTATCTGGAGTGGGTGACCACGAACGATGTGAGCAAGCTCACCGATGGCAAGGGACAGTATTCAATGCTCCCGAATGCGAACGGTGGGGTTGTGGACGACATTATCGTTTATCGCGTCTCGGACAAAGATTTTCACATGGTGGTCAACGCGTCGAACCACGTAAAGGATGTGGCCCACCTGGATGAGCAAAACAAGTTCGGCGTTGTGATGACCGACAACACGGAAAGCACCGCTATGATCGCGGTACAGGGGCCAAAGGCAGCAGATATCATTAAGTCTTTGTGCGATGATCCTGCACAGATTGATGACGCGGGAATGTTTGGGATCGTGAATGTCGAAGTTGGCGGAGTGCGATGTTTCGGTGCACGAAGCGGCTACACGGGTGAGGATGGCTTTGAGCTCGTCTGTGCGGCAGATGAGGCGGTCAAGCTCTGGGATGCACTTGTTGCGGCGGGAGTTGTTCCGGGCGGTTTGGGATCGCGCGACGTCTTGCGGGTTGAGGCCGGATTGCCGCTCTATGGGCACGAACTCGGTGATGATCTCTCCCCGATTTCGGCTGGGCTGGGCTGGGTGATCAGCAAGACTAAGTCGTTCCTTGGGAGCGAGCACATCAACGAAGCGCGAGAAAATGGCACGCCTCAAAAATTGCAAGGTGTTCAGCTAGATAGTAAGCGACGTCCAGAGCCAGGCTTCCCCGTGTTGGTGGATGGTCTGAAGGTCGGGGAGATTTGTAGCGGCGTGTATTCCCCAATGCTGGAATGCGGAATTGGATTCGCCTTCTTGAATAGCGATGTGAAGATTGGAACTGAGTGCGCAGTGGAAATTCGTGGGAAAGCAGAGCCAGCGAAGGTTGTGAGTAAGCGGTTCTTCAAGCGGGAAAGCTAACAGTTTTTCCGCGGGCTTGCGAGTAGCACCCTGTGCAAAATGCCCGTTCTTGCCAATAAGAAAGGCAAGTTATCATGAATCAGCTCCTTGATTGTCCGATTTTGGGCTTGGACAACGATTTCCCGACCCGGGTTTTTGTGATCAAGCATATGCCGAGCAACAAATTTGGGTGCTATTGCTTCGATGGGATTCACGGCCTCGCTTGCTTCAGCACCGAAGCGCAGGCTTTGGAGTTCGCCGAATGGATTCAACTCACCGGCATGAGCGCGGCGGAAGTTTCGTTTGATGAAGCGCGAGAAATCGCGAAGGAGCGCCCGATGCCCATCGTTTCGCTGATGCTTCTGGATGACCTCGATGATCCAGTCATTCATTACGTCCGATAAACTTTGATCTGATAAAGAATTGAGAGCCTCCTGGTTTTGCCAGGAGGCTCTCTTGTTTTCAATGGCGGATGATTACTCTTCAGAATCCCGATGCTCGCGGCGCATCATCGGGAAGAGCAGAATCTCCCGCAGATGCTCAGCTCCGGTCAGGAGCATGACCATCCGGTCGATTCCAATTCCGCAGCCGCCCGTTGGAGGCATCCCGCTTTCCAGCGCGTAGATGTAATCCTCATCCATCGGGTGCGCTTCATCGTCACCCTGCTCGCGCTCTTCTAGCTGATGCTCGAACCGCTCGCGCTGGTCAATCGGGTCGTTGATCTCGCTGAACGCATTGCAGATTTCCCGGCCCAGCACATACCCTTCAAACCGGCGGGTGAACCCAGGGCGGTTCGGGTCTTTCTTAGCCAGCGGGCTGGTTTCAATCGGATAGCCGACCACGAAAGTTGGTTCTTGTAGGTGCGGCTCAACAAAATGCTCCAGCAGCTTTTCGATGATGCCACCGATGTTGTTCTCCTTTTCTGTAGGGAGGCCAACGCGCTTCATCGCCGCCTTTGCTGAGTCGAGGTCGTTGAGTTCTTCTGGCTTGATGCCGCTCCGCTCTTCGATGGCGGTGAGGAGGTCGAGGCGGTGCCACGGCTTGCCGAAGTCACAGCCTCCGACATTGCTCGTTCCAAAAACTTTCTCACTCACTGTGCGGAATAGGTCTTCCACGCAGGTCATCATGTCTTCGAGATTCGCGTAAGCCTCGTACCACTCCAGCAGAGTGAACTCGGGGTTATGGCGGTTAGAAACACCCTCATTCCGGAAAACGCGCCCGATTTCGTACACCTTCTGCACATCCCCGCAGATGATCCGCTTGAGATAAAGTTCCAGCGATATGCGTAGCTTTACCTCTAAATCATAGGCATTGTAATGCGTCAGGAACGGGCGCGCAGCCGCACCACCTGCTTCCAATTGCAAGAGCGGAGTCTCAACTTCCAGGTAGCCGCGATCATCGAAGAAACGGCGTACGGCACTCACGATCCGGCTCCGATTGAGAAGCATTTCTCGCGCCTCGTGATTACAAACCAGATCGAGGTGGCGGTGGCGATACCGTTGCTCTTGATCGGTGAGCCCGTACCACTGCTGACCATCCTTTTCCTTCCCGAGCGGGAGGTTGTGGAGCGATTTGCTCAGCGGCTTGAGGCTGGTGATGTGGAGCGACTGCTCACCAGTGCGGGTGACAAAGAGGTAGCCAGTGACGCCCACATGGTCGCCAAGATCAAGAAGCTTGAACGCGTCCCACTCAGCCTCGGTGAGTTCGTCTCGCTTGAAATAGCCTTGGATTTTGTCGTCGCCATCGCCGATGTGGGCAAACGCGGCTTTCCCCATCAATCGCAGGGCAACCAGACGCCCAGCAAAGGAAACCGACTTCGCTTTCTTCTCTTCATCGGAGGCTTCAGTGTTGGGAGCGAGTTCGTCAAACCGTTTTTTGAGATCGGCGGCAGAATAGTCAATGTCCCAACGCTCAACGGCGTAAGGATCCATGCCGAGCTCGCGCAGTTGGGCGAGCTTGCCGAGTCTCAAATCGCGGATGGACTGTTCTTCGCTCATGGTGAGGGTTGATTGTACTGTTTAGGCGGGCTTTGGACTCGGACCGGGAACACATCTGAACTCAGATGGCGTTGGGCGGGAGAGCCGTGTCGATCTGCGCGATATAATCAGAGCCCGCCGTGGACGAAAAACCAAAGCCTTCACTCACGCCGAATATCGCCAAAGCAGGCGGCATTATGGCGGCGAGTCTTTTCCTGAGCCGAATCCTCGGCATTGTCCGCGATATCATCATCACCGCCGTTTTTGGGCAAGACATTATCACCGATGCCTACCGAATCTCATTCCAGATTCCGGACTTGCTGTTTTATCTGGTGGCGGGCGGGGCTCTCAGCTCTGCTTTCATCCCAGTTTTCACGGAGTATCTGACTACCGACCGAGAGGATGACGCTTGGCACATCTTCTCTGCGGTTGCGTCTATCATGTCGGTGGCGCTGATCGTTTTCATTTCCGGCGCATGGATATTTGCGCCCCAGCTCACCGAGTTGATCGCCGGTAACAAAGATCCGAGCATCTATCCGACAATCATCTATTTGAGCCGGATTGTTCTGCCCGCGCAGTTTGCATTCTTTATCGGTGGATTGCTGTTCGGGACGCTGTACGCACGTCAGGTTTTCACCGTGCCAGGACTTGGGCCGAACATTTATAACATCGGGATTATCATCGGTGCGCTGGTGATCAGCGCGTTCGTAACTCCATCTATCGCGGGCCTGAGTTGGGGGGCGTTGGTAGGGGCATTCCTTGGGAACATTGTCGTGCCGCTGTATGCAATGAAGAAGCTTGGGGCGCGGTTTAAATTCACATTGGATACCAAGCACGAAGGGGTTCGCAAAGTCTTCCGATTGATGGCTCCGGTTGTTTTGGGTCTCTCACTCCCCGGCGTGTTCGGGATGATCATGCAGTATTTCGCGACTTACTATCCCGACGGCGTGAACTCGGCTTATGATCTGGGGAATAAACTAATGCAGGCTCCGCTCGGGGTGTTTGGCCAAGCAATGGCGATTGCCGCATTCCCGGCTTTGAGCCAGTTTTTTGCTCAAGGCAAGATGGATATGTTCCAATCGCAACTGAGCAAAACCATTCGCACAGTTATCTTTCTTGCTTTGCCGATCAGCGCGATATTCTTTGCCATTCCGAACGAGATCATTGCCGGGCTTATGCAGTTCGGGAAGTTTGATGCGGAAGATACTTTGCGTACGGCTCCGGTCTTGCAAGCCTTTGCGATTGGGATCACCGGGTGGTGTCTTCAGCCGGTCATCATGCGAGCGTTTTTCAGTGTACAGAAACCAGTCCCGCCCATCGTGATCGGCACGATCATGACAGGGGTTTTCGGCGGGACGGCTTGGCTCACAGTGATCGCTACCAAGCAATCGAACTACGTTTGGCTTCCATATATGGGGTCGGTCGCCGCGCTTGTTTTGGCTGGTGCGCTAATGATCTACGTTCAGAAGATTGTGGGCAAGATTGACCTTGCGGGCATCTGGCAGACTTTGGGGAAAGGGGTGGTTGCCGCGGCAGTTTCGGGTGGGTTCATCTGGTTTGCCTATGAGGCCGCGCACAAGTTCAATCTCACCGGTAACAAACTGGGTGATGTCATCACATTGCTCATCTTTGGATTGATGGCGGCTTGGGTGTATTTCTTTGCCGCTCGAGCCATGAAGATGCCGGAAACGGCCTATCTGGATCGGGTTTTCAAGCGAATGAGCCCAGCCAAGGAATCCTCGGACGAGCCTAAATCGTAAGTCAAAATAGGATTACCGATGTCGCAATTAGCCCGGCTTGCCGCCCATGCCGCCCTCGCAGGGTGGACCCTCGGATCACCCCGACGAAACAGAACTGACTTCTCCCGGTTGGCGGGCTACGACCCAATCCCGTCGCGGATGGAACCCAGCCATGCCATCGATGCTTGGATTGCCTGGCGCAAGCACATCAATGAAGATCGTCCGGCAGAGGTTCTGGGGCAGACCGCTCTGGAATACCTTGAATTGACAATGGAGGAGTCGGTGTATGGATATGCCGCTCTGCGCTACGGATTTACGAGCCCAGCTTCAGGGCAGATGATGCAGCCGCTCCCGATGGGGAGCGAGGCAATCGGGCGAACCTTGTTTTGGGGGTTGGTTTATCATGGGCAGCCGGACAAGGCGTATAAGGCGGCGTATTACGATGCGTCCATCGATCACAACAGTTTCGGAGCAACCCTCCCAGCGGGATTAGCGGCAACAATCGCCGTCACTCGTCCGGGAATGTCGATATCAGATTGGATCAAGACCCTGGCGAAGAATCTCCCAGACAATGCGCCGTTCGTCAAGATGATCCCGCACATTCTGTCCTCAGTGGGGCAGGTGGAACGCCCGCGAGAACTCAAGCTGAATATGCCGGGCGAGTTCAAAATCCTAGATCAGCACGACATCAACTTGAACATGGCGTGGATTCTCATGGGGGTGGTGAACGGGGAAGGGAACCCCGGAAAGGCCATGCTCCTGACCGCGGGGCTCGGATCATCAGCGGGGCACAACACCGCCGCAGTAGGGTTAATCGCTACGCTTTTGGCGGGTGGCATTGAAGATGAGTGGCTGACTCCGCTCGGGAAGGATTACGTTGCGACACCGACATTACGCCGACTCGATCCTCCTGCCGCGATAGAAGATTTTCTTTCCATCTGTGAGCCGCTCAGGCCAGAACTAAACAGCTTGGCTCCGATGGAGAAGCCGGTTGTCGTGGAGCCTGTTATCGAAGAGGTGGCTCCCGAGGAGCCTGCTGAGGTTGCTTCTCCTGACACAGATACTGAAACCGCGGAAGAGTCAGTTTCAGAAACACCTGATGCAGAACCTGCGAATGAACCTGTTGCAGAACCAGAACGAGAGCCTATCCCGGAACTCCAACTCGAAGAGCCGATCAAGCTGGTGAGCGCGGGCCTCAAGCGGAACCTGATTGGTGCGGGACGGAAAACCTCGCACATGGCCGGCGACTTGCTCGTCATGATCGAATACTTTGATCCTCCATTTCTTGCCCAGGATCAGTCGATCAGCATGCAGTTCCAGATCAAGAATCGGTCGGAGGAAACGCGCACTTTTGAATTCTCGCTCGCAGGGACGCCGGGGTTGGAGGTTGCTTCACGTGTGAAGGATTGCCAGCTTGCCGCTGATGCAGAAGTCAGTTTCCCTGCGGTGATCAAATGCCTGGATGCCGAGGCGAATCAGCTTCTCCGTCTGCGGGCTGATGGACGCGATGTGATCGTTCCTTTGGCCAAAGCTCCAACTTGGAACACGATTGGCCCGTTCGCAAATCATGATGGCGCGGGATACCAAAAATCGTACGGCCCCGAGCGGGAAATTGCTTTGGATTCTTATCACAATGGGCGTTCTGATATGCCGGTCGTTTGGAATCAGACGCCGTTTTCCCATGTCGTGATGGATGTCGAGCCGCTGTTCAAAAACGGGCCGGGCGTGGCTTATCTTCATGCAAAGATGACGTTCCCTGCCGCCGGACAAATCTCAATGATTGGCGCAATCGGCACGGGGATGATGGTGTTTGTGGATGGGCGGCAGATTCTGCGCTATCACGATGTCCATACTCCGGTTCCGCGCGCGCAAGGGAAGTACATGGCGGAATTCGAGACTTCGGGTGAGAACGACATTTTGGTGAAAGTTGTGCGGAATGCCGAACCGGTGGCTCCCTTGGTGCTCGCCTTTTTCGATGAAGTTGGGCGTCTGGTGACGCCAATGCCGAAGAATCCGGAGTAGAAAAGTTCATGCGTGATCCAACGCATATCGCGGCCCGCTGGACTTGGGGATTCCTTCTGCGGCGGATGAGGGGAGACTTCATCCGTAATTGGCGACATCGCTACTACCACTCGCCTCGCCTCACCGAAAAGCAACGCGAACGAGTTCTGAAACAAGAGCGCATCGCGCGCAAGCTCGGACTGCCGTTCGTGAAGTTGTGTATCCGGTTTGTATTGATCGTGTTTGGATGCTACGGGATCTACTTTGGGTTCCTGTGGCTGATTGCCAACGGTTACTTTGGCTTCCTCCCCAAATAGAAAAAGAGCCTGAGCGCATGGCTCAAGCTCTTGTTGGTTTTGTTCTCGAAGAGAATTTAGTTGTTGATCTTAGCGATAGCAGCGTTCAGTTCACCGAGGCCAGCTTTGTCAGCCTTCAGGTTCACGAACTTAGCAACCACTTTGCGATTCTTGTACACGAAGACGGTGTTCTTCACGTCTGCGCTGGTGTTCACTTTGTAGTTCTTGACCGCTTCGTCGGTGATCGGCAGGTAAGCGATACCGATGTTCTTCATCTTAGCGGCTTTGCCCATTTCTTTTGCGGCATCAACGCAAGCATCACATTTGGTGAGGTTGATCACAAAACCTTTGAGTTCTGCATCGGAGCCATCCACTTGTGCGGAAAGGTTGTTTGCGATCGCCATGATGTTTTCGGAGCTATCGCCATTGACCCAAACTTGAACAGCCGGGCGGTTGCCGTACTTGCACGGTGGGCAGGTGTCGGTGCCAGCATCCGGGCCAGCAACGTGCTGTGGGTGGAACGGGGTGACGGATTCGCCAACTTTGAGTCCGCTATCCAGACCGGCGAGAACCGGCAGAGCGAGTGCGCCAAGCGCGACCATTCCAAAAATTGCTTTCTTCAACATTTTTCGATTCCTTCTCGTGACCTCATTAAGAGGTCCCACGTATGCCTGAACGGTTTTAGCGTGGTGAGAGTTCCGTTAAGTTTCAAAAAGTGCATCGGGCGGCCTAATGACGCGATTCCATAATCCGGTGGTTTCAGCAACTTCTTTCAGGAGATAGAAGCTTCCCGTCACCAAGACGTGTTCGGTTGCGATGCTCTGGGTGGCTTCTTCAATGGAATCATATGCTGAGCCTGAAAAGCCAAGTTCTGTGACGCGCTCTGCGATTTCTTGCGGAGTTCTGGCTCTGTGCCAGTCAATGGGGACACACCGGAACTCTGCGGCATAGGGAGCCAGCGATTCAATCAAGCCATCAGTGCTGTGGTCAGCCAGCATCCCGATGATGATCGTCCAAGGTTTATTGGTGATTTCCGGCAGGGCAAGGGTGAGCGCTTCGGCAGCGGGGGGATTGTGCGCGCCATCAAAAACCCAGGTCTGTTCACCGTTGGGAACAACTTGGCACCGCCCGGGGAGCCAAGCATGGGCCATCCCTTCTATCAGTTTCCCTTCGTCCTTGATGTGGTTGGTTGCTATCAGGCTGGCGATAGCGAGCCCGGCATTGTGAGCTTGGATTGGGCCAGGGAGCCGCTTTGGAACCCCAAAATATGTCGAACCGCCGGGATGCTTGAGTGTGTATCCGGCTTCGCGGTCGCCGTCGATCGCTAGCTCGTAGCCCATTCGCCAGAGCGGGCTTTCTTTTTCTGCGGCAATACGTTCTATGACTTGTCGAGGGCCGTCTTCCATGCGTCCGATGATGGAGGGGACTCCTGGCTTGATAATCCCTGCTTTTTGCTCGGCGATCTCCTCGAGTGTGTCGCCTAGAACGTGCACATGGTCACGTCCAATTGAAACGATTACGCTGACTTGGGGAGTAACGATGTTCGTCGAATCGAGCCGACCGCCAAGACCAACTTCCAGAACGGCGGTATCTACGCGCTGCTTTTGCCAGTAGAGGAATGCGAGTGCGGTCTTGAACTCGAACTCTGATGGCCCGCCAAAGTCAGTCGCCTTGAGCTCTTCGGCGACAGGGATCATTCGTTCTACCAAGCTGGCGAAATCTCTGACCGGGATGAGGAGCCCATTGGCTTGGAACCGCTCCCGGAGGATGTAAACGTACGGGCTGTAAGTGGCTCCTGTGGTGTATCCCTGGTGGCGAATGAGTGATTCGATGAACGCGCAGGTCGAGCCTTTTCCGTTTGTGCCGCCGACGTGGAAGAACTCTGTGTCTCCACCGTGGGGAACACCCAAGCGGGAACAGAACTCTTCCATGCGGTCGAGCCCATGGCGCCACGCCTGAGCCGAATAACTGCTCAGGGCGGCAACTGCGTCATCGTAAGTGAATCTAGACACGAGCCGGGATGAGACCAGATTCCTTAATTCGCTTGACGGCTTCCACGAATCTCTGACCATCCACATCCCCTGGCAAAGTAAGTGACATCCTGACGTAACCCTCGCCCGCATCGCCTGATCCAGAACCAGGGATGATCACTACGCCTGCTTTCTCAATCAATTCTCGGCAGAAGGTTGCAGAGTCCATGTCATCGCGGGGGACGGGTGCCCAAACAAAGAGAGTGGCTTTCGGTTTTGGAATGTCCCAGCCCAGTTCGCGGAGTCCATCGCAGAGCAAATCACGACGCTTTTCGTAGATCGCCATTGTGGCGGAGTTATCAACGTGATTGAGAGCGTGTGCACCGGCCAAGGCTACGGCACCGAACTGCTTACTATCGATGTTATCTTTCAGCCGCTGAAGGGTGGAGATGGCATCCGGGTTACCAGCCGCGAACCCGAGTCGCCAGCCGGTCATGTTGTACATCTTGCTGAGGGAGTGGAACTCAATCGCTACGTCCTTGCCACCTTCGACTTGGAGCACCGTTGGGCTCTTGAATCCATCGTAAGTGACTGTGGCGTACGCCATGTCATTGACTAGCAGGATGTCGTGCTCGCGGCAGAATGCAACAGCGTCTTGATAGAACTCCGGCGTAGCGACCGCTGCGGTTGGGTTGTGCGGGTAGCAAACGTAGAAAAGCTTGGCTTTTTTCGCCACATCCGTTGGAATTGCGGTCAGATCAGGGAGGAAGGCGTTTTCAGCCAGCAGAGGAGTTTCGTAGACTTCGCCACCGGCCATGAGCGTGTTGTTTTTGTAAACGGGATAGCCAGGATTCGGGATGATGGAGTAATCGCCGGCATCAATGTAAGACCAAGCAAGGTGGGCGAGCCCTTCTTTGCTCCCAATCACCTGACACATCTCGGACGCTTGATCGAGTTCAACACCAAAGGTGCGTTGATACCAATCTGCTGCCGCGGAAATGAATTCGGGCCAACCCCGAGCGCTTTCGTCGTAGCGGTGGGTTTCCTTATTATCTACCGCAGTTTTCAGAGCATCAAGGATCGGTTGAGGAGTCGGAATATCCGGGTCGCCGATGCCGAGATCAATAATGTCAACGCCACGCGCTTTAGCTTCCCGTTTGACGCGGGAAATCTCGGCGAAAAGGTACGGCGGGATACGGTCAAAGCGAGAACTGGGCTTCGGCATAATGGCCTCGAATATACCGATGGAAAATAGGGGTCCCCCGTCCTGGTTCAATTGGAGTCAAATCAATTGAATGTCTTGGTATCCTGATCGGCAATGCGTATTGATGGAAGAAAAGCCGATGAATTGCGTCCGGTTGTGATGGAGCGAGGGGTGGCGAAATTCGCCGAGGGATCATGCCTCATCAAAATGGGAGACACCCACATGTATATCACTGCGACTGTCGAAGACCGTGTGCCGCCATTCATGAAGGGCTCTGGCTCGGGTTGGGTGACGGCGGAGTACGCGATGCTCCCGCGATCTGGTCGAGACCGCAATCGCCGCGACGGCGATCGGGGTTGTAATGGTCGATCACTGGAAATTCAGCGATTGATTGGTCGGGCACTTCGCACTGTGATTGATCTCGAAAAACTGGGTGAGCGGACAATCACCGTGGACTGCGATGCGATCATGGCGGACGGCGGAACTCGCACCGCCGCGATTACCGGTGCTTATGTTGCGGTTCAAGAGGCGATGCAGTGGATGGTTGGTCAGCGGATGATCAAGCAGCCTTTGTTTAATGAACAACTTGGTGCGATCAGTGTCGGTGTCGTGGGTGGAGAGCCGATGCTCGATCTTTGTTACCACGAGGATTCCCGGGCGAACACAGATATGAATGTCGTGATGACGAGCAGCGGACGGTTTGTTGAAATCCAGGGAACAGCAGAAACTGAACCGTTTGGTGCCGATACACTTGGCAAAATGCTCGCTTTGGCGAAAAAAGGTATCGAAGAACTGTTCGAAATGCAAAAGGAAGTTCTGAGCTAAAGAGCATGGATTCTAACCGTTTGGTGATCGCCACTCACAACGCGAAAAAAGCGGGTGAGATGGTGAAGATTCTCTCTGAGCATTTCCCTGAGTTGGAGATTGTGACGCTGGCCGATTATCCCGGTGCGCCAGAGCCAGAAGAAACGGGAACCACATACAAAGAGAATGCGATTATCAAAGTGGAATCGGCGGCTGAGTTTACGGGCGAGTGGTGCGTTGCCGACGATGCTGGTCTTGAGATCGACGCCATTCCAGAGGAATTGGGCGTGTGGTCAAAGCGGTTTGCTGGAGAAGACACACCATTTGGTGAAAAAATGCGTTTAGTTCTGGAAAAGCTAGATGGCTTGCCGGACGAGAAGCGTTCGGCACGATTCAACTGCTGGGTTGCTCTTGCGAAGCCAGGTTATGCCACGCAAACCTTCCAGGGCGTGTGCGAAGGAAGGATTGCTTATGAGCAGACCGGGACTGGAGGCTTCGGATATGACCCCATCTTCTTCCTGCCCGAGTTGGGTTGCACAATGGCTCAGCTCACCCCCGAGGAGAAAGCCGCAATCAGCCATCGAGGGAAAGTTCTCAAGCTTTTGAGCGACCATTTGGCCGCCAGCGGTTGGTGAACTGCAACCGCGAACAGTTTTGATCGTCAGGACAAGTAACCAATGTTGATGACCGCTATTCTTGCCGCGAGCCTCGTGCTGACTCCCGCTGAACTTCCCAAGTCGGTGACGACAACCGATGGATCGAGTTTTGCACTGAGCGGTAGGAAAGCAACGGCGATCATATTTCTCAATGTCAGTTGCCCCATCGCAAACCAGTATCAACCCACCTTCAACCGAATGGTGAAAGAGTTTGCCGACAAGGATGTGAAGTTCTTAGGGGTTTACATTGACCCCACGATCAGCAAATGGCGGGTGGATGAGCACAAGTCCGACTACGGGATGAAATATGACACTTATGTGGATAAAAACCACCAATTGGTGAAGGGGCTTAAACCACTAGTAACGCCCACGGCGGTGGTGCTTGATAGTCAGGGCAAGGTGACGTATTTCGGAAGGGTTGATGACACATACCCGCGCACGGGCATCCGGCGTGACAAGCCCACACGCGAAGATTTGCGTATTGCGCTAACAGAAATCACGAGCAGCAAAAAGGTCTCTGTTCCCAAAACTGAGGCCGTTGGGTGCATCATTCCTGACATTGATCGTGGCTGACGCGGTATAACTGATCAGCCTGTTCGGGCGATTAGCTCAGTTGGTAGAGCGCCTCGTTTACACCGAGGATGTCGGGGGTTCGAGTCCCTCATCGCCCACCATTCATATTTTTTCTTCGCAAGCAAATCTATTTTAGAATTTAGAATGTCGCCTTCTTCGCAGGCTCAATGCACCCAAGCCAACTCCTAAGAGAAGCATTGTGCCTGGCTCTGGTACTGCTGAAATAGAAGTTGACCAGCGTTCCGCAATTGCTTCGTACCCTAAGTTGTTGGGATGGCTATTGTCGCCATTAGTGAACGTTCCTGCATTAGGGTCGAGTGCCGTGTACATGTCCACGTAAACAAAGTCCCGCCCGAGAAGGCGTTGCTCCGCTGCAACCTCTTCAACGACTTCATCCAACATCAACAGATAGGAATCCATGACCGCCCATTTGTTCTTGATCGAGCCGGCCCAAAAAACGGTTGCATCGGGGGCGAGAGCTTCAAATTCATTCCCAACGGAAGTCAAAAGCGCTTTCAGATTTGCTCTGTCTCTCATCGCGACGTTTTGGTAGTCGTTGCCGCCACCCATAAAAAGGATCGTGTCAGGGTTATAAGTGCTCAACCAATCGGACATCTTGCCGTCACCCGTTTGCGTTGGGTGACCGTTGAGCAGGTGAGAGACTTCCCAACCACTGTGCCCTTCATGGTGGTCGTCCCAGCCAGTGATGGCGGCGTTGCCTTTGGAGCCAACCCAATCAGAGTAAGCGATTGATTGAGAATCCAATTTGTCTTGAAGGCGGCCCCGGTAACCGCCGTCAGTGATGCTGATTCCGGAACCAGCAGTGATACTATCACCGAGTGCCATCACTTTGCCTAGGTTCAACGATGAGTGTGCGGTTGCGCCCACGCCCAAAAGCGCGGCACACCAAATGCCTTTATTCATGCCTCTCCAAGCGATGCCAATGCAACGCTATGATTTTATTAACGCATTAATGGAAGTGGGAGTTCTGTGAAATAGTTATTAATTAAGTGATTTCATATAGTTGCATGTGCAACTACTTTATGTCTTGGGGAGTTTCCTCGTGGTATGGTCTTTTCATGCTCAGGCGGATATTCGCAATCGGTGGGGGAGGTTTTGATTCTGAATCAGCGCATGGCGATGGTCTTGACCGGTTCATGTTGGATTGGATTGGCGTTGAAAAACCTAAGGTGTGCCTGATCCCGACCGCCAGTGGAGACTCACTTTTCCGTATTGCAAGGTTCCAAAAATCGTGTGAATTGCTGGGTATTACGGGGAACACACTCGAGCTTTATCGCCTGGAAGTCGAAGATATCGAAGCGTATCTAGATGAGCACGACTTGATTTTTGTCAGCGGGGGGAATACTCGCAACATGCTTGTTCTTTGGCGAGAATGGGGCGTGGACACCGCTATCCGTCACTTGTACGATCGAGGGAAGCCCCTCGCGGGTGTGAGTGCAGGCGCGAATTGCTGGTTCCGGACGTATAGCACGGACTCGAATCCGGGTGGGCTATCCAATTTGGAGGGGCTAGGTTGGGTTGATGAGTACTGTTGCCCTCACTACGACGAAGAGCCAGAGCGCAAGCCTCATGTTGCTGGGTCACTGGCTTTCGGGGTGATGGATCGCGCGCTGTGTATTGACGGAGGGGTTGGTGTGGTGATCGAAAACGAAGCGCCAGTCGGGTTTGCGCCGGTCGGAGAAGGGAAAGCGTACTGGGTCAGTGAATCAGGGACTGAAATTCTGCCGAAATTCAGTCGCTGAGCTTCTCTGCTTCTGCCCAAAGGAAGCGGTAGATATCCACCATGGCTAGCGTGTCGAGCTGGCAGTATTCCTTGAGAGATGCCTCGATTTCTGCGCGCTTTGCGGGAGTCGTTTGCTCCTCGGTTGCTTCTTGATATGCAAGGGCGGCACTGGCTCCATCGGCGATATCTAGCCCATCGTAGGGGTTTGATTTTATAAGGGCGGGGTAAACGGATTTGATGCTGTACGACCCCCAGAAGTCGAGGTGGTAGATGTTTTCTTCCACGACTTTCATAAGGTCGATTGCGTGGCCAGTGAAAAGCTCGCGGAGCTGTTCGGCACCAGGAACACCCCGTTTGATGAGGCGGGTCAGGCTGGCGATTTCGTAAGGTGAATAGTGGAACACCTTCCAATCTTTTCCGAGTGAATCCAGTCGCTCCGAAAGCGATTTTACAAATCCAGGGCGGGGATCTGCGCCACTGACATCGACAAATTCGAAATGCTCAAGTTCGCCTGTGTCTGTATCGAGGATATGCATGCTCCATTGGAATGGAACCTCGCTCCAAACTCCGTCTCCTACAAAGCGGGGAAGAGGCATTTGTGCGGACTCGAAATCGACAAATGCTAGGAGTCCGGTCGGGATTTTTTTGACAATGTCTGGGTTGATGTAGAGCCCGTTAGGAGACTTTTCTGCACGACTGACTTTGATATCCGCAGACTTGGGCTTGAGCGATGATTCGTCCAATTGCCGAATGTTAACGATTCCGTTGTCATGCAGTTCCTTGATTGCTTTCGACTGTTTGCGCGGGACGTACATGACATCGCTACTCACCGCATCTTTCCAGCAGTGTCGGTGGAATGGGCACGGCTTGCAAGCAGAGTGATGCTCAAGGTCAGGGGCAAAATCTTGGCTGAGCAGCTTGCCGGCTTCGGGGATACGGCGTTCAATTTCGGGAATGAACTCTTCGGCAATATTCGTGACATCTGTGCGAACGAAGAGAGGTTCAGTACCACCCAGCTGGTAGTTCGCATTGAGAAGCATTAACTCTATCCGCGCTACTTTTAGTCCAAGCTTACGGATGACATAGAGCTGAAACGCCACGTCCAGAATGTGTTCAGGCTTGACGCCATCCTCGCTAGACTTGCTGCCCTTGACTTCAGTGATGACGAGCCCCTCGGGAGTTTTTGTGAGGACGTCTGCGCGGGTGGTGAAGCCTTCCCACTCAAAATTCGCCTCGAAGAGAACTTCGGGGATATCGTTGAGCCTTTCTAAGGTGATCGGGCCGCCGGTTGCCATGCGTCCGGATGAGAATTCTTTTCGTGCCGCTTCACCAATCCGCATCCCTGCGACCATCCACATGGTCATCTGGTCGAGCTTGTCACCGGCGAGCTGCTTTTGAAATCGTGAGAGCCAATAGAAACGGGGGCATCCGTCTAAGTCGATAATCTCGCGTTTGGTGATGTTCATGCAGGGCTCTGAAGCATCATTATGGCTTCTTAGTCCCGGCGGCAAGGAAATTTGGAACCGAAGAAGGCGGGATTGACTTTCGAGATGCATCCCTTCCGCCTTGCGTAGAAGGTGATTGCATCCGCAACCATCCATGCGGTTGCGAGTACGAAGAGCAAAAACTATGAAACTGAAATCACTTCTTGTTTTGACAATGGTTGCCGGAGCAATTATTGCTAACGCCGCACCGATCAACTTCACCCTTGGCAAGGGTTCGCCCGCTATGCAGATTGCGCAAGTGGAAAGTGTTGCCGATTTTGAAACTTTCACCGGACGTTCCCACAAGGTGAGTGGCAACGTATCGTTTGACCCCACCAAGAAGACAGGAAGTGCGAAAGTCGTGATTGATGCTGCAAGCGTCAGCACCGGAATTGATCTTCGTGATGAGCACATGCGAAGCGCGCAATGGCTGGACACCGACAAATACAAAACGATCGAATTTGTGACCACCAAGGTTCAGCATGTGACAGGCGACGACTACAAAGTCACCGGCAAGTTCACGATGCACGGCGTCACCAAAACCATCACAGTCAACGCAACGGTGAAGTACATGAAGGCTTCGTCTGCAACGCAAAACGCTGGTTTGAAAGGCGACGTTGTTCAAGTCAAAACGAGCTTCAAAGTGAACCTCTCTGACTACAAAGTCATGGTTCCGGCGCAAGCCAAGAGCAAGGTATCGAACACAGTTACCATTTCTCTGACAGTCTTCGGTCAGTCGGGCGCGTAGTTTTTACTCCTCACTCTCAACAAACAAACCCAGAGTCCCCGGGGAAACCCGGGGCTCCCTTTTTTCTATGAAATTTCTCTTGATCCTTGGAATCCTCGGAATGATTGTCGGGGTGATGACGGCAACGGTTGGCATCTTTAGCGAGAACAAAGCCAAGTCACAAGCCCGGATGTATCAGCTCGTTCAGCCTTCGCCGGAGGCGGCATTGTTTGGTGATGTTGGCACCCCGATCGGGAGCCCACAGGAATATGTGATCACAGACGAGAAAGCGGTTATCGAGAACCCGGAGAACCCGGATTTGCCTTATCTGGATGACACCTATCTGAAGGAAAACGGGATTTATCCGACACAGCTCAAGACCGTGAAGTTTGTTACGGGATTGATGAAATTGGGTGGAGCCGCATCTTTGGTGATCGGTTTGGCGATCATGCTATTCGCGCGATCACGAATGAAGAAAGTACAGTCAGTCGAACCTACTTCTTGAACCAAAGATAGCTGGCAACAACAACTAAGAACACACTGAACACCTTTCGCATCATGAGCGGGTCGAAGTTCTGAGCGATCTTGGCTCCTAGCGGTGCAGTGGCAAAGAGTCCAACCGCAATCGCCATCCCCGCGGTGAGATCAACGTGCTTTTCTTTCCAATAAGCGACCACGCCGAGAATCCCGACCGGGAGAACCAAAGCGGCAAGGCTGGTTCCTTGGGCTTTGTGTTGGCTGAAACCGAGCAGGACAATGAGCGCAGGAACAACAATGATTCCGCCGCCGATCCCGAAGAGTCCGCTTAAAATTCCTGCAACCGCACCGATCACGAGTCCCCAAACAACATTCATGGTGCGATCAGCATACCGATTGGGGAATAATCGTCCTTCGCATGTCGGTTTTGTCGGTGAATAGCATTACGAAGCGATATCCGGGCGTGACCGCTCTGGATGGGGTTTCGTTGGCATTTGCTGCCGGCAGGGTTCACGGAATTATTGGCGAGAATGGGGCAGGAAAGTCCACTCTGATGAAGATTATGAGCGGCGTGGAATCACAGGATTCTGGCGAGATATCGGTGGAAGGGGCTTCTGTTCGATTCCGGTCTGTCCACGATGCCATGGCGCACGGGATCGTGATGATTCACCAAGAACTGAATCTGGTGAACGATCTCTCGGTGGCAGAGAACATCTTCCTTGGTCATGAACCGCGAAAATTCGGGGTGATTGATTTTAAAGCAATGAATGCGAAAGCGCAGGAATTGCTAGATCGCGTTTCCTGCAAAGCCTCTCCAAAGCAGTTACTGGGTGACCTACCCTTGGCGCAGAAGCAGCTTGTGGAAATCGCGAAGGCTCTGTCTCATCAATCCAAGGTCGTGATCATGGATGAGCCGACGGCAGTGCTCTCCGATCCAGAAACTCAGGCTCTCTTTCGATTGATTGCTCAACTCAAGCAGGAAGGTGTTTGCATCATTCTGATTTCGCACATCCTTCATGAATTGCTAGAGAATTGCGATGACATCGCGGTCTTGCGGGATGGACAGTTTGTTGGGTCGGTGGATGCCATCGAGGCGAGCGAGCAACAACTTGCAGCGATGATGGTGGGGCGAGAGCTATCGGATATGTTTCCTGCGCGAGTTTCTGCTGGCACCGGCAACGAGCTTTTCAAGGTCAGCGGATTTCAATTCTTTGGTTGCCAAAGCCCAGTTGATCTGAATGTCAAGGCAGGCGAGATCGTGGGGATTGCCGGATTAGTTGGCTCCGGGCGCACAGAGCTTGCCGAAGCTCTGGTTGGATTGGCTCAAGGCTCAGGCTCAGTAGAAGTGGAAGGTGTACCGGTAGGGCGTGGATTACAAGCCGGAATGCGCGCAGGACTGGTTTATGTGAGCGAAGACCGCAAGGAATCTGGGCTGCACCTAGATCTTCCTATAGAGTGGAACACTTCTTTGGCGAAGGGAGCAGGGGCGATTTTGGATAAGAGAGCTATCCATGAGCGGGCCGAAGACTGGCGGAAGCGATTGAACATGAAGATCGCCGATGTGCGCGATCCTGTGTCATCACTGAGTGGCGGCAACCAGCAAAAAGTATCGCTGGCGAAGTGGCTGGCGACCGATCCGAAGCTCCTCATTCTTGATGAACCCACCCGTGGGGTGGATGTGGGAGCGAAGGGCGAGATTTACTCTGAGATGCGGAAGCTAGCCGATCAAGGATTAGGGATACTGATGATTTCCAGCGACCTGCCAGAAGTGATTGGGATGTGTGATCGGGTGTATGTGATGAGAGATTTTGCAATGGTCGGCGAGTTGTCGGGAGAAGAGATTTCGGAAGAGAGCATCATGAATTTGGCAGCGGGGGTTGGAGTATGAAGGCTCAGCGATTTTTTCAAGATTGGGGCGTTCTTATTGCCTTTATCCTTGTGTTCTTGTATGCCGCGATCACCCAAGGTGGGAGCTTCCTTCAATGGCCCGTGATCGTGCAACTCTTCACCCAAAACGCGGATAAGGGCATCGTCGCGCTCGGGATGACGTTCGTGATTATCGCGGCGGGAATTGATCTGAGCGTTGGGAGTTTGCTCGCACTCAGCGGCGTTCTGATGATGTTGAACTTCAACAAGTTCATTGCATCGGGGACGCCAGAAAATGTCGCGGTGATCTACGCCTGCCTGATTGCGATGGTGTCGGGGCTGGTCATTGGGCTGTTCAATGGAGCAGTGATTGTTTGGGGCAAGATCGCTCCCTTTGTCGCGACACTTGTTGGATTGCTTGCTTTCCGATCTCTCGGTCAGGCTTTTGCGGAAGGAGGCACGATCAATGCGACCAAAACAGAGGGGTTGCAAGTCATCGCAAACACTGGTTTTGAGCATTCATCCATCGTCAATCGAAACGATATCCCGATCACTTTTTCTTGGCCGATCTGGATATGGATTGCGCTGGCTCTTGTGTTCGGTTTTCTGCTTAATCGCACGCAGTTTGGGCGCCATGTGATTGCGGTCGGATCGAACGAGAAAGCAGCAAGATATTCGGGAATTCCTGTACAAAAAATCAAATTTTTGACCTACGGTTTGGTTGGCCTGTGTGTTGGGATTGCCTCGATCATCCAAGTTTCAAAGCTCGCGAGTGTAGCGAGTGGATCAACCGGTTTGTTTTGGGAGTTGGATGCCATTGCCGCTGTCGTTATTGGCGGAACGAGCCTGAACGGCGGACGTGGCCGGATTTGGGGCACCTTTGTAGGAGTTCTTCTGCTTGGGTTGATCTCTACTCTGCTTGTGACCGCAGACGTTTCGGTTTACTGGCAAGGTGTTGTCAAGGGGGGAATTATCTTAGTCGCCGCTCTTCTCCAGCGAGGAAAATAACAGATTCATTTGCCTTCGCCGCTCGAATTGGCTAAAATCGGGACGGTATGAATCGCAGGCTTTTTCTTTTGGCCTTTGCTGGCCTTCTCACACTCGGTTTGTTCGGATGTAGCAAACCCGCTGATAATGGCGGCGAAACTACGGGTGAACCAGGCACTACGGCATCGACTTCGGGCGAAAAACTCCGAATTGGTGTGTCGATCCCGGCTGGTGATCACGGCTGGACTGGTGGCGTTGTCTGGTGGGCAGAGCAAATGAAGGAAGAATTTCCTAACGCTGAAATCATTGTCCAAACGGCAACCGATGGCTCTGAGCAGTTCAACAAGATTGAGACGATGACAACACAGGGTCTTGATGGATTGGTTGTCCTCAGTTTTGAGCCTGGCCCGGTGACCCCGGCAGTCGAAAAAGCTAAGAAAGAAGGGGTCTACATCGTCAGTGTTGACCGTGGCCTGACTAAACCGATCGCAGATGTTTGGATGCGTGGCGACAACAAAGTTTTTGGTGAAAAAGCGGCTGAATTTATGGGCGAAAAGCTCGGTGGCACCGGCAAGATCATCTGCCTGCAAGGGGTGATCTGCGATGTGAATTCCGACCGCGTGAACGGCTTCGAAGACACGATGAAGGCAAAGTTCCCCGGCGTTCAGATCATGGCGAGCGAAGTGGCGAATTGGAATCGTGAGGAAGCGTACAAAGTCACGCAAACCCTCTTGACGAAGTACCCCGACGTCCAAGCGATTTGGGCGGCTGATGATGATATGGCGATGGGGGCCGAGCAAGCTTTGAAAGAAGCGAAGATGACTAACGTTTGGCTCGTTGGTGGCGGCGGAATGAAAGACGTCGTCAAGCGAGTCATGGATGGCGATGCTCAATTCCCGGCTACTGTGACCTACTCACCGCAGATGATTGCAGATGGTATTCGTCGATGTATTCAAGATCTGGAAGCAGGGAAGAAATCCGGAGACACTCAGATGGATGAAGTTATTCCGGTTGAGATCGTGCTCCCAGGCAATGCGAAAGACTATTACTATCCCGATTCGATCTATTGATCGGATGGTGTGGAAATGACTAAAAAAGCCGCTGGAGTCATGCTCCCGCGGCTTTTTCTTTGCAAAGTCCGGTCGGTTTAGGTCATTATCCTGAGCGTGTTTCGTTCCCGTCGTGCCTTTACTTTGATTGAACTTCTCGTTGTTATTGCGATCATCGCAATTCTGGCGGCAATCCTCTTCCCCGTCTTTGCTCGAGCTAAAGGCGCGGCAAAAGCGACGCAGTGCATGAGCAATCAACGGAATCTGGGGATTGCTATGCTTCTCTATCAAGCCGACTACGACGACACGTTCTGCCTGGCGGCGTATGCCACGGATACCGGATTCAATCTCTGGCTCGATATCCTTGATCCTTATGTCAAGAACAAGCAGATTTGGCTATGCCCAGGCTCTGAGGTTTCTGAGAAAGATTTGAGTGGGGAACCCACCAGCCACTTTGGCTATAACGAGCTTTACCTGACCGACATCCTGCCTGATTTCAGCAACTTCGATGGTCATCGAGCTGTGGCAAGCACGGCTCTTGGTTCACCAGCAGAAACGGTGGTGTTCAGCTCAGCTAAGGCCAGCATAGAGGGGTCCTGGTGTGGAGATGATGGGAAGCACTTGCTTCCGCCATCGGCGGCGGATACGGATTGCTGGGGTCGCCCTGACCCAACGTTTGCGCTTGGGGCGACGATCTTTTGGGCGGATGGCCACGCGAAACGGCTTCGCCTCGGGCAGTTTTATGATAATCAGAGCCCGGTGGATCAGTACTTTGATTTAGAGTAGCAATCCACCGGACTCATCCGGTAATTACAGTCGCCGGATGCGGATGGCGCGGAAGCGCACCAAGTCCCCGTGGTCTTGGAACACGATGTACCCTTCGCGGTTCTTCGCGAAGTCCGGCATATCTTTGAACTTAGATTCGCTCATTCGCCGTGCCCACTCATCGGAGGCGGTGTCGTAGCTGGTGACGAGGATTCCGTTCAGATAGTGCTCGATCTTGGTTCCGCGTGCCACGATGCGAGCATCGTTCCACATCCCGACCGGGCGTGTTGCATCGAATGCTGGCTCGAAGAGGGCGTAGCAACTCGCCGCGCTTGTGAATGGATTCGCCCCATCTGCATGGCGGACATTATCCAGCACTTGGAATTCCGCACCGGTTTCCCACGGATAGTTATGGTTGTTGCTGACCCGGTACATCACGCCTGAGTTGCCGCCTTCGGAGACTTGCCATTGGAATCGCAGGTCGAAGTCTGCGTAGGTGCTCTCGGTCATGATGTCGCCGCCGCCCTTGCCCGGTGTATAGGCAAGAGTGTCGCCTTCTGCCGACCATCCCGCAGGGATTTGCTCATCCTTATAGCCACGGAACTTGAAGAGGTCGCCGTTCTCAAGGAGCGGTCGGAAACCAGCTTCTCGAGCCGGGGTGATCTGAGTCGTGCGGGCGGGAGCAACTTTGCCTTTCGCCTTCGGAAGCTCGTTGAGGGTGTACCAACCTTCGGTTGTCCATGCCGCTTGCCCGTTACCGTTTGCGACGGTCGGGTGAAGCAGAACATAAACAACGTGTCCTGCTTTCAGACCAGGAACCTCTAGGAACGCCTTGGTGCGATCATCGCTGAGCGTCACGCTTTTGATCGTCAGGGTTTCTTCGTCGATTTTCGGGCCGCCGTACTCTTCCGTAGGAACGTATCGCCATTGCTGAACTGCGTAGTCAGTTGGTAAGTAGCCGCTACTTTCACCGAGTGGCTCGGTGAACTCGATTTCCATACCGTTTGCCTTTGCACGAACGGCCAGCATTTCAAATGTTGATTTGCCGGTGAACTCAAGACGCTGGAGTCCGTACGAGGCCTTGCCGGTTTGTCCCCAGTTGCCCGAGGAGCCGATACCACCGACATAGAACGCCTTGTCTGGACCAACGACGACGCGGTTGATGCCCGCTTCCAGCCCTTGGGTGAATCGGAAGACACAGCCTTGAGCGACGCCATTGACATATTCAACAAAGACCCGCTTGAGGCCTCCGTGGGTGACGTCACCGTGCACCATCTGCCCGCGGTATACGCCGTGATCCAAAGCGGCGATTTGGCTAGGTGAGTTGCCGATTTCGTTTTGCGGCAGCCACACAACCGGAGGTGTGTCCTTGATGTCCTTGGTTCCGACTGGATCAACCGATCGGTTACCCCAGAATGCGCCTTCCTGAAGGAGCAGGATCTTGGAACTGGGGAGCCAGTCACCTTGGTTATCGGAAACGAAGATTCGTCCGCCCGCACCGAAACCGATGCCGTTCGGGGTGCGAAGTCCAGCAGCAATGAACCGATAAGTTCCATCTTTGGAAATCTCAATCGTGCGACCGCGATCGGGGTTTTGCGGCTTGGTGGAGCTACCACCCGGATTGATTGCGGTGGCAAGGTTTGCGTAGAACTTGCCTTTGCTATAAACCAGACCGAACGCAAATTCGTGGAAGTTTGAAGTCACACCCCAGCCGTTGGCGATGCACTTGAATTCGTCGATTTGTCCGTCGCCGTCGTTATCAATCAGCTGGGTCAGCTCTTGCTTTTGAAGCACGAACAGATCGTTGCCAACCGTCAGGAGGCCGAGCGGTTCAGCGAGCCCTGCGGCAATCCGCTTGACCTTGATGTCCTTCTGATCACCCTTGTAGTTGGTGATTTCGTAGACGGCGCCATCAGGATCCCAGGTGCAGACCACCATCGTTCCATCACGGCGGAAGGTAATGCCGCCCACACGAGGATGGAAGTTTTCTGGTCGGACAGTCGAGAGTTTATAGCTGGGGTGGACGCTTTCTAACGGACGGCGATCTCCTTGTCGGGTGGGGATTTGTCCGTAGATGCGCTTCTTGCCTGGAGCGGTAACGCGGACTTCGCCTTTTGGTGTGGAAAGGACGGAAGTCGGCACGATTTCAAAGTCGGAATCGCCTGGTTTCTTCCAACTCAGGATAACCGCTTCGTCTCCTGCGTTCTCGAACATGCGAACAAGGATCGGGTATTCCTTCGCATCTAGATCGAGGGTGACCGTCTTTTCTCCATCTGGCGGATAGGCTGAGTGAAGACCATCGTGGCTAATTGCGACCTTGCCGTCGAACGACATTTCGCTGCCATCGTCAGAGGCCAGCTTGAAGGTGTACTTGCCTGCGACCGGAATCTTGACGTAGCCCGTGATCTCCAAGTAGAACTGATCGGTCAGTCCGAAGAAAGCGTCCGCGCCGGAGAGATTCACCGTTGGAATGACGGTGTTGACGTTGGCGGTTTGTCCAGGCACAAGCTTAGGGAGTTGCGCCATCGATTCGCCGATGTTATAAAGACGTAGTGCCAAACCAGGCTCGCGTTCTTTCGATTCGTCTTGTTGCTGAACAGGCTTCGGAGCGGGGAGCGGTGTTGTATTCGCCACCGCCATCTTCAGCGGCTCGAAATACATGGTCAGGCGAGATTCACCGTTCTTGTTGATGATGAATTGAGAGTTTGTCCATTCATTGTCGGTACCGAGCGTCTTGAAAACGGAGTCCGTTTTGACGCCGAGCCCTCGTTTCAGGCCCTGGTTTCGGACATTGATCGCGAGGGAACCACCCGTCAGTCCGCTGACTTCAAAAACGCGCTCGAAACCGACAGTGCCTTCGCGGCTTCCATCGTATTCGGGGTGCTCGATCACGGTTGCTTTGCGACCGTTCGCCATTGGGATTTCATACTTGATCGCGACCTTATTGTTTTTAACCGTGTAGCCCTTGAACGTGGGCTTCAGTGGCACCGCTTTGCCGTTAGTCGGAACGAAAGTCCAAGTCGTTGTGTCGGGATCGTTGTGAATGTAGGGAAGACCCTGTGCGGTTGGTTGCGGCCCATGGACTGTCGTATAGACCGCGCCATCAAATTTGACGTCTCCAGTCCAGGCTTTGTAGAGTCCGCAATAGGTGGCATCGTAAGCGATCCAGAGGTTTTTGTCCAGCGCGACCGTCATCATGCGCGCATGTTTATCCAGAACGGAACGGAACACCCAAATGTCTCGGGGGCGCTCCGGAGTATTGGCTTGCGTAGAAATCAGGCTTGCAACAAGTAGCGAAAGCATGCCACGAAGATTACCGGGAGGCGGTCGGCTTATGCCGAGATTGAGGGGAAATCAAGCAAAAAACTCGATCCTGTTAAAGTTCACAGGTGTTTGTTGAACTTTTTGACATCGCAACCAACTCTCTCGTATACTGAAGATTGATCGAACATCGTTGGATATTCGAGAGGGTTATGAAATGAAGAATTTTGCACGAACGTGTCTCGTCATCAGTATCGCAGCTGTTGCGACCGCTGGTTGGAGCCAATTTCGGGGCATCCCCGACAAAGGTGGTCAAACCTTAGGCGGAGGACCAAAAGGACAAATTGGCGGTGGCAATATCGGTGGTATCAGGTTTTCCAGTGCCTTGGATAGCGGCGTTGAGCTGAAGGCTCACCTTGATCTCAGTACATTTGGTGCTAGCTCCGGAAACGACTGCTGGGGATACACCTCTCCTTCTGGTCGCGAATACGCGCTCGTGGGCTTGAACAACCAAGTTGCTTTTGTTGAAATCACGAATCCAAGCAGCCCGGTGATTGTTGCTCAGATTCCGCACAGCTCGTCCACTTGGGGTGACATCAAAGTTTATGGTCACCACGCTTATGTTGTGACCGAAACGTCTGGCACCGGAGTTCAGGTGATTGATATGTCGCAAATTGATAGCGGCGTTGTTACTTTGGTGAAAACTATCAGTAATCCGGGCCGATCGCACAATGTTGTGATCGACGAACAGAATGGCTTCCTATACACTGTTGGTTCTCGACAATCCGGCTCCCGAACAACTGTTTGCTTTGATCTGACTGATCCGGCGAATCCAGTTGATGTCAGTCCAGCAAGTTCGATGACGACAAACTATCACCACGATGCTGTTGTTTACAACTACACATCGGGGCCTTGGGCAGGGAAGCAAATCTGGTTTGGGTTTAGTGAAAGCCGCGGCGTTGACATTTACGATATGACCGATAAGCAGAACCCGGTCAAGCTTTCTACCGCGACATATGCAAACATGGGCTACTGTCACCAGGGTTGGGTGAGTGCAGATGGTCGGTATCTTTACGTAGACGACGAATTTGATGAGTCGCAACTTCAACAAGAAACTCGATCGATCATCTTTGATGTCCAAGATTTGGCAAATCCTGTATTTGTAAAGTTCTTTACTACGGGACTGCCAGCGATTGACCACAACCAATATGTTGTTGATGGTTTTACGTTCCAAGCGAACTATCGATCAGGGCTGCAGATTTTTGATATTCAAAGCCCGACAAATCCGGTTCGCACTGGATTCTATGACACGTACCCGGCAAATGATGACCGCGGATACAATGGAGCATGGAGCACATATCCTTACTTCGAAAGCGGGAATGTTATTGTGAGTGATATCAATACAGGATTTTATGTATTAGATCCGCGGCAAGCGACAACTCGAACTGTACTGCCGGCTAATTTCCAATTGCTCACTGGTTTTATCGAAAGCGGTTCCCTTGGGAATATAAATGACGAGGACGGTGCCGTTTTGACGATGTCGAATGATGGTGCTGGTGAAGCAGTTGATCAGGTTTCATTTGAACTCACTTATCAGTGCTACGATACCAAGCCGATTCGCGTCGATTTCAAATCTGTTGCGAAGACAAATATTGAAGGTCTCGGACAAGAAATTGATGTCTATAACTGGACTACTGGTCAGTGTGAATTGTCTACTAAGAGGATTATCAAATCCTTCTACACTGTGCACAGTAATTTCTTGGTGAGCAACTTCCAAGACTATGTAAACCAATCCAATCGTGCAATCAAGTTCCGAGTTCGATATACCGACCGGTTCAATGTTGGTGGCCACATTTCTGTTAGCCTTGATCAGTTTGAAGTTCGTGTAGAGCGATAAGAACCGATTGAGATTACTTGAGGTCTGCCGAGTACTTAATGTGCAGTCGGCAGACCTCTTTTTCTATCCCCAGACCTGAAAAGATAGGTTCTGGAGTCCGCCCTTCGTTCATTGCGCATTTGTCGTCATTGTTGTATTGAAATTTTGCGAGAATGCGAGTTCCTTTTGGCAACTTGATTTCTTTTCCGAATTGGTAGTTTCCAATCCAGTAAGGATCCCAACGTTGAGTGTCAAAAAGGAGAATCTCCTTATTGTCGGGGGTAATGGCACTGACGGTGATTTTTGCGCAGTAGAATCTGGCTTCGGGGATCAGGCTGACGAGTGTTCCATCTTCTGGCATGATCGTTTCCAGATCGAAAATAGGGGCTTCTCCGGCGGGAATCTCAAAATGATCTTTGGAAAGTGTGAGGTTCTTCAGACCGTAGCGGCCCTTCGCTAGGAATAGATTCTTGTAATCTACTTTAAGATCTGCTGATTCTGGTTTGCCAGAAGGCTGAAACTGTGCGAGGACAACAAGGGTTCCGCCAGGAGATAATACGGGCGTAGCTTCATTTCGGAATTTGATGTCTTTGTAACCGGGGGCCCAACTTCCTAGAATCAATTCGCCCGGAATAGGGAGCACTGATGCTGGCTCTTTTGGTAGCTGATCGACGCGCGCATCACTCTTATCAAAATAGGCAATTGTTGCTGAACGGAAAGCCTTCTTAGCACTTGGAGTTAGGCGGAGTTCGCTCAGACGAATGGGCTCATTGGGAAGCTGATATTTAATCACTTTCCAGTATCGTGGGCCATCATCCTTGACATGTTCTTGGCCGATCTGCTTAAGAGTTTCCCACTCCACTGGCATGCCGAATGGCTTGGGATTCCATGTATATTGATCGCCTTTTTGTTTACCTTGCCGAATCCAAAGTTGGTATTTAACTAACTGTTCATCGTTAAGGGGTGTGAAGTGGGAGAAGAAACCTTGATCACTAAATGGGGCAGGGGGCGGCATTGTTTTGCCAAGAACTTGAAACCGAACCAACTCTGACCGGTCGCGGACTTGCTCGTAAGTTTCAAGTGGGAACGGGCCACTTCCACCCGCACCGTGGCAAGGCATGCAATGCCTGTAGAACATCGGCTCAATGTCTTGATGATAAGTGACTGTTTCTTGCGGCGGTACTCCTTGGCTGGAAATGCCAAAAAGAAATGTCGCCAGTCCCACTATGGAAGTTGTGATCGTTACCGCTTTGATGATTACATTATACTCGTCAAGTTTGCGAATTGGTTTTCCTGATATAATGAAGGTATGGCAATTCTGGCGACATTGGTGGCAAGTGTTATTCTGGGGCAGGATCGTTCGTTTCCGGTAGGGAAAGTGAATCTATCTGGGGCGACCGAGGTGACGGGTGATCCGTTCAAGTTGCAGGAGCCTGCGGGGCCATGCTCGGTTCTTATTTTTCTTTCTCATGATTGCCCGATTGCTAATCGATATGCCCCGGAAATCAAGCGAATCTATAACGAATATATTGAAAAGAAAATCCCGTTTTATCGAGTGTATTTAGGTTCAGCCGAGCACTATGCTGACACTGCTGTGAAGCATGGTAATGATTATGGTTTGGAATTCCCCATAGTACTTGATCCGAATAAGAAGCTTGTTGAGGCATTGAATATCTCGGTAACACCAGAAGTTGCCGTAATTAGTAAGGATTACAAACTTCTTTATCGAGGTCGTATTGATGATCAAAACATCGAGCATGGCCGGGTGAAAGAGGGCTATCGACGTGACCTGCGCGTTGCCCTGGATGAGATTCTAGCTGGCAAGCCTGTTTCGGAGCGAGCCACGGCTGCGGTTGGATGCTTTATTCCCCGGGACTAACGAATCCTCACGAATTATTCATGATTGGTTTCTTGGTAATCTTAGTACATGGCTAAGATTGGTCAAAAGTTTGTTTTATCATCTCTTTTCGCGCTTATGGCGGCATTTTCTCATGCCCAAGAAATTTCTATCTATATTGATGGTGTTCGCGACGATGGGCGCTTTCCACCTGTTCTGAGAAATGGACGCACCATGATGTTCTTGCGTGATACTTTTGATCGCTTAGGCGTAG